>NZ_QKZK01000092.1 GCF_003254275.1 Breznakibacter xylanolyticus | reverse complement strand
TTCTCCCATCTCGAAACTTAACAAGAACCGTTTTTCATCATCAGTAAGTCTTTGTTGGATGGTATCAATTAACGTGGCTCTGGTTTTTTCGTAGTTATCATAAGTGAATTCAACTGAAGTCATTCCTGCAAATTGTTTGTCAAAGGCGGACTTCTGATCTTTAAGGATGGGAGACAGCAACTCATTGATGGGTTTGTAATGGCTAATCATGCCGATTTTTACTCCAACCCATATTTCATCGGTTAAGCCTTCGTTTTCCAAAAGCAGTTTTACATCAAAAACATCACGAGGATGCTGCCTATCAAGGGCTGCACATATTTTACCGCCATATAATTCAGCCAAGGAGACCATATTGACAGCAGCAAATTTGCCAAATTCATCCTGAACAGAATCGACCACCTGCATTAATTGTGTGGGGAACACATTGCCCCGTGTAATGGTGTTGACTTCAATTTTTATCTGAGCATTTTTACCCTGACAATTCAACTTTACATCAGTTCCTCCATTCAACGGAACGGTGTGAACCTTTACTTCCGGTACATTTTTTTCAATGTCAACCTTAATTCGGTTCAGTCCATCCTGAATGTTTTGCAAGGCATTTTCCCTTGAATCCAATGGCAAATAAGTCAGGTCAATGTCCACCGAAAGGCGAGGCATATCCCGAACAAAAAGGTTGATGGCTGTACCTCCCTTTAGGGCAAAAATTTTCTCTTTGGCTACATATGGCAAAACCTGTAACAACAAATCGACCTGAGCTTTGTATGTGGCTGAAATCATAATTCGGCTAATTCTTTTGGGATTGACAATAAATACTTTGGAATGTAAACGCCTTTCTCGGCAAGCATCCGGTTGCCTTTCCCTAAATCAAATTTTTCGGTTTCAAGAAATTGAAACCATTGATGATTTGCTTTTTCGGCCATATAGAGAAACAGGCGTTTTACTTTCACTGAATTACAACTGGCCAACAGCTCCTTTAGCAGTTTGGGCTTTAAATTCACCAGAC
>NZ_QKZK01000091.1 GCF_003254275.1 Breznakibacter xylanolyticus | reverse complement strand
GTCTGGTGAATTTAAAGCCCAAACTGCTAAAGGAGCTGTTGGCCAGTTGTAATTCAGTGAAAGTAAAACGCCTGTTTCTCTATATGGCCGAAAAAACAAATCATCAATGGTTTCAATTTCTTGAAACCGAACAATTTGATTTAGGTAAAGGCAACCGAATGCTAGCCGAGAAAGGTGTTTACATTCCAAAGTATTTACTGTCAATCCCAAAAGAATTAGCCGAATTATGATTTCAGCCACATATAAAGCTCAGGTCGATTTGTTGTTACAGGTTTTGCCATATGTAGCCAAAGAGAAAATATTTGCTCTAAAGGGAGGTACAGCCATTAACCTCTTTATTCGGGATATGCCTCGCCTTTCGGTGGACATTGACCTGACTTATTTGCCATTGGATACAAGAGATGAAGCCTTGAAAAACATTCAAGAAGGTTTAAATCGGATTAAAACCGACATTGAAAGAAATTTGACTAATGTAAAAGTCCATACCGTTCCATTAAACGGCGAAACGGATGTCAAGCTCAATGTTCAGAGTAAGAATGCTCAGATAAAGATAGAAGTCAATACCATTACCAGAGGTAATGTATTTCCAACTGAATTCATGCAAGTGGTGGAGTCAGTTCAGGATGAGTTTGGTAAGTTTGCTGCCATTAATGTGGTATCGCTGGCTGAATTGTACGGCGGTAAGATTTGTGCTGCCATAGACAGGCAGCATCCACGTGATGTTTTTGATGTCAAACTTCTCATGGAAAATGAAGGGGTATCCGATGAAATATGGGACGGAGTAAAGATTGGTTTGATTAGCCATTACAAACCCATCATTGAATTATTGTTTCCCATTCTAAAAGATCAGAAGTCCGCCTTTGACAAACAATTTGCAGGAATGACTTCGGTTGAATTCACTTATGATGACTACGAAAAAACCAGAGCCACGTTAATTGATACCATCCAACAAAGACTTACTGATGATGAAAAACGGTTCTTGTTAAGTTTCGAGATGGGAGAA
>NZ_QKZK01000090.1 GCF_003254275.1 Breznakibacter xylanolyticus | reverse complement strand
CAACATTGTGTAGCATTAATGGCGGGTTAATCACGTTCCGCAAGGTTCTTTTCCCGCATCAACCATCTAACGGTTTGAGAGGAAATTCGCCCGCAATCCGCCACTAATGCTACACTACCCGTTGGGCGTAAGTTTAAAGAACAAAACTATTAACTAATATGAAGAAGATGAGACAATGTTATTTATTTCTAAGTGGAATTGTTTTCTTAATTGTAACAGGCTGTCAGGATTCAGAAAATGAAACTGCCACGAACAGAAGATTAAATGATTTTCAAATGAAAGTCAATCAAGAATTATGGTTGCCCTCAATAGTCGATAACGATACATGTTGCAAATCATTTAAATGCAGTTATTCTCTTTTAGATGATACTCCTTTTTATACTGTAACTGCTTATAGGGGGTTGCAATCATCTGCAGAACTTAATAGTGATAATATATTTAGATTACAAATAATGAATGTAAGAGAGAAAGGTATTTATCCTATCTCCGATGCCTATGGTGATTTTACAAGTTATGCACGCTTTATAGATAATTCAGGAGATATTCAAAAAGTATATCTTAATGACAGACTGAATTATTCATCCGTCGAGATATTTGAAATATTACCAATAGAAGGTAGTTTGCAGAAAGGGATTCATGGAAAGTTTTCTGGTATATTATTTAATACAGCTAATCGAAATGATTCAATTGTAATTAAAGATTGTGATTTCTATTTTGAACGAGTTAATTGGTCTGATTTCAACCAGTATTCACAGAATTAAGAAACGGGTATCGGATATAGATAAAAAACCTACGCCCAACATCGCATATACCTAATGGCGGTTTTATTGCACTTTGCAAGGCTTTTCGCCCGCTCAAACTTCACCTCGGTTTGACAGTTGAATCGTCCGCAATCCGCCACTAGGCATATGCGTAACGTTGCGCCCAATGTTTAGAAATAGAACAGATTGTCGTTAGAAAGAAGAACGCTTCTTTAAGGAAAGTTGAGAATGGATTGGAGCGGATTTAATA
>NZ_QKZK01000089.1 GCF_003254275.1 Breznakibacter xylanolyticus | reverse complement strand
CCAATGATCCAATATGCCTTCGAATTTTGCTCTCATTTTGATATTTCCGCTGAGTTTCCTTTCTATATCGGTATATGTAGAGGTAGTTGATTAAAGATACAAATAAATAAATGAAAATATAGTTAATTCCGGAAAGATCAATCCCATAAACCCTTTCAATAATATTAAAGGCCGAATATATATTTAACCCTTCTAATCCAATTAAAATTAGCATCGAATTTAAAGCTGGTGTATCATTTGTTGGAATTATTGATAGCACCTTAAATATTTTATAGTGGAAATATCTCATAATAGATTAATAAATAGTAAATACTATGGCAAAGCATTCATTTGTGCATCCCATACTTGAACCCCAAATTCCGGATTCTTTTTTATATCAGGGACTACAATTTTATCCCAATATAAATAGCCGGCGTAATAACTTAAACCGGTTAAGCCACCTATAACTGACGACCAAGTACTGATCCCTATATTTAATGATGTTTTGGCTCCATCCTGATGTCCTAAACGATAAGAATTTAAATCTTTATAAAGTCCAGTAAAGTAAAAAAAATAACCAGCTCCTTTTGCATAATTAGCATATTTAAGCAAATTGGGATTAGCTTTATACCAACCCGACTCGACAGAACCATAAAATTTTTCAGAATAGAACCAATTATTGAGTTGATGATTATACAAACTAAGGGATTTAGACTCAACAGTTGTAGAAATTGATGACAAAGCAAAAAGGACATAATCATAATCGATACTGGAACCAGCGCCCACAGAAGCAAACGCCCTATCCACTCCATTTGAAATCGCATCAACATCCGGCTGCCTCAACCTTTCTGAATCAAACACCATAAACCCATTGTACCTCAGGTTGACACTGGCATGATTGCCCCACGAACCGCCTTCTGGCTTCAGCGAAGGATTTGAAGCCGTGTAATGATAGTTAGCGCTCACTTCAAAATCCGGCACGCCGATATCAACCATGGCTTTTCTTAATTCAACTGTATTATCATTAATAAAGTCCATGGTTGCACCAAGGTAATGCATCGGAT
>NZ_QKZK01000088.1 GCF_003254275.1 Breznakibacter xylanolyticus | reverse complement strand
TTGCCAATAGTTGTTTTAATCTTTTAATCTTTAGATATGTTAGAAACTATTTTCTTTCCGTATGTGTTATTTTTCCAACGGAATCGCGATAAAGATTCTCTTTCCCGGTGGAATTTTGTAAAAGACTCTGATTATTTTGGGATGAAATTAAAGTACGCAATGTGGTTAATTCCGATTCCACTTGTTTTATTCGTTCTAAATATTGCTCTTCAGATTTATGCTCTGACTTTTTGTTGAAAAAATCAATTCCACTGTAAATACCTCCGAAAATAGCAATAACAAAAAGAGGCCAAAAAGTCCAGATTTTGAATTTAGTCAGACGCAAAGACAAATCTTCTCTCTGTTCATTTCTCCTTTTAATTCTTGCTTGTTCTACATACATTTTAGAAAATCCACCATTTTCTAAAAACTCTTTCAGTTTCGATTCGATAGGTCTTACCTCGAATCCATTATGAGAGATTACTGATTTTGAAAAAAAGTTCTCATTCGATATAATTTGAAGATAAAATGAATAATCAGAAACTTTTCTCAGGTTAACTCCTTCTATTGGACAATCAAATTCAGAGAAGATTCCTTTCTCTAATATGAATTTTGAAATTCCGTCGAGGATAATAGATTCTTCTTTCGTAATGGTTGTCATGGTCTGTTTTTTACAATTATTGGCAACGTTACGCATATGCCTAGTGGCGGATTGCGGGCGATTCAACTGTCAAACCGAGGTGAAGTTTGAGCGGGCGAAAAGCCTTGCAAAGTGCAGTAAAACCGCCATTAGGTATATGCGATGTTACAGGCTGGCGTTTTTTTCGTCCTATGTTTCCAAAACCTTTCATCATAGTCCTAATTGATTTGGAATATACTTTCTAAAATCCTTTTGTTTCTTTTTTTCATTAAATCTATAGTATGCTCTTTGTATTGCTTATACTCGTCAATAGTCTGAGGTAATGGTGGTCTGTTGAAAGTATCCCCCCCACCAACCCCATCTATTAGCACATAATCCGTCCCCCTATCTTTGGTGTCAAAAAACGACATGACACAAAGAACCTCACTTGC
>NZ_QKZK01000087.1 GCF_003254275.1 Breznakibacter xylanolyticus | reverse complement strand
TAACGGTTTGAAAGGAGATTCGCCCGCAATCCGCCACTAATGCTACACTACCCGTTGTGTGCAATTAAACCAGACTGCAAAATGAGACTCTTAAGTTTTATAATTGGATTGACGACATTGATAGGATGTAGTAACTCGATTGAGAAGAATGATAAACTTGTACATGCAATTAACGATACTTCGATTTCAATTCGTGGAAATTTAATTAAGATTGCTGAAAATGATTATAGATACGACTACTACGATGTAACGGAGAATGACAGCCATTCAGAGTATTTGCAAAACAAGGGATTTCAAGGAGGAGGTTATAGTTGGGAAGGAATTGTATATGGTGCGATTAAGCTATCAGACCCAAATATTTTAAATTCGATACGATTTGACCCTGAAGCAGAAGGATTAGCGATATGGAGCACTGATAAAACAAATTTGGAAAAAATAGGTCGATTAATTGCAGTGGTTAAATCTGACAATGGAATTTTAACAGAGTGTATTAGGGTTGCTAAGAATAGACTAAAAATGGAGTAGAATACAATATTAATTGTTTGATGACCTTTAATAAAGAATTGAAAAAATGAATTTAAGAGAAATAATTGTTTTATCTATTATAACACTTTTCGCTACAAGTTGCAGTGAGATAAATACAAATAATCCAATCGAAACCTACAAATACTGGTCGGGGACAAATCCTACAAAAGATTTAGAAGTTATTAATGGGAAATATTGGCAATCCGGTCACTGGACAAGAGAATATATAATGTGTTTAAAACTCAAACCTACAGAAAATTGGTGGAATGATTTTATTAAAGAAAATAACTTGACCATAGATAAAGGAGCATGGACAAAATCATCAGACTCACCAGAATGGTTTAATCATTCAGAATCGACAATAATATATAAACAAGAAGGAGATTTTGACCAAGGTTCAAGATATTTGAAAGACACGATTACTGGAGAATGTTACATTTATGAAATACAATTATAATAAATAACTGCACACAATATATAGGGATTTAAGCGG
The DNA here is from genome assembly GCF_003254275.1 of Breznakibacter xylanolyticus. GTDB lineage: Bacteria > Bacteroidota > Bacteroidia > Bacteroidales > Marinilabiliaceae > Breznakibacter > Breznakibacter xylanolyticus. Next base: position 46 of record NZ_QKZK01000087.1, on the reverse strand, counting down.
CATGTAATGCCTAGCGCGAATCCCAGGTTGAACTATATCCCGGATG
>NZ_QKZK01000086.1 GCF_003254275.1 Breznakibacter xylanolyticus | reverse complement strand
ATCACACAGGGATACAGTCCAAGGTTGGCACCGATTACCTTTAAACGAAGGTAGTGAAAAGATGGTATGAAAAGAAGGGGAACAACCGCACCATCACAAACGGACTCAATCCGTCGCTGAATGAGGGATTACCCTTAAACATACATTGAGGAAAGTTACATGATGAAGAAGGAGGCACGCATTACAAATGCGCGCCAGCGGGGGGTGGCATAGTCCAGATGCAGTCCATATTTTTACAAAAATCTGGACTGCCACATTCATAGATTTCGCAAATATTAATAAATACGCGAGTTTATGAATTTAAAAAATGACCAACCTCTCTATTCTCTCACAGTGGGAGAATACATCGAGCTTCATCAGTCTCTGCTGAATGTTATTCCATCAGCAAATTCTGCTGCTGAAAAAGAAAAAGACTTGCTGACGATCAGCGAGGCAGCCACCTATCTGGATCTGGCGGTTTCCACCCTCTATGCGATGAACAGTCGTCGCCAGATTCCATTTTCAAAAGTCCTTGGCAAGGTTTATTATCGACGGTCAGTCCTCGATGCCTGGCTAGCCACTGGCGAACGTAAAACCACCGCCCAACTTCGAGCTGAAACAAGGAAAGGAGGGAATGATCTATGAACATCCCCACTACGCCACAAATAGAAAGTGCATTAACCGTCATGGTTGGCAACATTAAGCGCTTAAGTGAATCTTTAAAGTATTATGCCAATACATCCAACGTCTCTCCTCAAAAGGTAGAAGAGCGAAATGCTGAAATTCAACATATCACAGAAGCCTATAATACAATGGAGAATTTATTCATGGCAACCAAAGTGCTTATGCCTGCTATTGAGTTTTTTTATGAAAGCTTTGACGATCCCAATGTTGATGGAATCAATCTTCGAATTGATTTTGGCAGAGGCAACGATCTCGGTAAGTATTCCAGTCATACAATTGAAAGGAATTGATAGAAATGGATTTTATACCTATTAATATACCGAATCAGCTTTCGACCAATAGCCCTCCATCACTATCAGTCGAAAACCTGGCACCCATCCGAACAGCCAACGATCGGCTTATGGATGCCATCAATGCCCCACCCATCAAAATGTTGTTGGGAAACATCTGGATGTCGGGCGAATTGCACCTGTTATTTGCCGATACAGGCGTTGGGA
>NZ_QKZK01000085.1 GCF_003254275.1 Breznakibacter xylanolyticus | reverse complement strand
TAGGGATTTAGTTCAACATTGTGTAGCATTAATGGCGGTTGAAGCACGTTTCGCAAGGTTCTTTTCCCGCATCAGCCATCTAACGGTTTGAAAGGTGATTCGCCCGCAATCCGCCACTAATGCTACACTTCCCGTTGTGGCCAATGGTAGGAGAAGACAACCGTAACATATAACGAATAGAGAAATGACATTAAAAGAAGCTGTTTTAAAAAGTTTAGAAGAAATTAACGAACTGACAAATTATTTGGAAGTTTACAATCACATTGTTGAGAAAAAATATTATGACTTTGGTACAGCAAAAACTCCTGGTTCGACAGTTTCGGCTCTTCTAGGTGACTTTATTCGTAACGGTGATTCAAGAGTAAAAAGAATAAAACAACAAGGCGGTACTTATTCATACTACTTGACAAGGAACGAGCAGAATATTTCGATTGATGTTTTGAGCGGTGAAACGGAAGTTAAATCAACAATTCCTACAAAAGTACCCAAAACGAAGACTTATGACGAAAGAGATTTGCATAAGCTTTTGAGTAGTTACTTGAAAAATACTGATACATATTCAAAGACTATTTTTCACGAGCAATCAAACAACAAAGACAGCAACCAAATTTGGACTCACCCTGACATGGTCGGAATTAAGTTTCTGAACTTACAAACAAAAGCAAGTCAGAACTTTTTGAAATCAATAAATAGGGTTGACACATTCAAAATGAGTTCATACGAACTGAAAAAAGAAATAAATAGCGATAGCGAACTGAAAAAAGCTTTCTTTCAGGCTGTTTCAAATTCAAGCTGGGCAAATTATGGATACTTAGTTGCTTTTGAATTTAGCGATAGTTTGAGTGATGAAATGGCAAGACTAAATCAATCTTTTGGAATCGGAATTATTGAGCTCAATTCAAATCCATATCAAAGTAAAGTGTTGTTTCCTTCGACATATCGTGAATTGGATTTCAAGACAATTGATAAACTCTGTAAAATGAATACTGAATTTAATAGATTCATAGAACAGACAGAAAAACTTATGACAGCTAGTGAGAAGTATGTGTCAGGAGCGGAAAAAGAGCTTGACGAATTCTGCGACAATTATTTTATAAGTGACACAGAAATTGATGATTATTGCAAAGAAAGAAACATCCCGACAAACGAAGAATGAAAGAACCACAGGCCACAACATCGCATATACCTAATGGCGGTTTTACTGC
>NZ_QKZK01000084.1 GCF_003254275.1 Breznakibacter xylanolyticus | reverse complement strand
AACGGCTGAGAAATCCATAGCCGAACATCCGGGATATAGTTCAACCTGGGATTCGCGCTAGGCATTACATGCCGCTTAAATCCCTATATATTAGCAGTAGTGGTTTTCTTCTGTTGTCTTGTCAGTTGTCATTTTGATAGTTGTAAAATTCTGTAAGCTCCTCTCGCCACAATCACAAATATAATTGCTCCAATAATCAAGTCGGGATAACCTGAATTGAGCCAATTAACCAAAATTCCTGCTGTAATTACTCCCGAATTTATGATAATGTCGTTTGATGTAAAAATCATACTTGCCTGCATATGGGCTTCTTTACTTTTTCTCTTTTGCAATAAATACAGGCAAATAACATTCGCAATTAATGCTACAATTGACACGAAAATCATTGTTTGAAAATCAGGCATTTTCTCAACTCCGATAAATCGTCTGACTACTTCTATAAAACCAATTACAGCAAGAATGATTTGAAAGTATCCTGCAAATTTTGCGATGTTCTTTTTTCTGACTACTGTTCCGCCAACAGCGATTAATGCAAGTCCGTAAACAATGCTGTCAGCCAACATATCTAAACTGTCAGCAACTAAGCCCATCGAATTTGATATAAGTCCTGTTACAATTTCAATGGCGAAAAACAAAAAGTTTATTAATAAAACAGTCCATAAGGTTTTCCTTTCGTCATTTTGTTTGTCAGTTGTTGTAAAATTGTCAACCGAAACAGTCGAAAGAATTGAAGTGTCAAATTTTAATGTATCAAGTCGTTGAAAAATTTGTTCATTATTGTCTGTATGAAAAACGTGTAAAAGTCGGTTGGGTATGTCAAATTCTAACGATTGGACATTTGTCAAACCGTCAAGTTTCATCCGAATCATTTGTTCTTCGGATGGACAGTCCATTTTTGTTATTTTAAATGTCGTTTTTTGCATATCAGTTCATTTTGTTATTTATTTTAAATATCGTTTTTTGCTTGTCTGTTGGGTCTTCTTACCATTACTGCTAACGGTGACGGTATGTTGCGGGCGGCATTAGAAATCGCATTCCTTTCTGCCGTTACAAACTTAATAGGAATTGTGAACCTTTCAAGTTGCGCTTTCCTGCCGCCTGAAATATACCGTATGTTGAACTAAATCCCTAACGGGATAGCTCTCCATATTGCCCCCTAAAATTACTTTTTATTATCCATTACGCAGTAATAGTTTTTAATTTATCA
>NZ_QKZK01000083.1 GCF_003254275.1 Breznakibacter xylanolyticus | reverse complement strand
CAACGGCTGAGAAATCCATAGCCGAACATCCGGGATATAGTTCAACCTGGGATTCGCGCTAGGCATTACATGCCGCTTAAATCCCTATATATTAGGCGCTGAGCTTTTTTCTGTTTATATTTTAATCCCTTTAATCAGGTTATATTCATTCGATTGGATTCCGTATTGTGCTTTCACATAGGATTTGATTCGTTGCACTCTGTCGTTAAGATCAGCGTATAATGCGGCTCTGCTTGATTGTGCTGTTTTTAAAGAAACAATTCGCTGTGCAACGGTATTGTTCAGTGTGGTTACTTGCGCAGAGGTTGTTTGGAGTGTTGCAATTTTCAGGTTGTTATTTGAGGGGTTGAATCCGCTGAATTGTTGCAAGGTGTTGATGAGATTATTAAAATTCTGCACGATTGAACCGTGTGACCGTTCCGATTGGCTAACGGTTTTTTCCTGTTCGGTTTTGGTCGGGTCGGTTGGTAATTTGACCAGTTTGGTTGCGCGCATGGTTTTGATTTGTGAAGCGATGGCTGCACTTTCAGGTGACTTTTTCCCAAACTGTGCGTCAACGGCTCCTTTGATGGGCGACAATAGTTTGTCGATTGAGGTGGCCGTTCCTTTGTATGCGTTTTGTCTGGATGCCACTGCACTTTTGTACTGCTGAAGTGAGTTGGCCGTGGTGGTGTTTGAGGTGCTAATTGAAGTAATCAGTGCAGTAAAACCTGCTACTGATTCCTGGGTTCTGGGTGGTGCGTAACCTGCAAAGGATTGAATGTAAGTCAGGAGATCTTGTGCTTTGCGAAGCTTGGCGCCATAGCTACTTTCAATGGAACTTGCCATAAAATTCAGGGTTAATTGGTTAACGATTGATTTCAGTGATCTTTCTTTTCAGATCGTGAGTTGAAAGTAGTCATAATAAATTAATAATATGCAATCCTGTGTTCAGATTTTTATTGACTGAGTGTAAATAATGATCGCATGTGTGAAAAATGTGATTGTCTGTGTGTAAGATCAATTTGCCTATGTGCTCAGAATTATTACTTGTATGTTAAATCTGTCTGGTTTTGTTCTTTCAATTCCTCTCTATGTGTAAGATTAACTCATGCGTGTGTAATATTTTCCTGCTTGTGTGTAAGATTGTCTCAACCGTGTGTAGATTTTTCCTATTCGTGTTCTGCGGTTTTGTGTTTCTTAGCTTTGCGCCTAACGCTACGCATATGCCTAGTGGCGGATTGCGGACGATTCAACTGTCAAACCGTGG
>NZ_QKZK01000082.1 GCF_003254275.1 Breznakibacter xylanolyticus | reverse complement strand
CTATTTTGAGGTGAAAAAAGGTGTTTTTTTAATGAATTTTGGATGGAAAGCTGCAAGATGGGTTAATACAAAAATTCTATGACTAAACAATTTGAGTTTATTGAAAATAAAAAAGGATTACATCATTTAGGAGGCGAAATTCCAAATGATTTTATTATACCTAAAAATGATTTTTTAGGAGGATTTCAATATATCGGTTGCGCATATGCCTAGTGGCGGATTGCGGACGATTCAACTATCAAACCGTGAATAAGTTTAAGCGGGCTAAAAGCCTTGCAAAGTGCAGTAAAACCGCCATTAGGCATATGCGATGTTGCAACCAGTTGTTTTTTACTTCAAAAGACTTTCGATTTCCTTTTTCAAGGTCGGTAAGTGTCTGACGATTGTTCCCCAGATAATTTCGTTGTCTATTTTGTCATAACCATGAATCACACGATTCCGCATACTGATTATCTGTTTCTTACTGGAAATATTCAATGAAGAGTCAAGCTTCTCAATCCGCCCCATTGCCTCGCCTATAATTTCAAATTCTCTTTCAACAGCTCGACGAAGCATTTTGTCCGCCATATAGACTTTAAAGTCTCTTTTTTCGCCTAAATACTTTTCAATTGAATCGATTGATTCGTGAATATCGAACAGGTATTTTTTTTATTTCAAGCTCCATAAATCAAAGTCTTGGTTTGGTTGATTGATTCAATAAAGTATGGGTTTGATAAGGATTTGTCAGTTACCAAATCTACGGGACGATGCAAAAGGTTTTCAAATTTCTCTGCCAATTCAAAATAGGTGTCTGCATATTCACCGTATTCCATTGGATTAAAAGAAATCAGTAAATCCACATCGCTTTCTTCATTGAATCTGTCTGTACATACCGAACCAAATGCAAACAAGGATTTTACATTATAGGAAATACACAATGCTCTAATTCTGTCGATATTTTCGGTAAGTAATCTTTGCATACTTTTCTTTTTTACAAACTTAGTAATCCAGTTGGAGTCTAGCAAGTTTGGGTCTTCCTACAATTGGTTGCAACGGGAAAATATCAAGAAAAGATGAAATTTTTGAATGGTTAAGTTTTGATATAAATCTTATTTGCCCAATATATTTAGATTTTGAAAAAATAATTCTTGATTATGAAAATCCGAAACAACCAAGTATAATTTATCCTCAAAATGGAAAAGATATTTCGTCTGCATATGACGATTTAAAAAATGGAACTATAATTGAGTTTGAAAAAATAAAATATTCGTTAGCCGAATTTGATGGATTAAATGATGAAAATTGGTTTGAGGTTGTTGGTATAACAGGGAATCCAGAATTTGAGCAAGATTTTGAAATTCCTATTTGTCCAAAAAGCAATAAAAAAATGAAGTTTTTGTGTCAATTTAGGACATTTGGTAAAATAAAAGCCCAAAAGACAATAAAATGTGAAGATGAATCAATGCAAGAATATTTCGATTTTCTAAATTTTTGGTGCGATGGAAGTCTTTTTGTTTTTGTTGAGCCTGATTCAAAAACCGTTTGCTATTTTATTCAGAATACATAAAAAACGCTACACAATATATAGGGATTTAAGCGGCATGTAATGCCTAGCGCGAATCCCAGGTTGAACTATATCCCGGATGCTCGGCTATGGATTTCTCAGCCGT
>NZ_QKZK01000081.1 GCF_003254275.1 Breznakibacter xylanolyticus | reverse complement strand
GTTCAAAGTCTTCGTAACTGAAATCTGGTTTGTCTTTCATTGTCTGCAAAATTAATATTTATATATTGCAGACACAGTTCCATGAATAGTCTCGATTGTCTTTTTCTAATCTTTCTAAAAATCTTTGATATTCACTGATTAAGTCTAAATTGGTAGAATCAGGCAATGAATTCACATCAGAACGCCAATCTTTAAATTTGTTTGTGATTTCTTCTGAGGGTTGTTTAAAGGTGTTTATTTTAATTATTACTTCCCTTTCGTTTTGTTGTTTTAGATTTTTAAGGTCAGTTTCTCTTCTTGATAATTCTTTTTGAAAATTAGATTGTGTTATCTTGATATTGGAAAACTCAACATTTAAAATTTCACGATTGGTATTTTCAAACTCATCAATGTCAGTAATACCTGTAATCTGAATTGTCTTTTCACTTCCTTCAATTTCTCCTTCAATAATTTCAATATCCTTTTCCTTAGTAAAAATCTCTTGACTTTTATTGAAAATATCTACATCCGAAACTTGTTTTAAATTCGCTTGAACCTTGCTCAGATGTTCTTGCAATTTCTTTACCCGGTCGTTGGTTTTCTCTAAATCAGTTTTCTGTTTTTCTTTTTCAAGAATATCTTGGGCATAAATTTGCCAATTTATATCATCGTATTTATCAAATTTTGAAAATAGATTATGGCATTCGTCGCTAAATATTCCTAAATTTTTTATTTCACTATTTTTACTTGTAATAGCTTTTCTATTATCGGTTTGCTGGTTTTGCAGATTGACTAATTCTTTCTTTAGAGCAGAAATTTTTTCTTTGTTATCCCAGCCTAGAACATAGTTTTCTTTTTTCGTGATATGTGGACGGTCATCCTTTTCGTGCTTCCCTTTTTTGAATTTTATCAGTCCGCTTTGGGTTATTGCCATTTCCGAATAACGCTCAAATTCGGTAAGATTATCTACGCAAACAAAATCAAATTGATTCTGTAAATAATCTTCAATCCATTCATAATATTGTGTTTTTGGCTTAATTTCAATTTTATTTATTATAGATTTATCGGTTATGTTTTTGTTCTGAAAATTTTTGAGATAGTTTTCTTCATACTTATCATACCGAATTCTACCTCTCAAATTATTGCTGTTTACATATTCGTTTACTTTGGAGTAATATTTTGGCGGAACAATCAATCGCAGAGCAAAATTGTGAAGCACTTTTTCGATGGAAGACTCCCAATTCACTTCATCTTCTTTTACTTTGATGAGTTCTCCAATAAACGGGATTTCTTCTTTGCTTGCTCCAATTTGTGCAATAATCTCATCTCGTATCTCCGCTTCTCGTCCAGCGATATTATTTTTGTTTTTTTGAAGAGTTTGAATAGTGCTTACTAATTCCTCCGTTGATTTTGTTAATTCGTCATCTTTGTTTTTCAATGCACGAAGATTTTCACTTTCATCATCAATTTTTTGTTGAGTGTTTTGTTTTAATTGCTTTGCTTTTTCCCGGTTTGCAATAAAGGTATCTTCATTGGGATTTGTTTGCAAGTCAACACCTTGAGCTATTTTATTGTAATCGTCAAGTTTTTTGCTTCGCAATGTTTTACTTGTCTCAAGCTGCTTAATTTCCTTTTCCAAGTCCTTGATTTTACTGCCAACTTCGTCTTTTTCAATAGAAATGGATATCGCTCGTTCTTCTTGTTTCAGGGTGTCTTCTTTGCTTCGCAATTCAGTTAACTCATCATTCAGACGTTGTAATTCTTCTTTACATTTATCTAACCCATCTTGCAGCTTTCCATCCAAAATTCATTAAAAAAACACCTTTTTTCACCTCAAAATAGGCTCTTTTGCTCTATTTGCTTTTGTAAT
>NZ_QKZK01000080.1 GCF_003254275.1 Breznakibacter xylanolyticus | reverse complement strand
CGGTGAGGGGAAGAAAGTTTCAGTGGAATTCATTGTTGAATCATGTTACTTGGGGTAACCCCCTAAAATGTTAAACCGCCCAGGAAGGGCTCAAGTCAATCAATATGTATGGGACAAGAACATTGCTAACGCCCATTGACTTCGTTGATTTTCAAAACAGGGCTTTCAATATGGGCATCTCTTGCATCGTCGGGCGATGCACAGCGCTAAAGCATAGGCTCTTTTCGAGCTGGAATACGTCATTGAAATATAGTATATTAAAGATAATTTAATGGAAATAACGATAGTTCGAGAGAGCTTGTATCGTATCATCATCACCCACTAAAAACAAGAAGACATGCCAGAAAACATCATCACACTAGGAACATACTCCTTTGAGCGGGCACAAATTGTGAAAACCGTTTTGGAGGCCAATCAGATTGACTGTTTCATTCAAAATGCGAATATCTTGCAGGGTGCCATCTCGGCAGGGGTGAAGGTTCGTATTCGGGAGGAAGATTTGGAGAGCGCTCTGCGACTGGTTGAGAACCTGTTTAAGCCCAAGCCGGTCGCGGAAGACGGGGATTTGGTGTCGAAGAGTGGGAAGGCTCGTATATTGGTGCCGACCGATTTCAGCGATTATTCGCGCAAAGCAGCGGAAATAGCGTTGGATTTGGCCATTGTCACGGGAGCCGAATTGACCCTCATGCACACCTATTTTGATCCGGTGATTAATGCCTTACCGTTTACGGATGCTTACATGTACGATGTGAACATGGAGGAGTTGGCGGTTGACTTAAAGGATAGCGGGGAAAAGAACTTGCAATTGTTGAAGGACGCATTGGCAGAGAAGGTGAAAAGTCGTCCGGGGGCCACGGTGACGTTCAAAACCATGTTGTCGAAGGGGGTTGCAGAGGATGAGATTGTGCGTTATGCCCGCTTGTATCGTCCTACGTTGATTGTGATGGGGACGCGAGGCAAGGACAAAAAGAGCAGCGATTTCATTGGGAGTGTGACGGCCGAGGTGATTGAGACCGCACGAGTGCCGGTGTTAGCCATTCCTGAGGATTTTGCATACCGGGGCATTGAACACATGAACAATGTGTTGTATGCGACCAATTTTGAGGAGTCAGATTTTAAGGCATTGGAGTTGTTGGAGGTGATTGTGAAGCCGTTGCAGGTGAACATTCATTGCATTCATTTTGAGTCATCGCTCAAGAGTCGGTGGGATGAGGTTCGGATACAGGGGTTGCGCGATTATATGAGCAAACGTTATCAGGAGACGAAGGTGGTGTGCAACCTGGTTGATACGACCGATTTTTCGGAAGGGGTAGAAAAGTATATTAAAGAAAATGATATCAGTATGTTGTGTGTGACCACACGACGACGCAACATTATTTCTCGTTTGTTCAACCCCAGTGTTGCCAAGCGGATGTTGTTTCACAGTACCACACCTTTGTTGGTATTTCATGCCCGCTGAGGGCGGAGATTTGGTGATTTAGTTAATGCTTATCCCCGGCAGGGTTTTGAACCTTGTCGGGGATGTTTATGATTGGATATTAATGCGAATTAAGGGTTGAATAATGCATTCAAGTATCAATGTCGTTAAGTTAGTGCGATTCATAAAAGAGTTTTTAATGAACACGGAGACACTGGGAGACAGAGTTTTATTTTGATTTATTAAATCAACCAGATGAAGCTTTGCTCCCCCTTGTTCAAATAAAAAAACATATAACTCAAAAGAGTTATAACGTCGACAAGAAGATGATTAGACTAAAGACAGACAGATCGATTAGACAGAAGAGACGAAGAGAACGGATTTAAACATCTGTTTTCATCTCATCAACTGTCATTTTGTCTGACATCTTTTTCGGCTCTATTCTGATTTGTGTGGGTAATCATAAGTAT
>NZ_QKZK01000079.1 GCF_003254275.1 Breznakibacter xylanolyticus | reverse complement strand
GTGATAAATTAAAAACTATTACTGCGTAATGGATAATAAAAAGTAATTTTAGGGGGCAATATGGAGAGCTATCCCGTTAGGGATTTAGTTCAACACTATGTAGCATTAATGGCTGGCGAATCACGTTCCGCAAGGTTCGTTTCCCGCATCAGCCATCTAACGGTTTGAAAGGAGATTCGCACGCAATCCGCCACTAATGCTACACGTACCGTTGTGCACCAGGCTAAAAAAGAAAACATCACACTTAAAAAAAAGAATAACTCACACAGATTGAAAAGAATGAGAAAATGAAATGATGATTCCACAGAAAAGATTAATGGTTCCACAGGCATTTTGATTAATTCCACAAGCCTGATTAATGTTACCAATTGGTGTTTGATTTATTCCATTTGAAAAGTTAAAAGTACCACACGGAAATTTAATTATACCATTGATTACTTTAAGGAATACAAAAGGATTTTAAATTATTCCATTTGAATTATTATTTGTTCCACTCGAGAATTAATCATCTCCATTAATCGTTTGATTCTGTACATTCTGAAAACAATAAGCAACACAGAAAGATTGAATTGATCCGAAAGAGGAATGTTCTCTAAATCAGAATTAAAATCCATAAGCTGAATCAGGAGAAACGAAATAAAAAACAGAATCTTTCACTATATCGAGAAGAATCTGAGAATGAAAAAAACGATAGATTTAAACAGAATAAAGAAATAAAAGCCCAGTGCACAACATCGCATATACCTAATGGCGGTTTTACTGCACTTTGCAAGGCTTTTCGCCCGCTCAAACTTCACCACGGTTTGACAGTTGAATCGCCCGCAATCCGCCACTAGGCATATGCGTAACGTTGTGCAGCATAATAAAAAGAAAAACCACCAGGAAAACTGAAACCAAGGAAGAACAGATTAAAACCAGAAAGATAAAACATCAAAAAGCCTCCATGATTTTACAAACAAACGGAATAGTTTGAAAAACGAACGACTCATTATTAGAATAAGAAGGAAAATAAGTAGAAACAGGGAACTTTGATTTTGAAAAAAACGACTGCATGTTTCAAACTAACGAGATTGAAATTCAAATAAACGAGTTGATTTTTAAATAAGTGGAAATAGTTTTATATTCACAAGACTGATTTTATAAAACTATCAACTACCACATGTTAACATTCAACTTCACCCGTATTTTTAAGGCCAGAGGGATTGATAAACCTTTCAGTTACCTTGTGAAAAGAGGTTATTCCGACAATTTTGCCACGCGGATTGTCAATAACCGAATCGAGAAACTGAATTTAAAGGACGTAGAGTTACTTTGTGAAATGTTGCATTGTACACCGAACGACTTGTTGGAATGGATTCCATCGCAAGAGAATTTAGCGAACGAGAATCATCCTTTGATTTCGTTGAAACGAACCGAAAAAGTGATTCAATTGACTCAAATTCTGAGCTCAATTCCACTTGACAGGCTTGCAGAGATTGAAACAATGATTAAGAAACAAATTGAAGAATAAATAATTACGCTGCACAACATCGCATATACCTAATGGCGGTTTTACTGCACTTTGCAAGGCTTTTCGCCCGCTCAAACTTCACCGCGGTTTGACAGTTGAATCGTCCGCAATCCGCCACTAGGCATATGCGCAACCGTTAGGGGCAAGGCAAAGAAGAATGAAACGAACAGACATTCCACACGACTCTTAAGTGATTCCACAGAATAGATTAATGTCTTCATTTGAATTCAGATTTATTCCACTTGTAATTTTATTTATTTGATTCGCTTAATAAATGTCTTCACTTTGAATATTAATCTGCACACACAGAATGTTATCTATTTCAAAAAGATTTTTAATCATGCCATTTGATATTTGATTTTATTCAATTGATATTTTATTGTTTCCATTTAATTATTAATTTCATCCACACATATTTTTCAGCTTTATAGAGTACTTTTTCATAAACCCTTAAATAC
>NZ_QKZK01000078.1 GCF_003254275.1 Breznakibacter xylanolyticus | reverse complement strand
CAAATGGTGCCCTTGTCCGCAGGCAGGGTGAGGGTCAGTCGTGGGTAGGCTGCGATGGTTGCTGTCTGTGTGTTGGTGCACTGACTGTTGATGCTTCGTGCTGTGACAGTGTAGGTTCCGGCTTTGTTGGTCGTGATGGACGTTTTTCCGTCGTCTACTGCACCAGTGCTCCATGTGATGTTATCATAAAGCAAAGCATCTTGAAGTGTGATGGTTGTGACGGTTTGTCCATCGCATATTGGATCAATAGGGGATGCCAGCGTGATGGTTGGTAGTGGTTTAACTGTAATGGTAGCCTGTTGTGTGCTGCTGCATGTGAGATTGTTGTATATATCCCATGCAGTCAGTTGGTATGTTCCGCTGGTGGTAACTGTTAGTGCATTGTTGGTTGACAATGTGTTTGCCGGAGCTGATAATTCTATCCATTCATATAGAGGGAAATTCTTATTCGACATTAGCGTAATGCTTTCGCCATCACAAATTTCTTTGTCGTTTCCAATGGTGAAGTCTGGCGCTTGTTTGACAATGAGTCGAAAATCGTAATAGAATGGACAGATGGGAACCAGTGGGTTTTCCTGAACCAGGACTTCAAGCCTGAATACATAATCTCCTGACGACAGTGTCACTTCATCGTTATTTTCTGCGACGAAAGTTCCATCGGTTTGTTTGATGTACCATCGATGTGAGTTGTAGGTTGGGATGAGTGGTACTTCTGTATTCCATTTGTTCAAAAGTGAAAGGGGCTCGTTGCTACAACGTAGTTCGTTCAGTAGATTAATGTTCGGAGGTGTTGGCTCATAGATGATGGTGGTTGCATTTGAAACACATCCGTTGGTTCCTGTGGCTTCTACGGAATATTCACCTGGGCGTGTTTGGTCGATGATTTCAAAAAGCCCTGCTCCTGAGGCAATGGTTTCATTGTCGTAACTCCATTGATAGGTGTGGCTGGCTGCATCGACATCGGTGTTGGTGATGGTAAATAAATCATCGGTACATACCTGTTTTTCGGGTGTGATGTCAATGATTGGATTGTCGAGTATGCGCACTTCGGTAATGCCGATAGAGATACATCCGGTAATGCCTGGGAGTGAGGGTTGTTGTGCTTCTAACTTGTAAATTCCGGGCGTGAATACGGTCAAGGTTCGTTCGGTGCCGTTACCTATGTTTTCAAATGCGCCTGCGTTCAGTTTCGACCATTGATAACTGACATAGTCATTGTAGCCTTGAAGGGTGATTTCGTTGCCTTCGCAGATGCATAGTATTTCAACTTCGTAGTCTTTTAAATTGTATTCATATGTATATGAAGGCAAGCCACAGCTGTATGTTTCATCAATGTAAATTGGATCTGGTTCTGATTTGACGATAAACGAGAAATCCTGGGTGATCGGGCAGATTGCCGTGGGGGCGTAAACGTTGGGTAGGGGCACCAACGGTGGCACAAATTGAGCCGACACATGAAAAACTCGTTTGCCGCTTTCCAATGCCGGGTCTGTGATAATGTAGTTTTCTGTGGTGATGATTGTTGGATCATTGTCGAGGCGCCATTCGTAATTGATCATTTGTGTGTCGCCTTGTATTTTATAGTGAAGCCCCGATTGGCAAACCACCAATGAATCTTGTACGTCAAATAGTTTGCCCGGATGCCATTCGAGTGTAACTGGTGCTTTAAGTTTGCAGCCCAGAGTGTTGTGTGTTGTTTCGAGTTGGTAGGTGCCCGGTTCTATTGCTGTGAAATCCAGATTGGTACTGTTGTCGCTCCATTTGTATGAATAATCTGTTTCCGGGATGACTTCAAACGTGTATGGTGTTCCATAGCACAAGATTGCTTTGTCGATACCGCCTACAAAGTTGATTTCGGGTTGATGAATGGTGATGTTGGTGCTGGCAGGGCAGCCATATTCATTCTCAATGGTGAGCGTAAGGATACCTCCTGTTGGCGATGAATAATTGTCTGTTGTGCTGGTTATGCCATTGAAGCTCCAGTAGTGACGGTATATTTTGTCTTTAATGGGTGCAATGGAGATGATTTCGTTGACACATATATCTGTTTTGAACCCGATTAAGACTTCGTCAGGAACGTCGAGGGCAATGACGCGGATGCTGTCATTGGCCGGGCATCCGTTTGTGTCAATGGCCTCGAGTTTCACCAATACTTCATCATCCACCAGGGGAGCGATTGATGTCACGTTTCCTGTTTCTGCCGCGTCATGGCTCCAGATGTATTGTGTGAAGCCGGGGGTAGCTGTGATGGTGACCGGATTGGTTGGGCATGTATAAACCGTGTCGGGTTGGATGTTCTTGTTCAGTAGATCAGAGTAGATGCTCAAATCGACCACCGGCTGTGGGAACCAGCTCACGGTGGCACTTTGTGTGTTGACGCACCCGTTGGCATCGGTGACGGTCAGCGT
>NZ_QKZK01000077.1 GCF_003254275.1 Breznakibacter xylanolyticus | reverse complement strand
CCACCCTTGCCATCCTAACGAAAATATCCTATGGGGCAGGTGTTAATCCTCTCAAAGGAAAAAAAATGACAGACACAGTTTGATGAACACTACCAGACAATCTTCCAAAATTTGAAAAAAAATTCAACGATTATTTGCAGGAAACCATTACCAACAAAGTGGGCGATTTCAGAATGTTTTTTGAGAACTGGTCAGATTCAATCAAAGAGAACATCAAGCATTTGAATGATTCTTTGAAAGGAATTGATTTTAAAAGCAAGCCTCAAACTTACATCCAACTGGTAGCTCCTAATAAAATCACTGATGAAGTAAAGGAGTTTAGGAAGCTTTTGGAAGAAGCCGTTCCTAATGTTTATCAGATGGAAAAAACAATTGAAGGAAGAGAGTATCACTTTAATAATCACATTCATCCATTTATTGAAAAATTAGATAAAGAAGAATGGCGTAAAAAAGTAATGGACGTTCGCTCTTGGTTCACCTATAAAGCGGAAGAGTTTTATAAAGAAAACAATCAGAAGTTTAAACGTATGAAGCAATGGGTCAACTTTCTGGTGGTGAAAAAGCTCAACTCACCTACACAATTTTAGGCTCAGCCATCGCTTATCAGTTTGGCTTAACAAATAATAATCAAGGATTAGAACCAAAATCATTCCGTTTTATTGCGATTGATGAAGCGTTTAAGGCACAAGACGAAGATAAAGCCCGCTATCTTATAACGCTTTGCAAACAACTTCATTTGCAATTATTGGTTGTTACACCGAGCGATAATATTCACATTGTAGAAAACGATATTTCTTTTGTTCATTTTGTTGAACGTAAAGAAGAAAGACATTCGTGGTTGTATGATATGCCTATCGAACAATTCAAAGAAGAAAAAGCAAATTATCTGAATCAATGATTACACCCAAAGAAATAAAAGACAAAGCTGAACGAAAATATATTTCTTTTCTTCAATCATTGGTTGAGAATAGGTCTTTTGAAAAACTTGTAATTCGTGGCGATAAGTCATACACCAAGTCTTCTTTATCCGAATTTGAAAAAGAAATACAACAAATCGTCAGCCAATCTAAAGAGAAAAAAGGATATGGATACACATTGGAGTTTCAGCAAATAAAAACAAAGTCATTAGGAATACAAGATTTACCAATTTCAATTTTCTTTGATACTGAAAAAGATTTCTTGAAGTTTCTGGGGAAGGAAAAAGAAGTTGAATTATTCAAAACGAGTGTAGAGATAATCATTAATGCGTTTCCCGAATTAAAAGATTGGATAATAAAAAACCCCATTAAAGTTGTTAATAACCAGCCTGAATGGGACAGTATTTTAAAAGTGTGCCGATACTTTAAACAAAATCCTAAGCCAAATTTGTACATAAGGGAATTGCCTATAAAGGTCCATACCAAATTTATTGAACGCAATCAGAGTGTAATCAAAGAATTGCTTAACATTCTGATTCCAGAGCATATTAATAGCGAAGAAAAGGAGTTTGAGAAAAGATTTAACCTGAAATTTGCCGAGCCTCAAATTCGGTTTAAAGTTCTTGACAGAGCAATAGCAGAAAAATTCTTTTCGGGAGTTGACGATATTGCTGTTCCTATAAGCCAATTTGAAACATTGAATTTACCGATTAAAAAAGTATTGGTCGTAGAAAATAAAACGACGCTTTATACGACTCTGACTCTACCGAAAATGAACGACACTATCGCAATATTTGGAAGTGGATACGGTGTTTACAATCTCAAAAATGTTCATTGGTTTGCCAAACTTGAATTACTTTATTGGGGCGACATAGACGTACAAGGTTTTGAAATTTTGTCACAATTCAGGGGCTATTTCCCATTGACAAAAAGCATTTTAATGGACATTATAACCTTTGAAAAATTCTTTGAAAATGATTTAGGAACCCAAACGAATATTTGTACATCACTTAATTTGACTGACAGTGAACTAAAACTATATGAAATTTTGAAAACAAACAATTGGCGATTAGAACAGGAAAAAATTCCATTCGATTATGTCAATGAATTTTTTGATAGAGAAAACCTCGCTTCGTAGTCAAGCACATTGGCTGGTCGCTCAAAAAAGCCAACGCACGTCCAAAACCAGCCAAAGAGCTTGCCTACCCCAGCGCACGGCAGACAGAAACGTGTAGCAATTTGAAAGAAAAAATGACAGAAAACAAATAACACCAGGCGGTAACAAGCGGTATAAAACATTGGGGTTTAAGTGGTTAAATCAAGCGTTCTGCCCCGCATCAAGTTCGGTGTAACTGGACAAGATAGTAGCCCGCAATCCCCAACGATTTCATACCGCCGTCCGTTACCGCCAAGTGTAGAAAACTGAAAAGACAGATTAATCATATAATGAGAATCACTACTGACCGACAAAAAATAAAATAAGGGTTACCGCCCGAAGGTTTCACCCTATAGTTGTAGATTTATGTTGCGAAACAAAATACAACTA
>NZ_QKZK01000076.1 GCF_003254275.1 Breznakibacter xylanolyticus | reverse complement strand
ACGGCTGAGAAATCCATAGCCGAACATCCGGGATATAGTTCAACCTGGGATTCGCGCTAGGCATTACATGCCGCTTAAATCCCTATATATTGTGCCCAGTTATTTAATATTCAAATTATCTAAATCAAAAACATTCAATGCATTATCAGTATAATCAAAAACTATATCATTTTTAATTATTGCATTAGGTGTAATATTCAATTTTGCTATAATTTGGCCATTGTCATTTATTAAATATGAGTTACTATCTTGATTCACTAGTTTATAATTACCCGAATCTATTTGTAGAAAAAACAAGTCTTTACGATTTAGATTTGAGTTAATAGATAAGTCCCTATTCAATTCTACTAGTTCATTATATTCTGATAAAATTAGTATTCCATTATCAACTTCATTTTCATAGGGCTTTAGTATACCATCTTGTAGTTTGTAAATCTTTTTACCGTCAACAAAGCATTTGAATTTGCCTATTGATTCGGATGAATAATTCTTTATTATTTCTTCCTTTTTAGTTAATAGGTCATATTTATGAATTTCCCCGTTACTGATATAATACAACATACTTGATATAAAACTATAATCATCAATCTGGTTGTTGAATAATTTCTCATCGATAATTTCTCCATTTGATTTATTAACACAAAGAATATAACTAGTTAGTGTTCCAATTTCATTTGGAACCTTTTGAAATATGTAGAATTTATCAATATCTTCAGTCACATTCATTTTTTCATAAGGAGAACTAAAAGCTTTTTCCCAATTTAATACGCCTGTTGCCAGAGAAATACTTGAAATTAAATTACTTGTAACTATATAAATAGTAGCACTATCTACAAATATTATATCATCATAAGTGTTTCTATTATACTCATTCTGGTATTTACTAAAATTACATGTCAAAATGCTTTTATAAAGATTAAATGATTGCTTGGTATAGCTGTCTGGTTCCTTACTTTTAATAATGTCTGTATTTTGCCAAATTTTACCTGCTTTTAGGTTTAATAAAGTAATGCCTTTACTAACTAATAAGGCTATGGAGTCATTCAGTAGAATCATGTTTTTCCATCCTTGATTGTCTGCAAGTTCTTCATGCCATAATTCTTGACCATTTTCAAGATTAATACCCCGTATTAATGGACCACCATAATTCCCTAAAAAACCATGAGCAATTCCAACATTTATTTGAGGACTTAAATAGTAAATATTGTTATTTGTTTTCCAAGAAGGTGTTCCAGTATTGTAATCCAGTAACCAACTTCTGAAACCACTTGTAAATACTATCAGACTATCGGTTTGCGTATACCAATTCATTTTACTGTATGAAAATCTTTTAGTCCATCTGATTTTCTTTTCTTTTAAGTCATAATGAATGTAGTCACCCTCATTATCAAGCCATTTCCCATTTGAACTAACACCACGCAGATAAATAACAATCTCTCTTTTATTACAATTCAGTTCCAATTTTTCAATAGTATTGGGAAATGTAAAAGTTTCAGAAATGATTTCTTGGTTATTAATGAGACTTTTTCCTATTGTTTTTTTTGAAATTTGAATTTCAATATTCCCATTTTGACTAAATGAAAACAAACTTATTAATAAAAATGCTATTGAATTTATTGTTCTTCTCATCCTATTTGGTATAATTGGGCACAACGTTATGCATATGCCTAGTGGCGGATTGCGGGCGATTCAACTGTCAAACCGTGGAGAAGTTTGAGCGGGCGAAAAGCCTTGCAAAGTGCAGTAAAACCGCCATTAGGTATATGCGATGTTGTGCCCCGTTTTTGTTTTCCTCCGTGTAGAAATCCAGTCAATGTCGAACGGTGAAATCAGAATCAAAAAGCGATTCAACTCTCAACATTCCATTCTTCAAATAGACAGTTTTCTATCAGAGTTCAATTCTCGGTCTGCAAACCAAAGGTATTCTTTTTTGTTTAAAACAGTTTTCGAGTCTTTCTAATTTTCGATAATTCAAAGTCCAATCAAATCAGCTTAACTGTCCAACGGTCAATCGAAAATCCATTCCAAAAGAATCAATCGACTCTCGATGCGCATTCTTGTCATTCTCGATTTTCCAGTCTGTAAAAGATTTTCTTTCAAGTAGCAATTCAACTCTCAGACTCGACTCAATTCAGAATTAAATCTCCTCGATTGATTCGACACTTTCCAACAATCGGCATTCTCGATTCTGTCAAATTATTCTATCCGCTCAAAACAAGTCTCGACTTTTCTCAAAAGAAGCGTTCTTCTTTCTAACGAAATTCTGTTCTGTTTTTTAAAATGGGGCACAACTATTTAATATCACCAATGGTGATACATCCACTTTAAAATTAAAGTGGAAGAAGCAATAAAATTAACAAAAAAAGGGGCAAGCAAAATTAATTAGAAGTAAAATAATGTGTTTTGCAGCAGAAGATTTGAAATAAAAGAGGTAAAGGGATTTGAGGAAAACTAAAACACATCAAAAAGCAATAACCCAAAGGGAGGGATTGAAAGAGGGCAACCGCCCTTGGGGAGCCATTGTACCGAAGCAGCGAATGCGTCTCCCAGCGGTTGCCCGGTTTAAACGGTGCCATCACACAGGGATACAGTCCAAGGTTGGCACCGATTACCTTTAAACGAAGGTAGTGAAAAGATGGTATGAAAAGAAGGGGAACAACCGC
>NZ_QKZK01000075.1 GCF_003254275.1 Breznakibacter xylanolyticus | reverse complement strand
ATTACAAAAGCAAATAGAGCAAAAGAGACTATTTTGAGGTGAAAAAAGGTGTTTTTTTAATGAATTTTGGATGGAAAGCTGCAAGATGGGTTAATTTTCGAATCTCCTCGTTTTTAAGGGTGTTATTCTTTTTTCTATTTCGTTGTTGAGCAACCCACCTATATAATTCAATATTTTCTTCCTCCGTTGGGTATTGACCATTATTAGTATCAACAAACTCTTTAAATTGTAAAAACCATATATCCCAATTGTTTGATGCCTTTTCAATTATTTGGTCAAATAATGAGTTTTTTAACTTCTCTTCAAATCCTTCAAGTAAGATGATGTCCTGCTCTTCCGAAAATACAGTATTTGTAAAATCAATACGATTTGTTTTTCTTTTCCCTTTACCGAAAGCCAATGTGTTTATTTCATCTTGCAAACGCTCATCCTGTTCGCATAAAGAGCGAATTACTTGAAGAAGATTTTTGAACGAACTCTCACTTATTGAACTTTCAACATCATCATGTCGAGTGTGGTATATTGGAATTACAACAAATCCTTTTTCCTTTCCATCTTTTTTCCTTAAAGCTCTACCAACTGCTTGAACAATATCAACTTTTGAATTTTTAGGGTCACTAAAGTAAACCAAATCAATTGTTGGTACATCAACGCCTTCTGTCAAACAACGGGCATTTGAAATTACAGCTTTGGTAGAATGTTTAAAATCATCGAGAACAATGTTACGATAACTGGTAGTCTGGTCACCGTTTACTGAATATGTATTAACTGCGTTAAATAATTTAGAATGTCTACTCACAAATTCCTCTGCAAGTTTAACCCTTGAATGAAAAGTTATAGCATGTTTAGCATTATACTTTTCCATCACGTGCTCCAGAGCGTAATTGTTAGCAATTTCATCAATCGTTGCGTGGGTGTCAACATAGTGGCGATTTTCGATATACATCTTTAATTCATCACTATTTACTCCTATAGCTATTATTTGGTAATCAACCAAAATCCCTGTTTCGATAGCTTCTTTAAATGTCATACGATGAAACTCATACCCGAAAATTTCAGGGTCGTTCATATCGTATGCGAATTTTAGGTCATCTCCTAACTTCTTTTTTAAGGACTCCTTAACTATTCTTGGCGTTGCAGTTGCATACAATCTTCTTTTTGAAGGAATTTTATCGTTATCATGGACAAGGCTAAATCTATTCTGACCAACACCTGCTGTTTTATGTGCTTCATCACAAAAAATAAAATCAAACCCAAAACCTGAACCAGATATTGCATCTGAAACGGATTGCAGTGAATGGTATGTTGAAAAAATTACTTTTTCTTGGTAATCCTTTTTTAGAAATGAGCTTATTTGTTCAGGATTTGTAGTTACATGAACATCAATTTCATAAGTATGAGTTACAAGAGTATCAATACTGTCTTTATCAATATCAGTTTCAGAACATACACAAATATATTTGTAGCTTGTCCTGCGTTGTTTTGCCCAATCATTCTTTATTTGCCTTAATAAAGCGAGTGAAGGAACTAATACCAAAGTATTTCTACAGTCTAACTTTTCTTTTATCCATAATGCTGTCAATGTTTTTCCTGCGCCACATGGTAAAATTAATTGTCCACGATTCTCAATTTCAAAAAACTCTACACAGTCTGAAATAGCCTTTTTTTGATGCTCTTTGGGCTCAAATAATTTTCGTTCAATCGCTTTGTTGACTGAAAGGCTTTGGTAAATTGCGTCTATAACATCTGAATCAATTTCAAGCAAATTTGATATTGAGTAAAATGTAAATTTATCATGACGTGTTTTTGAAACTTTATCTAAATCAGCTGCATTTGAAAAAACTATATAGCCATCTGCATTAGGGCAGAATGCAAAAAGATTTGCTATTTTATCAGCTGACCAGTTCAAAACAGAATTTTCGTCATTCTTAAATTTGCATTGAACCGCATAAAATAGTCCTTCTGTATCTTCTAAAACCAAATCAACACCGTAGTCGATATTCCCAATATTTAGCTTATTACGAATTTCTGTTGGCACTTCCTCAAATAACCAAACATTTTTGTAGTTGTCCTTTTCACTTGGGGAAGCTATGAAATAATGCTTGGTGAAAATTTCAAAAATCTTACCTGCACGGGTGTCTTTTAATCCTGACGATGAATCATGAATATTAAACTTGGAAAGTTCGGTTTTAATCTCTCTCCATGTTTTTGTAGATTCGGTTATATTCTCTAATAGTCTTTTGTAATCGTTCATATCATCGCAATGGTGTGTCGGCAAGAAAACAGCTTTTTTGCAAACTTTGGTCGTGTGTCGGTTTGTGCGGTTTGCAAATGTGCTGTTTTGTGCGTGGGCTGTTCATTATATCTTTTCCTTTTCTGTCTTAAAGTAGCAAATTATCCGTTGTCGTCTGTCTTTTTACACTTGGCGGTAACGTTACGCATATGCCTAGTGGCGGATTGCGGACGATTCAACAGTCAAACCGTGGTGAAGTTTGAGCGGGCGAAAAGCCTTGCAAAGCGCAGTAAAACCGCCATTAGGTATATGCGATGTTGCCAACAGTACTTTTTAATCTTCTATTATTCAACATTCCATGTGTTTAGTGGGTCGCCTTCAAAAGCATCATCAATTGTGTCATCACTATAACCATTATATCCACCATATTTTTCAAATCGAGATTCACTGTTATAATCAGCATTCGAATCATTTAATTCAGATTTTTCTAAATGATTCTGTTTATTATAATAGTCTTGAATTTCGTGATTTACAGACTCCTCATATTTTTGAGGATTAAATATATACTCTTGATATTTATTATTTAGACTTTCAAGAATATCAGATTTTGAAAATCCTTCAAATTGATTTGTTGATAGCATTCCACCATTACAATAACATGAAATCGGCATATCGTCAAAGAATCCTTGTAGATTCAGCTTTTTAATTGTATCAGGATGTAATATAAATCTCTTGATATTATTAAAAATCAAGTAACCAATATATCTTGATTCTCCAGATTCAAGTAAATCTACAATTGTTTTTCCTGCATGCTTTCCAAAGTTCAATGATGTATTCAAATGGTACACCTGAGTATGCATTTGATTTCAGTTTAGTGATACATAGTTTTTCTAGTATTGTTGGCAACGGTGTGTGTAGCATTAGTGGCGGATTGCGGGCGAATCTCCTTTCAAACCGTTAGATGG
>NZ_QKZK01000074.1 GCF_003254275.1 Breznakibacter xylanolyticus | reverse complement strand
GAATTAAATCCTATGTGAAAGCACAATATGGAGTCTCTTCGAACGAATATAATTTGATTAAAGGACTAAAAATATAAAATGCCAAGCCCCTAACACGCGGTCATAAGTAATGCGGGGCGAAGAGGGTAATTGGACATGAGTACATTTAATAAACATAGCAACGGTTTGATAGGTAAGTGCTTCGAAATCTCGCACTACTCATACCGCCATCCGTTACCGCCAAGTGTAAAAAACGATACAGCAGACAATTTGCTACTAAAATGACAGAAAAACAAAACGAAATAATGAACAGCCAACGCCCAAAACAGCACATTTACAAACCGCACAAGCCAACGCCCAACCAAAGTTTGCAAAAGAGCTGTTTTCTTGCCGACGCACCAAGATTGTCATAGAATGATTGAAATTCAAAAGATAGCAGAAATATTAAATAACTCACCAAGTGTAGAACTTCTCCGATTGAGAAACAGGGAAGCTATCATAGTATTTCTCATAAATACATTTTCTAATCAGCAAGGAGCTATATCAGAAGAAAAAATTATTGCCCAACTTGCAGACTTCTTAGATTACAGAAAAATTGAGAAAGACGAAGAAAGTGACATTGATGTTTTTGATTCCTACGAAACAAAAGCCAAAAAATATATCTTAAGCTGGACAAACAAAGGTTTTTTAACAAATTATCCCGATGAACAAGGTGAAGTTTTTTATGAACTTTCATCTCATTCAATCAAAACCATTGATTGGTTAACGAGTTTGAAAAAAGAAGAATTTGTAGGGACAGAATCAAAATTCAATAACATCTTAAATCAATTGAAAGAATTGGTTGAGAATACGAACGAAGATTCTGAAAAACGTATTCAATTATTGGAAGAAAAGAAATTGGAAATTGAACAACAAATTCAACGAATCAAAACGGGCGAATATGTAAAAGTATTTGAGGAATTTGAAATTGTTCCTCGTTTCAATCAAATCAATCAATCTGCAAAAGAATTGTTGTCTGACTTCAAAGAGGTTGAAGACAATTTCAAAGAAATCACAAAGGGTATTTATCAAAAACACGCTGACGGGAGTTTATCCAAAAGCGATATTTTGGAATTTACTTTCGATGCACTTGATGCGTTGAAAGAAAGTCAACAAGGGAAAAGTTTTTATGCTTTTTGGTCGTTCATCCTAAATCCCGACTTGCAAAACAAATGGGATAGTCTTACGAAAGAATTATACAAGACTTTGGAAGAGAAATCAATTCCTGTGAGTGACCCATTCCTGAAAGGGATGAAGAAACATCTTCACAGTGCTGGCCAAAAAGTGTATAAAGCCAACGATAAAATGGCTGAAAAGCTTAGCCGTATTATCCGTGAAAACGAAAGTTTTAAATCGGAAGCCACGAAAACTATCATTCAGGAAATAAAGAAACAACTTGTTGAAATCAGCAAGATAAAAAAGAAGCCTGAAATTTCATTTGAATTGGAAACCGAAATCGTGATTAGCATCACGTTTGAACGCAAATTAACCACAGAACAAAGCGAAGACATTATCTACAATGATAAGCCTAAAATTGCAGACGAAGACATCACTTCTTCCAACCATTTGATAAAACTGTTTTATCAATCAAATATTGACAAAGAGTTGCTGAGGAAAAGGATTAAAGATATTCTGAAAGAAAAATCTCAGGCAACACTTTTAGATGTGGTTAATTATTACGGTGGACTTGATAAAGGCCTTCCTGAATTGTTTGGATACATAGGAATTGTAAAAGAATTTAAACACGTCATTAGTCCAGACAAAACTCAAAGCATTGTGTTTGATTCTGAAAACAAAAAGCAAATCAAAATCCCTGAAATTATATTGACCAAATGAATTTAGAAAACTATAAAAAACCATATAGCAAAGCAATTGTTAGATTATTGAAATCACCAATTGAGCGAAACTCAAATGAATGGGAAAATGTAGTAATGTATCAAAACGAGATACAAGACTACATAAGCCAAATTGGTTTGGAACTCATTATAAAAAAAGATGAAGGATTTGCCTTTGTCAAGCAACTTGAAGATAGTGAAGGAAATACTCTTGGGTTAGTTCAAAGAAGACAAATTGGGTTTGAAACATCAATTGTGCTTGTTGTACTAAGACAGAGTTTGGAAGAATTTGACAGCAACCCAACCCAGTTAGCTACTGAAAAATTTATTACAAATACTGAAATAAGGGACGAATTAGAGTTATTCCTTCCTGAAAAGTTCAATAGAAAGAGTTTCATAAAAGAACTTGACAGGTATATCAATGCTGCTGTTGATTTAGGCTATTTGAAAGAAGTCAGTAAAAAAGACAACGAAACAAGATACCGAATACATCGAATTATCAAAGAAAAAATAACACTGGATATTTTACAGGATTTCAAGACAAGATTGCAGGAATATGTTGAGTCTGTTTAGCACAAGTTCCGATAAGGCGGGTTTCAGACTTCAATATATGGAAGTTTTTAACTGGGGAACGTTTGATGAGAAAGTGTTTAGAATTAACCCGCAGGGAAATAACTCCTTGTTGACTGGTGCTAATGCGTCAGGAAAAAGCACATACATAGATGCATTACTCACATTAATGGTTCCTGCAAAAAAAGATAGGTTTTACAATCAATCATCAGGCGTTGATAAGAAAGGTAATCGAACCGAAGAAACATATGTTCTGGGGCATTATGGAAATATTCAGGAAGAAGGTAAAAGCTCTACTTCTACGCAAAAGTTGAGAGATAAAAACACTTACTCAGTTATTCTTGCTCATTTTAAAAACACAGATTTAAAATTCGTTACACTATTTCAAGTTCGGTGGTTTAGTAGTAGTGGTGAATTAAACAGGCAGTTTGGCATTGCCCATGTACCACTTGAAATAGAAAAAGATTTTCGTGACTTTGATTCAAAAGGATTGTGGAAAAGAAGGTTAGATAAAGCATACAATTCAAATACAACAAAAAAGAAAATTGAATTTATTGAGGGGCCAACGGCATATGCCGAAAGAATGACTAGTTTGTTTGGTATGCGTTCCGTTAAAGCATTGAGTTTGTTTAATCAGGTGGTAGGTGTAAAGGTTTTAGAAGATTTAGATGAGTTTATCAGAACAAATATGTTAGAGGAGCTAGATGCTGAGACAGAGTTTATTCAGTTGAAAGAAAGTTTTCTGACTTTGATGGACGCTAAAACCAACATTGAAAAAGCCAAAGAACAAATCAAACAATTAATACCAATAAATGAGATTGCCCAAAAACTAACCAATATTCAAGTTGATTTGCAACAATTAGAAAAAACAAAAGAAACGTCAGTTTATTGGTTTGCAAAAAAAGGAGTTGAATTAGGCAAAAAGGAATTAGCCCACTTTGCAGCTATCCCAAAGCCATCGCCTGTATTTCAATGAATTGTTCATTTTCAAGTTCCGATTTGTGTACTACA
>NZ_QKZK01000073.1 GCF_003254275.1 Breznakibacter xylanolyticus | reverse complement strand
TGCAAGTGAGGTTCTTTGTGTCATGTCGTTTTTTGACACCAAAGATAGGGGGACGGATTATGTGCTAATAGATGGGGTTGGTGGGGGGGATACTAATAGGTTATACATTTCTTTGTATATTAATATTGCACACAACGGTTGCGCATATGCCTAGTGGCGGATTGCGGACGATTCAACTGTCAAACCGTGGATAAGTTTGAGCGGGCGAAAAGCCTTGCAAAACGCAGTAAAACCGCCATTAGGTATATGCGATGTTAGCCCCTGGCCTTTTGTTTTCCAAATATAGTAATCTTTTTAGTCCTTCAATATGTTAAAGACTTTCTGTGTGTGAAGATTTTCAGGATGTGGGTTGGGCAGGCAGGCTTTTTTGCAGCCTTGGGTTTGTGGGCGGGTCTGCGCGGGCTGCAAATGGGCCTGAATGCGGAGGGTTGGGGCTGGTGATGGGGGATTTGGGGCGGAGATATGTTAATTTTTTTAAGAAATGAAGGGATGTTATTAAGAAATGAAGGGATATTTTTAAGAAATGCGATGATAGCCGACGGAAATGCAGGGATAGACCAAAGAAATGGCGAATGTATTGACGGAAATGCGGAATATTTTGAAGGAAATGGCGAATGTTGGGAAAGAAATGCCTACATTGGACAAAGAAATGCGGAATATTCTGGAGAAATGCGGGGATAGTTGAAAGAAATCCAGTCAGAGACTCAGGAAATGCGGGGATAGAGCAAAGAAATGCGGGGAAAGTCATAAGAAATGTGGATTGTGGGGAGAGAAATTGAAGATTCCGACAGCGAAAGGCTCTCTAATTACAGGAAGACAAGTTGAGCATGTTTTATGGTGTGAAAGGGACTTGTAAAAAGTACCAATCGACATGGACAACCAATGCATTGTTTGCAGCGACGTACAACCTTTGGGCTGCCAAAATCCCGTTGATTGAACAAAACAGGGATGCCCAAACCATTGAAACCACAGGTGTAACGACCGACAAGAAGGGCAAACGTGCCGTGATGACTGAAAAAACGCTGTTTATGAGTAACCGATTACAGTCGTTTGGAAATACAACAGGTAATGCGGAGATATTGGAAAGCGTACAATATCCAGCTTCGTATTTGAACAAAGCCCGTGACACGGATGTGATTGGAATTTGTAATGCCGTATTATCAAGGGCTGTTGCCAACGCTACAGCTTTGACAGCTTACGGTGTGACGGCTGCCATGATTACTGATTTACAAGCTTCGATTACAGCTTATTCGGCTACGCTTGCAAAACCCAAAAACGCAAAAGCCCAAACCAAGACAGCCACCGAAAATTTGACCAAACTTTTTAAGGAAGCCGAAGATTTATTGGTGAAACGGATGGATTTGGATATTGAACTTTTTAAAGTATCGAAACCTGATTTTTACAGTCAGTATAAAACCAGTCGGATTATTATTTCAACAGGCGGTAAGGCGACTGCCCTGCTTGGTAACGTGACGGCTGCCGAAAATGGTGAACCGTTGAAAAACGTGACTTTTACCTTTGCACCTGAAAGCAACGGGATGTTAAAATCGGCTTCGGCTGTTGCGGTTGACACGATGGTGAAAAAGAGTGCCGAAAAGGGGAATTTCAGGATACCAAGTATGCCAGAAGGCACCTATACCGTGACAGTGAAAAAGGTGGGCTATAAACCACAGGTTGTGACGGTGAATGTGGCGAACGGGGAAACGACGAATTTGAAAATTGAGATGGAGAAGAACTAAGATAAGAGCAAAAGGGGCGGTGACGCCCCTTTTGTCTTCAAAACTCATCCCCCATGAGTACATTTGTTATAAAGAACTGCAATAGCAATCAATATTGCAAGACCAATTACGAATGTCTTAAAAGTATCTGTGCCAGAACTTTCTTTATAATAACTATTGCTCGCTAATAATTTCCGAAAAGTATCACCAATTAGAAAACTTATAATAATCAAAAAAAAGAATGCAAATATTGAACCGACAACAATAATCATAATTCAAGAATTACCTCAATTAAATGATATTTTCACTGTATCAATAGAACTTTTACATTCTGTACTAATCGTCCATAAAAGCAAGTAAGATGTACTGCTTTTCCCTGTAAAAACGGTATTTGGATTAGTTATATCATTAAAATTACCACCGACGCCAGTATATACAGACCATTTGCCGACGCCAAAACCAATTTCAGGTTTATTAGCAGCTAGAACCGTATTTGTCTTATTTGTGATAACTTGGTCTGTACCTGCATTGGAATATGATGGATAACGATTAAAACTTACATGAACATTATCATAGGATTTATCACCAGAATACGAGGTAATTGTCCACTCTAATGTATACTGACTACATTTGATACCGGTAAAAGTTGTATTTGCAACTGTGTCATTTTCAAATTTTCCACCACTACCATCTATTATTGACCATTTACCTTTACCTTGATATGCTAAAGGCACATTTGCATCAAGAGTTGTTGAAGTTCTGCCATCTGACAAATATTGATCCAAACCAGCATTTGCTTTAGTCGGTCCCCCTAAAATGAATGTATTTATTTCTTCTGTTGCTTGTGCACCTTTATCGTCTTTTGCGACAACTTTTATTTTATGTTTACCTGCAGTTTCATTCTTAGTATCCCAATTGTATTTATATGGATATATAGTTGATGAACTTACCCCTATATCGTCAATATAAAATCGAACTTCGGAAATATTTCCATCTTCATCATTTGACTCAACCTGAATTAGCAATACATCACCTACTTTAATACTATCATTATCAATTGGCTTTATGATTTCACAAACAGGGGAACTGTTTTTTTCATCATTATTTTCACAACTATAGAGGATTGAGATAAAACACAAACCTCCAATTACGATCTGAGAAATTGAATTTTTCATTTTTTCATTATTAAGTATTAGATTATTAAGATTTAATCATTTGTCTTTTCCTGTATACTAAAGATTTTCAATTTACAAAAAGATGGGTTGGAAGAAAAGCATGTGTGCGAAAGATCGCGTTTGTTTGTGTGGGGGGCTTGAGCACTCTTGCTTTTGTGCGGAGGATTTATTTTCCTGTTTATACAGATTGTCTGTTTTTTTCATAGGCTTGGGGCTAACGTTACGCATATGCCTAGTGGCTGATTGCGGGCGATTCAACTGTCAAACCGTTAATGGGTTTTAGCGGGCAAAAAGCCTTGCAAAGTGCAGGAAACCAGCCATTAGGTATATGCGATGTTGTGCTTAGTTCTTCTTTTATAGATAATCATTGTGATAAAAAAAATAGGGATAATAAAGGAAATATAAAATACAATTTTATAAAATCTAGTTGTTTCTTTTATACTTAAAATATTTCTACCATTTATATTAACCTCATAAACATGAAAAGTCAAATTTTTATCAGTATTAAAGTCTTCTTGATTATAGAGTAGATTAACTTGTCTGCCTGTCACTTCATTCGATTGAATAAAACTATAAGCCTCTATGTCGTTGTCCTGAATTGCAAAACTGATTGGTATATCTTTTATTGTAAGTGCATAAGCATTACTTAAGTTTCCTCTTCCGAATTTTATTTTTTGAACATTAGTAATAATGCCTTGTACTTGTGTCAACATTTCTTGTTGAATATAAGCTCTTTTGTAAGTAGTATATTGCAAATGAATAAAAATAAACAGAATTCCTACAAAAATTATTATTCCTAATAGCGGATTTTTGGCTTTTTTGTTTCTAGTCATATTGAATTAATGGTTAAGTATTAAAATTGTCACTAATGACAAATTTTTAAACTTTCAAATCTCTAACAGATCGCATGATAGATTCATAAGTTACTGTAATTAAAGTCTTTTTGAATTAAGCACAACGTTACGCATATGCCCAGTGGCTGATTGCGGGCGATTCAACTGTCAAACCGTGGATACGTTTGAGCGGGCAAAAACCTTGCAAAGTGCAGTAAACCA
Source organism: Breznakibacter xylanolyticus (assembly GCF_003254275.1). Classification (GTDB taxonomy): domain Bacteria; phylum Bacteroidota; class Bacteroidia; order Bacteroidales; family Marinilabiliaceae; genus Breznakibacter; species Breznakibacter xylanolyticus. Next base: position 310 of record NZ_QKZK01000073.1, on the reverse strand, counting down.
GCCATTGGGTATATGCGATGTTGAACTAAATCCCTAACGGGATAGCTCTCCATATTGCCCCCTAAAATTACTTTTTATTATCCATTACGCAGTAATAGTTTTTAATTTATCACATTAAAAACTATCACTATGAAACAGAATCCAGGTTCTACAATCATTGAGAACGCGAAAGCTACCATTACCGGTTTTCAACAAGTTTACGACCGACTTCAGCAACAAGTCATTCTTCGCGGACAGAGTCAAAGCACCCTCAACAACTACATCCGACAAGTGGCAAAGATTTCCCTACACTTTGGCAGACTACCGGAAT
>NZ_QKZK01000072.1 GCF_003254275.1 Breznakibacter xylanolyticus | reverse complement strand
TCGTATAACCATTTAATCAACCGAGTTTTCATCTCTTTTAAAGGGACAGCCATCGTATTGACCTAATGGAAGCAATACAAGACATGTTTTTATCATAATACTACAACCCAATTCAAAATATCACAAACATTGATCAATATACCCCGATTCCACATTTCATCCAAACACTCTAACTCCTCTTGACAATCGATTAAAAAGAGTACAACGGCTGAGAAATCCATAGCCGAACATCCGGGATATAGTTCAACCTGGGATTCGCGCTAGGCATTACATGCCGCTTAAATCCCTATATATTGGTGGCAGTTTTTTTATTTTTTAGTTATAATCATACTCGTTTCCACCCCACCTTTCTTATTTATCCCAAGAAAATGTAATATTTGCATATCTTTTAATTCAAATGTTCTTGTTGTAAGAATCATGTAATCACCTATATTTTTTTCACTTTGGGTCTTTTCATTTAAAATTTTATCTTTTGGAATAAAAAATATAGGATTTGTCGCTAAATGTCCTTTCACAATAATTTCTTCTGATTTACTTATTGCAAAAAATTCATTCTTTAAAATATTTTCATAATAAACACCTTGCTCGTCTTCTAAATATTTCCACCCCTCACTTATAGAGCTTAAATACTCACTTATATCAATCGGATTCAACTTTATTATTTTTTCGAAATCGGTAAATTCTAAATTTCTATTTGAAATTCCTTTAATTTTCTGAACATTCTCATTACCTACAATTAGTTTAAAAATCTCTGGGGTTTCAGGCAAATATTTAATTTCCACTTCCAATCCTTTTGAAACAGACTCAAATATTTCCCGATCAACCTTGGTAGTATAATTTTTTACCTCTCCATTTTTTGTTTTAAATTCCACATTTAATTCAATTTTTTCAAACTTTCTTCTTATTGAGCCTGAAATAACTCTTTGACCATTAATTATAGTTGCGTTTGTTATAACACCTTCTCTTTCAATTTTTTTGTAAATTTTAAACTCATAGTAGTTCATAAATAAAAAAAACAAAATAATTGACACAAAAAAAGGAATTAATAGAATTCTTGAGATATCACTGGATTCATAATCCTTAGCATTCAAATTATACAAATCTGTAAATCTGCGTACTTTAGCAGTTGTCAGAAATATTAAAAAGCCACAAATAAAAGCCTGAATAAATACAAGCCAAAAGTTAAATGAAAAATAAAACGTTATTGGGGTAAAGAATAAAAAGCACAAGAATAGTCCGAGAGAAATTAATGACCATTTTGCAGATGGGTTTTTCAGGAATGTTGTTTTCAGCATAGCATATTTCTTTTAATATAGATTTTAATCTGTCTGAATATATCGTTATTAGTAGCATCATCCGTAAAATTGCCACCAACGGTAAATGTTTATGCAGTTGGGGAATAGAAACAACTGCACTCTAAAAATAGTAGTAACTTAATAAATTGGAATACAGATGAATACACCACAAGCCCACCAATTGCATAAACATAGTGTTAGCAACTGGCTTTCTTTTCCTGATAATAAACCCGAACAATATTCATGGGTATTAGTAACTGTCAAAAGTCCTGTTGACAAATGGGTCGAAATGGCTGGTTTTGACGGTGAAAAATTCCAATTACCGGGCAGGGGAGATACAACATTTGTTACCCACTGGATGCCGATTCCGTCTCCAGCTTGTTGCTAACGTTACGCATATGCCTAGTGGCGGATTGCGGGCGATTCAACTGTCAAACTACAATGGGTTTGAGCGGGAGAAAAGCCTTGCAAAGTGCAGTAAAACCGCCATTAGGTATATGCGATGTTAGCAGCCGGTTTTTATTTCCTGATGAATTCAATCTTTCAATCATTGATGTCATTGTATTTCCTATTCGGTTCATTGCTTTCATAAGTCATTAGGTTCGAACTAAATGATTACTTGGATTGTCGATATCTATACCTGATTAGGGTAATATAATCCAACTTATCAAAGTACGATAAAAATTCTTTCGGATGATAAATATATGTTGAATCAACAGCATAAAGTCTCGGATTCGTAATACTAAATCTAAATGCCTGATTATTTATTACGATCTTCGGATTATTTACTGTACCAGCTAATCCCAATTTTGAGATATATTTCACTTTCATATTACTTTCCAGAACAATTAATTTAGCATTTGATTTATTGAGAATTTCTGATTTAATTGCATCATATACTTCTTTTTGAATTGTATCACATACTGTTATTTCTGTTCTTTCTAGTCTGCTGGAATCTATTGAACATTGTATTTGCAAACCAGCAAATAGTAACAAAGGTAATAATCTAAAAAAAATCCTAATTCGCTTATTCATTCTTATCCAATTAAATTCAAACAATAACCACAAAGTCTTTTAAGGATTCCATAAACTAGTCGTAAAATGTTAAACTGGCTGCTAACGCTACGCATATGCCTAGTGGCGGATTGCGGACGATTCAACTGTCAAACCGTGGTGAAGTTTGAGCGGGCGAAAAGCCTTGCAAAGTGCAGTAAAACCGCCATTAGGTATATGCGATGTTGTATGCAGGCCGTTTTTAATTAAAATTCTTTTTAAAAAAACGTGACCAATTCAGCTTTTTTAATTGCTTTTCATAAGCTCGCTTATCAAAATTTGGATCAAGAAGAGGTAATCCATTAATCAATTGCTTTAGGCGTTCGAAGCAAAGGTCTGTATATTGATTTCTTAAATTATCATTATTAATCCATGGCTCAGATTTAATTCGTAGAATCAGATTATCAATTATTTCTATAGCAGTATTTAATTCTGTTGGTCTTGGAATATTTAGAATTTCTTGTTTCTTTAATTCGTATAGTTTTTCTTTTTCTAGTTTTTCGGCCTTGTTATTTCGAAATTCTGACATTATACTTTTTCCTGTTTCAACTAATAGTGATTTTACTTGCCCTTTATTGTTTTGATTGCTTTCTTCTGATGAAGAAGTCATTGGAGACTGTTGTTTTTGTTGAACAGGCTCAATTGTAGATTGATGATTTGGTCTTTGTGTTATTGGTTTTGGTTTGTCAATTTTGCCATCTTCAATTGCTTGTTTGATTTGTTTTACTTCTGATGTGGTAAAACCATGAGCAGTAACTTTAGCGCCAGAGGCATGGAAGGTTATAGTCGAATATCCTATCATTGGAGTCTCAACTGAAATATTTGAGATTTTCTTAAAATCAAAGTATTCAGATTTACCCTTAAAAAGGCCTGGTATTCTAACCGTTAAACCTGTACTTTCAATATGTATTTCTGCTGGAAATACTTTATTACCCTCTGATAGTCTGGATGCGATAAATTTCATATGGCCTTAATATTTGTTGTTGATTTCACTGAGTCTATTGATATTTGTTCAGCAAATTTGGTTAATGAATTGTTAGTCCAACCACTTGCTCCACTTAGTTGATTGCAAACGTATATTGTCTGATATTCAGAAGTATATTTCTCGATAGTCAAAGGCTTGGTTTTATCACGGCCAATTTTGTCTAGCTCTATAACGCAATCAAATTTCGCATTAAATATTTCCTTTATGATTTTATCATCTCCTTTCAAATAGCTTTTTGCACTGAAAATCACAGATGGAAAAGACTTAAAGAAATTTGATTTTAAAAAGTCCATTCTTTCAAGCGATAGTCCACTGCCTTCATGATATTTTGCTGGTTTATAATTCAATTCTGTAAGAAAGCATTGCTGGAAAAATGATTTTGTTATATCCTGAATTTCGTTGACTTGTAATTCTTTCGCAGGATATATTTGATTTATTATTGATGCTGTAATACTCCAAGTGTGATTTCTTTTGGTTTTTCCCGTATGATATGATTTGGGTAATAATGGACTAAATCCAATTTTAGATGTAACATCAAGTTGATTCATTTTGAATAAATCGTTCTGGATTATTGTTTTCCATTGTTTATAATTGTTAATGCTTTCTTTAATTAACAATTCAAAGTTTTCAGACGAAAATGCTTTTTCTTTTCCAATAACAAGGATTTCAGAATTCGGATTCCCAAATCCAATATAAAAAGGGTTTGCGAATTGTTTGAAATCAAATATTTCTAATGCTGAAAATCTTTCTTTTAAAAGTAATTCTCTCTGAGTTAATTCCTCGCTTTCAAAGGCTTCAATTATTAAATTTTGATATGGAGGTTTAAACTTTGAGATGTAAATTTCATCAAAGTCTGTATTTATAAGTTCTAAAAATTCGCTTTTCATCTGATGGATAGATTGTCTGTTTTTTTTTCTTCGGCTTGCATACAACGTTACGCATATGCCTAGTGGCGGATTGCGGACGATTCAACTGTCAAACCGTGG
>NZ_QKZK01000071.1 GCF_003254275.1 Breznakibacter xylanolyticus | reverse complement strand
GGAGTTAAGTATTTGATTCGCTTTCATTACCGTTTTGCGGCACTTTCTAGTTTTTATTGCTTGAGAAGGATTGAGCTGTATCTATCCACAAACATAGATTTTTACCCTAAACCTGCTTTTGAGAGTGATGTTCCATATTTTTACAAATTGACTCCAGATATTAAATCGAATACGAAGAATGAAGATGATTTAGTGAATGATGGTGAATGGCATGTGAGTACAAGTTACTATGTTGCCAATGGTGGTGAAAAGTATGTTACTTTTGGTGTTTTTCAGCAGGGTGAGAAGTTTAATAAATTAATGGATGATTATAATCGTAATGGTTATGTATTGCAAATTAATAATTACAAAGAATCATTATTTTTTAATAAGAAGTTTAAGAACGATGATTGGTTGATTCGTATAAATCCTTTGTATTTTATGAATGCTGATGAAGAGGTTTTAATGAAGGAGTTTAAAAAAGAAAAGTCTTTACTCCAAAAAGAACGTCCCTATAAATTTCCTTATTATTTTATTGATAATATATCAGTTGAACAGGTGGTGTCAGATGATTGTCATCAATGAATAACCCGCTGCTTTACTCCGATCCCAGGGATACTGGTTTGAGGATTGGTACGACTATTTAAATCCGATGCATTACCTTGGTGCAACCATGGACTTTATTAATGATAATACAGTTGAATTAAGAAAAGCCATGGTTGATATCGGCGTGCCGGATTTTAATGCAGGATATAACACTTCGCAAGGAACATATCATTCTATTGGTAACAGTGGAAATATCTACCACAATCAGTTATTAGCTACTGATGAAATACTTGGAAGAACAACCATTACTTTTAATCAACCAATGGGGCAGGCTGGAGCTAACTTTATTGCAAACATGGGAGTGCCGGGTGAAAATGTGAGGATACCCGCAGGAGGAGGAATTGAACAACACTATAGGAATCTGATTAACGATAGGAAATACGCTTCTGCAGTACAGTACCTCATTAAAAGTTATGGGCTTGATAAGGGGGTAGAAGGAAAATATAAAGTTTCTGTAATTGTAATGAACGACAACAAAACATTTGGCTTAACACATGGTGGCCCAGGAGAAATACACCTTGTTGAGTTTAACCGATTTTCATTGCGTTATAATAACTTTGGAACTATAGTAAGGGGTACCTACCATGAGTTTATCCATGTAAACCAACGGGAAAATGGTTTATTGAACAGCAACGAACGAGAATTCCTTGCATACTATGGATCAATTGTGAACTCAGAACTTCCTGCTGCATTGAGTACAGATGTAGCATCATGGAAAAGTAATGCACAAGGTTATTATAACGCAATGCCTATCTCTTCACAGCTATACTATCTTCCGCAAATCATTAATTTATCCTTTTATTAACACCAACAAATATGAACGCATTAAATATTTGCACCATATATTTAGCCCTGTTTTTGCTATGCTGGGGCTGCCTAAGGAGACAAGAGCGCATTGTCCCATTTAACGAAATCGAGATTTGCGATTTGAACTTTAGTTTACAATTGGACACTTGCTTTAGTTCTACTTTGACAGATTAAAAATCGCTTTAATTTTCAATCTAGTTTATTTGGTTATTATATTGAATAATAGTATATTAGCACCACAAAACAACAAAGATAACTTTTGCAATGGGTAACGGGCAGTTACAAATAGAATAAAGAAAAATCAAAATTATGGTAAAACACTGATTGATGCCTCTAGGCGTCTATGTGCTTATGTATCAGATTACCATATCTTTTTCAAAAACAAAACCAAGTCTAACTCCGATAAAGCACGGCTATACATTGAAGGGATCGTGACCAGTGAATTAAACAACATTGAGCGAATCAGCGAAACGCTCGATTCTGCTTACCATGCGATGCACCATTTTATCAGCGATTCCAAGTGGGATGCCCGTTCGGTGATGGATAAAGTGGCAAAAGATGTTTCCCAATCGTTGCCCAAACAAACACTGACGGGGTTGTTGATAGATGAAAGCGGCTGGGAAAAAAAAGGAAACAAAAGCGTAGGGGTTGGGCATCAATACTGTGGCAATGTGGGTAAAACGGCCAATTCGCAAGTTGCAGTTTACGGCAGCCTGTGCAATGGCAAAAACGCGTCACTGGTAGATTGCCGTTTGTACCTGCCCGCTTCGTGGACAAATGATGGCAAACGTTGCGATCAGGCAGACATCCCCATTGAAGAAAGGGTTTTTAAAACCAAACAAGAACTCGCGGCCGACATCATCAAGCACCAACTGGCAATGGGAATCAATTTTGATTATGTGGGTGGCGATGGATTATATGGCAACGATGCTGCCTTTGCCCGTGAAATCAACAACATGGGGCTGGTTTATATGCTCGATATCCCCTCCGACCAGCAAATATTCTTGGAAAAGCCAGAACTAGCCATCCCCGAACGGAAATCGTCCAAAGGCCCTTCCCCCACAAAATTAAAAGCCAGCACCGACCATACCACTGCATGCAAATACATTAGCTCATTAAGCCCATCAGACTGGAAGACAATCAATATCAGGGATTCGGCCAAAGGGATATTGAAAGGGCTGTTCCATTTTAGGACTGTGTACATTTGGGACAAAAACATAAACACAGTCGAAAACCGGCTACTGGTGGTCTCAAAACGAAAGACCAGGGACAGTGAGGAAATCAAATACTCCTTTACCAATGCGTCATTGGGGCAATACACAGAACAAGCCATCGCCTACATGCAGGCACAGAGGTTTTTTGTCGAGCATAGTTTCAAAGAGCAGAAGCAAATCCTAGGAATGGATCAGTTTCAGACACGAAAATGGTTACCATGGCATCACCAAATCGCACTGAACATGATGGTTGGGTGTTTTATCCTCAAAGAAAAGTTGTTTAACCAAGATGAAATCCCGATTCTCTCGGCAAGAGATATAATGGACTTCTTGCACTTCAAGTTTTACAAAGAAATGACGGAAGAAAGATTACTTAGGCAATTAAAAGAACGACACATAAAACGACAATACGACATAGACCACTGTTATTCAAAACAGTAAATGTGTCAAAGTAGAATTAGTTTGTCTCAAAACAAAACAGTTAAATTACTTATTAAAAACATAGGCATAAAAGAGGCTAATCTTCCTGAATTACGAACGGGTTATAAAGATGACCCCTTAGTATGGTTCTATCTTGAAATCATGATTAAGGGAGATATCTCTGATTATTATACAACAGTTGCTTACAAGGATCTAGATTATAGCAACTACTTAGGATCCGAGGATGAAGTGTTAAAATCCAATGAGGTTAAAGATTTTACTTTAGTTTTGGATTTTGTTCATGACCTCTCAAAGGCCGGAAATTACAAGGTGAGGGGCGTGTCCAAGTTAAAAGGATGTGCAGGCCATGCCACACCATGGTACAACTTCAAGGTGGAATAGTCTTTTGATTTCCAATGTCATGGATCCTCTATTAGGCGTAGCGAGTATAACGATTGTTCGGCGTAGCGTCCCGCTACGTCGTTTCTATTCGGCCTCTGGCCACAACAGCCTTTATCAGTTTTGGACACATGAGAACCATGCCGAACGTATCTACAGCGATAAATTTATAGAGCAAAAAATAGAATATATCCACCAAAATCCAGTACGAGCCAGCTATGTGCGCTTGCCTGAAGATTTTGTTTTTTCAAGTGCCAGTAATTATGCCGGATTGCCATCGGTGCTGGAGGTGGAAATAATGTCACTGGCTAGGAAAACAATTAAATAGCGTGGCCGGAGGCCTTTGATTGACGACGTAGCGGGACGCTACGCCGAACGGGGGAATTCCACCATCGAAAAGACTGGAGAAATTAAAAGGAAGCGATTTTTACAGTATTCGGATTAACGACCAATGGAGAATCGTTTTTCGTTGGGAAAACAACCAAGGTTACGAGGTCGAGATTGTTGATTACCACTAAAAAAGAGAGGATTTAAAAAATGAAAGCACTTGCAAATATTCACCCGGGAGAGATCTTATCGGAAGAATTTCTGAAACCAATGGAAATTTCAGCATACAGACTTTCAAAAGATACTGAAATCCCCCAAACAAGGATTTCTCAAATATTGAAAGGCAATCGAAGAATAACTGCTGATACTGCAATGAGATTGAGTTCATATTTTGGAAACTCACCTAAATTTTGGCTTGGATTACAAGACGATTATGATATTGAGGAGGAGAAAAATACTCACTCGGAAGTTTTACACGGATTAGAATGATAAGAAAAAACGCACCACAACATCAACATAACTTATGATGGAGTTTGTCATTTTTGGGGCGGTCAATTGCCCCCTTCAACTTGGTAACGGTTTGATAAGATTCACACCCATGCTCGGCGTAATTTGCAATTACGCCATTAAGTTTGTCGTTTGTAACGACAACCTGCAATTGCAAAACAATTATTGCGGATTTTATTGAATGCAACAGTGAATAGTCGAAGACTACAGATGTGAAGACGACGAAGTCACAGACTTCGCCGAGCCCGGGGAGGTGCCGTGATACCGCTTCTGTTCGGTTGGCTGGTGGATCTGATGAAAGGCACCGGAGCTCTCACCCCCGAAATTTTTCAGCGTGCCTACTGGATTTTGGTGTTGCCTTATTTGTTTATTCTTTATTATAGTGT
>NZ_QKZK01000070.1 GCF_003254275.1 Breznakibacter xylanolyticus | reverse complement strand
GTGAGTGTGTGGTGGGCTTTCCTTCGGAAAGTGTTTTTTGTCCACGAATTACACGAATTGCACGAATTAATTCCACGAATTGAGGGAAATTCTCGTTTAGGAATCGCGGAATGGGTCTTTGTGGTTGACAATGAAGAAAGGGGTTTTGAGGGGGTGTCGGAGTGTTTGATGGTTTAGGATTGTTGAGGGGGGGTGTTGATTTTGAAGAAGCTAACGGAGGCTTTGAGGGTATTGGCTTTAACCACCATGTTTTGAGCGTTGTCGTTGAGGTTGTCGGCGTTGAGTGTGTTTTCCTGGGCTTTTTCGTTGAGGAGCTGGATGGCCAGGTTGATTTGCTGGGCACCGGAACGTTGTTCGTCACTGGCACGTGTGATTTCGTTGACCAGGTTACCTGAGGTTTCGATGTCGGGGAGGAGCTCACGGATGAGCAGTGAGGCGTGTTGGGTGAGATTGACGGTTTGGCTGGTAGATGAGATGATTTCGTTGGCGGCATTGCGGCTTCGTTCGGCCAGTTTACGGACTTCGGAGGCGACTACCGCAAATCCTTTACCCTGGTCACCGGCACGGGCCGATTCGACGGCGGCGTTGAGAGAGAGGATGTTTGTTTGCGCGGCAATTTCGTTGATGATTTTGATGCGTTGCGCGATGTGCTCAATGGCCTGTTGGTTTTGGTGGGACGTGTTGGCAATGAGTTTCATGTTGTTGGCAGCCTTTTGCGATATCTGGTTGGTTCGGATGGCGTTTTCGGCGTTTTGCTGAATGGTAGAAGCCATTTCTTCCATCGAAGAGGAGACCTCTTCGATGGAAGCGGCCTGAGCGTTTGCGCTGTCGAACATCGATTTGGCCATTTGTTCCAGCTGTTGACTATCGGCGGTGAGCATGTCGGCGTTGTTTTTAATGTCGGTCACCACGCGTGAGAGGTTTTCTTGCAGCGACAAAAGGGTTCGGTTGAGTTTTCCTATTTCATCGTTACGGTGTTGATGTTGGGTGTCGACGTTTAGTTGGAGGTTTCCATTGGCCAGGTCATCGAGTTGGTCAGTGGCTTGCCTGAGGGGTCGCAGGAGACGTCCGGAAGCGGCCAGCAGAAGAACCGAAGAAAAGACGCCCAGCGACGTTGAGAGCCACAGTGGGTATTGTTGGGCGAAATGGTTGGCCAACGAGGTGTTGAGCAGCACCAGGAATAGGTTTCCGACCCACATCATTCCGATTTTGAAAAACACAGAACCTTTGAAGTAGTGTCGCAGCACTAAATAGGCCACGGGGATTCCGATGATAAAGGTGGGGAGGAGTCGTAAGAAGAACATAGTCGGTTAATTATTAAGGAGTTATTTGTGTGTGTTTGTAGAAGGATATTCAGGAAAGGGTGTATCAATGGAATTGCAAGAGTTTTCGTTGATTCGTCAAACAAATCGATCAGATTGAAGTTTATAAGTCAATTTGTTTCGCGGACTCATATTAACGAAATGATATCTCTTCCTAAATAGAGGTTATAAGCTGAGCTTTTGGTGACGGTGACCAAAGCGGTCGGAGATGAGCTGAAGGATTTCGTTGGCGGTGCTTTCGATGGGTTTGTTGGTGACGTTGATTTTGGTGAAACCACCGCGTTCGAAAATGAGATTTGCGTAAAGGAGTTCTTTGCGCACGGCATGATGGTCGGTGTAGTTGTCGGTGGGGAACTGTCCCATGGCAGCCAGCCGTTTGTGTCGGTGTGAGATGAGATGTTCGGCGCTGATGACCAGTCCGAAAACGCGTCGAGCATCGACTTTAAAGAGTTCGTCGGGGGGCTGTATGCCTTCGACGAGGGGTACGTTGGCCACCTTCCAGCCGAACATGGCCATGTAGATGCTCAGGGGTGTTTTACCGGCTCTGGAGACACCGGTGAGGATGACGTCGGCATCGAGGAGACGTTCGGGGTTGAGTCCGTCGTCGTGTTCCATGGTGTATTCAATGGCTTCGACGCGTTGGAAATAGGGGGCGTTGATGCGGTGAAAGAGGCCGGGGTCGTTGATAGACTGAAGACCCAGGTCGTGTTCGATGAAGTCTGCCATGGGGCCCATCATGTCGGCGTGCTTGATGTGGTTTATTTCGCAGAGGTTGATGAAATAGTGACGAAGGTCGCGAGTGACGAGGGTATGCACCACGAAACCGCCGGTACGGATGATTTTAGTGATGGCTTCGTCGGCTTTCTCAGGGGTTTGCACATCGGGAACGATGATGACCTGGATGTTGTTTTCGGGGTACTGTACGAGTAGGGATTGCAACATGGAGTGTCCGGCGACGCCTTTGCCCCCGGAAACGACGTAGACGAGGGCGTTTTTTGAGATTTTTTCCATTGTAAAGGGGTTGGTTTGATGAAGAGCTAAGATAGGGAATTTTGGGATGAATGGGGAGCTGTGACCGGATTAAAATGCAGTGGTTCAAAATGGGGTGATTTCAGGGCAATGCAAGAGGGGATACATTAGCAGATAATTCAGCTTTGAATCATCTTGCTTAGCGTCACCCAATAAGAACTGACACTGAGTTGCAGTGAGATAAGATGAGATCGGTGAGGAGAAGAAGCTTCAGTGCAACAGAGTGAAAGAGTTTTATGGAAGGCACAGGGGGACCGAGTTTTTCAGGTTGTGATGTGGGGTTGAGAAAATTCGGAAGAGTTTTTTTGCTCTATTCTGATTTGTGTGGGTAATCATAAGTATCAATTCACACTAACCATTTTTTCGTGCCCTCGAGCCGGGCGGGCTCTTACTTTTTGGCTACAGCCCCAAAAAGTAAGCAAAAAAGGCCGCCGCTGACGTAAAATGGCTAAAAATCATAGGCCTTCGCTAAAATCTGCGAACTCGCAAGCTCAAACAGCGCATATTTTTTAACGCTCAGGCCTATGATTTTTTTAACGCCATTTTCCGAAGGCGGCTTAGTTACCTTGTTTGATTTCGTGCATTCATATTTTGTTTACCCACAGGATTCGACATAGAGCCAGTTTTTTTAACCGCGAATTGCGCGAATTTTGAATGGCGGGTTGGATATAGGCAGGCAATAATTTTCCGATCTTTTCTGCCTAATGGCAGGATATTAAGGTGAGAGTTAAAAGGTCAATACGTCGCACTCATTGCATGGCGTTGAGAGGGGTGCGACGTGTTGATAACGGATATGTGATTCAATGTCGTTTAGTTAAGCCGCAATCGGGCACCAGCATTAGTGTAGGGCAAAGCCCTGCATATTAGTCGCAAACGAGCTCAAGCCCTCGAAGGGGTGTAAGCTTACGCCCTTTCAGGGCTCTAAGATTGTGGTTGCATTCATCGTTGGGCGATGGCCAACGCTACTGCTTATCGCCCTTTCAGGGCTTCACTAAACGACATTAATATGAGATCATTTTTTTTTGGCGCCTTTGGTGATTGGCTTGCCGTATTTTTGCATCATTTTGACTTTGTGGGGGATTTTGTTGTTGACTTTTCGGTTTTTATCGCTTTTCTGATGGAAGGCACCGCCGTGTTCCGGGTCGCGTTTAGGGGTTTGGGTGAGGGTGTTTTTCATGGGCACCGGTTCTTTGTCGGAGGGGGCGAGGATGGCCGACACGGGTACTTCGTCGGGGAAGGGGAGTTCGGGGATTGATTGTCCCATGAGGGTTTCGATGGCGGAAGTCTTGTCGATGTCGCGCGGGACGATGAAGCTGATGGCGACGCCTTTTTGGTCGGCACGTCCGGTGCGGCCTATGCGGTGGATGTAGTTTTCGGGTTCGGCTGGCATGTCGAAGTTGATCACGTGCGACACCTGCGAGATGTCGATGCCCCTTGAAATGAGGTCGGTGGCGATGAGGATTCTGATTTTGCCATCGTGGAATTTGTTGACGGCTCTGAAGCGGTAGTTTTGAGCCTTGCGGGAGTGGATGACGTCGGTTTGGTCGGGGAACATGGGGCTGAGTTGCTCAAAAACCTCATTGGCCAGTTCCTTGGTGGCGGTAAACACGAGCACTTTGTTCATGTCGTTGTTTTGACGCAGCAGATGTTCCAGTAGGTTGATTTTTGTGTAAAAGTTAGGCACACGAAAGGCGCTTTGCGCGATGTTATCGAGGGGCGTGCCGGCCGGCGCTGCTTCGATGCGGACGGGGTCGTTGAAGAAATTCCGGATAAGCGCATCGACCTCGGGGGTGAGTGTTGCCGAGAACATGAGGTTTTGCCGTTTCGGGGGCAGCAGGTCGAAGATGGCTGAGATTTGGGTTCTGAATCCCAGGTCGAGCATCTCGTCGACCTCGTCGAGGATGAGTTTCTTGACCATTTTGAGGTTGATGTGACCCTCCACGGCCAAATCGTAAAGGCGGCCCGGAGTAGCCACCAACACGTCCATGCCGCCGCTGATATCCCAGGCTTGTGTTTTCATGTTTACGCCGCCGTAAACGCCATGCACGGTGACGTTTTGGTAGGCGGCCAGAGCTTTGACCACGTCCATGACCTGAACGACGAGTTCGCGGGTGGGGACGATGATGAGGATTTGCGGGTTTTTGTTTTTGTCGAACGTCCACTGGCGCAGGGCTGGCAGGGCAAAGGCGATGGTTTTACCGGTTCCGGTTTGGGCGATGCCCAGCACGTCGCGGCCGGACATGATCACGGGAAAGGCTTTTTCCTGGATGGTGGTTGGATGTGTGAAGCCCAGGTCGTTGATGGCTCTGATGAGTGGGGAGGTGAGGTTGAGCTCGGCAAATGTCATGATGTAATCGAATTAATGTGCCGCAAAGGTATAACAATATGATGGGAGTTGTATGGGCGTGGGGGGAATGAGTTGCAATGAGATGGAGATGGCTTGTTGCGGTGATGGTGAGAGATTTTGATCAGAGAGTTTTCAGTGAACACAGAGTCAAAATAAACGCAAAGGC
>NZ_QKZK01000069.1 GCF_003254275.1 Breznakibacter xylanolyticus | reverse complement strand
GGTTCCACCTCTTCCCATTCCGAACAGAGAAGTTAAGCCCTGCCGCGCCGATGGTACTGCATAGAAGTGGGAGAGTAGGTCGCCGCCGATTTTTAGAAAAGCCAGTTGAGTAATCAGCTGGCTTTTTTGCGTTGTAGACTTTTTTATCCGCGAAGTGCACGAGGGGATCAGGTAGAAAAAGTTTTTTTAACCGCGAATTACACGAATTATACGAATTCTTTGCTTCGCAATGCGTCGAAGACAACGATAACTATGCTTCGCAAAGCGACTGCGTCGATTAGTACTAATGGAACGAATTGTTGCTCTGTGGATCTTAGTGCCTTCTCGGTGGGCTCTGTGTAATGGTGGGTGACACAGAGTTGCACAGAGGGGGCACGGAGTTTTTTGTTGAGTTGGATTGGGGGCTTGATGTGAAGCCTGTTTGTAGATGGGGTGGCAACTTGGGGATTGTATGTGAGGGAGAGGGAACTTAGGCGTTGAGGATGTTGTTTGGATTTTGCAGTTGGTTTGTTGATGGTTTGGATGGGTTTGTTGAAGTTGTTTTTGGGGAAGAGGCATGAGGATTAATATTGCTTCTTGATAGAGACTCATAATGAGATGCTTTGAATAAATCCAAACGAGTGCAAAATGAAAAAAAGCAAGTATTATTTATTAATGGTGTGCCTGTTGGCCTTTGGGGTGATAGGGGCGTGCAGTAAAAAGGATGATGTCACTGAGGAGGAGACGGAGGCGGTAGATGATAGCAGTGACGACAGTGGTGATGATGATGAGACATCGACACCGGTGGCCGGAACGGCTGACAACGGACTCACGCACGAGGCGGAATCGGATTACGTGTGGGATGTGTCGTCGATGGTGGAAATTGAGTTGAAGGGGAGTTCGATAGGAGTGACCTCGGAGGCGGTGACGGTGGACGGAAGTGTGGCCACAATTGCGAAGGCCGGTAATTACAGGGTGACGGGGACGCTGAGCGACGGTCAGTTGGTGGTGAATACCGACGAAGAGGGGGTGGTGAGGATTGTGCTGAATGGGGTGACGATGGCCAGTTCAACGTCGGCACCCATTTTTGTGAAAAAAGCCAAAAAGGTGATTGTGGTGTTAGGGGATGGCACGCAAAACAGCTTGACTGACGGGGCATCGTATGTGTTTGCATCGGCCGACGAGAGTGAGCCGGATGCGGCTTTGTTTAGCAAAAGCAATTTGACGATATGTGGGAACGGGGCGTTGACGGTGACCGGGAATTACCGTGACGGAATCGCCTCGAAGGATGGGTTAATATTGAAGGCAGCCAACGTAACGGTGACGGCAGCCGACGACGGCATCAGAGGGAAGGATTATTTGGTGGTGGCTTCGGGTGAGGTGACGGTGACGGCGCATGGTGACGGATTGAAAAGCCCTAACGATCAGGATGCATCGCTGGGGTTTGTGGACGTACAGGGTGGTGTGTTGAAGGTAACTTCGGGGAAGGATGCGATTGATTGTGAAGGGAATTTTACCATCAGCGGGGGCGAAGTGACCATCGATGCCGGGAGTGCTACGGCCACGACATCGGCGGCCAAGGGCATTAAGGCGGCACGATTGATGAGTTTTAAGGGCGGAAGCGTGACAGTGACCCTTCCGGGGCATGTGTATCTGGAGGCATCAGGCTCGGGATACGACCCGGCTTATGCCACGGGTATTAAGGGAGGCGTGGATGTGTCGATTGATGGCAGCAGCATTAAAATCACAGGAACCGGCAAGGGCGGCAAAGGGATTTCGGCCGCAGGCAACCTGGTGATCCATTCGGGTTCGGTGGAGATATCGGAATCAGGTGCCGGAGCGACCTATAAGAATAGTACGGGCACGACCGATGCATACAGTGCCGCATGTGTCACCGCTAAGGGCGATGTGGGGCTGTTGGGAGGGACGCTGGTGCTGACGGCATCGGGCAGTGGCGGCAAGGGTGTGAATGCCGGCGGAAAGCTGACCATCGGGCAGTCGGGCAATGGCCCCGATTTGACGGTGACCACCACGGGCGCCAAGTTTGTGGTGAGCGGGTCGGATTACAGTCATCCCAAAGCATTGAAGAGTGATGGCGAGATGACGGTGAACGGCGGAACCATGCGAGTTTCGTCGACCGATGACGGGATGAGCTCGGCTACGTCCATCACCATGAATGATGGCCAGGTGACCATTGTGAAGTCGGTGGAGGGCATCGAGAGCAAGATCATCACCATGAACGGCGGTAACGTGAGCGTGGTGGCCTCGAACGACGGGGTGAACGCCACGATGGGCACCGTGTCGGGCGGGACGGAGAGCAACGATGGCAGCTGTTTTTATATGAAAGGGGGTTACATGACGTTGAATGTGGCGTCGGGCGATGCGCTGGACAGCAATGGGAATGTGCAAGTATCGGGGGGCACGCTGGTGATGCACGGACCGGCTTCGCAACCCGAGGAGGCGCTCGACTTCAACGGCACGTTTACGCTCACGGGGGGCTTTGTGATTGCATCGAGTCCCACCAGTGGCATGCACGGGGCTAAAACGCCCGGCGGCTCCACATCGCAATACAATGTCACCCTGACGGCATCGTCGGGGGTGTCGGCCGGAAATATCTTCAGGGTGCAGGATGCCTCGGGCACCGATGTGGTGACCTTTGAGCCGGCACGCACGGCCAGTGTGTTCTTTTTAACGTCGCCCGTTTTGCAGCGCAATGTGAGTTATTCGGTTTATACCGGCGGCAGTTGCACGGGCACCTTAAAGGATGGCTTGTACAGCGGCGGCACCTATTCGGGGGGGACGAGCAAAAAGACGTTTTCCCTGAGCACATCGGCATACAACACGGCCGTGTCGTTTTAAGAGGTTTTAGTTTTCTTCATAGAGGTTTATCAGACAAAGGAGAAGCCCGTTCGCGAAACGTCGTGAACGGGCTTTGTTGCATTGCAATCAATTAAAAGAAGTCGGGATATTGAAGCATTTCGTCAACATCCGGAATTGTTTTGAGATGTTTTTTGAGGGCTTTGAGGTCTTTGAATGCATCGATGGTGGATTCCTCAAAGAGATGATTACGGAGTTTGAGGGATTCGATTTCGCGCTTGAGTTTGTTTTTTTGCATCACCTCGGTGCCGCAGGTGAGTAAATGGAGCATTTGGGTTTCGGGACGGTATTTGATGCTGTTGATTTCACCTTGCAGTTGTATGGATTGTTGCTTGAGCAGTTTCACGTAGCTTTTGATTTGTTCGTCGGCCATTTGCGAAAGCATCGACTGTTGCTGGTCGTCCATGTGCGCCAGGTGCAGATGCATGAGGGCGTGAATGTTGTTGTCGTTGTAGGCCAGGGTGACCTCCTTCATGATTTCGGTTTTTTCGGCACGCAGGGCGTCATCGTGTTCGCGGTCGGGATGGAGTTTTTTCACCAGGTCGGTGTAGAGTTTCTTGGTGATTTTCTCCAGTCGCGACGTGTCGGCCTGAGCGGCTTGCTGGCGTTCGGCTTCCTTTTTTTGTTGTTGTTTGGTTTTCTTTTTGGGCGGTTCGTTAAAAGTTTCGTCAAATATCCCTTCAAACATCTGTTCGAACATTTCATGGAAGGCTTCGCTTTCGTATTCAGATTCATCCTCCTGGGCTTCGAGAAACTCAGCAATGTCGAGCAATTCCTTGTCATCGGGGAAGGCGGCTAAGGCCGCACTGAGGTGGTTGTCGATGGTACGGATGATTTTTTCACGTTCGCTCTTGGTGATTTTGGGTTCGTTGAGCCATCCGTGCAGCGTCACCACGTAGCGTTTGGTGAGTTTGCCGAATTCCATCTCAAGGGGAATGAGATGTTCGGAGATGATTTGCGTGGCTTTGCGGATGTTTTGATGAAGCCGTTCCAGCTCTTTTTTGCGTTTTTCGATGAGGGCAACCAGTTTGTTAAACTCCTCTTGCTGCTGGGTAAGCTTTTGTTCCGATTTGATTTTGAGGATGGATGTCACGTTGATGTGTGTGGATGATGGATGAATGAGAACGTTATGCGTGCTTGGGGGCAAACCCTTTGATGGCGAACCACAAGATGTAAAGATAGCTGACAGCCGGCAACAGGAAGGCTACCGTGATGGAGCTCAGGTCGGAAATGAGCCCCATGAGTGCCGTGATCACGGCGCCTCCCACAATGGCCATGATGAGGATGGATGACCCTATTTTGGTGTCGTTGCCCAGCCCTTTGATGCTAAGCGCGAAGATGGTGGGAAACATGAGCGACATAAAAAAGCTGCTCACCACCAGTCCATAAAGGCCAATGATGCCCGGCATCACCACCGCTATCAAAGCCAGCAGTGCATTGGCAGCGGCAAACAGAGCCATGATGCGGTTGGGACGGAAATATTTCATCATAAAGGTGCTTGAGAATCGACCCAGCATCAAACAAATGAGCGACACGGTGAGGTAATCGGCGCCCGCCAGTTCGCTGGTGCCGGGGATGGTGTGCTTGGCATAGTTAATTAAATAGCTCCAGGTGCCCACCTGCGCTCCCACGTAAAGAAACAGGGCCACAACGCCCGCCACAAAATGTTGGTGACCGAGCAGGTTTTTGAAGCCGTGCTGATGTTGCGATGATGCGTCGGCTTCTTCTTTGATGTCCGGAAGTTTTGAAAATAAAATGAACACCGCCCACAGTGCCACAACGATGCCCAGCACCAGGTATGGTGTCTGCACCGCTTTGGTTTCGGCTGTGTAAAAGGCTTGCAGTTGGTCGGCGCTCATGGCCGCGATTTGCTGAGGCGTGTATTCAACCCCCGACAAGATGAAAAAACGCCCGATGACGATACCCATGATGGCGCCCAGCGAGTTGAACGCTTGCGACAGGTTGAGCCGTTTCTCCGATGTTTCGGCAGGGCCCAGCACCGTCACAAAAGGGTTGGCCGCCGTTTCGAGAAAGGCCAGACCCGAGGCAATGACAAACAGCGCCATCAAAAAGAGGCCATACACCCGTATTTCGGCAGCCGGGAAAAAAAGAAGGGCTCCCAATGCATACAACACCAGCCCGATGATGATGCCTGTTTTGTACCCAAAGCGTTTCATGATGCGTGCCGCCGGCAGCGCCAATAAAAAGTATCCCAGGTTGAAGGCCGACTGTACCAGCCCCGACTGAAAATTGGTGAGCGAAAACGATTTCTGAAACTGCGGAATCAGGATGCCATTGAGCGTGTTGGCCACTCCCCACATAAAAAAGAGGCTGGTGACCAGAATGAGCGGAATGAGAAAGCTGCCGGCTGCCTGTGCAGTGGATGGGCGTGATGCGGGTGTTGTCATATACGTGTGTTGGGTTGAGACTATTCATGGAACTGTGTCTGCAATATATAAATATTAATTTTGCAGACAATGAAAGACAAACCAGATTTCAGTTACGAAGACTTTGAACGGGAAGCGATCAAGGGACTTTATGAGAAAAAGAATTTCATGGGTGAGAACGGTGTTTTCACCCCTCTGATCAAGCATTTTTTAGAAAAGGCATTGGCCCTAGAGCTTGAACAACACCTTAAACATGAGGGCGGAAACAAGCGAAATGGGCTTACGACCAAAACAGTAAAAAGCTCTACCGGAGAGTTTGAATTAACAACCCCTCGAGACAGAAACAATACGTTTGTGCCCGAAATTGTGGCTAAGCG
>NZ_QKZK01000068.1 GCF_003254275.1 Breznakibacter xylanolyticus | reverse complement strand
AAATTCATTAAAAAAACACCTTTTTTCACCTCAAAATAGTCTCTTTTGCTCTATTTGCTTTTGTAATACATTGATAATCAGTGTCTGAATTTTCGAAAAATCATTTGTAGTACACAAGGGGGTATTGTATATCAGCGGTTTACATGTTTACTTTGGGGCATGTATTTCAAAGTATCCATGCGCACCAACCCCGAAACGGGAATCTATAGCGGTTATTACCGTGTTTAGTGGAGAGCTAGCGTCATTACGCTACCTTTACAAAGCGAAAATCTGTAGTACACAAATCCGAACTCGAAAATGAACAATTCATTGAAATACAGGCGCTGGCTTTAGGATAGCTGCAAAATGGGTTAAAACAATGTTTAATACGTCAAATAAATTGAGCTTCTTTCTGTGGTTAGCGTGCGCTATCCACCCACATCCTAAAAAAAAGAAACTCTTAAAACGTTTACTATTTTGGGGAGAATTTAAGTCTTGCCAATGATTCTCACACATATGTTTATGCGACTTTTTCAAACAAGTGGTTTTTATACAATTGATTTTCAATAAATTTCCTTCCTTAGTCCTATTGCCGCTGTATCAGCATTTTTTATATTCGCTAGAAAAAATACATCGACCTAAAAAAAACAATGATACAATGATGGATTTGAGTTTCAAGTACCTTGAATCATCCCAAAATTGATAATAAAATGGAACTAAAAATGAATATGATATTATAAAACACATACCGTCATTTCAGAAAAAAACATAATCTAGTTATATTAGCGATGCGAAATTGATAACCGATTTTAATTTTTTTCAAGTACCAATGATACCAATTCACGCCCAGGCAGGATATGAGAGAGGATATGGCGATGATGAGTACATCATAGAGACCCTTCCCAGAGTCCCAGTAATAACAGACAGAACCTTTAGAGGGAAGTACAGAGTTTTTGAAGTGGCCGGCGACAGCATGGATAATCGCACCGTAGAATCGTTAATGGAGAAAGACCTGGTATTAGGCCGGGAAGTCAGGAGAGAATACTGGCAGTCGAAGCTCCACATTCAAGACTGGTATTTTGTGATCGTGACCCGCACGGATGGCATCATCGTTAAGCAGATCACCCATCACGACGTAGAGAAGGGCATCATCACCTGTCACTCCTTAAACCCCATGTACGAGGATTTTGAATTACATCTGAAAGATGTGGCCGAACTATATAACGTGATCAAAGTGGTGGATAGGAGCGCAAGAATATAAAACCCAAACAAACATGAAAAACATGAAAAACATGAAAAAACTCATTTATTCCATTGTTTTATTAGCTATTGCAACACTATTTTCATCACAAAGCTATGTTCGTAAATGCTCATGTTGTTTTGGAGAAGGCATCGAGAAATGTAACTACTGCCAAGGTTCAGGAGAACAAGAATGCGCCTTATGTGGTGGCACCGGGGAAGGATCGGAATGTTACGCATGCAACGGCCTTGGAACAAAAGAATGTGCTGTGTGTGGAGGTGACGGAGAAGCCGGTTATGGAGACTACACATACAGATGCACCTCGTGTCAGGGAAGAGGGATGACGAGGTGTGATGTTTGCAAAGGAAGAGGAGCTGAAAGATGCTTCACATGCAAAGGAAAGGGCTACTCAATATGCCCTCATTGCAGACAAGGGTACAATAAATGTTCGTGCTGTAAGGGTAAGGGATATAAGGAATAACCCACCCTCCCATGTGCCCCACGCTAGCGCAGATTTGCAATCTGTGCTCCCACCAAACCAGCACAACACGCTAAAACACAATTAAATTACTCACATAACAACAAATAATCCCAGGTGGTTCAATAAATAGCAATACACTCCCCTCCTGGCTCCCAATAGTACAGACAGGGCACGCCCTGTCTCCCCCCAAAGAGCCATCGGCTCGCCCCATCTTGTAAGGCTGAATTTCAATCCAGTCCTCCACCAGCCACCTACCACAAAACCAACACAACACACTAGCACATAATTCATTTGCACAAACAACAAAAACAACAAATAATCCCGGGTGGTTCAAAAAATTGGATCACCCGGGAGCATCACACACTCCCCCGCTAGCGCAGATTTGTAATCTGTGCTACCACCACCCCAGCACAACACACTAAAACACAATTAATTTGCATACATAACCCAAACAACAAATAATTCCGGGAGGTTCAAAAAAATGGCTCACCCGTAAGCATCACACACTCCTCGCCTGCCGCTCTTAAAGCCGGGACGACAGCGGCGGAGGCCCCAGGGCAACTCAACAACCGGCTTTCGCTCTTTGACATGCTGATTTTTTATCACCTCCATCTCTCCGCTCCCATTGGTACAGGCAGGGCACGCCCTGTCTCCCCCCAAAGAGCCATCGGCTCGCCCCATCTTGTAAGGCTGGATTTCAATCCAGTCCTCCACCAGCCACCCCCTCCACTCCTCCACTCTCAACTCCTCCACTCTCAACTCCTCCACTCTCAACTCCTCCCCTCCTCATGCCCCCGTCACCCGATGGTCGCCACACTCCCCTCGTCCCCGGGTGTTAAAGTCAATATCCGTTCAGGATGCAAACCGGGTTCCTGACGATGCGAGACAAATAAAATGGCCGTACGACTTTCCGAAGCGATACGATTGATCAGTTGCGAAAGAAACAGCGCACTCTCATCGTCAAGACCGGCAGTAGGTTCATCCAATATCAACAACGGCGGATGCTTAATCATGGCCCGTGCAATTAAAACCATGCGCTGCACAATGTCCGATGCCTCCACAAAATTGCTGCCCGCCAAATGCTTTAAACCCATGAAGTCAATCCACTCGCGCGCCAAATCCCGTTGAAGATCGGTCACTTTGCGGTACAACCCAATCGAATCGAGCAAACCCGAAATCACCATATCCTCCAACGAACAAAAGGTACGAAATCGCAGAATCATCGCGGGAGTAAAATAGCCAATGTTCTTTTTGATGTCCCAGACCGACTCCCCGCTCCCTTTTTTCCGGCCAAAGAGCCAAATATCCTGACCAAAAGCTTTAGGGTTATCGCCATTAATCATGGTGAGCATCGTGGTCTTGCCCGAACCATTGGGCCCCTTCAACTGCCAAAACTCCCCCCGTTTCACCTCCCAACTCACGCGGGTTAAAACCGGCCGACCCTCGTATTGTACCGACACATCCCGAAACACCACCAACGCATCTCCATGCAAATCATAATCATAAGGCGCATCCGGCACCTTATTGGGGAAGTGATGGTGCACTTGATATTGGTCAATGTCGAACGCCCGCGGATCGCCCTTAAACACCACCGCATGGTCCCTCACATAAATCAGGTTCCCAATCGCATCCAAACCATCTTCATAACGTCGCACAATCAATATCAACTGTACCGATGCCGAGAGTTCGTTCAAGCGGCTACGCAGCTCCAAACGGGTCTCAACATCCAGGTTTTCAAACGGATTATCCAATATCATGCACTCCGGCGACTGCTTCAGTAAATAAGCCAGCAAGGCCTTCTTTTTTTCGCCCGACGACAAGGTGGCCAGACTTCGACCGGTATCTGCCGTCAGGGAAAAAACATCGTGGATGGCTTCCTCTTCAATAAAATAATCCAATGTCTTATTCGAAAAAACGGCCACCCGCTTCCCGCCTTCGGCCACCCCTAATTCCTTCACCAATTGCAAAACCCCTTCCTGATCATACGAAACGGTGTTGCCATAAATCATCCAATGCATCATTCACAATTTTATAAAGAAGATGTCAAACAAAGTGCACTCAAAATCAACAACTCGCCGTAACGAAAAACTCGTATTTGCACTGATTGCCCCGCGTTATCCCTCGGCGTTTAAACAGGACTTTAAATCCCATGTCGCAGGCAAAAGTATTCAATATCACTCAACCCTTACACTTTTTATACACATGCTTCATCGGCTGCCATTGCACGATTGCGGGTTAAATAATTCATGATGATCCGATCTTCTTTTTTTTCAACACTCCCTTTCATCACAAAGTCTGTTAAATGCCACATATTGGCTTTTTTTAAGGCCTTCTGCAAAGGAGGATTGGCATTAAAGTTAGTCTTAATATAATAACTCAACTTATCCAGACCGATAAATTTGATGTCATCGAACTGAAGCCCCAATTCCTTTTGCAAGATCGATCCCTCGGGGGTGATGGGTGACGACAAGGGCAAAAAACTGAGCAACAACACAGCACCGTTGACTTTCGCCATTGGAAAATAACCAATGGTTTTTCCCCTGAAATCGATGGCCACAATCAGGCGCTGTCCATTGGTGGCCGTGATACAACGTGGCTCCATGAAGGTAAATGTAAAAACCTGATTCAGAGAATAATTATCAAAACAATCCAGGCGTTCCCCCATCCGATGCAAGGCATGGCTTTGAATATACACAGGAAGCGTCAACCGGGTGCCCATCAATTGAGCCATCACGCTTCGGCTGTCCTCGGCTTCTAAAAGAACCATGGGCAGTTCGACCCAGGTCGGTTCAATCATTTTACAAACTATTTCGGCCCGGTAAATCCCCAAACGATACGATGGCCGCACTTCCTTGTCAATCACAAACGTTCGGCGTTCAGGCTCGATAGATGATATACGAATCTCGTTCTTGATGCGTCCCTTCATATACTCCGTTAAACACTGTTCTTCCCCGGTATAATAGCGGTAATTGGGCTGCGAAAAACTGGTATAAAGAAAGTTGAGAAACGAAGTGGTACGAATCGAATAATGGTCGACTTCGTTAGACTGAGTGTACTTAACAAGCGGCTTTTTGATCTTCTCGAGCAACGGATATTGATCGGGCAATATCCCGGTCTCTTGATCGTAATTGCGAATGGAAAAGATGAACGTTAATCCATGGGTCACATATTCGTAGTACGTGATGCCATATTGAGGATCACCATAATAACTTTGTTTTTCATACCTGAACAAACAAGCATTGAAAAACCTGACATAAGCCTCCGGAACCCGCCCCCCTTTCTGAGCATAAATTTTATAAGGCGTGTGTCGAATACGCATCAACTCCTGCTTGGTCCGCTTCGTCAACACATCAAAATCCGAGGGTTCCAATCCGATCAGCCGCATAAATTTATGGGCTGTTTGTGTAAATTCATCTGAATAAGTCTTGGTAATGGCCATATACGACTTGAGAGATCGTCGTTCCGGCGTCCCCTTTTTTTTCTTCTGTTTGCCCATCGGTCAATAATTGATTAAAGATTTGGTTCCATGGTTATCGCCCCAAAGGGGCAGAAGTGCATCAGCACATCAGCTAAATTAATAACATATATCAAAAACAAAAAATAGCTAACCAAAAAGAGACTTATTATGAATCAACGACGTTCAGTTAGTGCGATTCACAAAAGAGACAAGAAGATGTTTAGACTCAAGAGAACGGATCTAAACATCTGTTTTCATCTCATCATCTGACTCTTGGTCTGACATCATTTTCTCTTAACTCTTCGACATTGTATGATGAATGCCAATGAAGGTTTCAATGTCGTTAAGTTAAGCCCTCAAACGCACTACACAACTTCAAAAAAACACTGTGACCCTGTGAATTCTCTGTGCCTTCTCGGTGGGCTCTGTGTAATGTTTGTTAGTGATACAGAGTTGCACGGAGGGGCACGGAGTTTTTAGTTGAGTTGGATTGGGGGGATTGGGCGTTTTTTTTAACTGCGAATTATACGAATTGTTGCTCTGTGAATTCTCTGTGCCTACTATATAACTCTTTGATTTATATGCTTTGATATTTAAACGCAAGGTGTAACAAAATAACTCAG
>NZ_QKZK01000067.1:758-6631 GCF_003254275.1 Breznakibacter xylanolyticus | reverse complement strand
TGTTTTTCTTGGCGAACTTGGCGCAACCTTAGCGTCTTGGCGGTAAAGAGAAGAGTTAACCGCAGAGGGCGCGAAGGGAGGAACGCGAAGGGCGCAAAGGGTTTTTCTTGGCGAGCTTGGCGTGGGTTTGGCGTTTTGGTGGTAAAACAGAATATCAACATGAAACGATGTATGTCGCATGCTTCGACACACATGGAGATGATAAAAAACCTCATTGCCTTGTATCTTGCGTCTTGATACTCAAATCTTAATACTTTTTTAAACACATGAAACGAGCCATGAGTAACCCTTCTCACACAGGAGATTGATTATTGGCGAGTTCCATATGGCCAATGAAAAACAAATTATAATCATATGAAAATATTATTTCTCTATACAGAGTTGGCAGGTTATTTTGTATCGTGCCTGCATGAATTGGCACCCCGATGTGAGTCCATCCACATTGTCAGCTGGCCGGTGAACAAAGAAGCCCCCTTTCAGTTTATGTTTCCGGACAATGTGACCATATACGAACGAAACGAATACAGTCAGAATCAATTGCTCCAATTAGTTGCAGGTATTGCCCCCGACAAGATTGTGTGCAGTGGCTGGGTTGACAAGGGCTATGTGAAAGTATGCCGAGCCTTTAAGGGGAAAGTCCCCACCATCATGAGCATGGACAACCAATGGCATGGCACCGCCAAACAACAGATGATGCGGCTGATAGCACCGTTTTACCTGCACCGCAACTTCTCGCACGCCTGGGTGCCTGGTGAGCCGCAGAAGCAGTATGCCCTCAAATTGGGATTCAAAAATGAGCGTATCGCCACCGGTTTTTACAGTGCAGACACGGCTCTGTTCAGCCCTCTTAGCAGATGTAAGCAAGAAAGCCTCCCCCATCGATTCATTTATGTGGGTCGCTACATCAAAGCCAAGGGACTCGATATGTTGTTTGCCGCCTTTATCGAACTGCAACAAGAGACGCCCAATGACTGGGAGTTGTGGTGTGTGGGGACAGGCGAGTTGTTTGAACAACGGCCGATGCATCCCAAAATTGTGCATCATGGTTTTGTGCAACCGGGAGATCTCCCCTCTTATCTGCAACAAACGGGGGTATTTGTCCTTCCCTCCCTTTTTGAGCCATGGGGGGTGGTCGTCCACGAGATGGCAGCTGCAGGGATGCCCATGGTGTTGTCGTCGGCGGTAGGCTCGGCCAGTCAGTTTGTTGAAAATGGGAAAAACGGATATGTGTTTCAATCGGGCAACAAAGAGAGTTTAAAGAAGGCACTTAAGTTGATGATGGAGCAAAATGATGATCAACTGATGCAAATGGGAGCTGCATCAAGCAAAATAGGGCTTTCACACACGCCCAAAATATGGGCAGAGACATTGATCGGGATAAGCCTTTAATTGAAGCAGCCTCAATGTCATGCTCTTAGTCGCACTGAGAATGAGGAGAAAAACTCAGCGTAACTCTTCTTCCCTCATCCTCCTCAGTGTCATGTTCTTTTATAACACTGAGAAAAGTCTCACCCGACCCCGTTCTTCTCCATCCACTCCTCCAACACCACCAATGGCCAGATGCGTGAATAAGTCACCGATGCATCCCCTTTCACAAAACGTCTCCACAAATCCATCACCCCTTTTTCATTAAAATAGGGTCGTTGACTGATGTTTTTAATCCGGGCATCGGCAAAGTCAAACAACTCACCTTTTAACCAATCGCGCCAAGGAAACACGAACCCCATTTTGGGACGGTTCACAATATAATTTGGCAACAAATCGGGCAGACTGTCCACCAACAACTTTTTAGGTGTGATAGGGTATTTGTATTGATCGGGTAACGACAACACGTATTCTATTAAATCGTGATCCATAAAGGGCACCCGCACCTCCAGCGCATGCGCCATGCTCATCTGATCGCTGTCGCGCAACAACACATTCTGCATATAGGTGGTCATCTCGGCTTGAGAGACCCGAGTGATCAGGGACTTTGAAAGGTCCCTTTTTCGTTTCATCAAATAATCGACAGGAGTGTGTGATGGCAATGGAGACACATTGAGGATTGCCAGAAGCTGCTCATCCATCAAAGCCTGTCGCGACACGGCATATGCCCTCTCAAATTCATAACGGGGCATCTTTAACAACTGTTCAATTTTCATCGAGGCCACCCCTGGCTTCAAGGCAGTAAGTGCGTCCGCCGCCATTTTTCTGCCCCCCAATGGCAATTGCCACAACCCTTTTTTCTTTTCGAGCGATGCCATGCGGTTAAAGATGGCATATCCGGCAAACAGCTCATCCCCACCCAAACCCGACAGTGCCATGGTGATACCAGCCTCCTTGGTCACTTTTGATACCACCCACGTATTGGGTCCATCACCACTGGGGTGATCCATGGCAGCCAATGCCTGTGGCAGATATTCCAAAAACTGTTGGGGAGACAGATTGATCTCGGTATGCTCAGTGCCATGCAAATTGGCAATATGCCGGGCATATTTGGCCTCACTGAAATCGCCCTCAGCAAAGGAGATATTAAAGGTGCGCACCCGATGAGATGAGACTTTTGCCATGGCACCAACCACTGCACTGGAGTCGATCCCCCCCGACAGAAAGGCACCAAAGGGCACATCGGCCACCAGACGTTTCTCCACCGCCTCGAAAAACAACCGTCTGACAGTCTCTTTTACCTCCGAATAACTTGCCGGCTGAATGAGGGAAGTCTTTTCGAACAAATCCCAGTAACACGCCATCTCCATTTGTCCGCTTACAGCATGATAACGCAACAAATGCCCGGGCTCGAGCATCATCACATCTTTTAAAATTGTTCGCGGTGTTTGCACGGTCTGATAGCGAAGGTAATCCACCAACGCTTCCTGTGCCATTTCTTTGCCGGATAATCCCGATGCCATCAATGCACGTATCTCCGATGAAAAAGCCAATCCCTGAGTCTGACAGGTATAATAAAGCGGCTTCACCCCCATGCGATCCCGCACCAGGGTTAACACCTGTGTTTGTTTGTCCCACATGGCAATGGCAAACATCCCTTTAAAAAGGTCAACACACTTTTCGCCCATCTGGCTCCAGGCCGCCAACACCACTTCACTGTCGGTGTGTGACACATAGGGATAATTGAATTGGGGTCTTAGCTGCAGATAATTGTACACTTCCCCATTGAACACCATCACGTAACGTCCACAAGCCGACACCATGGGTTGATGCCCAGCCGATGACAAATCGATGATAGAGAGGCGTCGTTGTCCCAGATAAGCCATCCCGTCATTCCAGGTGCCTTCATCATCGGGCCCACGATGTGACAAACGATTGTTCATCTCTTTTAATCGCTCATCCATATTAGATAATTGACGCACAACGATGCCATTGATGCCACACATATTGTTTGGGTATTAAATGATAGACATGATCAATAAACAAGTCATTGAAAAAGTTGCAGATATTGTTGCATTCGGGTTGGGTCATTGACAAACTGATCGGCCAGTTGCTGAGCCCCCATTGACCACTGATCATATTGCTGTTGATCCATTAGATTTAACTCATCCAGCTTGGAGGCAAACAGCGGCATCTCACTCAATGGTAAATCCCAACCGGCCTTTTTATCCGACAATCCCAGCCACGGGGTCTGATCGCTGATCAACACGGGACGTCCGCCCATCAGACTCTCCAATATCACATGCCCGAAATTCTCACCCCGCGATGGCAAGTACATGACATGGTAATTGGCCATTTGCTCCCCCACCCGATCGGCATCCACCACGCCTTTATACTCGACATGGATATTGACGGGCAACTGTTCAATCACAGATAAACATTCCTGCCAATACTCGTCATTATAAATCTGACCATATAGATGAAAATGAATCTCGCCGGTTGTTTGTACCAGTGACAGGGTTTGCAACGCAAACAAAGTATTTTTCTCAAGAGATATTCGGGCAAACGAGCACACCATCAAATGCCCTTTCTGCTTTTGAACTGGTGTTTGATTTAAATTCGTTTTACGAGGTAAATTGGCGGCAATGGAGACTTTAGTTGCATTTCCACATAGCATTTTTATCTCCGAAGCTTCTTTCTCATTGGTGGCATGCCAATCGATGCCCCGATAGAGCCTGACCCAACGCACCAAAGCCAGAAACAGATTTTTCTTACGGCTCTTCACGCCAATGGCACTGGGTGCCAACATGCCCCTTGGTGATACTATAACTTTTAAATTATTGAATTGCTTGGCAGCCCAAAGCGATAAAACAGAATACTTAAAAGAATAAATTCCATTGATGTATATCGTGTCAAAATTACCGGCCTGAATCAATTGTTTCCACAATCTTAATCCCTCCTTGACTGCCGAAGCGTAATACACTTTCACCCCCGGCTGAAAATCCACCCACACATTGCTCTGTATGCCACGATAGGGCTCAATCTCTAAATATTCGGTATTGCGAGTGACAATGTAAAAATCGAAACGATCGCTTAAATGATCCACCATATTGGCCATTGAACGCACCGGGCCTCCGGCCTTGTAACCAGGCAAAAACCAATCGATAAAAACAAGAATTTTCTTTTTTGATGTTTCCATGCCCCAAAACTATGAATTATTGGGCGAAGATCATACGGGAAAAATAATTTTGAATGGATGGAAATAACTCACAGCCTCTCATCTTCCTCAGCGTAGCCATCGAAGAACTGACACTGAGTTGCGGTGAGGGAAGATGAGGGCCGGTGAGAAGAAAAAAACCTCAGCGAACCTCAGCGTTAACTCATCTTCCTCAGCGTAACCATCTAAGAACTGACACTGAGTTGCAGTGAGGTAAGATGAGGGCCGGTGAGAAGAAAACCTCAGCGTCATCTCCACTTGCCAATCTCGAAAAATTACGATTCACCATTCACCAACAAGCTACTTTAGCAGCTTTACTTCTCTTCGGCAATCACAGCACCAACATCCATATTGGCAGATTCAAATCGGCCGACACCATTATGGATGACATCATGATAAAGTCTCCTTTGCTGACAGCCGTTGAAGAAGCCATGCACTTTATTCAAAAAAACATTCAGGTAAGATTTGAATTTGACGGTCATTTGCAACGCATTGAGAAATGGCAATTTCCATTGGAGGCCATTCGCGAATTGCAGTTAAATGCAATCATCCATCGCGACTAACATCAACCGACAGATTTGATTATTAAAATATTCGACGATTCCATCACCTTCATTAATCCCGGTAATCTTTCTCCGTCACTCACAGTCGCCGATTTACAGACAGACAATTACTTGGCCGTTCATCGGAACAAACTGCTGGCTGAGGCCTTCTACCTGATTGGAGAAGTAGAAAAACATGGAACCGGTTTTATCCGAATTCGTAAATTCCTGTTGTCATATCCTAAAATGAAGTTGCTTTTTGAAGAACTCAATGGCTTTATAAGGGCGACGCTAGTCACGAACGAAACAGACGGGAAAAGTTCGGGGAAAATCATCCAACTCATGCGGGAGAACAAACAGATTACGATACCGGAAATAGCAGAACAACTTTCACAGACGACCCGATCTGTTGAAAAACAGTTAGCAAATTTGCGTAAAGCAGGTATTATTCAGCGAATAGGTCCGGCTAAGGGGGGATATTGGGAAGTGACGCGGGAAGAGTGAACCGTAGAGGAACTAGACACAGAGATGCGGGGTCACGGAGTTTTTCTTGGGCGAGCTTGACGGAAACTTAGCGACTTGGCGGTAAGATTTAACCGCGAAGGGCGCAAAGGAAAGAACGCGAAGGGCGCAAAGGGTTTTCTTAGCGAGCTTGACGGAAACTTAGCGACTTGGCGGTAACATTTAACCGCGAAGGGCGCAAAGGGAGGAACGCGAAGGGCGCAAAGGGTTTTCTTGGCGAACTTGGC
>NZ_QKZK01000067.1:0-313 GCF_003254275.1 Breznakibacter xylanolyticus | reverse complement strand
AAGGGAAGAACGCGAAGGGCGCAAAGGGTTTTCTTAGCGAGCTTGGCGTATGCTTGGCGACTTGGCGGTAAAGATTTAACCGCAGAGGCAAAGAAATTTATTCATCAAACAACTCGACATTATGCTCCACAAACATTATTTTGGTGACACATAATCATTGTTTATGGAATTTCTAAACAGAATAAGAGAAAAACAAGTTCTAACACGCTGTATCAGTAGTGATGGTGGCATCTTGGTGGTAATATGGGGTCGTCGCCGTTGTGGAAAATCAACCTTAATCAGACATGTACTGAAAGCGACTGACATCTATTTT
>NZ_QKZK01000066.1:3704-6520 GCF_003254275.1 Breznakibacter xylanolyticus | reverse complement strand
TGTAGTACACAAATCGGAACTTGAAAATGAACAATTCATTGAAATACAGGCGATGGCTTTGGGATAGCTGCAAAGTGGGTTAAAAATTGCTTACTGAGCTTTTTTAAAAAGCCGGCGGGCTTTTTAAAAAAGCTGGCGGGCTTTTGAGTAAAAGCTCACCGGCTTTTAGGTAAAAGCCCACCAGCTTTTTGACTTCATCCGAAATAGGAATCGACCAGAGCAATATCCCCAAAGAAACAGCCTTCGAAGACACGTCACTAAATGAAGCAGATGCACAATCAAAAAAAGGACGTTGAAGAAAAATTTTTCCAACGTCCTTTTAATTTGATATTCATAGCTCTTTGTGAAATTATCTGAACAGATTTTTCAGGAACCCCCCACGTCCTTTGTGTCGGCTCCGCATCACAGAAGTCTTGCGTTTATTGACCCAATAATTGGCGCTTCGCTGATTCATAAAACCTTTATAACCATAACTGATAAATATCTCATGGCTCCCCGCACTCACCGTCGACAGCTTTGAGGTGGTAAAGTCGTAAGAATAACCCACATTCACCTGAGGATTGACCTGCACATTGGTCATAAACGAAATGGCATCGCCAATACGATACGACAAACCGGCCCAATACATTCCCTGATATGAAAACCGGGCAGAGATATCGGTAGACAAAGCGGCACCCCCCACCACACGCTGCATGATGGACGGCTGGAACTGAAAATCACGATCAATGTCCCACAAATAGCCACCGGTAATAAAATAGTGACGTTTGAGTTCATTGACGCGGTCGGCATCATACTCGTAATCGCCCAAGTTATTTTGGAACAATTTGGGGATCGAAAAACCTGCATAATAGCGCTCGTGATACACATAAGCACCAAACCCGGCATTGGGCAAAAAGGTCTTTTCCAGATTGCCAACAAAAGTAGGGTCGGTGGTTGATGTGATGGGCAAATCGTGTAATCCGGCATAATAATAGTATCCCCCGGCACTGATCCCGAATGACAGCAATAAATTGTCCTGCAGATTGACCCGATAAGCATAATTGGCCGTAATATAAGTATTATGAATGGGTCCCACGTGGTCAGACATGATGTTTAAGCCCAAACCCATCGTATGGTTATTCAAAGGGGAATTTACAGCCAACCCATAGGTTCGGGGAGCACCTTCGACCCCCACCCACTGCATGCGCGTTTGCAAAGTGGCGTTGAGTTCCGACTGAGTGCCGGCACACGCCGGGTTAAATGCCATTGGGTTAAACATGTAATTGGTAAACAAGGGTTCCTGCTGAGCAAAGAGCCCTATGGATGACAACATCACTAACATCAGCACCATCAAAGGCATCAGATAATATCTCTCTATTCGTTGCATAACAAGCAATTTAAAAGACAACAATGGGTTTAACGGTTCAAATAAAGGTAACCGGAATAATGTTTCCCGGTATCTTCGACGGTAATCAGATAGAAATAGGTACCCGTTGGGAGTTCATTACCGATGGTAATACCCACATTAGAACGCCCATCCCAATTGTTCTCGTACTGACCACTTTTATAGACACGATTCCCCCATCGGTTAAAGATGTCGATGCTCAGATGTGAATACTGACTTAATCCGGGAATGACGTAATAATCGTTATCTCCGTCCCCATTGGGCGAGAATCCTTTGGGAATCATGAAGTCAACATCAGAGGTCGCCTCATAAATATTCACAGACACCACTGCAGTACTGGAGAATCCATTGGCATCCACCAAACGATACACCCAGGTATCAGAAACCGGATATTCAGGAGCATTCAACACATTTGCTGTATAGGTAATGCTATCGGGACGATGCACCACAACTAGCCCCTGCAAAGGTTGCGTTTCGATATATACCATCACAGGGACAGCCTCGAGATTCAAATCATTAGCCAAGACATCCAACGACACCGGCGTCCCCTCAATGACATGCAGAACATCAGGTATGGCCTCAGGCCGTTTCACCTCCTGTGACACCATTATCGTCACCATTCCAACACCGCAAGCACCATGCACATCGCACACCTCGTAGCTAAACACATCGCTACCATTAAAATCGGCATTGGGCCGATAAGTCATCCTAAAATCAGCACCGATCACCACCTCACCATACATGGGCGGCATCACCGGCTCGGTGGAAATGGTAACGGTTTCCTTCGCCACCACATCATCAACATCGCTCACTTGCAAAAACAAATCGGCCTCAACCTGATTCAAATTGGTAACAACAATGGTCAAATGAGACAATTCAGGAGCATCGTTCACCGCATTCACACGAATATCTACCGTCGATGTCGTGCAAAGCGATTCATCATCACACACTTCAAATGTAAATGCATCATCACCATAATAATTACCATTGGGTGTGTATGTGTAAACGCCTTTGGCATCTAGGCTTAGCGTGCCATATCGAGGGGCTGTAACCAAGGTTGTATTGAAGGTCAAGGCATCGCCCTCACGATCAGACACCATTGGCAGCAATGAACCGCTTGCCGGGGTATCTTCATCGGTCACGATGGCCACGGGGGTGACAACGGGC
Source organism: Breznakibacter xylanolyticus (assembly GCF_003254275.1). GTDB lineage: Bacteria > Bacteroidota > Bacteroidia > Bacteroidales > Marinilabiliaceae > Breznakibacter > Breznakibacter xylanolyticus. The sequence continues at coordinate 3,969 of NZ_QKZK01000066.1, read as the reverse complement.
GCCTGATTGACAAAGCCGACCTCAATGGTGACAGTCGCCTGAGCTGATCCGTCATTACCATCGCTGATCTGATAAACAAACAAGTCGGAACCGGAGAATCCTGCATTGGGAGTATAAGTGAATGCACCGGTCGTTGCAATGGTCACCTGCCCGGATGTGGGTTCGGTAACCAGCGAAGTCTCGACAGACAATACATCTTCATCCACGTCAACATCGTTCGACAACACATTACCGGAAACAGCTTCACCCTCCTTCGTGGCGAACT
>NZ_QKZK01000066.1:0-2674 GCF_003254275.1 Breznakibacter xylanolyticus | reverse complement strand
ATACATCTTCATCCACGTCAACATCGTTCGACAACACATTACCGGAAACAGCTTCACCCTCCTTCGTGGCGAACTGATCGTTCACTGCATTGGGCACATCATTCACCGAATGGACTTGGATCGAAACGGTAGCCGATGTGCAAAGCGGTTCGGTGTCACACACTTCAAATGCGAAGGCATCAGCACCATGATAATTGTCATTGGGCGTATAAGTGTAGTCGCCGTTGGCGGACAGTGTTAGCGTGCCATATTGAGGGGCTGTAACCAAGGTTGTATTGAAGGTCAAGGCATCGCGCTCACGATCGGACACCATTGGCAGCAATGAACCACTTGCCGGGGTATCTTCATCGGTCTCAACAACCATGGGGGTGACAACGGGCGCTTGGTTGACCAAAGTAACATTGATGTTGACAGTGGCTTCGTCACAACCGCCATTGCCATCACAAGCTTTATAAATAAACGAGTCAGAACCGGAGAATCCTGCATTGGGAGTATAGGTAAATTCTCCGTTGGCAGACATGGACACGGTGCCAAAATTGGCATTATTCACCAACACAGGATCAACCGAGATGGCATCCTTTTCTGCATCCAAATCATTCCCCAACACATTCTCTATCAATTTAACATTTTCAAGAGTAAAAAATGTGTCATCACCGGCAACAGGAGCATCATTTACCGGATCAATGCTTAACGTTACCACAACCGGAGCACAGACGTCAGTATCATCAGAGATGATGTAGGTGAAAACATCCGAGTGGTTTTCACTACCATCATGGGTATAAGTAAATGAACCATCCAAAGCCAAGGTCAGTTCGCCATGTTCAGGTTTTTTCCCTACAGTAACCGTCATAACATCAAGTTCTGCATCAGAATCATTGGTCATCACCCCATTCTCAGCCGAGACAGTCAAACTATTTCCTTCACTTAAGGAGTAAGCATCAACCACACCAACGGGAACATCGTTCACCGGATTGACGGCAATGTTAACCACCACCTCATTACCACTGTGCTTTCCATCTGTTGGGCGATATTTAAAGGAATCTGCATGATTTTCAGAACCGTCATGTGTATAAGTAAAAGAGCCATCATCATATCTCGTTAAGGAACCAAACTTCACATCCTGAGTCAACACAGAAGTAAACACATCTCCATCGGCATCACTATCATTGGCCAACACCCCATGCGTCGCATCAACCAACAACACAGCACCTTCACCCACCGAATAATGATCGGAAAGTGCCACCGGAGGATGATTCACACCCAAAATATTTAATATCACTTCTGCTGTCTGACTATACAAGGCACCATCGGATACACGATATGTGAACGACACAGAATAATCGACAGAATTATCGTGCTGATAATCGAAAGACCCATCTGAATTCAAAGTCAACGTTCCATTAGCCACATCATCCACCAGCTCCACGGTCAACACAGACGAATCAACATCCTCATCGTTGCTCAACACCCCATTGTCCTTATTCACAGACAACGAAGCTCCCTGATTAAGTTCATACACATCATCATTGGCAACAGGGGCATCATTCACCGGATTGATGGCAATGGACACAGACGCAACATTCCCGTAATCAGAACCATCATAAACACGATAGGTAAAGAAATCGGTGGTCGTTTCTGAACCATCGTGACGATACACAAACGATCCATCAGAATACAATGACAAAACTCCATGCTCAGGCTGAGCAATCAAAACGGCCGAAAGTGTATTATTTTCAGCATCGACATCATTAGCCAACACCCCAGGTGCCGAGATAGACAACTCGCCTCCTTCTTCGACCCCATAACTGTCGTCATTGGCAACCGGCAAATCGTTGACCGGATTAATGGTAATGGTTACAGTGGTGAAGCCACTTTCAAGTTTACCATCACTTGCCTTATATCGGAACACATCACTGGTCGTTTCACTGCCATCGTGAGTATACACAAACGAACCATCGGCATTAAACGCCAACGTTCCATGTGCAGGGTTGGTGGCTTCGATGGCACAAATGGTATTTTCGAGATTGTTGACATCATTAATCAACACCCCTAACTCCTTCGAAACGGATAACACATTGCCTTCCGACACCTGATAGGAATCGGGTTTAGCCTCAGGGGTATCATCGTCCAATATCACCACTTTCAACACCCCGGGAGCAATCGCACTGAATGTAGAAGATTGAATTGAGATTTCTAGCTCTTCGTCTGCTTCATCCACAGCATCGTTCAACACGGTCACAAACAACTGAACAGACGTTTCACCGGCAGGAATGGTCACTTTAGCAGGAGCTGAAACATCGGCCTTGGCACCACTGGTAGTCACACTTCCTGAGAAAGCAAAATTGACATCAATGGGGAAAGATGAAGGTTTGTCCAATGAAACCACAACCGTGATTACACCGACATCTTCAGAAACATTGAACGAAGAAGTGGGTAATGAAAGGGTTGATGGGGCGTCATCGTCAAGGATGGTTACCGTCACGCTGTTGTTGGTGCCCTGAGATGCGTTCTCCAACGTCCCCAGAGAGACCATCACGGTCTCATCCGCTTCATCCAAAACATCATTAATGACCGACAAGGTGATGCTACCGGTGGCCGAACCGGCTGAAATGGTGATGGATGTGGCTGAATGGGTATAATCTGATGTCAACGTGGCTGTGCCGCCAAAGGTCAA
>NZ_QKZK01000065.1 GCF_003254275.1 Breznakibacter xylanolyticus | reverse complement strand
AAGCTCGGTAGAAAAATATACCCATGAGAGAAGTTCCGCCCCAAGCGGGGCGGGACAACAAAACGCAAACCTCCTTTCTACCGATATGGCGTACCGATGGCGCGCCGGTAAGATGACGTTGCAAAATTCTCTGCTGTGTCAATTATGGATAGCCTACATCACCTCTCCCCCTGTATAGTGAGAAAGTCAAAATAGAATTTATCCCACTCTTCACCCCCGTAGGAACGAAACATTCGTACATAAACGTTATTTTTAATGCCCAAATCTCACCTGAAGGCACATCGATCATATGACCACATCTAACTTTAAATTTCTACAAAAGGAATTTCCCATCCTTTTCAATATTGGGCAGGCGGCTGAGTTTCATCTTCATACCGATGCCATTACGACTCTCTTTAAGCTGCGCCAATGGGGCGAGAAGCTTTGCGAATTCATGTTTCAGGAGCACAACCTCGAGTTCCCGGCCGACAACTCATTTCATGTGCGCCTCAAGACGCTCGAATACGAAAAGATTCTTCCCGATGCGGTTAAAGACCTGTTGCATACCATCAAGCACAAAGGAAACGAAGCTGTGCACGGCAACAAAGGCACCACCGAAGATGCCAAAGGGATGCTGTTTGCCGCCTTTAAAGTGGCCAAATGGTTCCACCAAACCTATGCTGTTTCGGTAACCGACTTGAGCGATGTCAAGTTTCATGTACCCGAAAAGATTGATGCCGGCGCGAATCTGGAAGCCCTCGAAAAGCAGTACAAAGAACTGGAACAGAAGTTCGAGGCATTGCTCAAAGAGCGCGACACCAACGGACTCCCTGTTGAGAAACAAAACCGGATTAAGGAACGTTCGGCCAGGGCAGCCTCCAAAATCGAGATGTCCGAAGCCGAGACCCGCGAACTTATCGACGAGCAGTTGCAGGTGGCAGGCTGGGAAGCCGATACCAAACAACTCAACTATAAACACCATAAAACCCAGCCACAGCGGGGACGACATATGGCCATTGCCGAGTGGCCCGCCGGGGGCAAGTGGGCCGACTATGCCCTGTTTATCGGCACCGAGCTCTATGCCATTGTCGAAGCCAAGAAGTGGGCCGCCGACATCTCGGGCGACCTCCAGCAGGCCAAGACATACGCGCAGTTGGTCACCACCGACAAGGCAGCCAGTCTGTTGGGCGAGTGGGAGAGCTACCGTGTACCCTTTCTCTTCTCCACCAACGGACGTCCCTATTTGGAACAGATCAAAACCAAGAGTGGCATCTGGTTTCTCGATGTGCGCAATGCCTACAATCATGCACGGCCATTGCAGGGATGGTACAGTCCCGAGGGATTGAAAAAGCTGTGGCAGCAGGATACCCCGGCGGCCGTCGAAAAGCTGAAGGCAGAGCCGCTCGACTTCCTCGAAAGCCCTTCGGGGTTGGGGTTGCGCAAATACCAGATCAATGCCATCCGTGCCGTGGAGCAAACCCTCACCGACACGCCCGAGCAACGCCGCATGTTGCTGGCCATGGCCACCGGCACAGGCAAAACACGCACCATCATTGGCCTCTGTTACCGGTTGATACAGAGCAACCGCTTCCGCCGCATCCTCTTTCTGGTGGACCGGCGCATGCTGGCCGAGCAAGCCATTGGCAGCTTTACCGACAACAAGGTGGTTGACCTCAACACCTTTAAAGATATTTACGACATCAAAGGGCTGGCTCATCAGGTGCCCGACATCGATACCCGCCTTCACTTTGCCACGGTGCAAAGCATGGTGAAACGCCTTTTCTATGCAGACGACGACAAGCCCGGTGATATCCCTTCGGTGGATTGGTACGACTGCATCATCATCGATGAGGCTCACCGCGGCTACCTGCTCGACCGCGAGGTGGAAGAGGATGACCTGAGCTTTAAAGACCAGAACGACTATGTGAGCATGTACCGCCGGGTGCTCGACTTTTTCGATGCCGTGTCCATTGGACTCACGGCCACACCCGCCCTGCAAACCACCCAGATATTTGGCAAGGCCATCTACACCTATTCGTACCGCGAGGCAGTGATTGATGGCTTCCTCATTGACCACGAGCCTCCTTTTATCATCAAAACCCATTTGTCGGAACAGGGCATTGTGTGGGAAAAGGGCGACAAACCCAAGGTGCTCGACAAGGAGAACAACCTGATTGAAGAGCTTGGGGAGCTCGACGACGAACTGAAAATAGAGATTGCCGGCTTTAACCGTCAGGTGATTACCGAAAACTTTAACCGCACCGTCATTCAACAGCTGGTACAGGAGATAGACCCCGAGGGCGACGAGAAAACCCTGGTGTTTGCCGCTTCCGACGAGCATGCCGACATGGTGGTGCGCCTCTTTTATGAGGCATTTAGAAACATTGGCATCGATGTGCCCAACGAAGCAGTGAAGAAAATCACCGGCAAGGTTTACGACCCGTCGAGCGACCTTATTCACTTTAAGAACGAGAAGTTCCCTAACATCGTTGTCACCGTCGATTTGCTGACCACGGGCATTGACGTGCCGCAAATATGCAACCTGGTGTTTTTGCGCCGTGTGAAGTCGCGCATCCTCTACGAGCAGATGATAGGCCGCGCCACCCGCCGCTGCGACAACATTGGCAAAGAGATATTCCGCATTTACGATGCCGTGCGCCTGTACGAAACGCTGCAGGACTACACCCAGATGAAACCCGTGGTGGTGAACCCCACCGCCACCTTTGGTCAGCTGGCCGACGAGCTTGCCCAAATAGACAACGACGAGCGCGCCCGCCGTCAGATAGAGCAGCTGGTGGCCAAGATGCGCCGCAAACAAAAGCTGCTGGTGAACGGGCAGGCCGACCGCTTTACCTACTTTGCCGGTGGAACCACGGCCGACGAGCTCATCGACGAGCTGCTCAACCAGCCCACCGCCCAAACGGTGCAGCGCATTGCCAAGCTGCCCGGCTTGTGGAAGTACCTCGACGAGCTGAAACCCGAACCCACCCTGCCACTGGTGAGCGACCATGCCGATCATTACGTGGGCACCGAGCGTGGCTATGGCAAGGGCCAGAAGCCCGAGGACTATCTGCAAAGCTTTTCGCAGTTCATTGCCGAAAACCAAAACAAGATAACTGCCCTGCAAATCGTGTGTACCCGACCTGCCGAGCTCAGCCGCCAATCGCTGCGCGAGCTGATGATGGAGCTCGACCATCGCGGCTATACCACCCGCTCGTTACAAGCCGCCTGGAAGGATGCCAAAAACGAGACCATTGCCGCCGACATTATTTCGTACATTCGCACCCTCGCTGTGGGAAGCTCGCTGGTGAGCCACGACGAGCGCATTCGCCGCGCCGTGAGCAACATACGCAACCAGAAGGCGTGGAACAAGGTACAGCTCAAATGGATTGACCGCTTCGAAAAGCAGCTGATACAGGAGTCGATCCTTCAGCACGCCGACCTCGACACCGACCCGCTGTTTGCCAACGAGGGCGGCTTTGCCCGCATCAACAAGGTGTTCGACAACCAGCTCGATGAGTTGCTGGGGAGGATGAATGAGAGTTTGTATATAGCGTGAGGAGGTTAAACGCAGAGACGCAAAAGCGCAGAGTTTTTTTTTCAGGATTCACTGCGTCTTTGCGCCTCTGCGTTGAAAAAAATAAAAACCCAATTGCTGGCAATTGCTGGCGCGGATTTGTAATCCGTGCCAACAAAATTAGTTATGGTAATATGGATGAATGAGGCACAGATCGCAGATCTGCGCCAGCGATGGGCTGACAATGAGCAAGAAATAAACGCAGAGGCGCAAAGACGCAAAGAATCCTAAAGAAAACTTTGCGCCTTTGCGTCTCTGCGTTGAAAAAAATAAAAACAATAATAATATGAGTGCCGAACAAATTGCCAAAAAACTGTGGGACCTGTGTAACGTGCTGCGCGACGACGGCATTACCTATCACCAATATCTCAACGAACTCACCTACATTCTGTTCCTTCGCCTGAGCGAGGTGAAGAAGTTTGATGCCGACATCCCCGAGGAGTACCGCTGGAGCCGCCTCAAGGCCATTGCCGACAACAAGGAGCTGTTTGACACCTATCGCGACATGCTGGCCAACATCAGCCAAAAGAGCCGTAACGCCACCATCAGCGAAATATATACCAATGCCAGCACCACGCTGCGCAAACCGGTGAACCTGCGCACCCTCATCACCAGCATCGACGACATTGACTGGTACGAAGAGCACGAGCAGGACAAGATTGCCACCATTTACGAGGAGCTGCTCGAACGCAATGCCGGCGAAAAGAAGAGCGGCGCCGGGCAGTACTTTACCCCCCGTCCGCTCATTAACGTGATGGTGGACCTGGTGGCGCCACAGGTGGGCGAGCGGTGGAACGACCCGGCAGCGGGCACTTTTGGCTTTATGATTGCCGCCAGCGAGTACCTCAAGGCCAAAACCGACCATTACTTCGACCTGGGGCGCGAGGAGCGCGACTTTCAGGTTCACAAAGCCTTCTCGGGCTGCGAGCTGGTGCAGGATGCCCACCGTCTGGCGCTGATGAACGCTAAGCTGCACGGCATCGAGAGTTCCATTGTGCTGGGCGACACCCTGAGCGAGCTGGGCAAGAGCTTTACCGGCTACGACGGTGTGCTGGCCAATCCTCCTTTTGGCACCAAAAAGGGAGGCGAGCGGCCCAACCGCAGCGACCTCACCTACCTCACCAGCAACAAACAGCTCAACTTTTTGCAACATATTTACCGCTCGCTCAAAACCAACGGCAAGGCACGCGCCGCCGTGGTGCTGCCCGACAACGTGTTGTTTGAGGACGGCGACGGACAGCGCATACGCCGCGACCTGATGGACAAGTGCAACCTGCACACCATATTGCGCCTGCCCACGGGCATCTTTTACGCTGCCGGGGTGAAGACCAACGTGCTCTTTTTTACCCGTGGCACCACCGACAGCGGCAACACCCGCCAGGTGTGGTTTTACGACATGCGCACCAACATGCCCGCCTTTGGCAAGCGAACACCCTTTACCCGCGACGCCTTCGCCAGCTTTGTAACTGCCTACACCGGCGGCCTGCCCATGGCCGAGGTGCGCAACCGTTACGATGGCACCATTGACCACGCCCGACGTGCCACCGTGACCGACGAGCGCTGGCTGTGCCTCACCCGCGAACAGATTGCCCAAAAGAACGACTCTCTCGACCTGGGCCTCATTGCCGATGCCTCGCTCACCAGTGCCGACCAGCTGGCCGAACCCCTCGACATTGCCCAACAGGCCATGGACGAGTTGAAGGCCATGATGTATGAGTTAAATTTGATGATGGAGGAGTTGAAATGAGTGGAAAGGTACCGGAGGGGTGGAAGATAATTAAAGTAAAAGACATTGCTGAAATTATTCGTGGAGTTTCATTCGGAAAGGATGATGCAAGTGTTGTTAAAGGTGATAACTCAATTGCAATATTGAGAGGCGGCAACATTCAAGATGGTAAAATAATTGACAACGAAGACCTTGTTTATGTTGATGCAAAATTTGTTAGTGCCAAACAAATCATCAGAAATGGAGATGTTATAATTGTCGGTTCAACAGGCAGTAAGAAATTAATAGGAAAAGCCGCTCATGCACTATTCGATTATTCGGATGTCAGTTTTGGTGCATTTCTTACGATGTTACGACCTATAGGAGTTGTTAATCCTCGATTCTTCAATTACTATTTTCAAACGGAGTATTATCGTGAGGAAATTAGAAAGCTTGCAGGAGGGATTAACATTAACAACATAAAAAATCAACACCTTGAGGGTTTAGTATTTCCTCTCCCCCCCCTTGCCGAGCAGCATCGCCTGGTGACCAAGCTCGATGCGTTGTTTGGGAGCCTCGAACAGCTCAAAAGCCGCTTAAACACCATTCCCCAACTGCTGAAAACCTTCCGCCAGGCCGTGCTCACGCAGGCCGTTACCGGTAAATTGACAAGGGAGTGGAGAGGTTATGAATCTAATTCGTTGCCGTATTCAATAACTATTGGTAATGAATTCAAAGAGGCACCTAAAGGTTGGGAATGGCGTAAATTAGTAAACATTTCTCAGTTAGAGTCAGGTCACACACCTCGAAAAAGTGTAGCTGAATATTGGGATAACGGAGATGTAAAATGGATATGCCTGCAAGATATAAGAGCATTAGATGGCAAAGTGGCTTTTGATACAAAATACAAAACCACGCAATTAGGTATAAAAAATTCGAGTGCAAGAGTACTGCCCAAAGGTACAGTCTGTTTTTCTCGAGATATTTCAGTGGGTTTTGTTACAATAATGGGTTGTGAAATGGCAACAACCCAACACTTTGCTAATTTTATCTGCCATGGTTGTCTGAACAATTATTTTTTAATGTATGCTTTTATGGCTTCGCGTGATTATCTAATTAATTCAGGTGTAGGTACAACAGTTAAGACACTGTATATGCCTACTATAAATGATTTCTATATTCTACTACCTCCACTCCCCGAGCAACAAGAAATCGTCCGTCGTGTGGAAGGGTTGTTGTCGAAAGCCGATGCGATAGAGGCGCGTTACCGGGCGTTAAAGGGTCAGGTCGATGCGTTGCCGCAGGCGGTGTTGGGCAAGGCGTTTAGGGGCGAGCTGCGGTAGGCAAAGCCCCGTAGGGGCAAAAGCCCGGTAGAAACAATATGGCAGAGCGTCGGGTTCCGCCCCCATCGGGGCGGGAGAATAAAACGCAGACCTCCTTTCTACCGATATTGCGCACCTGACGGCGCGACGAGCAACACGAAATCGTGCGCCGTGTGGAAGGGTTGTTATCGAAAGCCGATGCGATAGAGGTGCGTTACCGGGCGTTAAAGGGTCAGGT
>NZ_QKZK01000064.1 GCF_003254275.1 Breznakibacter xylanolyticus | reverse complement strand
CAACCTGTCACTGGCCACCATCACCGCCCCCATTGGCGGGGTGGTGAGCAACCTGGAGGCAAAAGCCAACAACCCCGCCTCGGCCTTCAAAAGCTTCTGCACCATCATTGGCAACCGCACCATGCAGGTGAGCTTTCAGCTGCTGGAGAGTGAAATGACGCACCTGTCGCCCGGTCAGCAGGTGGCTGTGCAACCGTTTGCCCTGTCGGGGCGCTCGTTCACCGGCACAGTTACGGCCGTGAACCCCACCATCGATGCCTCGGGCATGGTCAAGGTCACCGCCACGCTGCCTAACGATGCAGGAGTCCTGATGGATGGCATGAACGCCAAAATCGTGGTAAAAAAGAGCCTGCCCGACTGCCTGGTCATCCCCAAAACAGCCGTTATCTACCGCCAAAACCGAAAAGTGGTGTTTGTGCACCAAAACGGTAAAGCCATCTGGACCTACGTTGAAACCGGCCTTGAAAACACAACGTCTGTGACCATCACTAGCGGCCTCGAAGCCAGGCAAGAGGTGATTGTGAGCAACAATGCCGATCTGGCGCACGAAAGCCCGGTGACAGTTGGCAGGGAACAGTGATCAGGGAACAGAGGAAAGTAAACAACTGACAGGGCACAGGTATCTGTTAACAGTTAACGGAGATCAGTTGGCAGGGAACAAAAGGCAAAATGAAATCAATGAAATTAAAAAAAACAATGAATCAACCATTTATACCTGATATTTAATTCAAACAACTCACTACCGAGAACTATTAATTGATGCTTTAAGCAAAAAAACAACCACAATCAATTATCTAACAACTGATAACACTAAAATAAAATAGGGAAAAAGAAGGGGAAGCCACCAGCCTCTCAAGCATGTGCTCCCCCTTCCGGCTCCCTCCTAAATAATGAAAGGAGGTGATTGGCAAAGATAAGGAATTATATAAAAACGTCTTAAAGATGTTATCTGTGAAATGATATATCAGACATGTCCTATGTTAACACTTAAAAATTGAATAATGATAAAAAAAATCGCCATAATAGGCATATTTGCTATAAGCATAGCTATTCCAAGCATAAATAAATACAACGATAAATTAAATCTAGATTCTTTAATAAATAAAGCAGTAGCTTCAGATAACGAAAATAGTGGAGGTACTTCAAGTAACTCAAACAGTGGGGGTATTTGGCAAAAAAAATATGAATCAGGCCCAGAATATATGACCTCTACTTCGTATGATAGTCAAACTGGACAATACACAGTTAAACATTATAGATATGAAGGTTATTATGTTCAAAATTCAGCAACAGGAGAAATCATCTTAGACGAAAGAAAAGAAACGGTATACAGAACTACTAATCATTATTAAATAGAGATAATTTAGCGAGAGATGAAAGTCTCTCGCTATTAAATAATATACAAACATGAATAATATATTAATCAATATTTTATCAATATGCGTGTTGTTTTTTTCATGCGTTCAAAAAAAAGACAACACTTTTGCCGAAAGTGTGGATCTTGATTCACTGATGTCTAATAAAAGAGATAGTTCTTTTATCCAACAGGTGCAGTATCTACCATTAGAAACGAATGAAAACTCAATGATTGCGCGCCTTGATGTGATTAAGAAACAGGGGAACAAAATTTTTATATTAGATAAAACATTGAGTACCGTTTTTATCTTTAACGACAAGGGCGATTTTGTTTCTAAAATCAACAAAAAAGGAAGGGGTCCCGGTGAGTATTTGTATTTGAAAGACTTTTTTGTGTCCAACGATAAAATTCACCTCCTGGATTGTACAGGTCAATTCTTTATCTATGACATGAATGGCCATTTTATCAACGAAATCAAATTACCTTTTCAGGCAAATTATTGCGAAAACCTGACGGATTCAATAATTGTATTTCAGGAAATTAACATAGAGGGAAAACTAGAATACAGTGTTGGTTTGTATCGAATAGATGAGCAACGTTTCATTGACACCCTAAAAACAGTGGCCGGAATAAATGATAAAATGGAGAATTTCCATGAGCTTTTATACAAAAGCAACAACAAGGTTAATTACTACAGTGCGACAGATAACATGATCTATCAAATAACACCCAAAGGCATAACACCATTTATTTCCTTAAAAAACAAGGATTTTCCTACTCTGGATGAATTAAAAATGTATGCCGAATACCCAGACAAAAAGGATTATGACAAAATAGATAACTTATGGGGCATATTTGAAAACGAAGATTATTTGACATTTTCTTTTTTCGGCATTTTACCACATCAGGTAATCTACTCAAAGAGCGATCATCAATATTCCTGTTACTTAAAAGTGAAATATACATCGCAACTAGGGAGTGAATTTGTAGGCGTAGACAATGATTGCTTTGTCTCTAAAATTATTCCTTCTAATGCGGGGGGAGCAAGTTTCTTGGAGTTATTACAATCATATAAAAACATTCAAATAATTGGAAATCATAAGGAGCAACTGAAAAAGCTTAAAACTGAAGCCAATCCAATTGTGGTTTTTTCTAATATTTCAGCCAATTAATCTTGTTCAGATTAACTTATTAGTTTATTGCCTTAATTATGAAACATAGTTCCTGCATAATTGTATGCATTTTGTCTGTTATTGCCAATCTAAGTGCTCAATCAAACCTGTCTTCACGTAGGACTATTGTTAGCCAAAAAGACAGTGCCAGTTATAGGACCAAAGTATTAGTCGATTCCTCTTTCTATGGTAACGGTAAAATACGCGAGGTCGTGAAATCGCTTGTTGTAAAAAGAGGCTCCAGGGTTGTTGATTCTATTTCAATAGATAAAAGAATATTGTGGGATAAACAAGGCAAATTGATTTTAACAGAGCATTTTAAAGACGGGATAATAGATAGTGTGACTTCTTGTTATCCAGCAGGATATAATATTATAAAAAACGGAAGTTTTGAGATCCATAGCCCCATTCCCAGTCATATTTTATATACCGATGGAATTGGCCATCCTTTTCCTGAAAACGGGAAACCGGATTTAATTAACAAAAGTAAAAAGTGCATTAAAACGGAGATCGTAAATAAGGATACCATTAAGCAGTATCTGGTTGAAGATTATTTATTGGGTGTGCCGAACGTATGCCGTGAAGATTTGGGGCGGTTTTACTTTTATTCATTGAAATTTAAAAACGACATACTCATTGATAGCACATTCATTCATTCCAATCAGTTTGTAGTTAAGAAAGATGTTTCAGATTTATGCCAAAAACATGCTCCTTGCACACACAATGGTTATAATCTCACTGTATCGGGATGGTCAGGCCATGAATGTAAAACACCAGTAATTCTCGACGTTAATCAAGAGGCTCCATGGCATCCTTCAACTTACTTTCTAAATCGTGAAAACGAATGCAACAAGAAATATTATACACATCTTAGAAGTGAACCCCAACGTCATCCATTATATTATTCAGACTTTCGTAAAAATGAATGTAATATAGAAGTCGAGCCAAAAACTGGCAATTCATTTATTTCAATGATTAAGCTGATCGGATGGAAGAATTGTTGCGCTGCTTATGGAAATAGAAGCTATATAACAGCTAAATTGGAGACGACTCTAACGAAAGGTGAATTGTATTACCTAGAGTTTTGGTTTTGGAAGATTGAATCTCCCGTCAACTATCCATTGAAATTATGTTTTAGTCAGGATGAAATTAATACTTATGAGGAATTCATTGCTATTGAAAATAGTCAAAACATATACATTGGGGACAATGGAGAAGATACTTGGATAAAAAAAACAGTCGTATTTGAAGCACCCATAAATGCCCGATATCTGCATTTCGGATGGGGTTTTTTGAATCAAACAGATAAGCAAGCAAAATTTTTCCTTGATGATTTTGTTTTAGTGAAAGACTGCGACAAAGATTCTGTTCAGCCTCGATTTTTTGTTGATGATACCGAAGCAGTCCCGGTTAACGATCTGGAAAATATTTCGTTTAACGGCACCATCGTTAAAGCCAACGAATCTATTGTTCTCGATAATATTGTATTTTCCTATAATTCATCGGTTTTAGAGGCTTCTTCGTTTTCAATACTTAACAGGCTATATGATTTTTTAAACGAAAATCCTGCACTTATAGTTGAAATATCAGGACATACAGATAATACCGGCGGCGATGCTTTTAATCTGAAATTATCTGAACAAAGAGCTCAATCTGTTTGCGATTATCTTATTGATAATGGAATATCTAAAAATCGACTTGTATCTGTAGGTTATGGTAATTCCAGGCCGGTTATGACTAATTTAACTGAAGATGGACGAAAACAAAACAGGAGGGTAGAGATGCGGATTCTCACCGAATAAATTGTTGATGATTGTTTTAAATTTTGACAAAGTCTTAAATGGATGGTGATCTTTTTATGTCCACCGCTCCCGCTCGATTGCATCCCAAGCTGGCGCACATTTGCAATGTGTGCCTCTTTGCCAGCTCTGATAGTGGATTACTGATCCATGTAGTAAATTGTTAATTATTGCAATAATAACACGAACATTAAAAACGACACAGTAAAACATGCCACCCCTTAAAAAAACCAATCCAATCATCATTAGTTTACTAACCGTTGCACTTACCATCGGTGGCTGTTTGAATTCAACCAATTCAGAGTTAAAGCAAACCACCATCGAATTCCCAGCCACCGAGACCGATTTTGGCACTATCCCCCAAGGCCACCCCAAAACCGTTGCCTTTGCATTCGAGAACAGGGGCAAAGCCCCACTGGTCATCTACAGTGCCGAGGCCAGTTGTGGCTGCACGCACCCCGAGTACCCTAAGGAGCCCATCGCACCCGGTGAAAAGGGAGAAATCAAAGTCACCTACGATGCCAAAGAATCCGGCCGATTTGTGAAAACCGTAACCGTTTACCACAATGGTGCAAATGGGATGAATCTGCTCACCATCAAGGGAAGCGTGGAGGAACCTGTTACATCTCAACAATAACCCGCAAGCATCACATTGTCATCAACCCCAAACCAAATGCAATACCACATGACACCCACACTCCGAAACCTCACATCCCTGATGGCCTTTGCCGTGCTCGCCGTAGCCATCACCGCCTGTAGCACACCCGCCAAGGCCGATGCCAACGATGCCACTGCCATGTCCAAAACCACCGATACCCGCGAAACAGTGCCACAGGTCACCGTAGCCAACGTGCTGCACGGCACCTTTGAGAGCGAGCTGGTGAGCAACGGCCGTCTGGAAGCCGGCGAAAGCGCCCTGGTGCCGCTCACAGTGAGCGAGATGATCACCCGCGTGGATGTGCAGGAGGGACAGCGGGTCGATAAAGGGCAGCTGTTGGGGCAACTGGAGTCCTTTAACCTGCAGCGGCGACTCGACAATGCCCAAAACGCCTTCGACAAGGCAGTGATGGATCTCGAAGATCAACTGGTGTCGATGGGCTACGATGCGGCCGACACAAGCCGAATCCCCGCCAACATGATGAAAATGGCACGCATCCGCAGCGGGTACAACAGCGCAGCCACCGCCCTGTCGGAGGCACGGCGCAACCTGTCACTGGCCACCATCACCGCCCCCATTGGCGGGGTGGTGAGCAACCTGGAGGCAAAAGCCAACAACCCCGCCTCGGCCTTCAAAAGCTTCTGCACCATCATTGGCAACCGCACCATGCAGGTGAGCTTTCAGCTGCTGGAGAGTGAAATGACGCACCTGTCGCCCGGTCAGCAGGTGGCTGTGCAACCGTTTGCCCTGTCGGGGCGCTCGTTCACCGGCACAGTTACGGCCGTGAACCCCACCATCGATGCCTCGGGCATGGTCAAGGTCACCGCCACGCTGCCTAACGATGCAGGAGTCCTGATGGATGGCATGAACGCCAAAATCGTGGTAAAAAAGAGCCTGCCCGACTGCCTGGTCATCCCCAAAACAGCCGTTATCTACCGCCAAAACCGAAAAGTGGTGTTTGTGCACCAAAACGGTAAAGCCATCTGGACCTACGTTGAAACCGGCCTTGAAAACACAACGTCTGTGACCATCACTAGCGGCCTCGAAGCCAGGCAAGAGGTGATTGTGAGCAACAATGCCGATCTGGCGCACGAAAGCCCGGTGACAGTTGGCAGGGAACAGTGATCAGGGAACAGAGGAAAGTAAACAACTGACAGGGCACAGGTATCTGTTAACAGTTAACGGAGATCAGTTGGCAGGGAACAAAAGGCAAAATGAAATCAATGAAATTAAAAAAAACAATGAATCAACCATTTATACCTGATATTTAATTCAAACAACTCACTACCGAGAACTATTAATTGATGCTTTAAGCAAAAAAACAACCACAATCAATTATCTAACAACTGATAACACTAAAATAAAATAGGGAAAAAGAAGGGGAAGCCACCAGCCTCTCAAGCATGTGCTCCCCCTTCCGGCTCCCTCCTAAATAATGAAAGGAGGTGATTGGCAAAGATAAGGAATTATATAAAAACGTCTTAAAGATGTTATCTGTGAAATGATATATCAGACATGTCCTATGTTAACACTTAAAAATTGAATAATGATAAAAAAAATCGCCATAATAGGCATATTTGCTATAAGCATAGCTATTCCAAGCATAAATAAATACAACGATAAATTAAATCTAGATTCTTTAATAAATAAAGCAGTAGCTTCAGATAACGAAAATAGTGGAGGTACTTCAAGTAACTCAAACAGTGGGGGTATTTGGCAAAAAAAATATGAATCAGGCCCAGAATATATGACCTCTACTTCGTATGATAGTCAAACTGGACAATACACAGTTAAACATTATAGATATGAAGGTTATTATGTTCAAAATTCAGCAACAGGAGAAATCATCTTAGACGAAAGAAAAGAAACGGTATACAGAACTACTAATCATTATTAAATAGAGATAATTTAGCGAGAGATGAAAGTCTCTCGCTATTAAATAATATACAAACATGAATAATATATTAATCAATATTTTATCAATATGCGTGTTGTTTTTTTCATGCGTTCAAAAAAAAGACAACACTTTTGCCGAAAGTGTGGATCTTGATTCACTGATGTCTAATAAAAGAGATAGTTCTTTTATCCAACAGGTGCAGTATCTACCATTAGAAACGAATGAAAACTCAATGATTGCGCGCCTTGATGTGATTAAGAAACAGGGGAACAAAATTTTTATATTAGATAAAACATTGAGTACCGTTTTTATCTTTAACGACAAGGGCGATTTTGTTTCTAAAATCAACAAAAAAGGAAGGGGTCCCGGTGAGTATTTGTATTTGAAAGACTTTTTTGTGTCCAACGA
>NZ_QKZK01000063.1 GCF_003254275.1 Breznakibacter xylanolyticus | reverse complement strand
ACCAAAGGTTGTTTCTCTTCTGATATGGCACTTAAAAAGCTCATATATCTTGTAATACGAGAGATCAACCGTTCGCCAAAAGGGAAAGTCCCCCATTGGGGTTTAATATATGGGCAATTAAGCATTAAATTTGGGGACCGGATAAAACACCATTGAGAGAACAAACGCCTGCGAAGAAAGGATATTTTCTTTTAGGATGGCAAGGGTATACAAGTGGCTCCGTGCCTCCGCCACCCTTGCCATCCTAACGAAAATATCCTATGGGGCAGGTGTTAATCCTCTCAAAGGAAAAAAAATGACAGACACAGTTTGATGAACACTACCCCCCCAAAAGCCCCCTAAATCCCCCGAAGGGGGACTTGAGGTTTTTTTCGTCAAATTTTAATGAGTAAATGCCCTTTTGTACTTTTACCCTTTCTTTTTTTCTCACTCTCTCACTTTCTTGCACTCTTGCACTTATGTACTCCTCCACTTTCTCGCTTTGCCACTCTGCCACTTAGCTACTTTCCTAGCTTTTGCACTCCTCCACTCCTCCACTTTCTTGCTTTTGCACTCTTGCACTCCTCCACTCCTCCACTTTCTTGCTTTTGCACTCTTGCACTTTCCCCACTCCTCCACTTCCCCCTTTCCCCCTCCTCCTATCAACAACCAATCCCCAAAATTGTTATCTCCACGCCATTCTCCGGCATAAATATCTTCACTAAATTAGAGCGCTAAAAAAACAGCCATGCCATGACCTTATATACCTTTCTCGATTATTTCGGCACCATGTTCTTCGCCATCAGCGGCGTGTTGTCGGCCTCCGACAAGAAACTGGATGTGTTTGGCGCCTCCATCATCGGACTGGTGACGGCCGTGGGGGGCGGCACCACGCGCGACTTACTCATTGGCGACCGCCCCGTGGGTTGGCTCAAGGAACCCAACTACCTATACGCCGTGCTGCTGGGCATCTCCATCGCCTTCGTCTTTAAGCGCTATCTGGCCGGTCTGCGGCGCACCTTCTTTATCTTCGACACCTTGGGCATTGGCATCTTCACCATCATTGGCCTCGAAAAAGCGCTCTCCTTTGGCATCGCTCCACCTCTGGCCATCCTCATGGGCGTGTCAACAGCCGTGGTGGGCGGCGTGCTGCGCGACACGCTCATCAATGAGGTCCCCCTCATCTTCCGACAGGAACTCTATGCCACGGCCTGTATCATTGGCGCAGCCATTTACCTGCTGCTGCACTACTTCACGTCACTCCCCCACAACATGGTCATGTTTGCCACCATGGGTACCATCATCATCATCCGCACACTGGCCATCCGGCTCAACATTCAACTGCCCAGGTTCCAAATGGGGGGTGAATAAACGGTGTAGATACAGGGCATCCCCTGTATCTACTATTGAATGGTGGAATCCGTCACATGGATGTTGGTGGTGGCATGCATCGAGATGCCGGGATAAACCGGATACCACGATCCGCCATGATTGTCACAACTCACACTTTTATCCATGATGATGTTGCCCGACAAATCGTTGGTGACAAAAAACACAGCCGATCCATAGGCATTGACACGGTTATGCTCAATCCGTGATCCAAAAATGGACAACGTCATGGTATTGCCATCGTTGTAAATGGCGCCGCCGCTACCCCCTCCGGGTGTTCCCGTTTGCGCAGGATTTCCGCCATTGCCGCTGGCTCGGTTGTACGAAAAAAGACAATTGATAAAAGTCCACGTCACCCCAATACTGCTGACAGCACCGCCATTGGCGCCGGCATTGCCATAGCCCTCGGCACCGCCAAACGTGGTATTGACCACATAAACCGGCCGATTTTGATACTGGCTGAAGACCCTCACGGCTCCCCCTCCCACATCAGCCCCATGGGAAGCACACACATTGTTGAAAAAGCGACAGTTGACTATCTTCAACCGCCCACCGCGCACCCAAATAGCACCGCCTCCGTCATAGTCCTTTTCGGTGGTTGAATTACCATCAGCAAAAGTGATGTTTTGAACCGTCAGTTGAGGGAATTCCTGATTATCGCAATGCGAGGTAGTCCAATGCTGTTTTTCATCGCAGGTATTCATGTAAAGGATGCGGGTTTTTCCGCCACCGCTAAGGGTAATCAGCCCGCCGCCATCAATCACCACCTGATTCCCGGCATCGTTAAACACCTTGGCCGGCTGGGTGAGGGTGAGCGTCAAAGGTTGGGTGCCGCCATTGAAGGTAATGATGCCGCCCTGAGCAACGGCATTGATAAATGCCTCTTCGGTAACACTCTCTGGCGTTCCGGTGCCAATCACATGGGTTGGCACCGATACATCGACAGGCGCTGCCTCCATCGGCACCGGATAATTGGCACCCGGATTGCCGGCCGGAGGGCCGTCGGCCGCATTGGCCAGAGGATTGTGAAACTCGGCTGTGGGTGTTGATTCATCATCCTTACATTGTATCAACACAATGGTTATGACGACCATCGACAGACAGGTCAAAAACGTGCCGATTTTAAACGGCATAAGACGGCTGCTCATAAGGTGTGGTTTAAATGAATGAGATTGTAATCATTTCAACAGACTCCAAATTCATGCACCGAGGGAGTACAACATACTTGTTGGTGAGCGCTTTTTTCACCCCTGACAGGGTTCAGCAAGATAACGACTTCTATGGAAATGAATGTGTTATCCTCCCCTTTTTTTTAGATGCAAAGCCTTTCACAACGCTGTGCAATCGCTCATTGATTGTGCAAAGGTGAATCTACGCCAAAAAGTGTTTTCATCCTAAAACATCCATCGTTCATTCACCAATGATCACAGACTCGAAAAATTATTCAAAAAAAGTTTTTGAAATAGGCACACGGACAATAACAGGCAAGTCTCCTACATAAAGGTTTGACCGCATAGTCCCAACGGGGCGAAATCATACAGCTCGGGGCGTAGCCCTGGGAAAAGAGAGGTAAAGAACAAGCCCCAAAGGGGCGAATGCGGTGTTGGACGCAGCACTTAACCAAACAGGCAATGATTGGCAGGTTAGGCAGTTATCGCTTTCGCCCCATTGGGGCTTTGGGGGGTTCATTATTGCTTTGCACACAGGGCTATGCCCTGTGCTGACGGATTCCGCCCCATTGGGGCTTTAAGAATATTTACAAAGTGCCTATTTCAAAAAAAAATTTTATTCTCCTTCCCTTACCACACGGGCATTTCTCCACTCCTCCCCTTTATGTAAACAAAATTAATTCACAAAAAAGTTTGTGTATTCAGAATCTTTCCTAATTTTGTCATCAATCAAACAATTATTATTGATGCAAATCAATAACTCTAATTTAAAAAATAACGTCATTGAACTAATACCATTAAAATTTAAATACATCATTACTAATAAAATAGAGTTTCATTTTTTTATTGTTTTTTTAATATTAAACCTTTAACATTTAATTACCATGAAGTTTTTAGGAGTATTATTTGCAGTAGCCATCATGGCATTAAGCAGCAACTGGATGTCAACTCAAGCTCAAGGCTTGTTGAAAAACAAACTCAATGCTGTATCCGAAAAGGCCAACAAAGCTGCCACCGGCGCAACAAACAGCATGAACGAGAAAGTGGATGCCGCCAATCAGGCTGCCACCGATGCTGCTGATAAAGCAAAAGCCGAAGCCGAAGCCAAACAAGCTGAAGCTCAAGCAAAAGCCGATGCCGCGCAAGCAAACGCTCAAGCCAAAGTAGATGACGCGAAAGCCAAAGCTGATGCTGCTCAAGCCAATGCTCAAGCCAAAGTAGATGACGCGAAAGCAAGCGTTGATGCAAAACAAAATGAATTGAAGTCAAGTGCCGAAGGTGTTGCTGCCTCTGCGGAAGCCACCACAAACGCTGTTTCCAATACTGTGGACACAAAAGTTGACGCTGTGACAAACCTGGGAACCGAAGAACCCAAAAACTAATTATTCCGTTTTCTGAAAAAGGTCATCCTTCACCGGATGGCCTTTTTTTTATAACCCTCCCATCCCCTATGTTGAATACCATGCGATGGAGACACTATCTCCTCTTTATCATCTCCTTTGTGGTTCCCAAACTGATTGGGATTGCCTACATCCTATTTTTTTGGTTCTATAACGAACCTCCCCTCGAATCGTTCATTATCTTCATGATCGTCAGCATCCCCATTGTGACTTATCTGCTTTGGCTCTCAGACATCGTTTTCCGACTCGAAAAAGTGACAACCCAATACAACATCCGCACAAACAACATCACCAACCTGTTTTTGGCGGCATTGATTCTGGCTGTTGCCGGATTATCGTTCTTGACCATCTTCGTTATTTTCGACACCAATTGTCATTCCGACAGTCTCGCGACAGGCTTTGCATTCATCCTCCCATGCTTGATGCTGTGCACCTTACAAGCTGCACATATGCTCAACATCGCCGAAAACCGTCGATGGATCTCTGTCGAGCATTCTTTGCCCGACTTTGTCCTCATGCTGTTTTTTCCTGTTGGCGTGTGGATATTGCAACCTCGCATCAACCAATTGGCTCTCAAACAACTCGACTAACTTCTCAGCCCCCAATCCATGATCAAACCCCTGATTCAGCGTTTCATAAACCTAACGCTCTTTCAAATACTCTCGTTTGTATTTTTCGGTTTCGTAGGGCATGCCACACTCGACATAATCCTCAAAACCAACGAAATGAGTAAGTATGACATGCAAAAAATAATGTCCGAAATCCAAAAAGAATATCCTGGTTCGGACATCACGTTCCAAAACATCTATATTGAAGACAACGATCGAAGAAAAGGAACACGAAGCAGAAGCCGTTTCAGCAGCGAAACATACTATTATTACGCAAAGAATTACCTCTACATCCGGAACAATCAATTTCATCAGGAACCCAAATATTTGCCATTGATGGTTTTCCTCTTCATGCTTTTGGCATTCCTGCCAATGTCGTGCCTGAACATCAAAAAAATTAAACTTAAAGAGCTCAAAAACATCCACTTTGGCCCTGCCCGGGTGTTGGGAATCATAATCACCGCCATCATCGTCATCATTTTTACCTTTGATGTCGACACATTTGAGAAAAGCTCACTTCAATACGCCAACCAAATCAATTTGTCTGATTATCAAATCCACCAACCCCATGAATGAAATCTTCTGCGCCATGGATGTGCAATATGCCGATGCCAACACCATCCGAATTGACACGACCTACAAACGATGGCATTTGTTCAAAATTCTTTTAATCCCCGTGGGCTTTTTCCTCGTCTTTATGATCTCGACCTACAACAAAATGTCCGGCACGGAGATCTCCTTCACGGCGCTCGCGCTGATTATTTTCCTGGCCGTATATCGATACAGAAAATTCATCTGCCACCGATCGGTGGTCTTTAACCGTAACAGTGGAACCATTACTTATATGCGCTCCGTGGCTTATGTTGATCAAATATTCCGTTTTAGCCAAACCAAAATCATTGCCAAAAAAATGATTTTCAAACAAGAAACCCTCTATCGCATCATGCTGTTGCACCTGCCGACGGGTAAGTCCTACCACATTTGCTCATGCAAGGCCAACCTCGTGCCCGAAAATTTTTTAACGGACTTCATGGCATCAGCTCCTCTGCTCATCAACCAAATCACGCCCTATGAACGACAAAACGAACCCAACCCTTTTGCTTTTATTTAACAATCTACGATTGATGGATGATTGCTACCGAAAATGACATCACAAAAAAGTCCGACACGACCCTTTCGGGCAATCGGTAATCGCATGATTGCCAATGATGAATGAAACACACCCATGTTTTTCAACAGAAACACCTGACTCACCGATGCAAATCATTATAGCATGAACGATAATCTCATCTTCTTCACCAACATGGGGCTTGCAATGATCCTTGCAATGTTTGGAATGGCCAAACGATTGCGGGATAACCAAACCTTAAAAACCCTTCTCTGGATTACCACTCTCGTTGGAGTGACTGGCAGCTCGTTGCGCTTCTTTCCAAACATGGACATCAGTCTTCTGACAACATGGTCTTTCTGGAACCCGTTTGTTTACATCACCTTATACGCCGGCCTGCGACATGCTTACCGCCTCTGCTACCAACGGGAACCCACCTACCACAAGGCGTCATGGTTTGATCCCGAAGAAGGCCGAAAACAAAACACCTTCGACGTCTTTGTCCATTTATTCCCAATGTTGATGGCTCTTATTTTCCCTTTTATCATGCAAAAGATCTTTCAATAATGCCAATACAAATAACACCTCCCTGCCATCTGCGACAACGCTCATCTGCTTAGACATGCATAAAGATGCGATCCGACCGATATAACACAAACAGTCAACAAATCAGTATCCGATCGACTGCATACGCCGCAACAGTTCATACCATCACAAAACAGTAATCCATCCATAAACCTTATGAAACACCTGATGTCCTTACTGGCCGCCATTTACCTGTGCTTGCCGGCTCATTCGCAACAAGTAACTCAAATCAGAAGCGTCGAAAAAATCGCCATGGGCGATGGAACATACACCTTTCGTGACTTCGACACAAAAAAACACCTCGAAGGCAACCATCGCCTCATTATGGACGATCGGGAGTACGTGCTGGCCTCCTTCTCCAACGGCTTGCCCCATGGATCCTGGGAAACCTATCGATACTACAAACTCAAAGAAAAAAAGAACTTCCTGATGGGCAGACTCGATGGTGCGCTCATCGAATACTACGGCGATGGAACAACCCCGTGCAAAGAAGCCATGATGAAAAATGGCAAAATGCACGGTCGATGGGTTGAATATTACACCAACGGCAATATCGCCAAAGACGAGTTTTATCAAGACGGACTCGAACATGGCCGACAAACGGCTTTCAACCATGATGGAACCCTCAAACGCGACTGCTTTTTTAAAAATGGAAAGCCCGAAGGCAAACAAAAAAACCTGTACCGCAGTAACACGGGCGATTTCTGGCAGGAATCAAACTGCAAAAACGGAATCCGACAGGGCCAATTCACCGAGACATTCCTCAATGGCAACCTCAAAACCAAAGGAGAATACCTCGATGGCGAGAAAAACGGCGTGTGGATCGTCAACTACGAGAACGGCCGTCCCAAATCTTATCAGACCTACAAAAAAGGTAAACGCAATGGCGACTCCAAAACATTTTTTGACGATGGTAACGTTCAATCAATCACCCCTTATGTCAACGACTTGAAAGAGGGAATCGCCCGCGAATTCTTCGAGACCACGAAAACCCTCAAGGCCGAAATTTCTTATGTCGCCAATTACGAACATGGCTCCTACAAATTCTTTTACGACAATGGTAAACTGCTCGAAGAGGGCCACACCGAACGTGGATACCGTATCTACGCCAAAGAATATTTCATCAACGGCCAACTCAGAAGCGTCAAAGAACAAAAAGATGGCGTGTGGGAAACAACTGAACGATACGACCAAAGTGGAAAACAACTGTAAAATATTCTGAGACAATCATTCCCACCACACCTGCCATGCAATTGAGATGGATTTTGCGATTATGCATGCCCGGTTGAACTTCACCTCACCACCCCCTTTCCTGCTGCTCGATTGACTTGTGTGACAATGCTAAAGAAAAGCATCGCCACAGGATAAAATCGGAAGGTAACGGTGTTAACCCATCTTGCAGCTTTCCATCCAAAATTCATTAAAAAAACACCTTTTTTCACCTCAAAATAGGCTCTTTTGCTCTATTTGCTTTTGTAATACATTGATAATCAGTGTCTGAATTTTCGAAAAATCATTTGTAGTACACAAGGGGGTATTGTATATCAGCGGTTTACATGTTTACTTTGGGGCATGTATTTCAAAGTATCCATGCGCACCAACCCCGAAACGGGAATCTATAGCGGTTATTACCGTGTTTAGTGGAGAGCTAGCGTCATTACGCTACCTTTACAAAGCGAAAATCTGTAGTACACAAAT
>NZ_QKZK01000062.1 GCF_003254275.1 Breznakibacter xylanolyticus | reverse complement strand
CGCGAAGGGCGCAAAGGGAAGAACGCGAAGGGCGCAAAGGGTTTTCTTGGCGAACTTGGCGTAAACTTGGCGACTTGGCGGTAAGATTTAAACGCAGAGGGTGCAAAGGGAAGAACGCGAAGGGCGCGAAGGGTTTTCTTAGCGAACTTGGCGTAAACTTGGCGACTTGGCGGTAAGATTTAACCGCGAAGGGCGCAGAGAAGAATTAACCGCAAAGGGCGCGAAGTGTATTCTTAGCAATCTTAGCGTAAACTTGGCGACTTGGCGGTAAAAATGAATTAAACACAGGGGCACGGAGTTTACTTGGCGATCTTGGCGATAAAGAAAGAGTTAACCGCTAATCGACAAAGTGGCTTGGCATAGCCAAGAAAGGGCGCAGAGGGAGGAACGCAGAGGGCGAGGCGTTTTATTTTAGTAGAATTTACCAAACAACACACACATTTCTTGGTATAATTTACTAAATTTACACAAAACACAACGACACTCGACCTCATCAATGGGCTACCAATGAAGCAGCAACTCAAAGAAATCATCTTAGAAAACCAACAATTCATCCCGGGCACTATCATCAAGCGTGAGCATTTGCAAATACCCACCAACACAGGCATGATTATCAGCCTTGTAGGGGCCAGGCGCAGCGGCAAAACGTATTTGTTGTACGATCTGATGGCCCAACTAAAAAAAGAAGGCATTCCTCCCGAAAAAATTGTCTTCATCAACTTTGAGGACGAGCGGCTCAACCTTCAACCAACCGACCTGGATATGATTTTACAGGCTTATTTGGAGTTATATCCGGAGGCAAACCTGCAAGAGACCAGCTTTTTCTTTGACGAGATTCAAAACGTGAATGGGTGGGAAAAATTCATCCGCCGCGTTTACGACACAAAATCGAAACACCTGTATATCAGCGGCTCCAACTCACGGCTGTTAAGTACCGAAATTGCCACCGAGTTACGGGGACGCACAGTAAGCTATACTGTTTATCCGTTCAGCTTTGTCGAATTTGTAAAGGCCACTAACGGGCCGGACAATTCCAGCACACAAGCCAACCGTGCCAAACTGATTCACCTGACCGAACAATTCATGACCGAAGGGGGCTTTCCGGAGCTAACGCGATTTGAGCGCCCATTTAAAATCAAGATTCTGCAAGAATATTTCAATGTGATGATATACCGCGATATCATTGAGCGCTACTCGATATCAAACCCCGAAGTACTGAAGTTTTTCATCAAAAAGATATTTTCAGCCGTCACCGGCCCGTTGTCCGTTAATAAAACCTACAACGACCTGAAGTCCATGGGGTACAAGATCAGCAACAAGTATCTGTACGAATATTTAGAACATTGCAACACGGTGTTTCTGACTCAAAGCATCAGTAAGTATGATTTTTCGGAGATCAAACAGGCCAAAAGCGACAAAAAGGTTTACATCATTGACAATGGCTTGTTGAGTGCCATCGACTTTGGGGTATCGGAAAACAAGGGAAAGCTATTGGAAAACATGGTAGCCATGGAATTGCTCAAACAAGGCCATCGCCTGTTTTATTACAAGGATCAAACGGAATGCGATTTTATTGCACAACCCCCAAGCAGCCATCATCCCATCGCCATTCAGGTTTCGCTTACCCTCAAGCAGGAAGCCACCCGCGCACGTGAAATAAAAGGACTCGTGAACGCATGCAAACACTTGAAGGTCAATTTCGGCCACATCATCACGCTGGATGAAGAAGAAATGCTCACCGAATCGTCGTGCAAAATAAGCGTGTTGCCTTTTTATAAATACTTCACAAAGCCCCCATTCTGATGAACCTTAGCGACCTTGGCGAGACCTTGGCGGTAAAATGAATTAAACACAGAGACACGGGGGCACGGAGGTTTTTCTTTGCGATCATGGCGTAGCCTTGGCGTCTTGGCGGTTAGAAGATATTACCGCAAAGGGCACAGAGGGAGGAACGCGAAGGGCGCATTTTATTTTACATGTCTTCTTGGCGTTAATAAAAAGCTAACAACAGTTTTTCATTACAGACACTGTAATGCCTAGCTACTAAGAGAAAAGACATCCTGATGATTGGATTTGGATTTGTAGCAGAACATTTGGAGTAATAGTACTTCTGCTGTATCTTTACAGTAAAATTGTCATTATGCTTGTCAATAAATAAAAAAGAACCGGGAATGTAAAAAGATTCGATCCACAAAAGAGTATTAAGCGTGCAGTGATCGAAAAAGAAGGCATCCCCCCAATAATGATAGCGACTTTGGGTGGAAATGTTACCTGGAACAACATGAAAGAAAAAGTGGCATTCATACGCCATGGTTTGCCCGATGAATCCATCGAAGCAATAGGACAAAAGGCCAACTTACCGGTAAGGCAGTTGTTAGAATACATGGGAGTCGCTCAAACCACTTACAATAAGAAGAAAAGGGAACATGAACGTATGGACAGCAGAAACAGCGAATTGGTGCTAGTATTATCCGAAGTTCTTGATTTTGGAATTGAAGTATTCAGCCAAGAACAGGAAAAGTTTCAAAGATGGTTAAAAAAGTCCAATGTGTCGTTAGGAGGGGTTTCTCCAGAAAGCTTGTTTGATTCAATCACCGGAATAGATGAAGTTCGAAATGCACTATATCGTCTGGAATACGGGAATATGGCATAATGAGAGTCATCCGGGATGAAAGAGAAAAATACCTGAACACCACCTTAAAAGGAATTGGTTCTGCCTTAACCAAAGGATATCGCTGGAATAGTTTGCATACTTATTTGGTATACACAGCCGAATCAAGATCCTTGGCGATGTTGGAAGTCTCAGTACATTTAGATTTAAGTGAAGATTTGCCCAACGATAGATATTTTGTAGAAATAGATATCCCGGATGAACTGATCATGCTTGAATTAAGAATAGAGGATTTACCTAAACACTGGGACTCTAAACCACCCATATTGGCAACTCAGTTCATTGGAGATGATTTTGTGAATGGAAAAAACTCAGTTGTATTGAAAGTCCCCAGCAGCATTGTACCACAAGAATATAATTACCTGATTAACCCGAATCATCCTGACGCAGCAAAAATAAACGTCATATCCATTACGCCATTTAAATTTGCTGACAGATGGCAATATACAAAGTCTAAAACATAGGAGTTCCAACCACAAACGCTTTACGAATGTTTTTTTCTTGGCGGACTTGGCGGGATCTTGGCCTCTTGGTGGGAAGAGGTTAACCGCAGAGGGCTCTAATTGCCTGCCCCAAAACCATATCGTCACAGATCATTGTGGTTATTGGAAGAATAGCAACATCATTAAAAAATACAGACTCCAAAATGAAAGTGGTCAAAATCGACCACTTTAAAAAAGCATACGGTAATTTATTCGTCAACAACAAACAATCTCGAACGCAATCATTCGCCAGGAACGAACAATTTTAAGGACAGAGGATTGGGAGATCAATGAAAGAAAGGCGGATTACCCAAACCACGATGGATTTAAAACATTAATATTATCAGCCAATTGAAGTCAAAATCATAGTACATACCACACAACAGGTACAATCTGCACCTACCTTTGTATATTTCTTAACCCATTTTGCAGCTATCCTAAAGCCAGCGCCTGTATTTCAATGAATTGTTCATTTTCGAGTTCGGATTTGTGTACTACAGATTTTCGCTTTGTAAAGGTAGCGTAATGACGCTAGCTCTCCACTAAACACGGTAATAACCGCTATAGATTCCCGTTTCGGGGTTGGTGCGCATGGATACTTTGAAATACATGCCCCAAAGTAAACATGTAAACCGCTGATATACAATACCCCCTTGTGTACTACAAATGATTTTTCGAAAATTCAGACACTGATTATCAATGTATTACAAAAGCAAATAGAGCAAAAGAGCCTATTTTGAGGTGAAAAAAGGTGTTTTTTTAATGAATTTTGGATGGAAAGCTGCAAGATGGGTTAATGAATTTTGGATGGAAAGCTGCAAGATGGGTTAAAATTGAAATGGAGAAAAACTAGAATAAAAGCAAAAGGGGCGGTGACGCCCCTTTTGCTTCTCAGAAAAATCGAATTTATTGAAGTGATTATTGATCGGATACATCAAATTCAATTGATCCTGTTTTTTTCTTCGGTATCTGTGTCCAACTCGACTTTCTCAATATCCTTGTTAAAATTGAAGCTAATACCGATCCCAAAACAACGACCGGTATAGTGATTGGTAAATTGTGTGCTATAAAAACTGTCCTGATAATGAGCTGAAAGTTTACTATTGGTATTTAAAATGTCATTGGCAAATATTTCCACACTAAGTTTTTTGCTAAAGAATTCCTTTCTACCACTTACGGAAACTTCCCCCCAGGCATTATCCTGATTATAAACACCGCCCCAGCTTCCATTGCCAGAAATGAAGGCATTAAAATTGACCATATAATCATGGGGAAGCGTTAATTTTTGATTGATAGAGGCGTTATAGCTATTTTTTACAGATATTCGAAAAATGCGGTCGGGTAGAGTTCCTTTTTTGTCAAAATTGCTTATCTGTGCCCAATAACTGACACTCCACCATCTTACCAGCTTGAAGCTCCCCCCTGTATTAATGCCATAATAACGGGAATAATCTAAATTGACCGGTTCAGTAATTGAAATATTGTTTTCATTAGAAATAACAACATTACCGACCTGATCATCTACGTTTGAAAAGAACGTACTAAAAGAGAATCGCTTATTAAAAATATATTTCAAACTATAATTGTAGACCGAAGCCGATAATATAGACGGATTACCCCGTGAAATAGAATAGGGATCATTAATAATTTCAAGAGGATTATACTGGCCATAGCTTGGGCGCTGAATTTTTGAGTCGGAAATCAGCGAAATGCTGTTCTTTTTCCATAGATATTCGATAAAAATATTTGGAAAAAAACGGAAATTATCGCAATTAACAGACTGAACTTCATCGTTTAAATTATTGGAGTAATTTCCTTTCAATGAATTATTTTCACCCCTTATTCCGATTGTTGCGTTAAAGTTTTCCCAATCTCGCTTGATCGAAAAATAAGTACCCAGAATATTTTCATCCACGCTGAATTGATAATCGTTGATAGAACTAAATAAATTGCGAAAATTATTTTCAGTCCACGAATACTTAAACCCAAACTCAAGATAATATATGGCATCTTCATGGTTGTTAAAATCAACTTTAAACGTATTGAGATGTGTATCAGTACCAATTTTCTGAATATTTACCGAATCTTTTTCGAACCCCCAATAGGTTTGATTCACGTTGTTACGATATTTAATATCCGTATGATCGTAAAACACTTGCAAAGCCATTCCCAAAGTGTCTAAGCGATGAGTGTATGCAGCAGTATATGAATTGCAATTATTGGTTTGCTGTCCTTTATTTTCGGTTTCGAATTGTTGTATTACATTATCCTGGATGAAATCGGTCGTTTGATAAGAGTTGCTTTTTATAGGATCATCCGCTGTTCTTAAATAGGAGAATATAAAATCGTTGTATGTGGTTTTATAACCAATTGTACTGTTGATGTTCTGATATTTACCAGTTCCAATCTCATGAGATGTATCATTTCTGCTGTAATCAACACTGCCGTTATTATAGTAAATATCTTTTGAAACTTTATCATTAAATATTTTCTCAAAATAGTCATCGTAACTCAAGGAAAAATCAATTTTTTTCCAATTGCCAAACAAACTACCCCCGTAGTTATCGTTGTAGTATTTGTATTTAGTGTAATTATAATAGGGATTAAAATTGATATGATTATCCAATGACTTTTTGGTGGTAATGCTGACAACTGCAGATTGGCTACCAGCATCGTATTTAGCACCCGGATGAGCATTAAACTCTATTTGCTTGATAGTTGCAGTTGGGATACTCTGAATATAGGTATAGACTGATTCAGACGGTATCATTATCTGCCTGCCATCGACGAACAACTGGATATTTTTGTTTTCGAAAGTCAACGATTTATTAATTCGGTCTATCTGAATCCCAGGAACAACCGGTAAGGCATCAATTAATTTTGTGCCAAAAATGGAGCTGTTCTGTAGATTCAACAAGGTTTTGTCACCATTAATTTTCACCGCATTTCGTTGCGCTTTGATGACAACTTCAGCAATGGCAATCGTATCACTTTCGGTGTTAAAATAATTCTGCGCTTGCAGAGTGAATGTAAAAATGAATAGAATTAGGGTTAATCTTAGGGGTTTCATCTAATTATGGTTTGTCATTCAAGCATTGGAAATCTTTAAGTTTTGATTTTTGCAATTATATTTTGGGATTTGATGTGTTGTTTGGTCGTTTCCTTGGCTGGGGGCTAACGGGTAGTGTAGCATTAGTGGCGGATTGCGGGCGAATCTCCTTTCAAGCCGTTAGTTGGTTGATGCGGGAAACGAACCTTGCGGAACGTGCTTCACCCGCCATTAATGCTACACAATGTTACCGCCTGGTGTTTTGTTTTCTTATTGTTATTGTTCATTAACTTTCCAATACCCTGTCTTATCACTTCCGATACGAATGATACTACCATTCTCTTTTAGTTCTTTTATTCTTCGTTTAGCAGTGCTTAAACTTATACTTAGACGTTCACTAATTTCTGCTGCTGCAATATTTTTATTTTGCCTTATCAAATCAAATACAGTGTCATTTACAGTGTCATTTTGCACTTTTACAGTGTCAGAGTATTGAATGTGCATTTCTCTGTTTTTAAGCAAATGATTCGTTCCAAGCAATAAATTGGATATAAATCGAATAAGATACTCTTCTGTTTTGTGAATGCCTTTGGATAAATCTTCGAAATTGGCTCGTACAAGAGCATTCCGGAAATACCAAGAATGCTCAGCAAACAAATCATTGTTAACTTCCTTAAAACCAAGTTTTCGAAGATATTTAATCAGAAAAATAGCAGTCGTGCGTGTGTTTCCTTCTCCAAAAATGTGAATTTGCCACAAGTAGCTTATAAAGTGGGCTATGTGTTCGATAATTTCTTGTAGACTTAACCCCTTGTATTTAAATTTTTTTTCTTGTTCAAAATCGTATTCTAAAGTAGCTTTCAGGCTCTCGGCACTAGCATACAAAACCGTTTCGCCATTTAAAACCCATTCTTGCTTTGTAATGTTATAATCACGAATCTTGCCTGCATGGCTATATATGCCTTGAAACAATCTGCGATGAATTGTAAGGTATTCAATAGGGGAAAACGTAAATGTTTGCTCACTTAAAATTTCAGCAATTCGTGCAGAAACTTTATCTGCTTCTTCGGTACGGTTTTCGACATTTTTTACTGGGTGTTGTTTGTAATAACTGTCAATTCGATGTTTTACCTCCTCAATGGAAATATCACCATCAATATTTTGTTTTGCAGTTGCTATCAAATAGTCTGATGGTTTTAGTCCGTCAACTTGTTGCAATCCAATTGCAGTTTTCCATACTTTCGCTTTTTCTGCTTTGTTTGGTTCTCCTTGTCGCAAATATTCTTCGAAATTATCCATTGTTCAAACTACATATTTCTATTCTCTGACTACATGAGTATTATTGGCTTCAAATGTAATATTTTCAATTCATTCAATATAACTCCACTTCTGCTCTATATTTAAAGATTCTCATTCACTACTGACCGACAAAACTAGAAATCTCCAATCTTCAAAGATTGTAAGTGTTGATAAACAGCAATATAAGCATATCTTCAATTGTTTTTCAATTACCTACCCCCCCTTTTTTTTCAGAAAAATGCGAGTTGTATGTCAGGACTTTTGTTTTTTGCTTTTACATTTTTGACATAAGTCCGTCTACAGTTTTCAATCACCCAATAAACGTCTAAATGGCTTATCAGGTAAATCCTAACCAAAGCGGCAATTGTAGAGAAAGCCTTTTTTGTGTCCGACTTTGCCCTTAGGACCATTAAAAGCAAATGGGCGATCAATGTGC
>NZ_QKZK01000061.1 GCF_003254275.1 Breznakibacter xylanolyticus | reverse complement strand
GATTGTTGGCCTATTGGCTGGTAAACACGATCCGACATCAACTAAAGCCACATGGCATCAATAGCGGTTGGCGTGAGATCGTTCGTACCATGAACACCCAAAAAGCGGTGACCACATTGGCGCAAAATCAGCAGGATCAAGTAATCATGATTCGTCGATGCTCTGAGCCAAACCAAAATGTCCGCAAGCTTTACGATGCCCTAAAATACAAATACGCTCCCTTTACAAAGCGAAAATCTGTAGTACACAAATCGGAACTTGAAAATGAACAATTCATTGAAATACAGGCGATGGCTTTGGGATAGCTGCAAAGTGGGTTAAAATAAGCGCAACGCCCAACGAAAACTACCGCTTTGTTAATTGGATCGAAGGCACGAACATCATCTCCACAAATTTAGAATATGAGTTTACGGCAACTGCCAATAGAACGCTGACAGCCAATTTCATCAAGCAATATACATTAACCATCAACAAATTGGGCAATGGAAGCATTGAAGTAAATGGCAACAGCTATTCAACCCCAATGATGCTTGACGAATCGCAAGCAATAGAGATAAAAGCCATTCCACAGAGCGGATGGGTGTTTGATGCATGGAGCGGTGATTACATCGGAACCAATTCGCAAACAACAATTACAATGGATGCCGATAAAACCATAGTGGCCGAATTTCTCTTCACCACCGGCTTAGTGTCCCAAAACAAAAAAAACAACGACCTCCCCTTTATACAAACCCCCAATAGCATTAAACTTATCACCAATGAATATGTGACTGTTCAATTGGATGGACTCACAGGACAACACATTTTAAAAACGACAAATTCAAATATCGACATCAGTATGTTGAGAAATGGGTTGTATATCCTTACGCTAACAAAAACAAATGGAGAGTCGCAATCGTACAAAATCGTAAAGCGCTAAAGCCAAACACAAAGCCGGAAACAGCCTAAACAACTGTTTCCGACTTTACATTCCGTCATCGTATCGCCCAACCTGCTCGTCGAAGTTTTTAACTTCGTCGTCATTAACGCTGTGGTCTTTGACTACAAATACATCAAGCTTATTAAAACATTATTTTGTAGTTGAAAACTACAAAGACGGCGTCATTGCAAATTACGCCGAGCTTACAAACTGTTACAAACGACGACTAGCAGAGTCGGCATTACGTTTGTGATGTGCCGCAACGTGCGCGAACACGAAAAGCATCCAATCACGGCGACTTTCATGAATCAACTGAGAGGTATATGGTTAGGTTCCCAATCCTCGCTGCAATCAATCAGCCGCCAACCACCTCTTCGCACTCAACAGTTGAAACAAATCTAAATTGCACCTTCCGAACAGTAAATGACAGTAATATTACCGTCATGAAGCAAACACACTAACCGACTCACCACCAACACAATTCATCATCCCCATCAGGATTTTAAACCCTGATGGGGATAATTAAAAGCGCCGCTTCGGGTCTGCTTCGCCCCTTCTTCGGGACTGCTTCGAGGGTTCTTCGACACCGCTTCGACACCGCTTCGACCCGGAGTCGAAGAAGGGGCGAAAAAGGTACGACGTTGGTACGTACAAAACCTGAGTCAGATCGAATGTCAACGAGTCATAAACACACTTCAAAGCACAACATACCAGCGCTTTTACATCAATTACATAACACTTTTGAGTTTGTTTTTTTTATTTAAACCCAAGGCATTACAAATTACCCCCCCCTTTCTTGGCATAGCCAAGCGACTAAGTCGATTAGCACCTACGATATAACTCTTTTGAGTTATCTGCTTTATTATTTAAACGTAAGGCGTTACAAAAAAACTCAGCGCCTTTTGCCTCAGCATTTATGTTTGACTCAGTGTTAAAAAGAACCTCAATGCCACCGCACATCAAAAATGACATCTTTATGTCATTTCACACCCCGCCAAAAGGCGGTACTATTGCAAAACCAAACATCTCGCAACCATGAGATGTGATGATTCCCTTTTTTCCTTCCAACCCTAAAAGCACCCAGTATTCCGAACAATGAAGCGGATAATGGGTGTTTTTTCTTTTTTCACCCCACGAAAACCCGGGCGTGTTAAAAATCCTTACACGCCCACAACCACCGTGCATTCTCACTAATTTTACGCATCACCAACACACCACCCCATGCTCACCCTCCACGTCCTCATGCACGTGCCCTTTGAAGGGCCGGGACACATTGCCCGTTGGGCACAACAGCGCGGTCATCGCCTGCACATCACCCATCTTTACCAGGCCGAGCCACTGCCCTCGACCAATGACTTTGACATGCTCATCGTGATGGGTGGCCCCATGGGTGCCCACGACGAGGCGATTTTCCCCTGGATGGCTGCCGAAAAAGCACTCATCCGCGCGGCCATTGACCACGGCAAAAAGGTGCTGGGCATCTGCCTGGGCGCCCAGCTCATTGCCGACGTGATGGGTGCCGCGGTTTATCCCAACCCACAAAAAGAAATTGGCTGGTTCGACGTGTCACTCACCCCACAGGCAGCACCTCTTCCCCTCGTCAATAGCTTCCCGACCACTTTCACCACGTTTCACTGGCACGGCGACACCTTCGACATTCCCCGTCAGGCCATTCACTTAATGCAATCATCACACTGCCTCCATCAGGCGTTTTGTTTCAACAATCAGGTATTGGCCTTACAGTTTCATTTCGAAAGCACGCCCGAATCGTTGCAAGCCATGATAGAACACTGCGGCGACGAACTCATCGAATCGGCCACCGTACAATCGGCCTCGCACATGCTCACCCACAGCCATTTGATGACTCAAAATCAACACCTGCTCGAAAAATTACTCGATGCCTTCACAAACATTCCGACCAATGAGTTGTTGTTGAAATGAAGTATTTGACGGGACTAACCAAACAGCAAATAAACACCAAAACAAATTATTCCGAGAAAAGACGTAACAGTCGCCAAATAGGGATTAAACCACACACATATGTTTCACTACCAGATATTCGACACCAAAGCCGATTTGGCACATGCCTTTGCGCAAAAACTAATCAACCTCACGGCACAACAGGATAAGGTCACCCTGGCACTATCGGGCGGTAGCACCCCTCAAGCCATTTTTGACGTTCTGGCACAGACGTATGTCGATAAAATAGAATGGAAAAAACTCACTTTCTTTTGGGTGGATGAACGATGCGTGGCGCCCACACATCCCGACAGCAACTATGGGATGACCCACCGTCATCTGTTTTCAAAATTACCCATCGAAACACACCAGATTTTTCGCGTCAAAGGCGAACTGAAGCCCGAAGAGGCTCTGATAGATTACGAAGCCCTGCTCAACAAAGAGGTGAAAATGCTCAATGGACTTCCCTGTTTCGACCTCACCATCCTGGGGATGGGCGATGATGGACACACAGCCTCCATCTTCCCGCACGAAATCGACCTTTGGCACAGCCCCCAATTATGCACCATCGGCCACCACCCACAAAGTGGCCAGGCACGCGTGACATTGACAGGACGTGTCATTAATCATTCGCGTGAAATCATCTTCATGGTCACCGGAGCCAGCAAAACCGACAAGGTGTACGAGCTGTTCACGCATGCGCCGCAAGTCAAACAATACCCCGCTTCGTTGGTCGATGTAAATAAATCACTCTGGTGGCTCGACAAAGAAGCCGCCCGCCAATTGCCTTAAAAATAGAGGTCACGCTCCCCACCCTTGATGCGCGCCAGCCGATCCATCAGTCTATCTTTAAACGCATCATGGGGATAAGTTTCCAGATTTTTGTCAATGAGTCGATATCCCTTCTCACGGGTCGATTCAGGGGCATAATCCTCTAAATACTCCGCCAGCGTTAAGATCGCGTTGGGTTGACAGAATCGTTTGATGAAGCCCGGCACCGAAAATTCCATGAAATGCTCGCCAGTGCGTTTGGTTCGATAGCAAGCGGTACAAAATGAGGGAATAAAGCCTTTGTCCACCAGCTCATCCATCACCTCGTTAAGCGACCGATTGTCGTTGATGGTAAACTGCTCGCGCTCGAGTGCTTGCGTTGCAGCGGCCTTTGAATACCCCCCCAACTCGATGTTGGTGCCTCCATCAATTTGCGACACGCCGTACTGCAACACCTCGTCGCGCAAGGCGGCCGGCTCGCGTGCCGTAAGAATCAGACCGGTGTAAGGCACGGCCAACCGCAAAATGGCCACCAGACGGGCAAACTCCTCGTCACTCACGGCATACCTGGCATCAACCGAAAAACCCGAAGCCTCCTTGATACGGGGAAAAGAGATGGTGTGGGGTCCCACGTTAAAAACCGCCTCCAGATGGTTGACATGACGCACCAGTCCCAAGAGTTCAAATCGCCAGTCGTAAAGCCCCAGCAACACACCAATGCCCACATCATCGATGCCGGCCTTCTGTGCCCGATCGAGTGCCGTTAAACGCCAGCTGTAGTCGCGCTTCTTCCCGCTCAAATGCACCGCTTCGTATGTCGGACGATGGTAGGTCTCCTGAAAAATCTGGTAAGTTCCGATACCGGCCTCTTTCACAGTCCGAAATCCGGCCACATCCAGAGGCGATGCGTTAATGTTGACCCGCCTGATTTCCCCCTTCCCGTGCTTCACACCGTAAACCGTTCGCACACTATCGGCAATAAACTCAGGCGAATAATCGGGATGTTCGCCATACACCAAAATAAGACGCTTATGCCCGGCATCTTCGAGACACTTCACTTGATCCACAATTTGCTCAGCATTGAGCGTGGTACGCACCTGCTTTCGATTGTCAGCCCTAAAACCGCAATAAGCACAATTATTCACACACCGATTGCCGATGTACAAGGGGGCAAACAACACAATACGACGTCCATACACACGCTCCTTCAGTTCATGGGCAGCCTTTTTAATTTTCGCAACCGAAGCCTCATCATCGGCATTGATAAGCACAGCAGTCTCGTACATCGAGAGGCGATGCTTATTAAGAGCCCGTTCAATAATTTCATCCACACGCTGGGGAGTTGGCACAGCCTCCCTCAAAATGGTGTGAATCTCGTCGGGACAAATAAAATCGTGATTGGCCTCATCGGCGAATCGATATTGCTGAGGATGATAGATAATGGACATGACTTAGAATCAGATAAAACGACAGAAATGCATTTCATTGAAAAAAAAGCAACAACAAACGCAACAAACTTCACGAAAAAGAAGTTGAAAGAACAAGGCAAATTTAACTTGAAAAAAAAGAAATAAGGCTGTAAATTGTGCAAAAGTTTGACTGGCAAAAAAAGAATCAGCCCATTCATCCCGCGAACAGCCCAGCATCTTACATCTGGCAATCAACAACATCGCTCATTTTTAAGAAAAAGAGTTGTTAAAAATTGAGCAGCCATGAAAATCATTCAAATAAATCCCTATTTTTGAGAACATTTTTTTTCACTTTAATTTTTTTTTATTTATGAACATTTTTGTAGGAAGTCTTCCGTTTCATGTTGAGGAGGCTGAACTGAGATCAATTTTTGAAGAGTATGGTGAAGTAACATCAGCAAAAATCATTACTGACAAATTCTCAGGCAAAAGCAGAGGTTTCGGTTTCATCGAAATGTCTGACGACGAACTGGCTCAAAAAGCCATTGAAGAACTGAATGGCGCTGAATTGGATGGCCGCACCATTGTGGTTAACAAATCAGAAGAACGCAAAAAAGACGATCGTCCTCGCTCTAATTTCCGTGGCGGCAACACTCGTAGCGGTGGCGGCAGTGGATTCAACAGAGGTGGTAACAGCGGTGGCGGTTACAACAAAGGCGGTTACAGCGGCGGTGGAAACCGTGGCGGTGGAAACCGTGGCGGTTACGGCGATTCTAACTATTAATTCGCCGAGGGTCGTTCATCACGACCGGTTATTTGTAAATTGATCTCTCTACATAGACTATTTTAAAGGCGCATCTTCATGCGCCTTTCTTTTTTGTCCTCCTCTGATTCACCCATCCTGAAACAAAAAAGGCTTCTATGTCGAATCCTATGGGTAAACAAAATATGAAAGCACGAAATCAAGCAAGGTAACTAAGCCGCCTTCGGAAAATGGCGTTAAGAAAATCATAGGACTGAGCGTTAAAAAAGATGCGCTGTTTGAGCTTGCGAGTTCGCAGATTTTAGGGAAGGCCTATGATTTTTAGCCATTTTACGTCAGCGGCGGCCTTTTTTGCTTACTTTTTGGGGCTGCAGCCAATTCAGCGGAGCTCAGCGACGCTTAATCATGAGGGCAAATGAAAACAAACCCTTTCCGAATAAAAAGTAAGAGCCCGCCCGGCTCGAGGGCACGAAAAAATGGTTTGTGTGAATTGAGACTTATGATTACCCACACAAATCAGAATAGAGCCCAAAAAAGCTTTAACACATACTTATCAGCATGGTGTTAAAGCCTTTATCTTATATTTTAATACCAACAGCAACTAACGTTTACTGCCATAAATTTTGAGGGTAATCGCCTCGGGCAATCAAATCGGTGAGACTTTGCTTCACCATGGGTTTATCCTCCTGATAGGTCACGCCAAACCACTTGGCAGGCGTATTAATGACCCGGGTGGTCACCACACCCGTTTTAATCAGCTTATCAACCACCGCATTAAAATAAAACTCCGACTTGAGCTCTCCGCCCCGAGCCTGCAAAAATGCCACAAACTCGCTGGCCAACTGTTCGAAAAAGAGCGGTTTGAAAGCCCAAAAATTCATCGAAACGGGCTCCTGCCCTGTCAACGGCGTTTTGCCCGATTCGTCGTAATAATAAATCTGTGACCCCTCGAGACCAATTTTGGTTCGCTCGACCAACGACTCCAGATTGCCCAATGCATCGGTTTGACACACTCCGCGCGACACAGTACCATGCTCCGACAAGGTATTGCGCAGGGCATACCCCACCATGGCGTACTGATTTGACGCAGTGCTTTGATTTAGAAAATCAGCCACTTGCTGATAAGCTTCCTGTCCATAAAAATCATCGGCATTAACAATGGCAAAGGGCGTCCGAATGGCATCTTTGGCCATCAAAATGGCATGCCCGGTGCCCCAGGGTTTTTCGCGCCCATCGGGCACCGTAAAGCCATCGGGCAGATAATCGAGCTCCTGATAAACAAATTCGACATCGATGCGCCCCTTTAAACGGGGCTCGAAACGAGCAATAAACTGTTCGGCAAAGGAGTGGCGAATCACGAATACCACCTTACCAAACCCGGCACGAATGGCATCGTACACCGAATAATCGATAATCGACTCGCCCGACGGACCTATTTCATCCATCTGCTTCAGGCCTCCGTAACGACTGCCCATGCCGGCAGCCAACACTAAAAGAGTAGGTTTCATATGTCTAAAATTTATTTTTTAAGTGGCCATATGGAACTCGCCAATGGTCATCCTACTGTGTGTCATGGCTCGTTTCATGTGTTTATAATTAGCCCCCTAATCCCCCAAAGGGGGACTTGGAGTATGTTTCGTCATTTGTTCAAGTGCTACGTTTGTACTTTTGTACTTTTCTCTTGCACTCTTACACTCATGCAATCAAACACTTCTTCCTATTTTCAGCTATCGATTGTCATGAAAATCTCTGGCCAGACCTTCGCCCAACCATTCGGCCAATGCCTGCCTGTTGCCGGCAAGGATGAAACGTTGCTGATCACGATAATTCTGAATATTGCCCAATTCAATAAACACCGAAACGGGATGAGTGTACTTTACCTCGTAAAGGTTACGCGTTGAAACAGTTCCACTAAAACCACGACCGGGCTGATATAAATGGTATTTATCCTCAAGGGTTTGACGCATTGTTTGCGCAAGTTTCAAGCCCAACGGACTGTTTTCGTGATGATAAAAATAAACATCTATTTGCTTTTTTTCAACACGACTATCGAGATGCAGGCTTACCGAACGCTGATACGCAGTACTCCGATTTTGCTTAAAGAGTTGATTCACTATATCGACCCTCTGTTTTAGGCGGTCATTTTGCTTTAATGGGATGGATTCACCCATGCAGGTCTCATCGTTATCGTATTTCAGAAATTTATCGTCCCGAATGCCATCATCAGCATCCTGAATGACATACACCACAGATGCGCCCCTTTCGGTGAGCCAGCGTCCAAGACGCAAAGTGATATCGTAAGCATACTCATCTTCATCCAACCGCTCACCACCATAAATGCCCGAAGCACCCGGATCGGGTCCCCCATGACCACTTATGAGATAATAGAGGGCACCGACCAACGAGTTGTCCGAAATGGTCACTTCTTTCAACGCGTCACCCCACAGGGGCTCGACCACGGTTGCGGGTTTGAGAGAAGGAAGCGCATAGGCATGATGCGCCAGTAGTGAATTATCTTTCCCAAACTTACCGGGGTTGAGGTTCAAAAACGCCATTAAATCCTTTTTGGGATCGAGACCGTTGCGCAGCAAAAAACCAAACACCCCTTCACCGGATAATGGTTTCACTTTAGTATCGGCCACCTCCTGCGCAGCGCATGGCGTGATAGAAACCATTAGGAATACAATGAAAACGGATGTTATAAAGGGGAAAAAATCGTCTCGCACGTCATCGCTCATTTACGCAGCCTTGCAGACCGGTCATTATTGAGTAGGCAAAAATAGTTTTTTTAAATCACTACTGACCGACAAAAAATAAAATAAGGGTTACCGCCCGAAGGTTTCACCCTATAGTTGTAGATTTATGTTGCGAAACAAAATACAACTATGGGCAAAGATATTGAAAAGAGTTTAGTCGGTCAGCCGATTTTCAAGCAGATGATGGATTTTTTACCACGTAATAAGTTCGACTTATTGGTTTCAAAACATAAATCGGATCGGTATTACAAGACTTACTCGTCGTGGGATCAATTGGTAACCATGTTGTTCGGCATCTTTAGCCGTTGCGACTCCATGGGGGAAGTCTGCGATGCGATGAAAACGCTCCAAGGAAAGCTAAGCTATTTGGG
>NZ_QKZK01000060.1:2488-9235 GCF_003254275.1 Breznakibacter xylanolyticus | reverse complement strand
CATCCGGGATATAGTTCAACCTGGGATTCGCGCTAGGCATTACATGCCGCTTAAATCCCTATATATTGGCACCAGTTGTTTATTCGAATTTCGCTTCTAGTATTTCTGTAAGAATAGATTTCAACTGTATGATTTCCATACTTGGAATAGATGCAGCGTCAGGATCAAGTTTATAACTTGTATATTTTTTACCTCTAAGATTCTCATCAAAGGATTGAAAAATATCAGTTTTGTTGACTTTTAATACTGCTTTAAAAGTCTCATTATCCTCAATAATATCATTCTCATTAATACTTAGGTCATATGTAATAAATTTTGAGATGTAACGAAATGGATGATTAATCCTTTTATCTAATGTTCCTTTAAGTTCTATATATTTCGGGTTTTTATTTTCCTCAATAACAAAGTCAATTCCTTTAGTTGTATCGTAATCTTCTAGTTTGAATGTAAATAATTGAGGGTAAAGAGTTGTTAATTGTATTAATAATACCATCGTTTCTGATTCTGAGTAACCAGTTTTTAATTTACTTGGCTCTTTTAACCTTGTACCATTAGGTAAAATAATAGACTTTCTTCTTTTGGATTCCTTAAATCTTTTTTCAAGTTTATTTCCGTCTTCTTCAATTGAAATCAGAATATTTTCAAACTCTTCAATATCCTTTCGTTCATTGAGTAAGTCACTAATTTTCTTGCTACTGAAAATTTCATTCAATTTCTTTTTTACAATATCCAGCTTCTCAATTTCAGTATTATGAATTGAACCTCTATTAGCCGTTAATTTGAAATCATCACAGTCCACAAATGCTTGGAGATATGAATATTGTCCTTTACCTCCTTCAATCCAATTATCAATTTTTTCTACTGGAATACCTCCTTTACATGCCCAAATACCGTAACGTTGAACATCTGTATGTGAAATTGCTGTTCTTGCTTTCCCTCTTTGGGTTAGTAGGATATCATATTCTCTTTTGGTCTCATATCCCTCAACATTAATCATTAAATAAAAGCTTGTGTTATTGTCGCATGAAACCCAATCGTTATGAGCCATTCGAGAATAATACTCCCAGAATGGTTTATTACTGCCAATTTCTTTTATGTGTTTTTTCATTATTTTATCCTCAAATCGTTCAGGTGGAAAATAATGACCTAAATTTATGATCTCATATTCAATTCCATATACTGTTTCAAATGTTGTTTTAGGATTAATTAGACACACATCTGCTTCTCTTTTAAATGTTTCAAAATCGATTCCTTGTAGGTATAGTTTAATGTTTTTATCTCTTAGTTCACTATTATAATATGTTGCGATTGACCCAAATACGGTAAACCACTTTGAATAATCCCTAAGATTCTTATGATTAAGTTTAAATTTTGTATGTTCTGTTTTAAAATGTAAATGACCTGTAATTCTAACCCAAAAACCTTCACTCCAGTCTTCTGGCAATAAAACATTTGTCAAACTCGGCTCTATAAAATCAGAATATTCCAAAGTGCTTTTCTGTTCTAGCTGTTCAATTGGATTATCTAATTTTGCAGACCAATATTCGGCCTTAGTTTTTGATGTAATTATTACTTGCTTTGAGTTAAAATAAATTTTTGCGCCATGTCCTTTATATCCTAATTTCCCCTTTATTGGAATTCCATTTTCATCAACTTTTGTCGAGTAGGCTAAGTCAAAAAAATTTGAAATGTTAGTTTTTTGAAGACCATGTCCATTATTCCAAATGTCAATAATAAGTTCG
This sequence comes from Breznakibacter xylanolyticus, assembly GCF_003254275.1. GTDB lineage: Bacteria > Bacteroidota > Bacteroidia > Bacteroidales > Marinilabiliaceae > Breznakibacter > Breznakibacter xylanolyticus. Next base: position 7,493 of record NZ_QKZK01000060.1, on the reverse strand, counting down.
TCTCCACTAAGTTTTTTAGTATGATAAACTCGACAAAATACTTTGGTTGCATCTTCATCTATTGCGTTTTGAAATGCCTCACGAAATATTTCTAATGGGTCTCCAAAGTCTGTTATAATTTGAAAGATTTCAGAACTCTTATTTATTTTAACCTCATTCATATGTTTAGTGTTTATATTTTTTACAATTGTTGCCAACGGATGGGTATATGAAAAGTTGGGCATTTCGGAGCGATTCACTGTCAAACCGCACAAAGTTAAATGCGAGCTATGCACTTGATATTTAGTACTATCTGCCCAATTTTTTATATACCGTGTTGTGTGTATGTGCTTTTTAGTTTTCTTCTAAATTTCATAAAGTCAAAATACAGATAAAATATGCCTACTGGAAGAACAATAAAAATTAATGGATTATCATTAAACGCATCTATAAAATTACAATGTAATATGTCAATAAATGCTCTTGTCAAACCACAGCCAGGACATTCAATATGAAAAATTGTTTTCCATAAACAAGGGATTAAAATATCTATTGAAAAAATAATTTTTAGCAAAATAGATACAATGAAGTAAAAAGCAACAATACTTAAAAGTTTATTCGCTATTATATACTTTTTCAAAAAATACATTCCTAATTATTCTTGATAGGGTTACCATTAGCGTCTTTATAATTTCCTGCAATAATTATTATAAAGTCAATTAATGTCCAAATTCCACAGCCACCAAGTGTCAATAGTTGAATAACGCCAATTGCAGTATGTCCAGTATAAAACCTATGAACACCAAATACTCCCAAAAACCAACAAAGTAATAAAGTCGTTATCCATTTGTTTTCATTTTTTTGTTGTTCTTCAGACTTTTTAGAGGTATATGGCTGTCTGACACCACATTTAGGACATATCTCTGCTTTTACGTTAATAATTTCACCACATTCTTGGCAAAATTTCTCGTTATCTTTCTTCATAAAGTTAATTTTAAAAGAAAGGGGCACGTTTACTCAGTACTTGTACCCCTTCCTTAATTTTTTTAGACTAAATCCCTACCATCTGCCATTTTCATACTTCCAGTAATTATTCTAATGAAATCGACTAATGCCCAAATTCCGCATCCGCCTGCGGTTATAAGCATTAACCACCAATTAGAATAACCCATCATTAAACGATGAATTCCCAGTCCGCCTAAAAAGAAACTAATCAAAATCATTGTCGTTTTTGATTGTACTTGTTTTTGTTCTGCCATTTTTTTGAATTTTAATTATTGCTACTCTGTTTAAAATAGGATTTTCGCTTTACTCCTGTATTTTTTTTTAGCATTACACACAACGGTTGCGCATATGCCTAGTGGCGGATTGCGGACGATTCAACTGTCAAACCGAGAATAAGTTCGAGCGGGCGAAAAGCCTTGCAAAGTGCAGTAAAACCGCCATTAGGCATATGCGATGTTGCACCCCGTGTTTTTTTCCTCCGAGTAGAAATCCAGTCAATGTCGAACGGTAAAACCAGAATCAAAAAGCGAATCAACTCTCGATAATTCATTCTTCAATAAGTCTGTTTTCTGTCAGACGTACAATTCTCGGGATGCAAACCAAAGGTATTCTTTTTTGTTTAAAGCAGTTTTCGAGTCATTCTAATTTTCGATAATTGAAAGTCAAATCAAATCAGCTTACCAGTCCAACGGTCAATTGAAAATCCATTCCACAAAAATCAATCGACTCTCGATGCGCAATCTTGTCATTCTCGATTTTCCAGTCTGTAAAAGATTTTCATTCCAGTAGCAATTCCACTCTCCTACCCGATTCGATTCTGCATTCAGTTTTCTCGATTAATTCGACACTTTCTCAAAATCGGCATTCTCGATTCTCTCGAATAATTCAATCCGCTCATTATCTGTCTCAACTTTCCGCAATAGAAGCGTTCTTCTTTTTGACGAAATTCTGTTCTGCTTTTTAACATGGGGTGCAACGGGGAGTGTAGCATTAGTGGCGGATTGCGGGCGAATTTCCTTTCAAGCCATTAGATGGCTGATGCGGGAAACGAACCTTGCGGAACGTGCTTCACCCGCCATTAATGCTACACAATGTTAGCAACTGGCCTTTTCATTGGTTCAAATTCTTCTCGATTAAAAACGGTATTATTAACTTTTACCAATTCATATTCTTTGTCAAAATCAAGAAGTTTTGATGTATTATTTCCATATAACTTAATATCACAAAAATCCATTGGAACAATTCCTTCAAATCCATAAGTTGAACTATATATACTTGCTGTCAATTGAAATATTGAATCTTCATTACTTATAAATTTTGACAATTCATCAATCTGTCCCCAAAATCCAACCCTATCCTTTTTCTCAAAACAAACGTTTATTATAAAGCCTTCTACCTCTTTTTTATTGAGTTCAATAACTATTTCATCTCCTTTTTTTACCACAAAAAATAAGGTTTTATCTATTCTGTTTTTACTTTTAAGTAATAAGTGATAATCTTTCTTGGAGGAATCAAAAAAAATATCGAACGATTCAATTTTGTCTTCAAATTTCTCAATAATACAAGCACCTCTGTCTGTCAAATATCCCCAATCAGAACATTTTTTTATTGGGTTTCCATTACTATTTTCGATGGAATAATTATAAAATCTTTCAGGATATGGACTTCTTTGTTGATTTATGTTTTCGTTAAATTCTCTAACAATTAATAATTGCCCCATTTCACCTTCTTCATATTTCGGATTTTCAATAGGTATATTATACAATCCACTTTCTTGAACAACAAAAGTATAAGTGTTATCGAGTTCAATTTTAATAACATTCTCAACATTTTCACTATAATCTGCCTTGTAATCAGTTTTTTCAATCTCAATTTTTAAAGTTCTTGATACAATTACAGGCTTCCAATCAAAATGTAATTTATCTCCTCTAAAGAGCATAAAAGTCGGCACGAAAAGAAATCCTTTGCGTGGCCACCTTTCATTATAATATGGCTTTATATCTAGTATTGTCTCTTTCATAGGCTTGTTGCTAACGGGACGCATATGCCTAGTGGCGGATTGCGGGCGATCCTACTATCAAACCGTGGTGAAGTTTGAGCGGGCGAAAAGCCTTGCAAAGTGCAGCAAAACCGCCATTAGGTATATGCGATGTTGCCAGTAGTTGTTATTTCTTTAATCTGTATACATATCCATTCCCGCATGCAATAAATATCTCGTCATTAACAATTGAAACGCCTGAAATACCTGCTTTTCCTTTAGTATTAAAGTCCCAGTTCAACTCTCCATTAATAATATTTAATGAAATCAATTCTTCTCCATCTGTAATAAAGTATATTGATTCATTCATTAATGCAGCTGCACCTTGTATACCTCCCTTTGCTTTATATGACCACTTTTTTTCAGCAACAAATTTTCCTTTGCCTAATAACTTTTTGATAAATTGGAAGTGATAGCAATAGAAATTACCCTCTTCGTCTCCGAAATACAAATTATTGTCACTATCAAAACAAATCTCTCTTATAGAAGAACGAATACCAGTCTCAATTGATAATATTAATTCCCCTGAATCAAAATCATAAATATTTACTTTTCCATGGCCTCCAACAACTATTTTATCACCATTTTTCTTTGGATTAAATATATAAGTATCAGGCTCATTTTGCTCCCAATTTAAAGAACCATCTCTTAGGGAGATTGAATAAATATTATTTCCAATACAAAAGAAACCTTTGTTTTCGGCAATTAATGGAATGTAAGCATGTCCTTTATTCTCAATCTGCCATAATAATTTACCCGTATTTACATCAAGGCACCAGGTAGATTTACCTCTTGCTTGTACTCCACTAAATATTATCTTGTCATTATAAATATTTGAAATAGCTCCTATATTACTTTCTTCGGTTTTGAAAGTCCAAACAATCTCTCCATCGCTGGGATTAAAGCATTTAACTTCCCCATCCATGCATCCACAAAGTAATTTATCATTTAAAGAAATCTCAAGATTATTCAATACATGATTATGAGTATATTCCCATTTTAACTCAAAAGTTTCTAAGTCCAGACATTGTAATCTACTTTCTGTAAATCCTTTTTTATCATAACACAAAATCACATACAAGCTATTATTGTAAATCAAAGGTTTTCTAGCAGAAATATTTCTTTCTCCTTTTAATTTATATTCCTTTTTTATAGTAAATATCATCTTTAGGTTGTTTTTTTACAATTACTGGCAACATTCTTATATACCTATTGATGATAAACCCGTTATATGAAAATTCAAAATCAATTGTGTATACATCCCCAATTTGGATATGTATACACAGGTCAATGTCACTTGTTTACTTCGTTACGCTCGAACCTAAGCAAATTTCGGACAATTCAACGGTAAAACCGTGGTGAAGTTTGCACAGGAGAAAAACCCTGCATAATTCATAAAATCTGCCATTAGGTAAATCCATTGTTTCACGAAGATGTATTCTGCAACAAAACTCATGCAATCCCGACCCACACACGGTCATCAAATCAGTATTCAAATATAACATTTTAATCAATTATCAAACACTATCATAAAAAGAGTTCAAAAAATTAAACATCATTTCAGATCCGATAAATTAAGCACAGCACACCCCCCAAAATAAATATTCACCTTCCAATGTCGTTAAGTTAAGAGAAGAAGACGCAAGACTATGAGACAGATGATGAGATAAGGAAAGATATTTTGATCTGTTTTCTTCGTATTCACAGTCTAATCTATCTGTCTGATGTCTAAAATTCTTCTTGTCTTTTATTCGATTGTCACTAACTAAACGACATTGATTCACCTTTACATAAATGAATTAAACATCATGACACATGATTAAAACCCTGCCAACACAACCACCATCCCCACTAAAACAATTCGCACAATTCGCGGTTAAAATCAGACACACACATCCCCCTCCATTAACCGACACACTCGCATTCCCCACTAAAAACAATTCGCCCAATTCGCCCAATTCGCGGTTAAAACATTACACCCAC
>NZ_QKZK01000060.1:0-1918 GCF_003254275.1 Breznakibacter xylanolyticus | reverse complement strand
GCTCCCCACTAAAAACAATTCGCACAATTCGCACAATTCGCGGTTAAAACATTACACCATCAACCAACACAGCCACCATCCCCAGTAAAAAACCCCTGCAATTCGTGGATAAAATCCCCCATCAGCATCTTCCGTTGCCCACGCCATCACATCAATCAAGCATCAAATCATCCAACGGACTCTTAATCTGATCAAAACCCTTAGTGGTCACGTGCGTGTATATCTCCGTAGTTTTCGTTGATTCATGCCCTAACAAAGCTTGAATGTACCGCAAATCAGTCCCTTTCTCAAGCAAATGTGTCGCAAACGAATGTCGAAGCGTGTGGGGTGACACCTTTTTGGTAATGCGGGCTTTTCGAGCCGCTTCACCCACGATCAACTGAACACTGGCTTTGCTGTATTGCTCACCTCGCAGTCCTTCAAAAAGATAGGTAACCGGATGTTCTCGCTTGTAGTATTCTCGCAAAACACCAAGCATCATCGGCGAAAGAATGGTATGCCGATCTTTATTTCCCTTGCCGGAACGGATGCAGATTTGCATGCGCTTCGAATCGATGTCTGTCAGCTTTAAATCGATCAACTCACTCAATCGCAAACCGGCCGAATAAGCCAGCATAATGATGGTGCGGTGTTTGATATTCGGGGTCTGACGAATCATCTCTGTCACCTCCTCGACACTCAATACCGTGGGCAAATGCTTTTCCTGTCGGGGGCGATCAATAGAATACACCTTGCGCTTTCCCCCCATCACACGTTCATAGTAAAACTTAATGGCATTGATACTCAGGTTCTGATACGACACCGACACGCCGCGCTCCATCACCAGGTAACGAATAAACACCACAACATGCTTGTCACTAAGCTGATCAATATCTTCACGACCATAATAATTGATAAACTCTTCAAAATGACTACAGTAATTACGTATCGTATGTTCACTATAACGCATCTCGGTCAACTTCAAAACATAAGACTCAGGACAACGTTTACGCGAATCGCTGGTCGTACCGTACATTCGGGGTTGTGGCCCCGTCTTGTGTTGCTCATGTTCAATGGTCATGCGCAAACCCTGCTGATGACAGATCCCCTCAATCGCCTGGCACAGATACACCGACACCGGTAACGTCCACCATTTATTCACATGATCCCAACTGCTAAAAGGCATCTTTTTTATGGCTGTTGTCAATGATGGATGATACCCAAAAATCACACGCATCCGACCGCCGCGCTGTATCACAACCAATACCTCATGCTTGTCGATCTCCCGACGAACATCTTTTTTACCCAACGAAACCGCCATGGTGTGTTCAATGGTATTGAGTCGAGCCCCAAAATAAGTCGTTATTTTATCTAAATTAAATGGATTGCGGGAAACAATCCACATCATCTTTAGTTTATCCCAACGACTGAATCGTAACGATAGGATAAATTCAATATCTTTTTGATTCTTGGGAAGACGTAAAACAATTTTACTATGAAACAACTCCATCTGTACCACACCTCCCGGTGTTTGATCGGTGGATGGGGGCAACACAACTTCGGCCACAGCCGGTTGCGACTGGGCACTGTCAACAAAAAACGGCGAAGGACGCTCAACAATCTGACAATCAGAAAAAACGATTTTCAATTCCTCATATACTGACTGCTGGTATGGAAAATGCCAACACCTCAACGTCCTACTCCATCGACTTCCCGCGATTGACCTGATTTTTGCAATCACCTGAGCATCATACTCAGAATAAACCGCAATGCGATCCTCCTCTCTATGAACCACATGCTCTATTCGTATCATAACAAGGTAGGTATAAAGTCCATTGGGGAAAATATACAAACCTTTTGCGCCATTCACAACTCAATGTCAAATCCGAGTTGCTTACGCTGAGTAAGATGAATGATCACCATATTACACTAAATTTTC
>NZ_QKZK01000059.1 GCF_003254275.1 Breznakibacter xylanolyticus | reverse complement strand
ACACAAGTGTGGTGCACATTGATCGCCCATTTGCTTTTAATGGTCCTAAGGGCAAAGTCGGACACAAAAAAGGCTTTCTCTACAATTGCCGCTTTGGTTAGGATTTACCTGATAAGCCATTTAGACGTTTATTGGGTGATTGAAAACTGTAGACGGACTTATGTCAAAAATGTAAAAGCAAAAAACAAAAGTCCTGACATACAACTCGCATTTTTCTGAAAAAAAAGGGGGGGGGTAGGTAATTGAAAAACAATTGAAGATATGCTTATATTGCTGTTTATCAACACTTACAATCTTTGAAGATTGGAGATTTCTAGTTTTGTCGGTCAGTAGTGTATCAAGATATAAGTATCAGGACGCAAGACACAGGCATGAGTTGAGGGGATGACTTTGATTGATCCATTAAGGTGAATGATTGAGTTCATTAATGATGCTAGGGTAACCTCCCTTTATTATTTTGGCTCTTTTGAACTTTTGCACTTTTGCACTCTTCCGCTTTGCCACTTCCCCCCCCATCAAACCACAGTATTATCACCCATCGAAGTCATGGAATCTTCAGAGCCAAAGACCGACATTAAAATATCGACCACATTATCGGGCGTGACCCACTCGTACACCCGGTCGTTGATGCGTAAAATAGGGCCCTGGGAACAACGCCCGGTGCACAAATCGCCATGAAAAAACACCTTGGCCTGCAATTGATGCGCGGCAATGAAATGGCGAATGACCTCCAGTGTTTCACGGTTTCCGCGTGTGTAACAGGAGCTGCCCAAACAGATGGTGATTTCAGTTTCCATGTGTTGCAATTTTTTATTTCAATGCCAAAAGACAAAACATCGTCATTCCATCAATAACGCTTCCGCGCCACGTAATGGGTATGGAGCAACTGATGCGACAGATGGCCAAGGGGCTCTTTGAGGAAATCCTCATACAACTTCACCACATCGGGATTCTCGTGCGACTTGCGAATGGCCTTTCCGGCATCATCGCGGTAAATGGCTCTCGCACGCATCTCGCGCACATGGTCGCTCACGGGCATGGGTTGACCGCCACCGCCCAAACACCCGCCGGGGCAGGCCATGATTTCGATAAAATGATAATCACAACTACCGTCGGCCACCTTTTTCATCACCTCGCGAGCACCAGCAAGGCCATGCACCACGCAGGTTTTTAGCGTCACACCGTCGAGGAAACCCCACTCGGGAAGGGGACTACTGATGGTGAGAGCAGCCTCCTTCACCTGCTCAAGGCCGCGCACCGGCACAATGTTCAAGCCGTCAAAAGGAACCTCGCGGCCGGTCACCACTTCATAAACCGTTCGCAAGGCCGCCTCCATCACGCCCCCGGTGGCTCCAAAAATGACCCCGGCACCACTGCTTTGCCCCATAATGCTGTCGAACTCGTCATCGGGCAGCGACAAAAAGTCGATGCCTGCCTGCCGAATCATCATGGCCAATTCGCGCGTGGTGAGCACATAATCCACATCCCGAAACCCACTGGCACACATCTCGGGACGAGCGGCCTCGAATTTCTTGGCCGTGCAGGGCATCACCGACACGCTCACCATATTTTTTGCATCCATGCCAATGCGCCGGGCATAATAGGTTTTTGCCAGAGCGCCAAACATTTGTTGAGGCGACTTGGCGGTGGACAGATGTGGCAACAAATCGGGATAGAGATGTTCCAAAAACTTGATCCATCCAGGCGAACAAGAGGTGGTCATGGGCAATTTCACCTGAGGATTTTTATCCCGGATGACCTCCCTGAGACGTTGCAGCAACTCATGCCCCTCCTCAATGATGGTAAGGTCGGCGCTAAAATCGGTGTCGAGCACCGAATCGAACCCCAAACGACGCAATGCCGCCACCATTTTGCCGGTGACAATTTGCCCCGGCTCCAGCCCCAATGCTTCGCCCAGAGCAATGCGCACAGCAGGAGCCGTTTGCACCACCACATGCCGGGCATCATCATCCATGGCCTGCCACACGGCATCAATGTAGTTCTTTTCGACCAGAGCCCCCGTGGGGCAATGGGTAACACACTGGCCGCAATTGGTACACACCACTTCGGCCATGGGGAGGTCGAAAAACGTTGAGATTTTCATCTCCGCACCTTTGTGAGCCACCGCCAAGGCACTCACGGCCTGAATCTCAGCACATGTCCGCACGCAACGCTGGCAACGAATGCACTTAGCATCATCCTTGATGATGGATGGCGAAAGATCATCAATGGTGTAATTCTTAAAAGGCACCAAATCGATGAAACGCCCATCCTGCACCAAATACTCCGAAGCCAGATTTTGCAACTCGCACCGTCCGTTTTTATAACAATGCGTGCAATCGGAACGATGCTCCGACATGAGCAGCTCGAGCATCACCTTACGAGCGTGACGTACCTTTTGGCTATTGGTCAATATCTCCATCCCCTCGGTCACGGGCGTGGCACAAGCCGGCAACAACCGGTCGGCTCCCACTTGCTCAACCATACAAAGCCGACAGTTCCCCGCCACGCACAAGTCACTGTGATAACAAAGTGTGGGAATTTGAATATGAATGCTGCGGGCAGCTTCCAGAATGGTAGCACCCGGCTGAATATTCACGGACAAATGATCGATTTGACAATTGACGGTATGAGGCATACGATTGGGGTTGATGGGGTAAGTATTAAGTCGCAAGTATCAAGACGAAAGACTCAAGATATAAGTATCAGGACGGAAGAAGACTGATGCGTTTACGGAATCATTATCAATCATTACATGTTAGTGCACTTCTGCACTTTTGTACTCTTGTACTTTTTCACACTCGCACTCTCTCTCTCGACTAATAAATCATCTCTTCCCTAAAATTTTCAACGATGGAAGCAAACGAATTGGCCACCGATTGCCCCAAGCCGCATTTGGCGGTCAGGCGCATGGTCTCGGCCAAATCGAGCAAAGCATCGAGGGTGGCCGAGGACAACTCACCCCGTTTAACGCCTTCGATGCCCCTGAGCAGTTGTTGCGTGCCTACCCGACAAGGGGTGCACTGCCCGCACGACTCTTCCACAAAAAACTCAAGGTAATTGTGCAACACATTGTACATCGACCGGGAAGAATTGAACAACATCATGGAGCCCCCGGTAGGGAGCGAGGTGCCGGTGAGCTTGCCCTGATACCCGATAATGGTTCGCTCAAAGCGCTTACGGGGCACGCAAAACCCCGAAGCTCCCCCCACTTGTACCGCCTTGGTGTCGCCATCGCCAAAATCCTCCACAAACCGCTGAAGGGTCATACCGAATTCCAGTTCATAGATACCGGGTACCGGCGTGTCGCCCGACACCGAAAACACCTTTGAACCCCGAGAGTCCTGTACTCCCAGGTCACGAAACTTTTCAGCGCCATATTTGAAGATGGAATAAGTATGCGCCAGGGTCTCCACGTTATTGATCACGGTGGGGGCATTGCGAAAGCCGCATTGCGTAGGATAAGGAGGCTTGTTGCGCGGTTCGCCCCGCTGCCCCTCCATGCTTTCAAACAGAGCACTCTCCTCGCCGCAGATGTAGGCGCCACTGCCCATAAAAATCTCAATTCGAAAAGGAAGCCCGGCCTCATCGAGCACGGCATGAAACCCATCGATGACCTGCTGAAGCTGAGCACGTAAAAAGCGATACTCACCACGAAGATAAATAAAGCCCTGTCGAGCACCAATCACTTTGGCGCACACGGCCATCCCCGCCAACACCTTTTCGGGCACCCGCATCAAAATTTCGCGATCCTTAAACGTGCCGGGCTCCCCCTCATCGGCATTGCAAATCACATATTTCTCGTCACCGGGGGCGTCGGCAGTCAGTTTCCATTTGAGGCCGGTGGGAAAGCCGGCTCCTCCACGGCCTTTGAGGCCGGAAGCAATGAGTTCGTTCACAATGTCGTCACGCCCCCGAGCCAGCGTTTGACGCACCAGCGGAGCCACATCATGCTCATCCTTAAAAATTAAATCCAAACGCATCAAATGTCGGGGAGCCATGACACAATATTTTAAGTTCAGAGAATGCACACACAAAAATCACGAGTTGATCAACCCCGAATTTTCAGATTCAAGCGCAGCCTTTTGCTGATATTCCGCCACGATGACACGGATGCGTTCGGGGGTGAGACGAGTGTAAGGCTCGTCGTCAATCAATATGGCCGGCCCCTGATGACACTGCCCCAGGCAATTGGTCTCCAAAAGCGTGAACAGCCCATCGGCGGTGGTCTCTCCCACGCGCACCTTCAAAAGCGTTTCCAGTTCTTTAAGCAATTGATTCTTCCCATGCATCACACACGTGATGGTTCGGCACAAACGAATCACGTGACGCCCCTGGGGACGAGTGACTAAAAACGAATAAAAAGTTGCCGTTCCGTACACTTGAGCAGTGGACAAGTCCAACGCCCGTGCCACCTCTACCATGGCATCGTCAGAGAGATAATGCTCATGTGCCTGTATGCCCTGTAAAATGGGCAATAAACTCTCGCGCCGGGTGCCGTGCTTTTGCGCCAAAGCGCTGACCAATTCTCGCAATCCGTTCATAACACGTGACAGGTTGGTTATCACAGAAAAAGTTAAGGATTAATCCCCTCGCATGCAAGAAAAAACCGTCCATCACAGGCGCATCCCCATCACGATGGCAACTTGCGCACGTTTTTAATTTCCAAAAACATTCGGAAAAGAATATCTTAGCCACCACAGAAACAAGTGCCCATGGCTCCCATGCGACCCTTTATTTTCATCACATTGACATCATTGCTTTGCGGCACTGCATTGGCGCAGACCGCACAACGCATTATCAACTACCCGCGTTACATCCATACCTATGCACGCCTGGGGCCGTCGTTTATGCAGTTCGAGGTCGATCATAGCGATTTGAGCAACGACATTGAATACCGCCCCAATGTATCGGCCGAATGGAACCTGGGCTTTTACTACTCATGGTTTGGATTGGACGTCAGCTTTGCGTCATCAAAAAAAGAAATGGAACAAAGCGACATGCCCGCCACCAAACGATTCGATCTGGAAGCCCACTACACGCTGCGACGGATCATGATGGATTTTACCATCAAGCAATATCAGGGATTTTATATTTCGAATCCCCAGTTATTTGATCCCGACAGGCCGGTCGATGCGCCACTCCCCTTCTTGCCCGACTTGCAAACCCGAACCCTTTCGGGCAACATCACCTACGTACTCAAGCCCGAGAAATTCTCGCCCAATGCGGCATACCACTACACACAGGCCATGCGCCACCCCGGAGGCAGCTGGCTTCTGGGCGCCTTCATTTCCCACAGCAGCATCAGTGGCGACAGTACCATCGTGCCCCAATCCCTGCGCGATGCCACACAAACACGCAATAACCTCAGCGCCATATCGTTTACCGACATTGGCATATCGTGCGGTTATGCCTATTTGCACACCTTTTACCGAAAATGGTTTGTAACAGCCACGTTTCAACCGGGGCTGTCGTATCAGCAAACATTGCGACAAGCGGTGGCCAATGGCGAATCGAGCCGTGACAGTGGAATATCACTGCGATCGGTCATTCGTCTGGCACTTGGGTTTAATGGCGACCGCATATACGGGGGCATCGGCACCTATCTGGAAACCGCCATCGTGCGCGCCCAGCAATCGCGCCTGTCGCTCAATTCGGGTCATCTGAATGTTTTTTTGGGCTATCGGATCAACACCGACAACTGGGGGTTTATGAAACATGTCGATCGGGTGCTTCACCCCAAAAGCCTGAGATTTCTCACAGGCAATCCGCCCCAGCGCAACTAACCCCTATCGCGTTATCATCACCCAGTCAAACCTCAAATAATCCCCCATGTCTGCCGCCGGAAAGCACCTGGCTCGCCTGATTGAACAAGGCGAACACGACCAACAGGACTTTAAGTTTGCCATTAACGACTCAAAAAAAATTGCCCGCAGCATTGCCGCCTTTGCCAACACGCGTGGCGGACGCCTGCTCATTGGCGTAAAGGACAATGGCAACATTGCCGGGGTTCGTTCCGATGAAGAGTTTTACATGATTGAAGCAGCGGCCAACCTGTATTGCCAACCAACGGTGCCTTTTGAATGGAAAGAATGGCAGGTGAACGGAAAATCGGTTTTGGAAATCATCATTGCCCCAGGCAACGAACGCCCCTATCAGGCACCCAACAAAGATGGTAAACCGTGGGCTTACGTGAGGGTGCGGGATCAGAACCTGCCGGCAAACCCGGTGTTAATCAAGGCCTGGCGGCAAATAAAACACAGCCGGGGAGCGCTTTTTAACATGAGCGGTCCCGAAAAAATTCTCATCGATTACCTGAACGAGCACGCGAATATCAGCAAATCACGATTCATCCGAATCGCAGCCATCAAGCCACATCAGGCCGACAAAATACTGGTGAATTTACTGACGGCCAACCTCATTCGCACACACATCTCCGAAAAAGAGGTCACTTACTCGATGATTCGCGAAGACGAAGCAGTGGATGCCCTCCGATTTTTTGAGTGATGGCGCCTTAACCAGGCAACCAATTGTTATCGCGATGTTCGGCGAGCATCTCCCCCAATTTTTTACGAGACAAGAAGATGCGACTTTTGACCGTTCCCATCTTGACGTTTAACATTTCGGCAATCTCGATGTATTTATAACCCTGAATGTGCATCTGCAAGGGGGTTCGGTAATCATCCTCGAGCAGGCTGATGGCATCGGAGACCTGACGCATGTGCAAGCGGCTGTCGGGCACATCATGATTGGCAAAACGTGAGGTCAGAGAGTAATGATCGGGCTCCTGGTCGACCATCTTGTATTTCTGCCCCTTGCGATACTCGTTGATAAAGATGTTGCGCATGATGGTAAAAGCCCAAGCCTTAAAGTTCACATCTTCCCTAAACTTATCACGGTTTTGCAAGGCCCGGCAAAAAGTGTCCTGCACCAGGTCGCGAGCATTTTCACTGTTCATCGTCAGGTGGTAAGCAAATCGGTTGAGTTGCTTGTGAATTTTTTCGAGCTGGGTGTTGAACTCAATAGCTGTCATAGATCAATGCGGTTAGTGGTTAGCGGGCAAACATCCGTTTTTGACACCGATAACGGACGTTGATGAAAAACAAAGGATAAGATAAGACATTCAGCGATACGAGAAAAGATTTTTTTTCGGCCATTATCGAGAATACGTTGGTTAATGCATGAGAAAATTACGAAAAGTCCAATCTTTTTGGCTCCAACATCGCCATCAAGGACTTTTACATTGGCAGGTATGAAGTCACACAAAAGCAATGGAAAGAGGTTATGGGCAACAATCCCTCTAAATACATTGGAGATAGCCTGCCCGTTGAGAGAGTGACCTGGTACGATTGCATTGAATACTGCATCAAAAGAAGTGAAAAAGAACAATTAAAGCCCTACTACCTCCTCTCTAAAGAGATCGTCGATAAAGACAATATTGGTGAATACGACAGCCTCAAATGGACGGTCACCATCAATCGGGGCGCCAACGGATACCGACTTCCCACCGAGGCTGAATGGGAATATGCAGCCAGCGGCGGCGCCAAAAGCAAAAATTTCACTTACAGTGGCAGCAATGACATCAACACCGTGGCATGGTATTGGAAAAATTCAGGCCGCGATGAATTATCCGGCACCTGGAGTTGGCCTAACATCGAACAAAACCACAACAGCACCAAACCCGTTGGCCTCAAACAGCCCAACGAACTGGGCATCTACGACATGTCGGGCAATGTCAGGGAATGGTGCGACGACTGGTATATCGATCACCAAACCCCAATGGGTGTGACCCGATCACAAAGAGGCGGCGGATGGATGGGAAGCGAACTCCGTTGCCAATCGGCCAGTCGCGATAACTTTGAAGCCACCGGCAAAGGCTCCGACCAGGGTTTTCGAATCTGCAGGAACAAGTAAAAAGCCCGATGTCACCACAGGCCCACTTCTTTTGCCCATCCCACCAACTGACCGGTGCGATGCAAGCCCAACTTACTGTAAACATTGCGCTTGTGATTGGCAATGGTGTGCACACTGCGATGGAGTAACCCGGCAATCTCTTTCACCGTTTTGCCATCGCACAAATACACGATGACCTGCTTTTCGGTTTTGGTGAGTTGCTTGAGTTGCGACTGATGCAGCTGCTTGGTCATCTCCTCGAGGTGGCGTTTGAGCTGCTTGTAATTGCTGATTTCATGGGTGATATCAATATCAATGGCCAAATTGCGTAGAGGACGTCCGGCCGCATCGCGCTCAAACACCACGCCAAACCCCTGATAGGTGGCCACCGTACCGTCGGCATGGCGCATGGAATAGAGGTATGAATCGGAACGCTGCTGCATCACCTTAAATTTCACAATGCTCTCGGCCATCCACGTAAGGTCATCGGGCACCACCACGGACTTGAGAAAATCGGGATTGTTGACAATCTGCCCGGGCTCATAACCACTGATTTGCACCACACCGCCGTTGATCCAGTCCACCATTTGCGTCTCAAGGTTGTTGACGTGCACCACTGCCGGCAGCGCGTCCAATATTTTCTTGTAAAAATCGCGCTCGGCGATGATGGCTTGAAGGTCGGAAGTGGAATGCGGCATAAAAAATTCATAAGTGAATTCTCAAAAATAATCAACCGAAATGGTTTCTGGTGATTCAGCTCCCGGGATTTGACAAATAGCACACCTGAAGCGACGAAACAAGCCATCGCGAACATTTAGAAACGCAGGAGCATCGTGATTGGGAGAAGTGCAAGAGGACATCAGTACCATCATCCGGGTTAGTCGGCTGATGGTGCGGGTTTTCAGGAGTGAAAAAAATTAACGCAAACTGTGTTGATGTTGTAAACGTAGCTATGATTACAAAACAGCGATAACGGGAAGTTACTAAAAACCTCTTAAATTTCGTTAACCTATGAGATACACATTGACTATCTTGATTCCTGCATGCATTATCCAACACTTATTTCGCATTGTACATCCATCACTGACGATAGATCATCAAATTTCATCCAATAGAATTTCGCAAATCTCTAAATTTAGAAACAATACTCAAGTGTAATCACAATCACATAAACAAATTAACACATTATTACTATGAAAAACCATTTACAACTTGCAGTAATAGCAATCTTATTGGTTGCAAACTGCTTTCTCCAGCAGGCATTTTCCCAAATTGTATCTAGTTCATTGTCGGGTAATTTGGTTCAAGCTGCCGATGGGGCCGGAATAGTTGGTGTTTTATACACCCGTAGCTCAAACCTTTACTTCAGTCAGCTCAATGCCGACAAAACATGGCTGGCCGAAATGCTCATTGGAGCAGCAACAGAAGGGAGTATTGCCATTGATAAAAATGGCGTTGCACATGTTGCCTATACAATTACCGGCCAAATTGCTTACAGCAACTATCAAAACGGAACTTGGAGCGACCCTGTTTTTATTGGGTCCAACCATGGAGGCGCTTGTTCTAAACCGGATATTGCAGTGGATGCTTTGGGGTTTGTCCACATCACATACTCCGACTCAAAAGGGAAAATTGGGGCTGATACCGACACAAACGACATCATGTATGCCACAAACAAAACCGACAATTTTGTAAACACCTGCATTTTTGATGGGTATTTGAAGTATTACGGTGGAGCAGACCGATATGCCGAATATTTTAACAAGGGCTCAAAGATTGCAGTGGATGAAAATGGTACATACTACATTGCTGCCCACAAGTATCAATACCAAACATGGATGGGTGGCAACGACAAACAATATTCCATTGCGTTTAAGTCAACAACTGGTACCGGTGGTACGGAAGCAATGTCATCAGATGCATTTGACATTTATGATGTAGCAGCTTTTGGTAGCAAAGCTGCCCTATCTTATAAACACTCCGTAACCAAATTTGCCGAAATAACAGGCACTACGTCGCTTACTTTAAGCAATATTCAAAACGCAAGTGCCACATCAAGTATTTGCTCATTAAACATCGACGACAACTCGATGGTCCTAAGCGGTGTCAGCTCAGGAAAACTAGTTTCCCAATTCAACCAATTGGCACATACCTATAACAACATCAGCGTGACGGGCACTGCGGCATCGGTGGTTAAATACAACCAATCGTTTTATTCCGTTTTTACCAACAGTTCAGATGGGAAAATAAAAGCAACCGAAGTGGTGCGGCCTTTATCGCTGGTTTCATTTAGCATCACTGCGCAAACATCACCGGCACTCATCGACTATCGCAACAGAACCATCATGGTTGAAGCTAGCCAGGGCACCAATTTGTCGGCACTCATTTCTACGTTCACCACATCGGCCGATGTGACATCGGTTAAAATAGGAGAAGTGGAACAGGTGAGCGGCACTACCGAAAACGACTTTACTTCGTTGAAAACCTATACCGTTTCGGATGGGACAACGACTGCAGAGTGGACTGTTAACATCGGTTTAGAGCCAACAAAATACGACATTTCCATTGCATCATTGCCCTCACTTGGCGGCACAACAACAGGTGCAGGTACGTATACCGAAGGGGCGGCAGTTAACCCATCTTGCAGCTTTCCATCCAAAATTCATTAAAAAAACACCTTTTTTCACCTCAAAATAGGCTCTTTTGCTCTATTTGCTTTTGTAATACATTGATAATCAGTGTCTGAATTTTCGAAAAATCATTTGTAGTACACAAGGGGGTATTGTATATCAGCGGTTTACATGTTTACTTTGGGGCATGTATTTCAAAGTATCCATGCGCACCAACCCCGAAACGGGAATCTATAGCGGTTATTACCGTTTAGTGGAGAGCTACCGTAATCACAGCG
>NZ_QKZK01000058.1:9814-11436 GCF_003254275.1 Breznakibacter xylanolyticus | reverse complement strand
TGGCATACCCTGCCGCTGTGATTACGGTAGCTCTCCACTAAACGGTAATAACCGCTATAGATTCCCGTTTCGGGGTTGGTGCGCATGGATACTTTGAAATACATGCCCCAAAGTAAACATGTAAACCGCTGATATACAATACCCCCTTGTGTACTACAAATGATTTTTCGAAAATTCAGACACTGATTATCAATGTATTACAAAAGCAAATAGAGCAAAAGAGCCTATTTTGAGGTGAAAAAAGGTGTTTTTTTAATGAATTTTGGATGGAAAGCTGCAAGATGGGTTAAAAAGTTGCCATGCGCATCTTTGCTTTCCCATCGACTTTTACCTTCCACTTCGGTGTTTCCCAACAAAACAACATTAACCCCTTGTCGGGTGTCTGCCCAGAAATAGCCGTCCACACCAAATCGTAACTGACGCAAGTAATCCGCTCCCCGTTTGAGGGCTTCATCTTGTGTGATTTCGTTTTGCTGCGCTTGTTGGTGAATGTGGGTCAGCATGCTGATGGCCGTTTCAACCTGGTATTGAATCAGTCGGTCAAAATCATCTTTCAATAGTTTTTCAGTCTGCTTAAGTTGGCGCATTTCATTGCGATAGCTGATTTGATTAAACGTGACTGTGATGATGGCTGCCAAAAGTATCAACGAGATAGCCGTAAACAGTGCTATCCGAAAACTGATTTTCGATAAAAATCGTTTGAGCATATTCATTTGTTTAGGTTAATAAATGGAATGTTGTGTATACGTCATGTTTAACGATTGAGTTCTGATTTGTATGGTGATTTGTCGTGATGCAAATGAAGGTTGCTTTGGGGGTGGACCATTAGTTGTTCTATATGAGTGAATTTGATCATGATTGAATTTCACTATTAAATATTCTTAGCTCAGTATTTGCAGTTGTTATATATTGCTTTATAAAACCATTGTTGTCATTCGTAGTGATGCTCCGCTAGCGTGGATTTGCAATCCGTGCTATTGCAAGTATCAAGTTTGTAATGTTTTAATGCAGCAAAAAAAGTCTCCCCCGTTGGGGCTATGCGGCCAAACCTTTTTGTCAGCGACTTGCCTGTTGTTGTCCATGAGTCTATTTCAATAAATCAACATAAAACTCTGTGCCCCTGAGTCTCAGTGTTCATTGAAAACTCTATTAAAACGTTGTTCTCATCTGTTGTGATGCTCCTCCGCTAGCGCGGATTTGCAATCCGTGCCATTGCAAGTGTCAAGTTTGTAATGTTTTAATACAGCAAAAGAAAGTCTCCCCCGTTGGGGCTATGCAGCCAAACCTTTATGTCAGCGACTTGCCTGTTATTGTCCATGTGCCTATTTCATTAAATCAAAATTAAACTCTGTGCCCCTGAGTCTCAGTGTTCATTGAAAACTCTATTAAAACGTTGTTCTAATCTGTTGTGATGCGCATTCTCCGCTAGCGCGGATTTGCAATCCGTGCCATTGCAAGTGTCAAGTTTGTAATGTTTTAATGCAGCAAAAAAAAAGTCTCCCCGTTGGGGCTATGCAGCCAAACCTTTATGTCAGCGAATTGCCTGTTATTGTTCATGTGCCTATTTCATTTAATCAAAATAAAACTCTGTTTCTCCGCTAGCGCGGATTTGCAATCCGTGC
>NZ_QKZK01000058.1:0-8959 GCF_003254275.1 Breznakibacter xylanolyticus | reverse complement strand
TCCCCCGTTGGGGCTATGCGGCCAAACCTTTATGTCAGCGACTTGCCTGTTGTTGTCCATGTGCCTATTTCATTAAATCAAAATAAAACTCTGTGTCCCTGTGTCTCCGTGTTCATTAAAAAACTCTATTAAACCATTGTTCTCATCTGTTGTGATGCGCATTGGCCGTTCTGCTTACACTTGCCAACGGCTTCTACGAGATATCTTTGTGTGGTGGCTATCCTTCAAATTACGAAACTATGTTGCATTTAGCAAGAGGTAATGTTACCCATCATTTCAGGTTTCAACATCAGGATGAATTGTTAACCCGTTCCTCTGTTTTTTCTGTCATCGCAACTGACAATGTTGCACACTTCTTATTAGTAAGTGACCATTTGTCAGATTTCATTGCGTGGCACATCCTTTGATGAAGCCCTTGCCGTTATTAACGAATTTTTAAACCATTTAATCACATAATAGCTATGCAAAAAGGTCATATAGGTGTTACCACGGAAAACATCTTCCCGATTATCAAAAAATACCTCTATTCTGATCATGAAATATTTTTGAGAGAGTTGGTTTCCAACGCGGTGGATGCTTCTCAAAAACTGAGAACCCTCTTTTCGGTAGGCGAATTTAAGGGTGAATTGGGCGACCTCACCGTGCGGGTTCATCTGGATGAAAAAGCCGGTACGATCACCATTTCCGATCGCGGCATTGGGATGACTGCCGACGAGATTGATAAGTACATTAATCAGTTGGCCTTTTCGGGTGCCAACGATTTCCTCGAAAAGTATAAGAATGATGCCAATGCCATCATCGGTCATTTCGGACTTGGTTTTTACTCCTCGTTCATGGTATCAAAGAAGGTCGAAATACACACGCTGTCGTTCCGCGAAGGCGCCAAGGCCGTGAAGTGGAGCTGCGATGGAAGCCCTGAGTTTACCCTCCAAGAGACCCCAAAAGCTGACAGAGGCACTGACATTATCCTTCACATTGATGATGAAAACAAACAATTTCTGCAGAAAACAGAGATTTCCCGTTTGCTGAAGAAATACTGCCGCTTCTTACCCGTTGAAATTGCCTTTGGTAAAAAGACCGAATGGAAAGACGGGAAGAGTGTGGAGACTGATCAGGACGATATCGTTAATGAAACCAATCCCTTGTGGACCCGCAAACCGGCTGACCTCAACGACGAGGATTACACAAGTTTCTACAGCAGCCTCTATCCCATGAGCGAGGATCCTCTCTTCAACATCCACCTCAATGTTGATTATCCTTTTAACCTCACCGGGGTGCTCTATTTTCCCAAAATTAAGAACAACATCGAGGTTCAAAAGAACAAAATTCAACTCTATTGTAATCAGGTGTATGTCACCGATTCGGTCGAAGGCATTGTGCCCGAGTTCTTGACCTTGTTGCATGGTGTGCTCGATTCGCCCGACATTCCGCTCAACGTTTCTCGGTCATATTTGCAGAGTGATTCGAACGTGAAAAAAATCTCCAGTCATATCACCAAAAAGGTGGCTGACCGATTGGAAGAGATCTTTAAAAAAGATCGAAAAGCTTACGAAGAGAAATGGGACAACCTGCGCCTCTTTATTCAATATGGTATGCTCACCGATGAAAAATTTGCCGAGCGAGCCCAAAAGTTCGCACTTCTTAAGAATATTGATGGCAAATACTTCACCTTTGAGGAGTACAAGGAACTCATTAAAGCCAACCAAACCGATAAAGATGACACGCTGGTGTACCTATATGCCAACGATCAGGATCAGCAGCACAGTTTTATTGAAGCCGCTACTGCCAAAGGTTATGATGTATTGGTGATGGATGGCCAACTCGATACTCACTTTATCAATCACCTGGAGCAAAAATTTGAGAAGTCTCGCTTTACCCGTGTCGACAGCGACATCGTTGAAAAGTTGGTGCCCAGAGAATCGAACCACGAATCGAAATTGTCGCAGGCGCAGCGTGAAGATATGACTGCTGTCTTCAATGCACAACTTCCCAAAGGAGGCAAGACCAATTTCTACGTCAGCTTTGAGAATGTCGGTGCCGAGGCGGCTCCCATCATCATCACTCAGCAGGAATTCATGCGTCGCATGAAAGAGATGAGCGCCATGCAAGGCGGTGCCATGAGTTTTTACGGCGAAATGCCCGATAGCTACAATCTGATTGTCAATGAAGCTCACCCCTTGGTGGCGCGTGTGATTAGTGATGCTGCTGACGCTTGTAATCAACAGGTGGAGTCATTGCGAAGCAAGCTCCAATCGGTAGAAAAACGTCGCGAGGAACTCAACAAGGGGAAAGAAGGTAAAAAAGACGATGAAGTGCCACAAGCTATCAAAGACGAGTTGGCCGATGTGGATAAGAAGATTGCCGAACTCAACGAGAAGCGCGAAGGCATTCTGGGAGAATTTGGAAAAGATAATAAATTGATTTCTCAACTCATCGACCTGGCTCTGTTGTCTAACAACATGCTCAAAGGTGAAGCTCTGACAAAATTTGTCAAGCGCAGCATCGAACTTATCTGATATTTCGAGTGGTATGATACTCCAAAAGGCTTGCTTCGGCAGGCCTTTTGTCGTTTATGGGGGGCATCTTTCATGGTTCGTGATTATCGACATCTTTCATCAGCCCTGGATAATTGTTTTTAATCTCGCGATGCCCGAATGTTGTGATGTAGCTCATGAAATGAAATCCCTAACAATGAGTGAATCCACGAATTACACGAGTTGAAAAGAAATTCTTGGTATTCGTGTAATTCGTGTTAATCGAAGAAGTCGCTTTGCGCAGCAAAAAATTCGTGGATAAATCCTTTTAACTCATCACTACATAGGGGAATAACAAGTTCTAAATTCATAAAAATAAGAGGCTCTATGTCGAATTCCATGGGTAAACATAATATGAAAGCACGAATTCAAACAAGGTAACTAAGCCGCCTTCGGAAAATGGCGTTAAAAAAATCATAGGCCTGAGCGTTAAAAAAGATGCGCTGTTTGAGCTTGCGAGTTCGCAGATTTTAGTGAAGGCCTATGATTTTTAGCCATTTTACGTTAGCGGCGGCCTTTTTTGCTTACTTTTTGGGGCTGTAGCCAAAAAGTAAGAGCCCGCCCGGCTTGAGGGCACGAAATATAGATTTGAGTAAATACATACTTATGATTACCCACACAAATCAGAATAGAGCCAAATAAGATCTCGGTTTTTAAAAACAAAATCACATCAATTTCTTTAACTTCAATATAAGAGTTAGATGTATGATTATTAAATTGGTTTTTACATTTTAATATTCAACTATTGTAATTTTTTGAATCTGATTTATGAATCACTCAACACATTTTTATTTTAGAAAATTTAATCGATCTACATATAATATTTGAATAGTTTTAGATTAAAAAACTCACAAAAACGTAATTTTAAATTCTATATGGACAATTCTTTTAAAAATTAATCAAATTAATTTTGCTCATTATAATTAATTGCATTAATTTAGCGACTTTAAATGACTCGATAACGCAATAGGTATGTTAACGAAGGCGATACATTTTACCAAGCAGACAAAGAATGACTACTTACTCAGTTTGGCGTCATTGTTTGGGGTGAGCTCCAGTGATGAAGCCATTCGGAATGCCGTGAGTGTTTATGGCTATGATGCCCGACGACTCACTCAGGGAAATGACTTGTACAGGGATTTAAATGCCCTCGAAAACGAGCATATCCAAGTGGGAGGGGAGAAGACCTTGTTGGTGTCGCGTAAGCAATTAATGCAGAAAGCTGTCTCTAAAGAATATATGAAGTTTCTAAAGATTGCCCGCATTGCTTTTGCTGAAAATGAATATGCCACTGATTTGCTCATGCTTGAAGGCATTCGTGAACGGACCTTCAATAAATGGTTCTCGCAGGTGATGGTGTTCGTGAATAACCTCTTGAACCATCCTGAACTGATGAGCGCCATGGGCGAATATGGTGTGAAAAATATTCATATTGAGAAGCTCAAGGCCGAAGTGGAAAATTTGTCTGACCTGATTCAGCAGTGCAATAAAATTGCCAACAAGCACAAACAGCTCACACAAAAAAAACAAAAACAAACCATCAAGGTACAGGCATGGGTGAGCGATTACATCAAGATTGCCCGCATTGCCCTGGAGGATCAACCCCAGCACCTTGAAAAAATGGGCATTAAGTCGCCCGGTGTGGGACGTCCGCGTGGCCGAAAGCGCAAAAGCGACATGTCGACCGCAAATCCTGCTTCCTGAATGTGATAATCAGGATGGCGATTACAGATAATGATTAAAAAAGGTTTAAAAATATCGAACTTAAAATAATCAGGTTCGTATAAATTTTAAACACATTTTTTGTAACCCTGTAAAGCATTGAATGCGAGTGGGGTGATTGAATAATAGATAGGCTTGGCCGGAAAACGTTTCCTGCCGCCTGTGTGAAGTGTGAAGGGAGAGGAGTGAGCCTGTGTTTGACGATCAATGGCTTGTGCTGTTGGCGATTAAAACCGGAACTTGCTGTGTGAACACAACTTTTTGAGCTGAAATACATCTGCCCAAAATTTTGTGTTTTGTTGTTGGTGTGACCCTTTTCTCTTGCCTTTTTTTATTTTTCATTTTGGATGCTTCTAAAAGGTTACCTTTTTTGTGCCTTTTATTGCAATATATTGACCTTTGTCAGCGGTTTATCCGCCGATAATACTATTTTTGCTCTTTATTAGCTCATTTCGTTTGTATAGTCGTCCTAATCAAACTATATTCTTATGTGCAAGAAGTTTACATTTACCCTTTTGTTATTGATAGCATTATCAATTGGTAATTCATTTTCACAATACACAATTAATCCCGCTAGTATTGTAACTTGGTATGATACTTCGGGAGGTAATGTTGTTTCTCATGGAGTACCGGAGGCAATGTGTCAGAATAATGATCCCCAAGTTATTCCGCTAACCCCTACTTACAATGGTTTAGATATCACTCATGTCAATGGTAAGTGGTATTATTTGATTACTGAGAATTGGTTAGATGATTCTGATCCATTAAACCCTGTCTTAAAGATATCTAACGTGGATGAAGCCAAGTACATGTCAACAAATCCACCTGTTCCATTGGCTATTGTTTATTGTATCCCTCATCCAATTTTACCTGGGAAATATAATGCATATAGACAATACGCCAGAATATATCCGGCACCTAAAATCTATAATTTAGATCCTGACCCTATTTCTGCATGTTATGGAGATCCGTTGTCTATAAAATTATCAAATACTGATGGTCAAACACGATATTCTGTTTTTGCTGATGGTATAGAAGTTTATAATGCTGGATATGTTGGCAGTAATGCTGATTATGTATTTAATATTTATGATCTTAATCCTGATGTGAATCGTGAGTATACGGTAAGAGCTTATAATGATTTTTTAGGAATTTCAATATCTCCTTGCCAACAATTGATGAATGGAAGTGTGTCAGGTATTACTTATTCATTACCTGTAATTTCTTTGAGCAGTGATATGCCTGTTTCCTTATGTCGAAATCAGTCTGCTCTATACTATACTACATTAGGTATGAATGGTTATGTGTGGGATTATGACAGTGATTATGCTGAATTAGATGAATCTGGCGGCCCAGGAACAGCAGGAGGGTCTTCAAGTGATAATTTTATCAAACTTAAATGGAAAACTGCTACGCCATTTTCTGCTACAACTAAAGTACGAGTTAATTATGAAGACGCATCAACGAGTTGTGTTGGAGCTAATTTTGCAGAATTAGAAATAACAGTTAATGAATTACCTATTCCAAACTTTGTTTTACCTAGTGATGCAACTGTTTGTATTAATAGTGTAGGCAGATATACAGTTGATGCAGGAATGGATGATTATACTTGGTCCATTTCAGGTGGAGGTACTATCATTACACCTAATCCTGAAACTTCAAATTCTATCGAAGTACAATGGACTACATCTGGTAGTTATAAAGTTAAAGTTGGATTTACTGATCCATTAGGTTGTACTTCTGAAAATGAAAAGGAGTTTGATGTAGTTGTCAATCCTCGCCCTAATCACTCGATAGGCGGGGATAATTCTGTTTGCGTCAATTCTCAGGGGGTTTATACTGTTAATTCAGACCCCGGGCTATCCAATTATCAATGGAATGTATCGGCAGGAGGTACCATCAATGGGGTCAATAATCAGGCATCGCTTCTGGTCGATTGGACAACAGTGGGTGAACATACCATTTCGTTAAAATACGAAGATGCAAATAATTGCGAACCAACCGTACCTGCAACTTATACGGTGACCGTGAAGGATCGCCCAACACCTGACTTTACTGTGAATAGTGTTTGTGTGGGTGAAGCAGTCACTTATACTGCAAATCTGTTGACGGCATTAGATTATAAATGGGTGATTACCGATGGTGGTGTGGTCACAGCCACCGGTAATTCCTCAGCCATTACTTACACCTGGACAACAACAGACCCAACCAATTCGGTGTCGCTCAATTATACGGTGAATGAGTGTGATGCGGTGAATCCAACCACACATAATATAAGCGTCAAGAGTCGCCCCGATCCTAAGTTTCTTGAATCTACTGCAGCTGTATGTCAAGGAGCAACCGATATTCGTTATCGGACTGAGGCAGGAATGACCAATTACACCTGGTCTATAATTCCGGCTATTCCTTTTACCATCGGTGGTAGTGGCGAATACATTGATGTAGATTGGAATGTTACACCCGGTAATTATACAATTCGTGTAAATTATGAAGTGAATGATTGTGATGCAATCAATCCTACTGAAATGACGGTAACTGTCAGAAGTTTACCTAATTATGTGATTACAGGACCATCGCCGGTTTGTGCCAATTCTTTACCAATTTCAGGTGCTTATTCATTATCTGGTGCATCTAATATTTCATCTTATTCTTGGTCTATCCTATCAGGTGATGCAACGATTAATGGCTTAAGTGATCAATCTACTTTAAGCGTTAATAGTGGGTTAAATGATTTTTCATTGAGTTTACATTACGTGGATATTTATGGTTGTGCACCTGCTGCTGATCCTACTTTTAACGTTGATGTAACACCTCTTCCCACTCCGGCACTCTCACCATCAACACCTGCAATGGATGTATGTGTTAATGAATCTGTGACTTATACTGCCGATAATTTGTCGGCTATCGGATATACCTGGACTGTTACGAATGGAACAGCACAAACTCCATTAACAGGTTCCAGCATCACTGTTCTTTGGGACACTCCAGGTGTTACAGGTACCATCACTCTAAATTATACAGTGAATGGTTGTGATGCGTTGAATCCTACTGAGTATAATATAGCGGTTAAGAATCGCCCTAATCCTTTATTGATTAATCCTGTGTTGTCAATGTGCGAAGGATCGACTAATATTATTTACACTACACAAGCTGGGATGTCTAACTATAGTTGGATTATTCCTGCAGGTGTAACAAAAGTAAGTGGTGGCGGTCTTAATGATAATACTGTCACACTCAGCTTTCCAACTCATGGATCTTATTCCATTTCAGTTAATTATGAAGAGGATGGTTGCTCTGCATCTGTTCCTTCCGTATATACCATTGATGTTAATTGGATTGATGCCACCATATCTTCTTCTGTTTCTAATATCATTTGTCAAGCCGATGAAGTAACATTTCAAGCTAGTGTAAATAATGGAGGAACTGCTCCTTTTCTTTATTCGTTTTACAGAATTAGGGGAGGGGTACCATCATTGGTACAAGCTGCTAGTGCGAATAACCTTTATACTACTAATGATTTGCTGGATGGTGATATTTTATATGCGACTATTTCGGATGCAAACTTGTGTAGTGATAACAGTGCACAAATTGTGATGGTTGTCAATCCTCTTCCAAGCGCATCTGTTGATCCCATTGATCCGGTTTGTGAAAATTCAAATGTAACGATCTCTGCCAAACCAACAGGAATGGCTAAATATGTATTCCATGTGATCAGTGGTGGTGTCACAACTGATTATAATCAAAATGCAGTGAATACATTGGTTTACACCCCCATTGACAATGATAAAATTAGTGTGACGGTGACTTCTTCTGCCGGTTGCGTTAGTACTTCTACTGAACAAACGGTATCTGTAACCTCAACTCCCGTTGTCGCTCCATTAACTTATACTTCACCCACTGGGTCTACCACTGTTTGTGAATCTTCAACTGTTTCCTTTGATGCCTTGTCTGGTGCTGACGTTTATACCATTGAATTGGTGAGTGTTGGTTTAACTCCTGAGCAAACGATTACTCTTCGTGACAAAGGAAATAATGACGCATTTACGGTAACAGCCACTGATCATTTTACCAATGCGACTGGGTTTACGGTTCGTGTGACCGGTTACAATGGTGCTTTGGAGTGTCAGAGTACACCTGTAACTGCGACCTTTAGCATTAACAAACCAACTGTTCAGTTTGTCAATCCGGTCACTACCATTTGTGAAGGTGCGGATGCATCATTCACGGTAACCGGCGTTAATGCAAATGAATATATCTTCTTTGTCAACAATATATTAGGCGTCCCGGTTCAAGGTTGGAGCACTTCAAATACTGTTACCATCAGTGGTTTGCAAAACAATGATGTGGTGTACGTTCAAAGTCGCAGTGCTGCTCCATACACTTGTCCATCGGAGTTTGCACAAGTAACCATTACCACTGTAGCGCTTCCTAATCCCAGTGTGGATCCGATTGCCCCAATTTGCGAAGGAACACCTGTTATCGTACAAGCCAATCCGGCAGGCATGAGTAATTATGTATTTCATGTAGATAGAGGTGGCGTTGTAACCAATTATGACAGAGGAAGCAATAGTACCTACCCAACATCCGATTTACAAAATAACGATGTGGTGAGTGTTACTGTTACCGCTGCAACTGGATGTTCCGCTACTTCGGTTGGTCAAACAGTTGTAGTGACTGCCATACCTGTTGTCGCACCCTTAACT
>NZ_QKZK01000057.1 GCF_003254275.1 Breznakibacter xylanolyticus | reverse complement strand
TGATAAATTAAAAACTATTACTGCGTAATGGATAATAAAAAGTAATTTTAGGGGGCAATATGGAGAGCTATCCCGTTAGGGATTTAGTTCAACATTGTGTAGCATTAATGGCGGTTGAAGCACGTTCCGCAAGGTTCGTTTCCCGCATCAGCCATCTAACGGTTTGAAAGGAGATTCGCCCGCAATCCGCCACTAATGCTACACTACCCGTTGGCAACAAGTGTAAAAAGACAGACACAGCAGACAGATGCGATATTGACAAATTTAAAATAAGAAAGGATTTAGCTTTTTGACAGGACAGTGCAAATTTGATGGAAATTTATTTTGTTTTTTTCTTCCCCCCGCAAAAAAAGAAGAAACTCCTCCCTCATTGCACACATTGGCAAAGCCCCACGAGCCAACGCTCAAACCAAAGCTTTGCCAAAGAGTGCAATTTTGCCAACCCACCACTGCATGTTGAAAACTTTGTCATAAAATTGATTGATTTGTAATTGAATATTTATAAATTTGACAAAAACAGTCAACAAAGATTATGTCAACAGAAACAATCGGCGAGAAGCTAAGGCAATTAAGGGAAGAAAATAACTTGCCATTGCGAAAAGTTGCAGCATTAATAGATATTGATGTAGCAATTTTAAGCAAGATGGAACGAGGTGAAAGAAAACTAACAAAGGAAATAGTTCTGAAACTTGCTGATACATACAAATATAATGTGGACGAGCTTTTAGTCTTATTTCTAAGTGAAAGGATAATGTATGAAATTCAAGACGAAGCATTGGGCGAGAAAGCATTAAAGGTAGCTGAAAGAAGAGTGAAATATTTAAAAGAAAACAAAGGAAAATGACAATTAAGCAACTCATAGATAAATATACAGCCGACAGGGATTATTACTTGACTAGCAAGTATAATGAAACACTGCTTCGCAGTGATTTTTTAGACCCTTTTTTCGAGTTGCTTGGTTGGGATATTAAAAATAGCGCAGGAAAACCAACAAATGAGAGGGAGGTAATTTTGGAAGAAGCATTGAAAACTAATGCTTCAGAACATTCCAAAAAACCCGATTACACTTTCCGACTTTTTTCTGAAAGAAAATTCTTTTTGGAAGCAAAAAAACCTTGCGTTTCCATTGAATCAAACAATGACACAGCAAAGCAAGTCAGACGATATGGTTTTACTGCTAAGTTGAAAATTTCTGTTTTGTCAAATTTTGAGTATCTGATTATTTATGACACTTCTGTAAAAGTTGATAAAGACGATATTTTCTCTAAAGCACTCGTAAAGAAATATCATTACAATGAATATGAAAGCAAGTTTGAGGAAATAAGACAACTTTTAGGAAAGGAGTCGGTATATTCAGGAGTATTTGAAACAGAATGGAAAGAAATTGAAAGTAAAATCAATCAATACTCGATAGACAATCTATTTCTAAATCAAATCAACGAATGGAGAAAAGCACTTGGTGCAGAAATTTACAAATACGACCCAGGAATTGACGAGCAACAATTAAACGATGTTGTTCAAAGCTACATCAATAGAATTATTTTTCTTCGTGTTTGTGAAGATAGGAATTTAGAGGATTACCAAACTCTTCTAAAGTTTGCCAACGCAAACGACTTTAAAGCACTTATTAAGAAATTTGAAGATGCTGATAAACGATACAATTCGGGTTTGTTTGATCAGTTGTTGAAAAACAAGATTGTTGAGAATGTTAGTTCCGTATTTTGGATTATTATCAAACAACTTTATTACCCAGAAAGCCCTTATTCATTTAGCGTTTTTTCATCAGATGTTTTAGGAAGCATTTATGAAATTTTCCTTTCTGAAAAATTATCAGTTCAAAGTGGTTCAGTTGTTTTAGTAAGGAAACCTGAAAATATTGACCGTGATATTATTACAACTCCTACATTTATCATTAGCGATATTTTACGAAATACCGTTTTGAAAAAATGCGAAGGAAAAACGGACAAGGAAATTCTAAAGTTGAAATTCTCTGATATTTCTTGCGGTTCAGGTGCTTTTTTATTGGAACTGTTCCAGTTGCTCAATGATATTCTGGTTGACTTTTATTTAATAAACGACAAAACAAAACTCATTCAAACGAATATCAATACCTACAAATTACCGTTTGAAATTAAACGAAAAATTTTGCTAAACTGCATCTATGGAGTTGATAAAGATTTTAATGCAGTTGAAGCCACTAAATTTGGTTTGCTTTTAAAATTGTTAGAAGACGAAGACACCAATTCAACCAGCAAAACTAAACCTGTTTTGCCTGACCTTTCGGAAAACATCTTTTTTGGAAATAGTTTATTGAATCCAAAACAAGTAACCGAAAAGAAAGACCAGGTAATAATCAACCCGTTTGATTTCTCAAAACTTCGTTTTGATGTCATTGTAGGAAATCCGCCTTATATGAAGTCGGAGGATATGAAAAACATTACTCCGCTTGAATTACCACTTTACAAAGCCAATTACGATTCGGCATACAAGCAGTTTGATAAATACTTCCTTTTCCTTGAACAAGGAATCAATTTGTTAGCTGATGATGGAATTTTAGGTTATATCGTTCCGAGCAAATTTACCAAAGTTGGTGCAGGTTTAAAACTTCGTGAATTACTCGCAGACAAAGAGTATTTGCATTCAATTGTTTCATTTGGAGCAAATCAGGTTTTCGCAGACAAAACTACTTACACCTGTTTGCTGATTTTAAGCAAGAAAACCCAAAAGACTTTTAAGTATGGCGAAGTTAAAAACCTGAAAAGTTGGAAAGTAAGAGAACCAGAAGCAGTAAAATATGCTTCAAAAAACACAAATGAATTAGATGGTGAGGTATGGGTTTTAGTACCACCAGAATTGTCAAATGCCTATAATAAAATTGTTGCTCAAAGTATTAAACTTGCTGATTTAGTTGGAAATGATAATATTTTCAATGGTATTCAAACAAGTGCCAATGATGTTTATATTTTCTCTCCATCAAAAGAAGATAAAAAGTATTTCTACTTCTCGAAAAAAGGTGTTGATTACAAGATTGAGAAGGTAATAACAAAACCCTATTTTCAAACTTCTTCAGGCGAAGATAATTTATACACTTACAGAACTTTCAAACCGAATGCAAGGGTAATTTATCCTTACTTGTCAACAAAAACAGGAGTTGACATTATTCCTCTAACAATAATTCAAAAGAAATTTCCTTTGGCTTATGACTATTTTCAAAAGCATAAAGCCATTTTAAATAATCCGAAACGAGATATAAAACCAGAGCCCAAAACAAAAAATGAATGGCACAGATACGGCAGACATCAAAGTTTGGATAGTTGTGGACTTCCTTCAAAAATTATTGTTGGTGTTCTTTCTGTTGGCGATAAATACGCAATTGATGTTCACGGAACTTTGATTTCGTCAGGTGGAACAGCGGGTTATTGTGTAGTTGCAATTCCAACAACTTCCGATTATTCCATTTACTACATTCAAGCCATTCTCAACTCTAAATATTTGGAATGGTTCAGTGCATTGTATGGCGAAGTTTTCAGAGGTGGTTACATAGCAAGAGGAACAAAGGTTTTGAAAAACCTACCAATCAGAAAGATTGATTTTTTAGATGCTAAACAAAAAACACTTCACGACAAAATCGTAGAAACTCAAAAAGAATTAATCAGCATTTATGACCAAATAGATGCAAATGCAGGAAATAAAAGGGCTTTAACTCCATTGCAAGGACAATTTATAAGAGAGAAAGCCAACCTAGAAAAGCTATTAGCTAAATTATACGATTTAGGTAGTGAAGATTCATTAATCCCATTAATCAAAGAATTGTATGAAGCTAATTAAAAACGCAACAGCCGAGAAATTGAGAGGTGGATTTTACACACCCGAGCCAATTGCTGCATTCATTTTGAAATGGGGCATCAATGGAAGTTCAGACTATGAAATTTTAGAACCAAGTTGTGGTGATGGAGTTTTTCTCGAACAATTGAAAGAGAACAACCATAAATTCAAATCAGTAACAGCCATTGAATTTGATGATGTAGAAGCAGAAAAAGCTGATAAAATCAAACTCAACAACAAGAATGTAATCAATACAGATTTTCATTTGTATTGTAATGAAACCACACAGAGATTTGATTTGGTAGTTGGCAATCCGCCTTACATTCGCTATCAGTATTTTCAGGAAGAACAGCAAAATGAAGCCATCAAAGTTTTCAATCGTGCTAAACTAAAATATTCAAAATTGACTAATGCTTGGGTTTCTTTTGTAGTTGGTTCAAGTCTGTTGCTCAAAGAAAAAGGAAAGATTGGTTTTGTAATTCCTGCGGAATTGTTGCAAGTTTCTTATGCTCAACAACTCCGTGAGTTTTTGGCTCATTTCTACAATAAAATCAATATTATTTCTTTTGAAAAGTTGGTTTTCCCTGATATTCAGCAAGAAGTTGTTTTGTTGCTTTGTGAAAAGAACGGAAGTGATTCACATTTAATTGAACATCTTGAATTACGAGATGCTTCAGACCTCGAAAAACTTGATGTGAACATCCTAAAAAGTCCATCAAAAAAGATAGATTTTAAGTCAAACAAATGGACTTACTACTTTTTAGACCAAGAGGAAATAGATTTTCTTGAAAATATTGCCACTAAACGAAAAGTTCCTACAATTGGTAAATATGCCAATGTTGAAGTAGGTATCACAACTGGAGCAAATGATTATTTTACTGTTCCTTTGCCTGTTGTAGAAGCTTATGACCTGAATGAATATGCAAAGCCCATGGTTGGCAGAAGCGTTCAGGTAAACAGTGTGATTTTCACAGAAAACGATTGGAAATTAAACAGGCAAACCAAAGCTAAAGCTCATTTACTGGTTTTTCCACCAAAACAAATTCTAAACGGGCACAAAGGAGCGAACTCATACATTAAAATGGGCGAATCTCAAGGAGTCAATAAAGGTTACAAAACAGGAATTCGTGATGATTGGTTTGTAATACCGTCAATTAAATTATCTGACGCTTTGTTTATTCGCAGAAACAATCACTACCCTCGATTAATCTTAAACGAAGCAAACGCATATACAACGGACACGATGCACCGTGTGTTTATGAAAAAAGACACCAATAAAAACGCTTTTATTGCCAGTTTTTATAATTCCTTGTCTTTGGCTTTTTCCGAAATAGTAGGTCGTAGTTATGGTGGAGGTGTGTTGGAGTTAATGCCAAGCGAAGCAGGAAAAATATTACTTCCCTACCAAATCGAAAATGCCGATTTGCTCGCAACGATTGACCAAATGATGAGAGAGAAAAAGCAAATTGATGAAATTCTAGAAATTACAAATAAGCAAATTCTGAAAGATGGATATGGCTTTACCGATAAAGAAATAAAACTTGCGGATAGTATTTGGAAGAAGCTTTCGGCAAGGAGATTAAATAGGAATAAATAATATTTAACAATGAAAAGACAACCAACAACACAACAAATAACGTGGTTTTTAGATTTATATCGTAACAGCCAACTTGATTTAGAACCACCCTATCAAAGAAAAAGTGTTTGGAGTTCAAAGGATAGAAAATTCTTTTTAGACACAATTTTTCGGAATTATCCAGCACCTCCAATTTTTATTCATAGAACTGTAAACGACCAAGGATATACTAAATATCACGTAGTAGATGGAAAACAAAGACTGGAAACAATATTATTATTCTTTGAAAGCAAGATTTCAATTGCACCTGACTTTGGGGATGTAAACCTAAACGGCAAGAAATTCAAGGACCTAACTCCTGAATATAAAAGAAGGTTTTGGGATTACACTTTAGTTGTTGATTTCATTGACTCTATTGATGGAAATAATATTGAAGAAGTATTTGACAGAGTAAATAGAAATGCGAGAAATCTGTTGCCTCAGGAACTGAGACACGCAAGATATAACGGTTGGTTTATAAATTTTGTAGAAGAAGAATCAGATACTGATTTTTGGTGGGATTATAAAATTAGTACGAGAGGACGTGACAAGAGAATGAAAAATGTTCAATTTGTTTCAGAGTTGATAATGATTGTGCTTGAAAATAAGATTGTAGGTTTTGACCAAGGATATATTGATGAAGTTTATGCAAAATATGATGAAATAGAAGAACTTCTGGAATCTGGAGATTTTAGTCTTGAAGATTTCACAAAAAGGCTTAGTGAAATAAAACAATTCATTGTTGATGTAGATATGCATAATGAATCAATTTCAAAATTTGCTTCTGGTTCTAACAACAATTATTACACGTTGTGGGCTTACATCCATCTAAATAATCCGCAAAACCCTGCAGATTTTGCAATCGCTTATGAAGCTTTTATGGAAAAAGTTTCTAAAGTAAAGGAAATGCAGGATGCTGGGGAAGTAATTGAAGAAGATGTTTTAAATTATTCAAACAATTCAAAAGGAGCTGTGACTGATTTACCACAAAGAAGAGAACGTTTGTTAGCCCTGACTAATTCCATTTAAATATGAAAATAGTTCAATCAGTTCAAGAGCTTTACAATACAAATTTACCGTACTTCAATATTATAAAAGGTAAGGTTGATGAAGTTGTAAAGTCCAATAAAAATGAACGTTGGCATTATGAAAGTAGGCTAAAGCAAATTGAGAGCTTTGCAATGAAAATAGAGATGGGTCGATTTAAGAAAACTGAAATATTTGAAGATTTTTTTGCGTCTACAATCGTTGTGAAGAATTTAAGTGAAATTTCATTAGCAGAGAAATTTGTCGCAAAACATTTTAATATTCAATTTAAAAGACCAACATCGAATAATTTTACACATAAAGATTCATTTTCCTTTCCATTTGATGACTTAAGACTTTATGTTTCATTAAAAGATTTTGAAACAGGAGAATTTGCTCCAGATTTATATGACTTAATTTTTGAAATTCAAATAAAAACTTTCTTGCAACATGCGTGGTCAATTGCTACACACGACCTAATTTATAAATCTGATAAAATAAACTGGGCAAAGGAACGTATTGCTTATCAAGTTAAAGCTACCTTAGAACATGCAGAAGTAACAATTAGTGGTGTAGAAGAACTTAGTAAATTAACAGAATTGGCTAAAGAAAACAAAGATGTAAAAAAAGTCAATCAATTAATTTCCTTAATTCTTAACCATTGGAAACCAGAAGATTTACCTTTGGATAGAAGAAGATTAGCCCAAAACATCATTGGTTTTATTGATGCTATTGGAATTACTTTACTAGAACTAGATAGTGTTTTAAA
The DNA here is from genome assembly GCF_003254275.1 of Breznakibacter xylanolyticus. Taxonomy (GTDB): domain Bacteria; phylum Bacteroidota; class Bacteroidia; order Bacteroidales; family Marinilabiliaceae; genus Breznakibacter; species Breznakibacter xylanolyticus. Next base: position 5,690 of record NZ_QKZK01000057.1, on the reverse strand, counting down.
AAGTGAATCAAATAATGGTCGTGGCACATTAACTAGAAATCTATCTCCTTATCTAATTGTTGTCCAATCTGTTTTTAATATTTACCCAGAAAGAATAATAAACTATCTTCAGGATAAAAATAGTCGAAATAAGCAAAAGATATTAATAACTTCTGAAATGGATATTCCAAATTTAGAGTCAATAGTAGAAGAAAAACTTGTAAGAATATGAACCAACCCACAGTCGTAAGCACATTTGCAAGCCCACACGAGCCAACGCACAGTCCAAAGGCTTGCAAAAGAGCTTCCGCCTTTCCTGCCCACGTAACCGCCTTTCAGGGCGGTTTTAGGATTGCCCACGCTCAAAAAAACAAAATAAATTTGTGCTTCGTGGATAGGTTAGTGCAGGTTGAGAATGACAAGAAAATAAAGCTAAATAAATGATAAACAGACGAATATGAATGAACACCAGTTGCCAACACGCGGTATAGTTAATTGCCGGTGCAGTGGGTATTCGAGCGGCACAGCTCGTATCAAAAGTAGTTGTAACTTGATAGGAAAGTGCTTCGAAATTGGCAACTAACCATACCGCCGACCGTTAGCATTTATTATAAAAAATGGAAAAAGTCGCTGAGTTATTATACAATCATTTGTGTCAACAAGAAACAGATAGATTGGTCTCTGAAAATAAAACGGAAGAATTTAATGTTCCTTCAGATGAGATAGCTAAACTGACTTCTTGTGCTAAAGAAAGGATTAAAATTAAATTGAAATCAGGAAAATGCAGCTCTTTATTAATTGGACAAATGGTTCTCCATATGGGGAATTATGGTGAAAAATTCAAGGATAAAATAGAGTATTATAATGCATCTGAGATTTTTGATTTAGTTGAAAATATAGAAAATGGAAAAGTATCAGGAACTGATTTTGAACGTGATATACTAAATGGATTTTCTCATATACATCATGGTTCCTATGCCAGTATTGGATATAACATTGTTAGAAATGTTAAAGAATATTGGTTTAAGAAAAAAAGGATTCGAAATGAAAAAATAAATGATTTCAAGCAAATTGTTGAGCAATTTGGAACAAGTAATATTTCAGCTATTGCGATAACGATGCATAATAAGGCAATCTTTAATAAGGATTTAAGGGGAGAGTGGTTAATTTATAAAAACATGAATGGATTAAAATACTACCTATGCTTAGCGACTCACGGAGAAAGTGATGAATTTATTTACAATGAAAAGATTAAGCCTTGTTTGGTTGAATTTCCAGGATTAGAAACAAATAACAAATGCTAACATCGCATATACCTAATGGCGGTTTTACTGCACTTTGCAAGGCTTTTCGCCCGCTCAAACTTCACCACGGTTTGACAGTTGAATCGTCCGCAATCCGCCACTAGGCATATGCGTAACGTTACCGCCAATTGTAAGAAGAAAAACACCGTAGCCTGAATAAATACCGACCAAGCCCACCCACCACCCAATGATTTTACAGAAAAATCAAATAATCAGAAAAGCATTTAAAACTGATAACATTACTTTGGTAGCCTGAATAATACTTAACAACTTGACATGGGACTTTTTCAAAAAACTGTTGTACAGAAATATCTAAAACAATTCGACGCTAAAACATTAGAGAATAAATACAACGAATTTATTGCTCACTTTGGAAAGCCCGAAATCCAAGAAAATATCCGAAACAGTAAGGAAGAACAATACCAAGAAGGATTCCTGCGCGATTTGTTTGTTAACATTTTAGGCTACACCCTCAATCCCAATACAAACTACAATCTAATCACCGAAAACAAGAACCTAAAGGATAGCAAAAAAGCCGATGGCGCCATTATTCTCGAATCAAAAGTAAAAGCCGTTATCGAATTAAAAGGCACCGACACAACCGATTTGGCAAAAGTCGAAAATCAGGCATTTGGTTACAAAAACAATCAAATTGGGTGCGTTTACGTTATCACCTCAAACTTCGAGAAACTTCGCTTTTATATCGAAGATGCTACAAATTTTGAGGAATTTAACCTTTTCACCCTCACCCACGAACAATTCAATCTCTTTTATCTCTGCTTATCATTCGACAGCATTTCAAAAGGTTTGCCCCTTGCCATAAAGCACGAGTCAACAAGCAAAGAAGAACAAATTACCAACGATTTTTATAAAGCTTACTCAACCTTTAAGCGTGATTTATATCAAAATTTAGTCAGCCAAAACCCACAATTCGACCCTTTATTGCTTTTCAAAAAATCACAAAAACTTTTAGACCGTTTCCTTTTCCTATTCTTTGCCGAAGACCGTTTATTATTACCTCCTAATTCTGTTCGATTAATATTAAGCGACTGGCGGGAGTTGCAGGAACGTGATGTACAAATACCCCTTTACGAACGTTATAAAAAGTACTTCGAATATCTAAACACAGGATATAAAGGCAAGCGATACGATGTATTTGCCTACAACGGAGGGCTGTTTAAACCCGACGAAGTTTTAGATACCGTAACCATCAACGACGATTTACTATACAAACACACCCTCAAACTATCGGAATACGATTTTGTAAGCGAAGTCGATGTCAATATTCTTGGGCACATTTTCGAAAACTCACTCAACGAAATCGACGAAATCAAAGCCGAACTTGAAGGGACTGCAATTGATAAAACAAAAACCAAACGCAAAAAAGACGGCGTTTTCTACACACCTAAATACATTACCAAATACATTGTCGAAAATACAGTCGGGAAACTCTGCACCGATAAGAAAAACGAAATCGGTATCAAAGACGAAGATTATATCACTGACAAAAAACGACAAACCAACACCAAAAAAGCCCTACTCGACAAACTTGCTCAATACCGCCAGTGGTTGTTGCAAATCACCATTTGCGACCCCGCTTGTGGCTCAGGCGCATTTCTCAATCAGGCATTAGATTTCCTGATTACCGAACATCAATACATCGACGAACTTCAGGCCAAAATTTACGGCGCATCCATCATATTTAGCGACGTCGAAAAAAGCATCCTCGAAAACAACATATACGGGGTTGACCTCAACGAAGAAAGCGTTGAAATTGCTAAACTCTCCCTTTGGTTGCGCACGGCACAACCAAACCGCAAGCTAAATGACCTTAACAACAATATTAAATGCGGTAACTCATTAATCGATGAACAAATTATTGCAGGTGAAAAAGCATTCAATTGGCAAACCCAATTTCCAGAAATATTTGATAAAGGTGGCTTTGATATAATAATTGGCAATCCTCCTTATGTGTTATGCCAACCTTCTAACACCAATGAAATAATTTTAAATTATTACAAGTCATTCGAAGTATCTAGTTATAAAATTGACTTATTTCATTTGTTTTATGAAAAATCAATTAAAAATTTAAAAGAAAAGGGACTATTGGGTTTTATTACACCTAATACCTTTTTAACCAATAAATACATTCAAAGTCTGCGGAATTTTATTCTTTGTAATTCATTTATCGAACAATTAGTTAACTATAATGATGTCGTATTTGTTGATGCGGGAGTAGATGTAGCAACTTTAATTCTTTCTAAAAACAAGATTTTAAATAGCAAAATCCTAGTGTTTAACAGCATAAATGGCTTTACTCATTTTAATACAACTAAATCCCAACAAGATTGGCTTAATTCTTCAGAGCAAGTATTCAATATAAATAATAGCTCAATTATGCAATTTGAAAATTGTATTCCTTTTGAAGAAATAGGAAATACATATTTTGGAATTCAAGCATATGATAGAAAAAGCTCTATTTCTTCAACCAAAGATTCTGATATTTTCATCCCAATAATTGATGGTTCTGATGTGTTTAAGTACAAATATTCTGAAGCTACTAAGTATTTCAATTTTATAGAAGAAAATATAAAAAGTGGTGGCGATTGGGAAATATATAAAAAGGATAGAATTGTAATAAGACAAATCGGTCAGTTCCCAATTATTGGTTTTTGTAATGCGAATATTTTAACCTCAAATACTATTTATAACCTCTATTTGAAAGATGAAAATTATTCACTGAAATATGTGTTTACCGTTTTAAATTCTAAAGTGATAAAAAGTTTTTGGTTATCCTCATTTAGTGATAACAAAGACTTATTTCCCAAAATAAAAGGATATCAATTAAAGCAATTACCAATTCCTAAAGCAGATAAAAACGAACAACAGCCTTTAATTGAGAAAGCTGATTTAATGCTCTCATTAAATAAAGAACTTCAAGTAATCACACAAAGGTTTACACGCTTAATCCAGCGCAAATTCAATTTAAATGTATTATCAACAAAAGTTCATGAATGGCATCTTTTCTCTTTCAATGAGTTATTAAAAGAACTTGCAAAAAAGAAAATAAAACTATCACTTTCAGATGAAGCTGAATGGGAAAATTATTTTTTACAAGAATCTAAAATAGCTTTAGAATTAAAATCACAAATTGAAAAGAACGAAAACGAAATTGACCATTTGGTTTATCAACTCTATAAACTGACAAATGATCAGATTGAAATCATTGAAAATAGCGTCAAATAATCGCCTTATGTTTCCTGTTTTAAATTATTTAAGTATTTTCAAATCGCCAATACTTAATAATTAACCATTAATCCAAAAATCATGGCAAGTACTTCCGAAACAGGACATGCAAAAAATGTCGCTAACCTCGATGAACTAATCTCTTTTGTTGGCGGTTATGGCGTAGTCTATAACCCATCAAAACCAGCAATCAAATTACCTGCATTGCAAGCCCTCTCAACAGCAGCCAAAGCGGCAATCGGTGCAGTCAATTCCGCAAATCCTGCGTATAGCAACGCAGTTGCAGCCCGTGAGGTTGCATTCGCTCCACTTGGCAAGTTAACCACCCGTATTCTCAACGCCCTCAAAGCAACCGACACAACAACCCAAGTTGACGAGAGCGCACAAACCATCGTTCGCAAATTGCAAGGTCGCAGAGCAACCCCAAAGAAATCAGAAGACGAAGTAAAAGCCCTTGCAGCCGAAGGCAAAGAGGTTAACGAAATATCAACCTCACAAATGAGTTACGACAGCCGTTTAGACAACTTCGATAAACTTATTAAATTGCTCACAAGCGTAACCCTTTACGCCCCCAACGAAGCAGAACTAAAAGTAGCAGCATTAACAACCCTCTATAACGACCTAAAAACAAAAAATGCCGCCGTTATAGCAGCCTCCACACCATTAAGCAACGCTCGTATCACACGAAACGATGTAATGTATAAACCAAATACAGGCTTAGTCGATGTTGCACTCGACACCAAAACCTACATTAAGTCAGTATTTGGTGCATCCAGTCCCCAATACAAACAAATCTCGAAACTCGGCTTTAAAGTAGTCGAGTCATAAAACCAATAAACAGAGAGCAGTTGTCAAATAGGCAACTGCTTTCTTGTAACAATCAACTGAAAGTTTGTAATAACGGACTGAAAGTTTGTAATAATCAACTGCAACTTTGCAATAACAAACTGAAAGTCTGTAACAATCAACTGAAAGTTTGTAATAACGAACTGAAACTTTGTAATTGTCAACTGCAATTTTGCAATAACGAACTGAAAGTTTGTAATTGTCAACTGCAACTTTGCAATAACGAACTGAAAGTTTGTAATAATGAACTGCAAGTATGTAAATGACAACTGCAAAGATTATAACAGGAAGAAAAATAAAAACAACTGGCGGTAA
>NZ_QKZK01000056.1 GCF_003254275.1 Breznakibacter xylanolyticus | reverse complement strand
CTCTCGTTCGAGCGCCGTGACCGTTTTTGCGGCTGCAAAGATAAAGGATTTATTTTCTAACTTCCAAATCTTTTTTCAAAGTTTTTTCGGTCGGCGTTTTTCAGTGTTTTGTCACCATATTCGGCCTTTTCATCATCCCTTGTCGGCAGGCTTCCCGTTGAAAGCGGGTGCAAAATAACGTCATTGATTTGAGAATTCCAAATCCTCTTCCCAAAAAAATGCAATCACCTTTGGCAAGATACATACAACTCAACATGATGTCAATACTTTAAATCTTGATTTTTTTTTTCAAAAACGTTGCTCTGTCAGCTAAAGCCACTAGATATACAGCCAATGTAGGGTTGGAAATTATATACTACACCATTGAGAATGCGACACAAATCATCTCAAGGAAAGAGAAAAGAGATATAGGCACCCGCATAACGAACAATTTATCAAGTTGCTATTCAATGTCGTTAAGTTAAGCCCCAATGGGACACCAGCAATAGAGCAGGGCAAAGCCCTGCTTAAATGTAAAAAGCAAACTCAAACCCTCGAAAGGGCGTAAGCTTACGCCCTTTCGGCTTAACTAAACGACATTAAGTTGCTATTATACAATCACTATAACTCCCAATATTGAGGAACTACTATAAATCAATGTCGTTTAGTTAAGAAAATAAGATGTCAGACAAAGAGACAGATGATGAGATGAAAACAGATGTATAGATCCGTTCTCTTCGTCTCTTCAGTCTAATCTATCTGTCTTTAGTCTAATCATCTTCTTTTCTCTTCGGTGAATCGCACTAACTTAACGACATTGTACTATAAATATTCATTATCTGAATCACACTGAGCTTCTTCTCCTCACCGAACTCATCTTATCTCACTGCAACTCAGTGTCAGTTCTGAGTCCTTTACGCCAAGGAAGATGAGCAAATGCGAAGTGATCTCCTTTTTAGATTTGAATACAGGCATACCATCATAACCCGAAAAAAACTGTGCCCCAGTGCCTCTAATATGCTATAGAACTGTATGTTGACATTAATAAATCACTACATCCCCAATATTGAGGAACTACTATAAATACTCATTAACTGAGTCACACTGAGTTTCTTCTCCTCACCGGTTCTCATCTTATCTCACTGCTACTCAGTGTCAGTTCTGAGTCCTTTACGCCAGGGAAGATGAGCAAATGCGAAGTGATCTCCTTTTTAGATTTGAATACAGGCATACCATCATAACCCGAAAAAAACTGTGCCCCAGTGCCTCTAATATGCAATAGAACTGTATGTTGACATTAATAAATCACTACATCCCCAATATTGAGGAACTACTATAAATACTCATTAACTGAGTCACACTGAGTTTCTTCTCCTCACCGAACTCATCTTATCTCACTGCAACTCAGTGTCAGTTCTGAGTCCTTTACGCCAAAGAAGATGAGCAAACGCGAAGTGATCTTCTTTTTAGATTTGAATACAGGCATACGGTTTCTCAAACTCTCATCAAATCCTGAAAAAAATCTGTGCCCCTGTGTCTCTAACATCTTAGATCAACAACGCAGCACTGATAAATGACATTAAAAGATTAACCGTTGTCGAACAGGCGCATTTATACTCTTTAATCATGCCTTAACCGAGGTGAAAACACATCTGTATTCACAGACATCACAACACGACAAGGCTTTTACTTGCCTCACACCCTACTTCTCAACAACAAAATACCCCAATGCCATATTATTTTATAAATTTGTCGGGCAAATAAATCTTTGACCGTAATCTGATGTCCCGAAAATCAACAATAGAAAGAACCCGACAAAAGCTCATGCAGCGGCTTCGGTTCAAATACAAACTGGTATTCTTAAACGAGCAGACCTACGAAGAAGTGTTTATGCTTCGCATGAGTCGCTTAAACGTTTTTACTTATCTGATAAGCGCATCCATGGCCATCATTTTTTTGGTGACCATCATCATTGCATTTACCCCTCTCAGAGAATACATTCCGGGGTATCCTACTGGTGCAGAACGACGCCTGATGATTCGCAACACTCAGCGTCTCGACTCATTGGTCATGGAGGTCAATAAACGCGACAACCTGCTCAAAAATATCCGAACCATTCTTAGCGGTAACGTCATCAATGACCGCGACACCTCTTCATCTGTCGGCATTTCTCAATCTTCAAAAGACATCCATTTTTCCAAATCGGCTGAAGACTCCATCTTTAGAGCTCAAATTGAAGAAGAAGAAAAATACAACCTGGGCATTGCCAAACACGCTCCGGCACCTCTCCAACTGGAACACACCTTTTTTCATTGCCCGCTGAAAGGCATGATCACAAATGGGTTTGGTGACAGCCACGACCATTACGGCGTTGACATTGTGGCCACGCCCGGAAGCCGGGTGGCGGCCGTGCTCGACGGGACGGTCGTATTCACCGGCTGGACCATCGAAACCGGATATGTCATCCAAATACAACACGACAACAACCTCATCTCTTTCTATAAACACAACAGCAAACTACTTAAAAATACCGGAAATACGGTTAAAGCCGGGGAAGCCATTGCCCACGTGGGTAACAGTGGCGAGCAAACCACCGGACCGCACCTCCATTTTGAACTGTGGTCTAAAGGATCGCCCATTAATCCCGAAGATTATATCTCTTTCAAATAAGCCCTTTGCGGCATCACTTAAGGATTTCTCTAAACTGTTTCGTTGCTTGAAAAAGAAAATTGCTATTCTAGGTTCCACCGGGTCCATTGGCAAACAAACGCTTGATGTCATTGCCTCCCATCCCGACCATTTTGATGTTGAAGTCCTTACAGCCAATAACAGCGCTGACGAGTTGATACAACAGGCGATCACCTACGCGCCAAACGCGGTGGTGATTGGTAACGAAGATAAATACCTCTACATCAAAGAGGCTTTGAAAAATGAGCCAATAAAAGTTTACGCCGGCTCAAAAGCCATTGCCGAGGTCGTGCAAATGGGCACTGTCGATATGGTGCTCACGGCCATGGTCGGATTTGCCGGCCTCGAACCCACCATACGCGCCATCGAAGCAGGTAAACACATTGCCCTGGCCAACAAAGAGACATTGGTGGTGGCTGGTGACCTCATCAGCCGATTGGCCATCGACAAAAAAGTCGGAATCCTACCCGTCGACTCGGAACATTCGGCCATCTTCCAATGTTTAACCGGTGAAATGCTCAATCCAATTCACAAAATATTACTGACCGCCTCGGGCGGACCATTCCGCGGAAAGGATGCTGCTTTTCTGGCCAACGTGACCAAACAACAAGCGTTGAACCACCCTAACTGGAAGATGGGCGACAAAATCACCATCGACTCGGCTTCGCTCATGAACAAGGGACTCGAGGCCATTGAAGCCCGTTGGCTCTTTAACGTAAAACCGTCGCAAATTGAAGTGGTGGTGCATCCACAATCCATTATCCACTCCATGGTGGAGTTTGAAGACGGAAGCATTAAAGCACAAATGGGACTCCCCGACATGAGGCTGCCCATTCAATATGCCCTCTCGTACCCGCAACGCCTGCATGGCAATTATCCGAGGTTTCGTTTCACCGACTACCCGCAACTCACCTTCGAGCAAGCCGATGTCAACGTATTCCGAAACCTGCAACTGGCTTTTGATGCCATGAACACCGGAGGAAACATGCCTTGCATTCTCAACGCTGCCAACGAAGTGGCCGTAGATGCGTTCCTAAACGAAAAGGCGGGTTTCGCGCAAATGTCTGACATCATCGCCAACACCATGGCAAAAGTCGCTTTTGTTCCCGCCCCGGGTTACGACGACTACATGGCCACCGACCGTGAAGCCCGTCGGATTGCCCAAACTTTCATTCGCAATTAACTATAGTTACATATCTCAAAATCATTTTAATGGAGATTTTAATCAAAGCCGGACAGTTAATTCTGAGCCTGTCCATCCTGGTCATCCTACACGAATTCGGACACTTCTTCTTCGCGCGTCTGTTTAAAACTCGTGTCGAAAAATTTTATCTCTTCTTTGATCCCTGGTTCTCGCTCTTTAAATATAAAAAAGGCGATACCGAATATGGCATTGGTTGGCTCCCATTGGGCGGATACGTCAAGATTTCGGGCATGATTGACGAATCTATGGACAAAGAACAGATGAAACAACCTGCCCAGGAGTGGGAATTCCGTTCTAAACCGGCCTGGCAACGCTTGCTTATCATGATTGGCGGCGTATCGGTGAACTTCATCACAGCCATTGTCATTTACTGGATGCTGCTGTACTCCTTTGGACAACAGTACATCCCCGCTTCCGAAGCCAAATGGGGTTTCCATTACGCCACTCAAATGCACGAACTGGGCATTGAGGACGGCGACATCGTGGTGAAGGCCGACTCTGTCTCCATCAACACGCCCATCGACATCACCCATGCCATCTTGCTCGATGAGGCCAAAACACTATCGGTACGCAGGGGCGATTCTCTCTTCTCGGTCATCATTCCGGCAGACTTCAAGGACCGCATGCTGCGCGAAAAAATAAAAATGCTGGCCGAGCTGCAAATCCCATTCGTGGTCGACTCGGTGATTCCCGGCATGAACGCCGCCAAAGCCGGCATCCAAAAGGGCGACAGCATTGTGGCGCTCAACGGACAACCGTCTGGTTTCTTTCACCAATTTGCCAAACTCACAAGCGAAAACCGCGACAGCATGGTCACCATCACCGTGGTGCGCGACACAGCCCGGGTCGATATCCCCTGCATGGTCAACGCCGACGGAAAGGTGGGAATGGGCAACCGGGCCATTACGTCGTTCTTTAAAGTGGAAACCATTAATTACTCCCTGTGGAAAGCCCTCCCGGCAGGCATCAGCCAGGGCGTGGAAATACTGGTGAACTACGTGCGACAACTCAAACTCATTTTCTCAAAAGAAGGCGTGAAACAAATCGGGGGATTCGGCACCATTGGAAGCCTCTTCTCGCCTCACTGGGACTGGGCTTCGTTTTGGAACATGACCGCGTTGCTTTCGATCATTCTCGCCTTTATGAACATCTTGCCCATCCCCGCGCTCGATGGTGGTCACGTGCTGTTTTTGCTGTACGAAATCATCACCCGACGCAAACCCAGCGATAAGTTCCTCGAATATGCACAAACCGTGGGCATGATTCTTCTGCTGGGATTGCTCCTTTATGCCAACGGGAACGACATTTTCAAATGGATTTTTAACCATTAAACCAAAAAATCCCTACTTTTAGGTTTCTGTAAAACGATGCTTATGAATTTGTTTCTGATATCAATGCCCGGAGGTGGCGAATGGGTCATCATCATCCTTATTGTGCTCCTCCTGTTTGGCGGTCGTAAGATACCCGAACTGATGAAAGGCCTGGGACAAGGTCTGCGGGAATTTAAAAAAGCGAAGGATAGCAACCCCGATGAGACTCCGGAAACCGACAAAAAATAATATTTGACAGAAGGCTGCCTCCGGGTAGCCTTTCGTTCATTCATCTACCAACCATCAAAAAAACACACCATTATGACGCAATCTGTGACCATGCCCTCATTACGTTATCCGGCAATTGCGCTGTTGTTCGCAGCACTGCTGATGAACGCCTGCAAATCCGACCCGGTGAAACGCTCCCCGCAAGGAACCACCGGCGACATGCTCATCGTGATGGACGATACCATCAAAGCCTCTCCGGCCGGCCAACTGCTTCAGGAGTTTATGACTCAACCCATGCTGGGACTACCCCAGGAAGAAACCCTTTTTACACTCTCGGTGGCGCCTCACCGAGTTTTCGGCGACCAAATGAAGGCCTCGCGAAACATCGTGGTGGTGGAGCAAAACAATGCCAACTTTCGCGACACCATCATCTATCACCGCGACTATTGGGCTTCAAACCAGGCTGTGGTCAACATTTACGGAGCCAACTCGACCAAGATGCACGACATGATTAAAAACGCCGAGATCAAGCTCCTCAGTTATTTCCTCAAAAGCGAACGCGATCGCAGCATCGCCCACATGAAGAAATACCCTCACCACGCCATCGTCGATCAAATTAAAACCACTTGGGGTAAATCACTCGTCATTCCCAACAGTTTTAAGGAGCGCAAAATGACACCCGACTTCACATGGGTATCGCACGAAACGGACATCACCAGCTTGGGAATATTTATTTACCAATTTGACTGGGTGGGCGATGGTACGTTTTCAAAAGAGTATCTGCTCAACAAACGCGACTCCATTCTGCAAAAGAACGTCCCGGGCCCCGAAGCCGGCTCGTACATGGGTACAGAATTTCAGTTCCCCATCATCTACAAGCAGTTTACACTCAACAACGAAAAAGTGGCCGAGATCCGTGGCCTATGGAAAGTGGTGGGCGATATGATGGGAGGCCCATTCATCAGCCATGCCCATTACGACCCCACAACCAACAAGGTCACCGTCACCGAAGGATATGTTTACTCTCCGGAGAAACCCAACAAACGTAACTTCATCTGGCAGGCCGAAGCCATCCTATACACCTATGCCCCGGCAAACAAACAATTGAGCAATCCATAAACCCACACCATGAACTATCCCGCGTTAGGACGCGACGACATCATCCGGGCTTCGAGACGCGAAGCCATCATTCAGGAAACGGCAGCCCAAATCATCAAGGACTTTGCCGAGTTCAGCCTCGACATCGTCTTTTCGGGCAACTCGAATTCGTTTTATGATGAGCTGTACCAACAAATGCGCGACCATGTGGCCAACCTGATGCAGGAAAGCCCATCGCTCTTCCAGGCCTTGCTGTACCGAATCGACATCCGACAAAAGGACATCGACATGTACCACCGCCAAATGCCAAATGCCATTTACGCCGATGTGATGACCGAGCTCATCATTCACCGCGAAATCAAAAAAGTGCTCGTGCGCGATTACTTCCGCACTCACGGCACCTCTTCCACACAACCCGCTGACAATACTGACGATGAAGATTAACATGACGCAAAACCCCGGGAACCACCGCGTGGTGATCATTCCCGGCACCGAGGAACTCTCCAATTTAGGGCTCTCCGACGACGAACTCACCTACCTCAAAGGGAAACTGACCGACACCACTCCCCTGGCATCGGTGCACCGAAACACACACATGTTGTTTGTGCGACTGGCCGGCACAACCCCTCCCGATGACCCTACCCTGGAAAAACTCCGCAACGACGGTCATGCCATCTGCAAAAAAACGGAGGAAGAAAAGTGGAATGCAATCTCGGTCATCGACTTTTGCAACCATCCCGAAGCAACACTCGCCCTTACTGAAGGCATCCTGTGGGGCACTTACCGTTTTGACAAATACAAAACGCCCCCAAAAGAAGCTCCGGTACTGCTCAACACCATCCTGGTGAAATCGGGTAACATTGACCAGGCCAAACTCGAGGAATTGCTGGCCATCCACGAATCGGTGTCGCTGGCGCGTGACCTGGTGAACGAAATTCCGGCGCACCTCACCGCACAACAACTGGCCGACGAAGCTGCGCAGGCCGCTCAACGCTATGGATTCGTTTGCAAGACCCTCGACAAACAGGAAATCGACATTCTGGGAATGGGTGGACTGCTGGCCGTCAATCGAGGCAGCGTCAACCCTCCCACCTTCTCCATTCTGGAGTGGCGCCCCGAAAACCCCATCAACGAACACCCCATCATCCTGGTGGGTAAAGGCATTGTGTACGACACAGGCGGCATCAACCTCAAAACCATGCCCGGTAGCCTCGACGACATGAAATGCGACATGGGCGGCGCCGCTGCCGTGATTGGTGCCATGTGCGCCATCAGCCGAAACCGCTTGCCGGTGCAGGTCATCGGCCTCATCCCGGCCACCGACAACCGCCCCGGCTTCAACGCCTACGTCCCCGGCGATGTCCTCACCATGCACAACGGTGCCACCGTGGAGGTGATGAACACCGATGCCGAAGGACGACTCATCCTGGCCGACGCCCTCAGCTTTGCCAAACAGTACAATCCACAACTGGTCATCGACCTGGCCACCCTCACCGGCAGCGCCGTCATGGCCATTGGGGCTTACGGAACCGTATGCATGGGAACGGCCGACGACGACACATTCACGCATCTGGAACAAACCGGAATGAGAGTGGGCGAACGACTGGCCAGGTTCCCCTTTTGGGAGGACTATGACGAACTCCTCAAATCGGAGGTCGCCGACATGAAAAACATTGGCGGACGCGAAGCCGGCGCCATCACCGCCGGGAAATTCCTCGCGCGCTTCACCGACTATCCCTGGGTGCACCTCGACATTGCCGGCCCCGCTTTCCTCAACAAACCCATGGGTTATCGAAGCACCGGTGCCACAGGCGTGGGCGTGAGACTGCTATATGCCTTTCTGAAAAGCAAATCATGATCTTAACACAACCCCGCCCTTTAGGCCGGGGTTAGCTGCTGAACCCAACCCGGTCTTCAGGCCGGGGTTAGTTCGTCCATACACCCATATCATTTCTTATCTAAATAGAACTGGAGGGTTTCCCCCATCTTTTTTTATCTTTGGATGCCTAAAACATCAGGCACCTGTTCATATAAACATCCAACAACATGAATGACGAAAAAATCATCGTCGGCATTACCCACGGCGACATCAACGGAATCGGTTACGAAGTGATTCTCAAAGCCCTCGAAGATCCCCGCATCTGCGAGATATGTACCCCCGTGATATACGGTTCATCCAAAGTGGCGGCCTACCACCGTAAGGCCATGGAACTTCCCCCCTATCAGCTCAACAGCATCAAGGGCGTGGAAGAGGCGCACAGCAAACGCGTCAACATCATCAACTGCGTGGACGATGAAATACGCGTGGAGTTGGGAAAACCCACCCCCATGAGTGGCAAAGCCGCCTTCGATGCCCTCAAGGTGGCTGTCGAAGATCTCAAAGCAGGAAAAATACATCTGCTGGTGACGGCTCCCATCAACAAAAAAGCCATTCAAAGCGACGAATTCAACTTCCCGGGGCATACCGAATACCTCGAAACATCGGTCAACAACGGCAAAAGCCTCATGCTCATGGTGAGTAACATCATGAAAGTGGGCGTGGTGACCGGGCATGTGCCCCTCAAAGAAGTATCGGAGCGCATCACCGTCAATGCCATCATGGACAAACTGCGCGTGCTCAACAAAACCCTGCTGACCGACTTTGCCATTCGACGCCCGCGCATTGCCGTGCTGGGACTTAACCCACACGCCGGCGACGACGGCCTGCTGGGCATGGAAGAAAAAGAAGTCATCATCCCGGCCATCGAAAAGGCCAAGCAGGAAGGCATCATGGCCATGGGACCCTACGCCGCCGACGGCCTGTTTGGTTCCGGACAACTCGAAAAATTTGACGCCATCCTGGCCATGTATCACGACCAGGGACTGGCTCCCTTTAAAACCATCGCCTTTGCCGACGGAGTGAACTTCACCGCCGGACTTCCCGTGGTACGCACATCGCCCGACCATGGCACCGCTTACGAAATAGCAGGACAAAACAAGGCCGACCACCAGTCGTTCCTCAGCGCCCTTTATCTGGGTCTCGACGTGGTGAAAAACCGCCGCATCCATGCTGAAATTTCCAAAAACCCCCTCAAGTCGGCCAACAAAGACATCTACGATGGCAAAGACGTGTCGGTGAAAGACTTGGGGGGCGACGAAGAATAGTCCCCATTACTCATCAATCCCTTGCACTATCAAGGTTGAATAACAATAGACAAAAAAAGGCGCTCCTCCGGGAAGCGCCTTTTTTATAGATAAATAATCCACTCTTTATTTTACTCGGAAAAGTATTTTCCTCTCAAAACATCCATCTTACCAGAACTATAATCAAAAGACTTTCAACATTCAAAAATTAGCGAAATTCGTGGATAAATGATTTCTACTATATAACCTTTTGAGTATTATCTGCTTTTTTATACAAACACAGGTAAATCGTATCTCAAACGCACAACACAACTTAAAAAAAACTCTGTGACTACTATATAACTCTTTTGAGTTATTTGCTTTGTTATTTAAACGCAATGCGTTAAAAATTAACTCAGCGCCTTTGCGCCTCAGCGTTTAATTTTACTCTGTGTTCACTGAAAACTCCGAGTGGAGTTACTCTTACAACCCGAAAATCCGATAAGTCAACGCCAAGGTGAACATGTTGCTTTTCCGATCGAAGGTTACATCATCGGTACCCTCAGCCACATTGTTCAAGCCCCACTCATAACGGGCATCCACCCCAATTTTCCAAACTTCCACACCGCCGCCAAGCTGATAGCCCCAGTTGGAACTTTTGGCGCTCTCTTTATAGCTCTGGTTCAACAACACTGATGTGTTGCTCGACAAGATAGACACCACGGGCCCGGTCACGGCATAAACCCGCAACAGTTTCAGGTCGATGAGGGAGAAATGCGCCAATAACGGGATGTTCCAACTGTTGATGTCAATTTCTTGAGTCTCAGTTCCGGTAGCAAAAGTATATGTCGCCTCCCCCTTCTTTTTGGCATAATAGAGCTCAGGCTGCAGCGATAAATCGCCAAAGAGCTTCACACGGGCAAATGCCCCCACCAGGTAACCATTCCCCGCATCATCCTTGATGCCACTCACAGTCGGAATCGACAGATTGTCGGTGGTGAACTGGGTAGAACTGTAACCCGCTTTCAAACCAAAAGCCAGGCGCTGCGCTTGCAACGATGCGACAGAAGCCAGCATGGCAACGGCCGCCAGGATAAACATCTTTTTCTTCATTTCAATTCAATATTAATAGTTACGAATCAATGTCGCTGCGTGAAGAGAAAAAGATGTCAGACAAAGAGACAGATGATGAGATGAAAACAGATGTATCGATCCGTTCTCTTCGTCTCTTAAGTCTAATCTATCTGTCTTTAGTCTAATCATCTTCTTTTCTCTTCTGTGAATCGCACTAACTCAACGACATTGAGTGACGATTTCATGTCGCTGAGTTCGTTGCATTCGGATAAAAACCTGAAAAACCAGATATGAAGTCTTTCTTCATCTCTTCATCCGTCTCATCGTCTGACGTCTTAATATCTTTATGACACGACTATTACTGACGAATAGGTACACGGCCCAAACATAAACCATGCCACTATCTGGCAGGATAAAACGTCAGCTTTATTTTTTGCTCATCCTCCACAGCCACGCCGTCGCGGGTGGCAGGTTTCCAAAGGGGCAACTCACGCAACACCCGCTCAACCTCGGCACGATAGGCTTCGTCGGGCGACTTTTGCACCTCTTTCACGGTCACCTGTCCGGTGGATGAGAGGGTCAACACCACCCAAAGCGTCACTTTTTTGCCGGTGCCGACTGAAGGATAAACCAGATTCGTCTCAATTTGTTCGACGTAACGATCCATGGGTATGGGAGGCACGGCGGGCACAAATACATCGGCCTCGGCTTCGACCTTGTTCAATGACTGTGACGAAAACAACGATTTTTTACGTTGTGAACCATAGCCCGCCACCACTACCTCATCGAGCGCCAAGAGCGAAGGCGACAACTGCACCTCGTTGTCGTGCTGATTGGTCAGCACTGCTTCCTTGGTTTCATACCCGATGAACGAGAGCAGCACCTGTGCTGAATCTTTGTCGTCAATCGGGGGCAGCACAAACTCCCCATCCATATTGGTAATGGTGCCCTGTGAGGAACCCTTGATGACCACTGCCACGCCGGGAATGGGCAAGCCCTGCTCGTCGAACACCTGACCGATGATGGGACGAACTTCCTGAATCACGGGCGACGAAGGAATCGTGCGACGAATCCCACCATTTTGACTGTTAAAGGTCTTGAAACTTTCATTCTGTTGCACCCGAACCTTCTCAATCAGCGCTTGCAGTTCTGCATCCATCTCCAGATCCTCATCCACAACCACATCCAGTTCAATCACATCGTCATGCATGGGCGACAAGTTCTTGGCGATTTGTTTCATGGTCACGGGCTTTTCGGACTTGGCGACCACTTCGCGCGACAAGTCCAACTCCTCGTCATGCAACTCGGGCACCTCGGCCGGGTCGAGCACGATGGGGGCCACGGAATCGACACGAATGGCCACAGGCGGACGGTTGTCGGCCAACTGAGGCTGTCGGGTCACCCGTACCACCATCCAGAACAACAACGAAGGGATGGCCAGCAACAACAACACGCCGGCAGCTTTGAGCAACAAGGGCATCCATCGCGATGCCTTACGCGAACGCAAACGCTGGCGAAGGTCGTGTACATCAAAGGCCAGCTCCTCGTCTTGGAGCGACGACAACCCCTGTCGGGCATCCTCGTCGAAACGACGCTCGGCATCGGCGGCATCGTCATCCGATGGCATCTCATGCCCCGCAAACGGATTCTCGTCCATGTCGCGCAGCAAGCGATGCAACCCCTTTTGATGATTAGATCCCGTTGATGTCATAATGCTTTTTTTTCCATGCAGATTTTCAGGTTCCGCTTCCCGTTTTGGATATAACTTTTCACTTTGCCGGTTTCGAGCGTGGTGGAATCGGCGATTTGCTGATAACTCAGTTCCTCAAAATAAAACAACTCGATGCACTCCCGCTGATGGTCGTTGAGGCGGGTCATGCAATCGCGCAGCGCCTCACTCAGCACATGAGCATCGTGCTGCTGATAAAGATGCCGTGAAACGTCGTTTTCCACATCGGCATGCATCCTGTCGCCCCACCGCTGCTCCCGAATACGAGCCGACTTACGACTGCGCAGTTCCATCAGGCACAGGTTTTTGGTCACCACATACAACCAGGGCTTAAAGGCATTGACCGTCACGTGAGGCAACTCGGCCACCATCTTCTCAAACACCCGCATAACCATCTCCTTGGCCGCATCGCGCTCGCGCAGATATTTGAGACACACCCCGTACACCGGTTGCATGTAGCGTTCAAACAAATCACCGGCCAGCTCCACATTGCCCGTTTGGGCAAAGGATTCGGCCAACGATTCGTCGGTGACAGATGGTTCAAGATGGAGTCGTGGCATGAAAACGGGGATATTCTTTTGTGATGTAAGTAAGTAGCAAGATGCAAGACATAAGTAGCAAGACTCAAGTATCAAGATGTAAGACTAAAAAGGTTTGCACTCTTTAAACTTCCGTTCTCTTAAACTCTTACACTTTTAAACTTTTACACTCTTACACTTTCCTCACTTAGGCACTTTGTTTCTTAAGACGCCAAATTTAGGGATTTCCATTCATAAATATTAACAATAGCCCCCTAAATCCCCCAAAGGGAGACTTTGGGTGGGTTGGGTCATATTGACAGACGGTTCATTTGCATGCTTGCACCTGTGCAAATCAACTGGCTAAAGCAAACAAATTATTCGTGAGGATAGTCATTCTAATGAAGGGATGGTGAAACTCAGAGTCTCCGGTAGTGTTCATCAAACTGTGTCTGTCATTTTTTTTCCTTTGAGAGGATTAACACCTGCCCCATAGGATATTTTCGTTAGGATGGCAAGGGTGG
>NZ_QKZK01000055.1 GCF_003254275.1 Breznakibacter xylanolyticus | reverse complement strand
ATCTGCATCTGGGATTGTTGGCCTATTGGCTGGTAAACACGATCCGACATCAACTAAAGCCACATGGCATCAATAGCGGTTGGCGTGAGATCGTTCGTACCATGAACACCCAAAAAGCGGTGACCACATTGGCGCAAAATCAGCAGGATCAAGTAATCATGATTCGTCGATGCTCTGAGCCAAACCAAAATGTCCGCAAGCTTTACGATGCCCTAAAATACAAATACGCTCCCTTTACAAAGCGAAAATCTGTAGTACACAAATCGGAACTTGAAAATGAACAATTCATTGAAATACAGGCGATGGCTTTGGGATAGCTGCAAAGTGGGTTAAATGCTACACAACGTTTTGGCGCTTGGCGTTCGTGCAGGATATCAGGGTACAAAACTGTCAACCCAGCACTAAAGTTGATTTGAAATACTGAACTTGAATTTAAGCACGTCACCCCGCATGACGCCAAACGCATGTTACCACCAGTGCTTCCTTGTCTGCCGTGGTTTGTCGGTCTATTTGTTGCTGTATTGTTCATTGTCTTTTTGTCGTGCGGTTGGGCATTTTTTAAAATTTCTTTTTCTCTTGGGTTGGCTTTGCAAGCTCTTTGACAAAGCTTGGGTTGCAGCGATGGCTTGTGCGGCTTTGATAATGTGCTTGCAAAATGGGTTGATTAAGTCTGTATGCTTTTAAAGTAACCAAACTCTTCGTCAACTAAAACTCGTCTATCTAAACCTAAATTCATTTCTTCGCAAGCTGTTTCTGCTACTAGGGAGCAAGAAAAACAAGCAGATAGATTCAAGTCGAAAATTCCTTGTCCTTCAGATTCCCAACATAATGGGTCAGAAGAACAAGTAATTGATCTTTCGAGGCCTTTTTTAATTATTTCAAGAATTTTTTCGGGTTCTCCTTGTGAAACCAAACCACCCATACTGCCTTCTGATCCTTCTGCTGTATATATTAATACACCTGACATTTGCTTTTCAGGGTTTGTCGAAATGTATAGTCTTTCCTTTAAACTTGCTGTTGGGTAACCACAAGAAAATTCTAACTCCCTCATCATCATATGCGAGAAGGAATGAATTAAAAAGTGTTTGTATTTGTTATTATAAATTTTCATTTTGGAGCTTAGCCCTTGACTATTTGAATCTGGAATTGCATTAAGGTATTTACCAAATCGATTTTCTAATTCACCGATATTTTCAGATACCCAACTATTAATTTTGTCATTTGAGAATTCAAAGAAAAGTCCTTCTCCTAGCGTTTCATTTGCAGGCAGTGTATATAACTCTTTAGAGTCAATAGAAAATATATTTTGACCACTTGAAGATTCTTGCACTTCACCATTTACTACAATTCGTTCTTTGGGTTTTACTCTTGTGAAATCCAATTGTACGTTTGTTACTTTTAATTCTTCTACCTGCTGAATCTTTTTGAAGAAATCTGTTAACTCGTTAGGTAGCACTATGTCTTTAAATCGTAATCCTTTGTTCTCTGTAATATTTGGCAATGATGAATGGGTTGAAAAACATCGGTATTCTTGCCACCTGTATTCTTCGTGCTTGTCATTAATATCAATATCATTTGCAGAACTTAAAAATTCCGATTCTAATTGGTTTTTAAATACCGCTTCATTTTCAGGATTAATGTCATTGTCAATTAAAAAGTCATTGAAATTAAATTTTGTGTTCCAGTAATCGTTCCGAGTTATTGCTGTTCGTTCAAAATGTTTAGTGTACTTCTTTTCAAGAATGTTTATTGAATCTATGAGCTCTTTCGGTTTATTTTCTGCTATGTGCATAGGAATAAATAAACTTGAAAAACCATTTGTATAGTAAACATTATTAGCTGTTACCAATGCTATCCTCATTTTTTCACGACCATTATTATTATCGTTTCTAATGAAGCAATTCTCATAAGGAATGATTGTGGGATTATCAAGGTCTAATTCCCAAGGTTTTTGACCAATACAATGTGGCTCTAAACTATTGATACCTTCAAGATTAATTTTAGGCTTATCCTTGTCTGAACCTGAACCTAAACCACAGCTATTACACTCAATATAGATACTTCCATATCCTTCTGACTTTGTTTTGCTTTCTGTCCACTTAAGTTTAGGATTACTACAACAGGGACCAACTTTTTCATTTGATAGTAAATCCTCTCCATTATCATCATCCTTCCTTATTCTTAAATACTTTTCTGTTTTCCATCGTAAATAATTAGCCCAAGGAATATCTGAAAGATGACCATTAGGACAAATCAAAATTAAGTTAGTCTGTTCAAGAGTCTTATACTCTCTAATTGTAATTGTATTTCCATCCTCGTTTTTTGAGGGCATCTCTCTTATAAAATGACCCGCATCTCGTGGTGGGGCAAAATAATCTAATTTCAAAGTTTGTGGATGGCTTCTGCACTCCCTTTCCCAAAGACTAAACCATTCACCTATTTTTTTTAAGTCGCCTTTGCCATTCTTAAACCATTTTGGAAAGTGAGTACCATTAATCATATAATGGCTTGAAACTCCTTCAAATTGTTCACCTGTTCTTTCTAATGCAGTTCTTATTGGATGATTTTTCCAATTAGGTGTATTGAATGATTCATTCAAAGCCATGTGGGGGATGCCAATCAAACAAACTAAGTTTTCAAGTTTTTTCTCGGATTTAATGAATTTAATAAATCTTTGATCATCAATAAATTCAATTCCTCTATTTGAAATTTCTGATTTGCTCAGTTCATATACTTTTCGATCATCTGTGTTGTTAGTTCTTACAATTTCAATTTTAGAATTTGCCCATTTAATAAATCTCCATTTATTTATATCTGAAATTAAAACATAAGAGCCAAGTTTGGTTGTAATAATTGAACCAACGCCAGAAGTTGAGGAAAGTAGTTTGTATTTGCCAACCCCTTGGTTATATTGATTTTGCTTTAATACTTTCATCTTATATTGAATTAATTTTTATGGCAGCTTCTGGTTCAATTACCCTCAATGACATTGGAACTTGCCATTTTTTACTGTGAATATTTCCTTCGTATTCTTCAATATCAACATAGAGTTGTTCTTGGGGTGGGATTGACCTTGCTGATTTATTATTGAACACAAAAGTTTTATTATCTCTCAAAGTTCTGTTCGATTCTTCTTTCCATTCAGAAAATGCCTCTTGAATCCATCTTTTTATCTGTTCGACATTATCATTTTTAAGAAGATTGCTAATTATTGTTTCATAAGAATTCATTCTTGTTTTTCTACCTTCAAAGTAGTCAGTCAATTCAGAAATTATATCGAATAGTTCTGATTCTGAAATTGAAGATATATCTCTTGCAGAGAGGCGTTCAGTAAATCTTGTTCTATGGCGTAGCATAGTTGCTAAGTACAGACCCATATATCTTTCTACAGCTTTTTGTGTAAATGGAGTTATTGAAATGGGTTCAACATAGCTATACATCTTTTCGTGAAACTCAATAAATTTTTCATAGTGAGATATGTCTCTTGCTCTAAATGGATGATGAACCGTTAAAACAAGTCCATAATCATTTCTTGCAACACGACTACTTGCCTGAATATATTCAGCTGTATTACGAGGCATAGAGTTCATAATTATGGTGTTGAATCTTGAAACATCAATCCCAACTGAAATCATATTTGTTGCAACAACGAATTCTGGAGGAACTTTACCTCTAATCAATTCGTTATTTTCGCTTCTTGCGAAGCGTTTTTTCGCTTCCCATTTAATTTCAACACTTTTTAGTTCATTTTTAACTTCTTCACCTGAAAGCCTTCCTGTTAATTCAGATTCTTGAATTGGGCCATAGGTATAGAGTGAATGCATTAGCTTTTGTGGTCTTACTACTCTTGAAAATACTCTTCGAAGTTCCTTCAAAATGTAAGTTTGAACCTGCGATTGGGTTTTTCCAACTTCTTTAAGACTGTTGAAGTAACTTATTGTAGTGTGATAGTAGTCCATTGCCTTTTCAAATTTTGAGAAGGAATCAAAGTCAATTGGATGTTTTTCTCCCAACTCTTTTAATTCAAAAATTGCTCTGTGCGTCATTATGATTGCTGCCAATCTCATTTGCATCCAAATCTGAGTTCTTCCCGTTGGTAAAACACCGATGTATTTCCTTTTAGATAGATATTCAGGTGTTTTGTCATCGACACTTTTAAATCGTCTCTTATAAAAAGCAAAGAAGGAATCATCACATTCAACTCCAGGTTTCGGGAAAAGATTTACTTTTCTATCGAAGAGTGCTGCAATTTGCAATTGTGTATTTCTTGTAGTTGCTGTTGATGAAATTATTTTCGGTCTAGTTCCATCTTCTCTCGTACAAAGCTGATCAACTGCTGATTCAAATAATGCAACCGCAGAACCAAGGGGGCCGAGTAATAAATGTAGTTCGTCCTGAATAATTAAATCTGGAGGCAAATAGCCATCTTTGGGTTTGCCCGCTTCCCAATTCCCTGTTCCAAAAATTCTCCTTGAATCAGCATTTCTTCCATTATTTTGACCATTTACTTTATGAGCTAATTGAGCAAATTTGTCAACTGTACCAAAAAGTAATGCTGGGGGGTGCTGATATATGGTTTCATCAGATAGGCAAACGGGAATAGGACCTTGATCTTGCCTTTTTCTAGAAATACGACCAAGACCAAATGAAAATGAACACTTTTGATTTGTGCACTTTAAATGCACTTTGTTTTGATTGTATACAGAAGAAGATGCTTCGGTATCTTCTTTTGTTTCACCTTTTATCTCAGAATTGCACCAGGGGCAATTATTGAATGGTATTCTGTTTTCTTTTTTCAGGTTAAGTTTGTGCTCATACTCATAAATTAAATCAATATTTGAGTTAGGAATAGAGTTTTTACCAACCCATAAGCCAATATTTATTGGCTCGTTACCTAATTCGTAATTACCCCATCTTCTGATTAATTCCAACGCCATAATTACCAAAGTTGCTCTTTGAAATTGTTGCATTGTGAGTAATCGAAGTGTGTATCGCATTATTGCTGCGGTACCACCACCTTTTTCTTTAAACTCTTTTCTTCTATTGATTATAGTGAGAGCTATTAAACCGAGATAAGCTTCTGTTTTACCACCACCTGTTGGAAACCAAACTAAATCAACCCAATTATTTCTTTTATCCCAGTTTTCATCGTCATCGGGTTTGAATATTCCATCTAGGTTTAACAGAATAAAAGCAAGCTGAAATGCTCTCCAGCCAGCAGATTCTGTGTTTGAAAAAAGTTTATCATCTGCTATGTCTTTATAAAAGGAAAAATTAAAATGTTCAAATGCTTCATCATTAATAAATGAATTAACTACATCTTGTTTTACTTTTACAGAATGCCACAACTGCATAAACATAGCAGCATTCATCAATCGAAATGAATCAAGTTTTTCTTTATTATTATCACCTGAAAGAAAATCTTGGATATTTTTTTTCATTCTGCGATAATCATCATCACACTTCTTCAATTCTTGGTTTGCTATATCCAAATACTTACCTAGATATTTTGGGTCTTTTCTTTTAGTCTCAATCCATCTACCGTAGGAATCGACAAAATCATTAAGACCATTTATAACCTCAGTGTCAGTAGCATCTGAAAAAACCGATAGCCATTTAAATTCCTGAGATTTTGAATTTTCTAAAAATAAAGGAGAAACGAATCCTTCCTTATTATCAATTACAGCATTTCTGCTTTTATCTCTAGGAATTGGGTCTATATCGGGGGTTTCACAATTAGGCAAATACTCTGTTTCAACCTTAAGTGATTCTCCTAGCTTACTCCACTTAACAGAACAACCGTGTCCTATGGCATAATCTTTAAACTGGTCATAAATGAATGTTGTTGTTGTGTCTTCTGAATAGGTATTATCTTTTTCTTGCGGGTATTCGTGATTGCTATATGGCACTAAATAATCAGAATTAACGGAAAGGTTGACTCCGAAAAATGATTTTTGATTTACTAACTCATTAAATGTTGAATAATACCTATTGTCATTTTGTTTTGCTTCGTCAAATGCAATACTCGTATTAATCAGCTGTATTTTAAGAAATATCTTGTTGTTATTTTTTCTAGAATCTCTACTTAACTGAATGTTTGCAGATATTGAGGCATAGTCCTCTTTTTTGTCATCTAAATCAAATCGGAAGATATCTTTTAAGCTAACAGAAGTAGAACCATCTTCTTTGATTACCGTAATATTGACATCTTCAACAGATTTATTGTGTAAATAAGATATTTTTCTAGATTCCTTCGGGAAGTTTATGTTTTCTAATTTTATGATTCTCTCAACTGGTGTTGATTGCCATAAACCATATCCACCAGAATAGACGTCTAACAAGTTTCTGAAATGATCTGAATTGCTTTCTGCTAGTTCTATTTTTTGCGTTACTTCATAAAGTTTCTTTCTGGTCTCATCATTCGTGATGCTATTTTTTATTTCGTAATAAATAGATGATTTTAAAATACTCAAGTAACAAGAGGCTTTCGTTAATTGCGGTATTGTTGAAATTGAAGTGGCTAAATCGAAGAGCGTTTCAGCAATTTGTTTTTGTATTTCTCTGATTCTTGTTTTTATCTGAGTTATTTCTTCTGATGATAATTTAGCTAATAACAGAAAATGATTCTCATTGATTACTCTTATTCTAAAAGAATTTAGCTCATACTTGGTTATAAAATTTTGAATTTCTTCGTGATTCACTTCACAAAGTAGTCCATATTGATTGTTGAATTTGCCTCCTTTGTCTTGCTTTAGTTTCTGATAGTAGCGAAGATTAACCTTGAACTCAATTGATTTTTTACTTAAAAAACTCTCGTCTAAGCAACAAGTTAAGCCCATTGTTCTAGGAAACATTTGATTTAATTCAACGCTCTCAGTTGCTTCTATATCTTCAGAACTACTATTTTGCGAGTCTTGTTCATCAACATCCTCCTTTTGATCGATTTGCTCGTTATTATCTAGAGAAATTCCTTCGTTACAAGTACCACTTTTATCTTCAGGGAATAAAATTCCTGTACTGTAAGTTGCAGCAGGTACGATATCCAAAATCTCTGTCGAATAATTTATTGGTTCTTCTTTGATGAGCGTCTTAGTAACAAGCTCTTCATTTTCTAAATCCATAAATCTATATCCGTTTATTCCCGGGCCTAATGTCTGCTCTCGTATAAAACGCTCTAAAAAATTTCTTTTTTCTAAAATTTTACTCATTGCTTGTTTTTTCAATGGTTTCAAGTTCAACTAGTTTTAGTTCTGGCTGTATAAGTTCCACAAGTGCTACTAAATTGGTAGCTAAATGATTTTCATCGATGCCAAGGTCATCTAATGGATGATTTGCCTTATAATAATCTAATCGATTATTGATTATTTCATTTGGATTTCTATCGGTATCAAAACAGCAGTCATTAAATAAATCTTTCAATAGTTGATTCATTTGCCTTGTGCTTTGACGGCTTGATTGTTTAGAGGCATTTCTAATTCTCTGAATAATGACAAAATAGATTTTTGGGATTTTGAGATATTCGCATAATTCAATAAAAACGCTCTTACTCAACGGAGCAATTGATTCACTTTGGGGATTAATCCAGCTATTTTTGAAGTGAAATTGAGAAACAATTTTTATTCCTTTAGACTCAAAATGCTTTTTTAACTCTGTATAAAGTTGATCTTCTCCTTTCGTCTCAGCAAGTTTTTTTAGAAGAACTTTCCAAAGTCTTCCCGCAGTTTCATCACCTAAGTTGAATTGTTTCCGAATTATCTCTAATTCTGCTTCTTGTTGTTTTTTATCAACTATTTTATCGTAGATGTTTATGTTTTGCTGTATCTCATCTAAATTCTGAATAAAGACCTTGTTGTCTTCGTTGTCTAATGACAATAAATAATCAATTTTAACAACTTTATAAACTGTTTTTGCATCTTCTGAAATAATAAATAAATCAGAACCGTAAGCAGTTCTTACTCTTTGCCCTTTTAATTTTATTTTATAAGATTCTCTTCGGTCTGAATTTGAATATTCGTTCTCTAAATTCCAGTCAATATTTAACTTTTGCTCAGGTTTTAATTCTAGTATATTATTTTTGAGTTTATCCCACTCAAAATGCTGCTCTCTTATTGGATGCGTTAAGAGTTTATGGTACTCTTTATAAAGATTGTATTTTGACCAATCATAATATTGTTTAAAGAGAAAGCTAGGCAATATTGCTCTTGCCATACATTCGGAATCTAAATCTAGTTCTAGTAAACTCGGGGAATAATAATTTGGGTATCTGCCTTGGTCCCGATAGGAGAGGATTGCCAAATCTTTCAAATCTGAATTTATCAAATCTGACCAAGTCTTAAATTTAGTTGTATTCTTCAAGCCAAGGCAAATTCTGATTTTTGAAAATAAATTCTGATTTCTCAAAATCGTATCATCTATAACAATGGCTGGGTTGTTTGAGAGTGAATCCGAAACTTTTGATTTAATACCCGAATTAATTATTACATCAAGTGTGTTGGATAGGGATTCTTTTAAAATATCAATATCATCTTCTCTTAGTTCAAGAATTGCCAATTTAGTAGTTGAAGAAATCAGTTCTGAAGATTCCTTTTCTGAAAAGAGGTCACAAATGATATAATTCTTAATTTCATCAGTGTAGCAAATCGAATAAATATTCATTAACTTTATTGATCTCAATTCATACAATTCCCTGATGCTTGTTTCCAAAACGAACGTATCCCAAAAACTTGATGATTCGTATCCAACAAATTCAATTGATAGTGGTGCACTTTCCTTTCTCTTTAGAAGAAAGTCTATTTCTGACTTAGTTATTGTGTAAGTAGTATTGGTAGGAATTTTAAATCTTTCTCTTATTAATTCAAGTTTATTTCGGGTGTGATTTATAGAAGAAGATTCT
Source organism: Breznakibacter xylanolyticus (assembly GCF_003254275.1). Classification (GTDB taxonomy): domain Bacteria; phylum Bacteroidota; class Bacteroidia; order Bacteroidales; family Marinilabiliaceae; genus Breznakibacter; species Breznakibacter xylanolyticus. The sequence continues at coordinate 4,692 of NZ_QKZK01000055.1, read as the reverse complement.
TTGCCGAATGTAATTATCAGGTATTTAGTGAACTTAGTATCATAGTCTGTGTTCCATTTAGCTATTTCTTCGAATGAAAAATTAGTCATTATTCTCTTCCTCTCACAATCGAAAAGAATAATCGAATCCAATTCATCAATTATTTGATTATTGATTTCATCAATTTCATTAAGTGTTCTTGTAGCATTTACAAGATTATAACTTTCTCGGTTTTTATCGATTGATTTAGTGTATGGTCTAAATTCAAACTTCTGAGATAATGAACGACAGAAGTTTTTTTGTACGTTAAAAATTGATTTTGGCTTTAATGATGAATTCGTGTTTAACGCTTTGTAAAACTGTAACAGGATTCTATTTTCCTTTTTCTCCTTAACCCAGTTTTTCCAGATTCTATTACCACCATTTTTGCCACTTGCACCATCTGGACACTTCTTTTCTAAGCTATTAATTTTAAACTCAATCTGAGATATAAAGTTGGCTAGTGATAAATTAAATTCATTAATTTGATTATCAATTGAATAATAGTATTGAAATAGTTTTATGCTCAAAAACTCAGCAAGAAGCAACTTTTGAGAATCATCAAATTCATTCTCGATATGAATGTGCAAACTTGATAAACCGCTATTGGCTGACAAGAGGCTTATGTTAAGTACATGTTCTAAATAGCAAATTACTTGAGTAAACTCTGTTTTAGAATCATTTTTGATTTCACTAAATATGTGATCAATAGAAATTAGTGTTTCATTAGTAAATGAAGTCAATTGAGGAAAAATATGTTGCTTTATTAACTCCATTACTCAACTATATTAATTTCGACATTTAAAATAGCCCTTGTAATCCCTACAAATATTTCATATTTATTAATCTCACTTGGTTTGGAAATGACTAAGAAAACATTCTTCTTTTCAAGTCCCTTGAATTTTAGTATTGAGGAATATCTCAACTTATTTGCAGTATCGCCAATATTGTTTTCTGATAACTCCTCTACATCCTTTATTATCAGCAATTCCCGTAAATCTTCTTTTCCTTTATATTCACCTCTTAAAAATGTTGATTCAATCAGAATAACACAGTCTTGCCCTTTTAATGAAGAATCTGTTTCTCTAATGGGTGTTAAGATGTTTTTTACGATATGCGACTTTACTTCTTGTAATGTTTTGTGCTGTCTAACTGGGATATTAGAAAATTTCATCTCAAAATTATCAGTATCTAATATTTCTGGATGTTCTAATATTTCTGATGATAATCTCCGAATATCAGGACTTTGTGCACTTCTTTTAACCTCATTGATTTTAAAATGACAATAATATTCAGTCAATAAATCCGCTATTTCAGCTACACTTCTTCCACTAGCTGTATAGCTTTGATCAATATCATATAAAATTAAAGAGTTTCCATTTGATAAACCTTGGCCATTGAACCCTGAAAATTTATTAATAAACAAATCCAGTCCTCTATCAAGTATATCTTGAGCTTCATCAATTACTATGAAATCATAGGGCCTTAGTTTTTCTTCATTTTCAAGATTTAGAATGGTGTTTTTAACCAAATCATAGAACTGATCTTCAGTTAATGAGCTTAATTCCTTAAAATCTAATGATGGGTTATGTTTTTGAAAGAATCTAAAATAGGTCGTAACTTCTATGTTGCTAGAAAGTTGTCGCTCACTTAAAAGAGATTTGGTATAATTCATTAATAGATTATTCCAACACAAGTAAATCCCATTTTTATGATGTTGTTTATCAATAAATGCTTTTGCAATTGTGGTTTTCCCGCTTCCTGGCGGGCCTTCAATCATTATTCTTGGATTTTTATATAATCCATCGAGAATTTCAATGTTTTGGATACCAAGCCACTCAAGTGCATTAATTGTATTTAGGTGATTTCTATCCCCAATAATTGGGCTCAATATTTTTTTGATAGCAACATATTCTTTTGGAGTAACATCTGTATAATTCCGAAAGTGTTTTTGGTGTTTGCTTTTAGAGTAGTCAAAGACATTTAATAGAAACTTTTCTATTGACCCTTCATAATCCTTAGCAAGATAAGAAGTCCACAAAAGTTTTTTATCGATTAGTTTTGATTCAAATGGGTAGTCAACGTGTGGAAAAGCTGTTGCTTCGCAGAAAAAGCACCCTTTTAAATTGTTAAGAATGTTGTCTTTTAAAGTGAATTTATATCCCTCGGCTTGCTTGAAAGGATTTTGCTTTATTGGTGTGTCGAAGTTTTTTCCATAGAAAAAGGTATTGTCTTTTGTAGAAATTGGACCTCCTTTCACTTCCAATACGAGAAGACCGTGTTTACAAAGAATTAAAAAGTCTATTTGAGAACTGGTCTTTTTATAGTAGTTAAAGTTATCTGAATGCTCGGGTAATTTTAAATCGTGCCAAACATCCCAATCAATATTGCTTTTGCTTAAATCATTCCAAAGTTGCCTGTAAATATCAATTTCACCACGCAGGGGTGAACCATCCTCCTTTATAATTATGGTTTCTAAAGCATCTAGTGGGTTATTTGGATGAAATTTTACTGGCATAATCAATTTTCATTGGCAATGGTTGAAATTTTATTGATTGCATACAATGCAAAGAATTGCTTCACCGGTACCTTATCCTTGTATTTGAAGACTTTGATTCTATTTTGTTCAACTTCAGTTTTTTCAATATTGAGTTTTTCAATTAACTCTTGAATTAAATCAACTAACTCGGTTGGTTCTGTATATTTAGAATTTGACTTTTGAACTTCATAAAGTTTTTGTAGCTCCTTGGCATTACCAATTTTCTCCGAAAATCCATTATTGATGTACTTCAAAAACTCTTTTCCTCCTTTATATTTTTCAATTAGTTCTTCAATGTTTTTGTAATACTTGTCATTAATTTTTTGAATTGGAAACCCTTTACCTGTTCCATATTGAATAGAGGTGAACCATTTGCCTTCAGCTGATTTAGGATTCTTTTCAATATCATAGTTAGATAGAGTAACTGTTAAGTTACCATCTTTAATGGCGTGTCTTCTAAATCTTGAGCCCTGGTTTTTAACTGGGGGTTTATCGAATTCTTTTAATTTGTATGTGTTAAGATTTATAACCCCTTGAATATTTGGCTGTTTATTTAAAATAAGATTATTTGGAATTGTATATCTAAGTTCTTCTAGAACCATTTTTGCAAATGCTCTACTGACTGTACAGCAAACTGCATTCCCAACTAATCGCCATTTATTATTATCAGCACCTAAGAACTGATAGGTTATTGGAAAGCCCATTATTATTGCAGCTTCTCTGACAGTTGGTAGACGATATTCACCATCACCGATTCTATTAAGTTCGGATTTATAAATTATAGACTCTCTCGAATTTGCAATTTTTGTTGCTGTTATGGTACGGCTTGGTTTGTTTTCGTTTTCGGGAAATGACATTTTCCCCATAAATGGGTGATTCGTTTTCCAATATTTAGAAAACTTCCATTCGACCTTGTAAATTCCTGTATCATAGAAATGATCAGTCAATTGGTTTTGTGGTATTTGTAATTGATATTGTGGGTCGTTAATTAATTTTTCTGATTTTTTAGAAAAGGGATGAGGAAAGTTTTTCTTCATTTTTCCAATAGTCAAATACTTTTCTTTATCATTTTGATTATCTTCTGAATGAGTTGTTTTTGGAATCATCAGTTTAGCTTTCTTGATAATTTCGCCAGATATTAATCTTTTTCTAGCTTGAAAAGATCCATAGTCGGCTGAATTGATAATTGTTGTATTGTCATACAAATCAATTGCAATCTTTAGAGGGCTAATTCTATTTTTATTCGCCCAATCAGTAAGCCCCAAGTCCTTAAAAGTATATGCAGTCTGTAAATACCTTTTTGAGTTTACCACATTCTCCATAAACCAAGCCTTAAGAACCGAATTAGGCTGATGTTTTTTTACAGCAACAATTCTCAAAAAAGTTTCTGTTAGTTCAACTCCTAGTGACTTGTCAGCATTTCCAGATTTATTAGAACTTGAAAAACTAACACAGGGTGGACTACCAATGATAATCTCTGTATTCGGTAAATTTTCAATTTCATCAATTGAATGTTTAAAATCTAAAATGTTTTCTACTTCACAGTTCAATTTGAAATTGAAGTTAAAAGTGTCTACGGCAGGTTTCCAATGGTCAAAACCATATATTATTTCATAGCCCATCTGTCTGAAACCCTCAGAGAATCCACCTGCACCACAAAAGAAATCTATAACTCTCAGTTTACCCATTTACGATATTATTTTCATTTGTGGGTTGGAAAAAATTGCACTCTTTTGGTTTTGCGAAGCGTTGGCTTGTGTGTCGGGCAAAACCAAATGTGTGCAATGCGGGTTGGCTAAAAGAAATTTTAAAAAATGCGAAGGGTCGGCCTTTTCTTTCTTTTCTGTAACCTGTCCCAATAGCAAAACACGGTCAGCCTGCAAGTCTGTCCGCTTGGTTGATATAGTCTGTATTTCGTGTCTATTTTCAGTCATTGTCTTTCTGTGTCGTCTGTCTTTTTAGCATTGGTGGTAACGGGTAGTGTAGCATTAGTGGCGGATTGCGTGCGATTTCCATTTCGAGCCGATAGTTGGTTGATGTGGGAAACGAACCTTGCGGAACGTGCTTCACCCGCCATTAATGCTACACAATGTTGAACTAAATCCCTAACGGGATAGCTCTCCATATTGCCCCCT
>NZ_QKZK01000054.1 GCF_003254275.1 Breznakibacter xylanolyticus | reverse complement strand
CCTTTGAATATTGCCGAAACCGATGGATCAGTCTGCAAAACTACCTCACCAACGGAATGCTGGAAATTGACAGCAATCTGATCGAAAACTCCATCCGCCCACTGGCCTTGGGGCGGAAAAACTACCTCTTTGCCGGCTCTCATGATGCCGCCGAAAACATTGCCATGTTCTACAGCTTTTTCGGAACCTGTAAAAAACACGACATCGACCCTCTGCGGTGGCTCAAATTTGTCATGGATAACATTCAGGCAACACCTGTCAAGAATTTCAAAGAACTACTGCCGCAATTTATCAACAGGGACTTGATATAAATAGATGGGGTTGCTGGGGTGGATACGAATAACGCCATCATTGTCGGTAATTTCAACGGCGATAAAAGATAAATCCTGACCATTGGCCGAAATGGTTGTGCGGTCGGCCTTAAGCTTTATTCTAGCGGCATCACCCGACGTTTTCAACGTGGCGGTTTCCACTTCGTTGTTATCTGTTAGGCCCACAGCGTTCAACTCGCCCGAAGTATAAGGTACGGTAAACGTCGCTTTAAACTGTTGCGCCTCGGTTGTTGCTTGTTCACCAATTAGCTTTTTGTTGAGATAAAGACGAACCTTTGGGTATTTCGAATAGACTTCAACCTGCAGCTCTTTTCCCTCGAATCCGGGCCATGTCCAACTTTCCCATGTGGGCCAAACAGCCCACTTGGTTTCTGTTATTTGCAACGGGTCGGGATTGGGTTCCCGAACAGCCAAATAAAGTTGCTCGGTGTTGTTGTATAGCATACTGCGATAATGGGAAATGGGCTTTCTCCATCCCAGCAAATCAATGCCGCCACAATAGGCCCCGTGCCAAGGAAACAAGTCCCGTTCCCAGTGTTCGCCAGGGGCATCGCCCGAATAATACCAATGACCAATGCCCGATTCACCTAAATAATCAAGTGCAGTCCAAACAAAATCGCCAATAACGTAATTGTTGCTTTGAACTAACGTCCAATTGGCAAACGCATCGCGTGGGTACGATTCGGTTTGTAGGATAATTCGGGAAGGTACCCTTTGGTGATCAGCGGGTGCACGGCGTAGTTCATAGTTATAACCGCAAACATCGTGAGCTGCCATAAGCGGGTCGAATATTTCCCAGTCTTTATCCCAAGTGGTCATTGCCGATATTACCGGACGGGTCGGATCGGCTTGCCGCATGCAGTTGGCAAGCATCTTGGCGGTTTCAACGGCTTCGGGTTTCTAGCGTTCGATAATTTCATTCCCAATGCTCCACATGATAATGGAAGGGTGATTGCGATCGCGAATTACCATTTCTTCGAGGTCGCGTTGCCACCAAGCATTAAAAATGGAAGCATAGTCGAATTTGGTCTTACTCTCTTTCCAGCCATCAAAAGCTTCATCGATGACCATCATTCCCAAGCGGTCGCAAGCATCTAAAAAAGCTTTGGAGGGCGGATTGTGTGAGGTGCGGATTGCATTAAATCCGGCTGCTTTAAGGATTTCGACGCGGCGTTCTTCCGCACGATCAAAAGCGGCAGCCCCCAAGCATCCGTTATCGTGATGTACGCAACCTCCGTTAAGCTTTATCGTTTTGCCGTTAAGTTGGAATCCGTTCTCAGGGGTAAATTTTATTGACCTGATTCCAAACGTTGTTTTTGTATCATCAATCACATTTTTGTCTTTAACAATCTGTACTTGTGCCTGATAAAGATTGGGCGTTTCAGGTGTCCATAATTGAGGGTTCGAAACGCTTATGGTTTGGGAGACTTCTTTTTCTCTGTTTGCAGGAAGTTCGACTTTGGTTTGTGTGTTCCCTGCAAGTTTGGAATTTGTTCCTGTTAGTTGCGTTTTAACGATAATGTTCTGAACAGTGCTTGTTTCGTTTTTTACAAGTGTTTTTATTTTAACGGAAGCCTTTGTGGAAGCTACCTGCGGCGTTGTAATGGTTACGCCCCAATTGGGAACATGAACATCGTTGGTAACGATCATCCAAACATGGCGATAAATACCAGACCCACTATACCAGCGACAATTTTTTTGTTGAGAATTGTCGACCCGTACCGATATTACATTTTCTTTGGTGAAATCGAGAAGCGAAGTAAGGTCGTATTGAAATGAGGAATAACCATAAGGGTAAACACCAAGTGATTTGCCGTTTATGAAAACTTCGGAATTCATGTAAACCCCTTCAAAATAAATTGAAACGCGTTTATCTTTCCATGTAGCCGGAACAGTGAACGTTTTTCGGTACCAGCCTATACCTGCCGGAAAGTAACCACCATCATTGCCCATTGGATTTTGAGGGTTTAACTTTCCTTCAATACTCCAATCATGAGGCAAGTCAAGGTTTCTCCAGTTTTTATCATCGAAATCGTTGGCATTAGCTTTTGGTTCATCTCCTAAATTAAATTTCCAATCGTAATCGAAGAGTTGATTTCGCTGAACAATTGTTTGTGCTATAATACTTTTGACAAAACTATTTGAAAGAAGTATTACTAATAAAGCCATGAGTCTTAACTGTCTGTTCATGCTTGGTATCGTATTGAATGATTGTTTGATTCAGTTGAAAATCAGATGGACAATGATTCATAAAAATTCAAATTTCTATTCCGGATTATCCAATTGCACTAAAGTAGGGATATTTCGGTTTGCAATGATCCAACCATCTTTCAATTTCAACTCAACCACTTGAATAGAAGAACGACGTTGTTCGAAACCATCCTTTTTTGTATCCTCCCCAACTTGTCCGGGATGCGTGAAATAGTAAAAATAGGCACGACCGTTGCTGATGACCACATCCCCATGACGAGCAGTAGCAACATCGTCTTTCCCGATTCCCGACCCTTCGGGCATCAACGGGCCTCCGGGTTGTTTGTCCCATTTTTCGGCATTCACAGATCGTAATGTCGTAAATCCCTTGCCGTCACAAAGTATCATCCAGTAATAGTTTTTCCATTTGAACACTGCCGGTCCTTCGCCTTTAATGGACATGACAAGTTTGGGTTCGGACCATTCTTTTAGGTTTTGGCTCTCTAAATAGTAAAATATTGAAGCATGGTTATTGGGGTCTTTATAATACATGCGCCAAACGCCATTAGGCATTTTAATGACATCGGCGTCATAGCTTCCAATTGGGAGGTTAAAACGATACATGTATTTCCAATCGCGAAGGTTTAAGCTGGTTAAATGGGCAATGTATCCCGGAACTTTGCCCCATCGCTCGGCTATGCCGGCTTGTATACTTAAAAACATGTGCCACTGGCCGTCATCGCCATAAACAATATCGGGAGCCCATAACGTAGCACTATCCCCACCGGCCTCTGCGGGAAGATTAGGGAAGTTGGCATTTCCCACATATTTCCAGTTTGCCCCATCTTCCGATTCGGCTATGCCAATGGGTGTTTTAAATACCCAGCTGACACCCGGTAGTTGCGTTTCGGTAGCACGACGGTTGGTATAAAACATCCACCACTTTTTTTCAATGGCGTTCCAAATGACGATGGGGTCTGCCGCGCCATCGAACACCGGATCGCGAAATGCCGGTTTGGGGGCTAAAACCCCAGCCGTGTATTTAAAGTCGTTGAATTGTACGGTAGCACTACCGGTTGCGACCAAACCTGCACGCAAGGCATAAAACCCTCGGTAATTGTTGTGGTGCAAGCCGGACACGTCGAGATAATCCTTTATAGTATCCCATTGCAAGCCATCATTGCTAATTTGTATCGTGCAAATATCCTTTTGGTTAATGATTTTAAGGAAGACGTGTTTGCCGTATTTGCTGGTCAATTTTGAAACTTCTTTTGCTTCGTTGTAAATGGTGATGGTTTCGCCGTCGGTTGTAACACCGGCAAAGGCCGTTTCGCGGTAAAAAAGAATCAGTCCACCCGTTCCTCCATTTTCTAAGTTTACTTCGGTTTTAATCTGATAATTCCTGTCCGGAACGGTTAACAACAACTGACGCCCATAACCGGGTGAATCGCCTTTCCCTTTTAAATAGAGGCTGTTGTTTTCGAGTTCGATATCGCCTTTACCATAGCTACCCCAGGTTGTCCATTGTAAGCCCAGCTTGCCGGTTGAAAAATCATCGGACAATTCCATTCCTGAAAACCCGGCATCGGCTTTCAACGGTTGACGGTTCTTATCTAATCGATACCATCCATCTTCGGTCCATTCAATGGGATCAATCAGTGTTTGCCGTCCAAGGGTGTAAGCTCCTTTTTCGTAGGCATGGTAAACAATCCACCAGTTACCGTTCGGGTCATCTACCAGTGTGCCATGGCCTTTCGACCACCAGTTTTCATCGGCCGAATAGGTATGTACGATGGGATTGTACGGGGAGTTTTCCCATGGGCCTTTTACGCTTTTTGAACGTGCCGATACCACCATGTGGCTGGTTGCCGGACCAGCGGTACCGCCCTGTGCGCTTGTCATGTAGTAATAGCCGTCTTTGAACGTCAGCTTGGGCGATTCGAGACAAAAACACTCGGTTATCCACTCTTTGGGATATTTCCATCCGCCATACACATTGATTGGTTCACCGACTGTTGCCAATCCGTCGTCGGTCAATTCAACCATTATCCCTTTACTTAAAAAGAGATAGCGCATTCCATCTTCACCCACAACATGCCCCGGGTCGATGTTTTTAACTTTTAAATCGATGGGGTTGCTCCAAGGCCCCATGATGTTATCGGCCCAGATGACCCAGTTTGTTCCCGATGCCGGGTAATAAATGTAGTATTTATCGCAGTGTTTGACCAAGTCGGGCGCATATGCCGACCCTTTTACTTTGGTCATGGTGCGTGTAAGGGGTTTCCAATTGACAAGATCGGTGGAGTGCCAGATCAGGAATCCCGGCGAATACACAAACGCCGAGTGCGTCATGTAGAAGTCATTCCCATCCCTTAATATTGACGGGTCGGCGTAGTCGCCTTTGATGATGGCTTTGGGGTATGCTTGGGCAAACGCATGGTATGCGGCCATGACAAGACAAGCCGTTGCAATGAGATATTTTACCATTTTCATTTTATCGGCGGATTGATTAAAACTTCATTTTTAAATGCCATTTTGCAGCTAAATGCTTAGCCTCTTTCTTTGTAATTTGGATAACTGCGGGATGTTTGGGTATCGAGAAGTTTGTCGTTTTCATTACCCCTTTGTTAAAATGGCCCAAATAGGTAAAGTTCTCGAAATCGGTGGTTTCGCTAAAGCCAAAATTGTGAGGGTTGATGCGGTAGATGTCGTATATCAGCACCCATTTGTTTTCGCCAATGCGTTTAAATACGGTTGGCGCCTCGCAATCCACTTTTTCGCCATCTGAACGCCCCGGGATTAGCTGGTAGCCAGTATTAATGGAATCAGACACGGCTTGTTCTACGTGCGCCCCGCCATTGTGCGAACAAATAAACATGTGGTATTTGTTGCCAACCTTGGTGATGTCGGCATCGATGTATTCCTGTCCTTCAATATATTCAAAAATAGATTTGGGCATGGTTTCCATTTGGGTGAAATCCTTGTTCATGTAAGAGTAATACACTTTGGCTTTGCCATTGCCAAACCGCATGGTAAAATACATCATAATTTTGCCCTTTGCCTCATCGAAAATAAGCGCGGGAGCCCATGCACAACCGATGTTTGCCAATTCGGGGAAGGCTTTATCGACACGGAGGACTGTGTGCGACCAGTGGATTAAGTCGGGCGATTTCATTAACACGACACCTCGGTTGTTGCCCCAACCGTATTCTTTGCCGTCACGTTCCCACTGGTCAGTGCGGTAACCTAACTTTTGGGCATAAATATGTAAATCGGTAAGTGCTGCGTAAAACATCCCATCGGGACCACGCATGATGTAGGGGTCGCGAATCCCTTTTTGCTCGGCTATGGTGTCGCCGGCAATAACCGGATTGCCGTTGTTGACATCGGTAAAGCTGTAGCCGTCTTTACTTAACGCGAAGTACAGACCGTGCGTGTCGTCTTTGAAATACACCATCAGATAGGCGGCCATATCCTTTTCTGTGATTGTTTTGACTTTCTTTTGTGCGGTTGCACTTATAGCCGAAAGCATTAAAAGAGTAAGGATTTTAAACTTTAGCTTAATCATATTCTTTATTTTAAATCAAATTATCAATTGTTAATTCAGGTATTTTCCCCCTTAATGTTTTGCCACAATACGGATGACTTTAAAAGAATAGGCCGGCATGGATATTTTGAATTCGGAACCAACCGTACAGGTTTCTGTAACAGGGAACACTTTTTTATCACCCGGATTGCCGGTTAATGTCGTTTGCACGGCGGTAGTATCCATCTTATCCATGCCATTCAATTTCACATGGGTATTTACCTCCACAGGCAGCAGGTTGACAAGCTTTATGATTAAATCACCTGATTTGCTATCGCGAACCACCGAAGCAGAGACTCTTCTTCGAACTGTTTCTTTTGAATCGGACAATGCCAAATTGTTTTCGATGTAAGCATCGCCCGAATTTTCGCCGTAAAGTTTTTGCACATAGTAATTTACTGATGGTTTAATGTAATTATTCCCGAAGTATATCAGGTCTGTTTTCCACTTTACAAAACCATCTTTTGCCAACAACGGTGCATACGATGTCATGTGCACCACATCGCCATTGCGCTCTATAGCAGTAAGGTAACTTGCCTCGGCTAGCGCGTTGTACAATGCGTTGCCTCTCGAGGCGTATTCACCCAAATAGACTTTGGATTTTGTACGGTCGTACTTGTCGTAGTAATCCTGATTGTTTATAAACCAACCCGGCAATTTGTAATAATGCTCATCTACCATGGGCACGCCGAGCCTAGTTGCCAGATTCCATCCTTCGGTATAATCTGTCCCTTCTTCAAAGGGGCCAACCGTTCCGATCACAGTTATTTCCGGATGTTTTTCTTTCACCACTTTATAAATCATCTCGAAACGTTCCTGAAAAATATCAGAGATTAAATCTTCATTGCCAATACCAATGTATTTAAGGCTAAACGGCTTCGGGTGTCCGGCTTCGGCACGTTTTTTACCCCAGGTCGTTTTAGTGTCTCCATTGCAATATTCTATTAAGTCCAGAATATCCTGTATGTATGAATCCATTTGGCACATAGGCATTCCGCCCTGTTGGCCAGCCCCCCCGTCAGAAGAGTTTTGGCAACACACCCCCGCAGCCACTACCGGGAGAGGTTCGGCGCCAATGTCTTCGCAAAACTGAAAATACTCAAAATATCCCAGCCCTACTGTTTGGTGGTAGCCCCAAAGGTTACGTTGTGGCTTGCGGCTTTCGAGCGGCCCTATGGTGTTTTTCCAATGATAAATGTTATTCAACCCATCGCCATGCACCAGACAACCGCCCGGAAAACGCATAAAGCGGGGATGGATGTCGGCTATGGTTTGAGCTAAATCAGCCCGTAACCCATTTTTACGTCCATTGAACGTTTTTTGGGGAAATAGGGAAACCATATCTAGGTTTACCGTCCCTATACTTTGTGGGAGAATTTCCAAACTGGCATCGGCAATTGTTTGGTTTGCAGCAATAACCGTATCTATTTTTTCCCATTTTAAAGAATTTACAGTTACCGATGTTTCGCCCAACACCGCCCCGTCTTTGCTTATAAGGCGAACAATTAGCTTTTTAGTGATGTTTTCGGGAGTGCGAGCAAACACCGAAAAATTGTATTTTTCGCCCTCTGTTACCGATATACCACTCCAACCTTCGTTCACTAAGGATGGCCCAATTGTGCTAATTTTCAGAACAGCAAAATTTTTGTTGTTAGCGTGTATGGGCAAAACGGTGTCAATCGTAAACGTTCCTCCTACGCCACGTAAACTCCATGCTTTTGTGCTAGTCCACGACTTATCGCTCCCTTTTAAATCGTGTAATGAGTATTCAAAATCGCGGTTTTGGATGAGCTCGGCATATAAACCTCCATCGGCAGCGTAATTTAAGTCCTCAAAGAATATCCCGATTAGCAAATCGCTTATCTTTTTACTCTGGCTTACATCGAAAGATAAGGTTGCGTCAATAGGTTTTATACCTTTAAAACGAATGTCGTCATCGTTATAACTCTCCTCTTCAAGTTGAAGTTTGTAGGATGATAACCGCTCTGCATCGATGAGAGACTCTATTTGATACCAGCTAACCTTACAAACGATACCTGTTTCACTTACACCTCCAATCGTTATGTTTTTTCGCACGTTTAACCGATTATTCGCCTTTAATCGTTTAGCTTCGGAATATGCTTTAAAATCGCTGGTTGTGACGCCATAAACCAATGTATCTTTTGTGGCAGTGCTTAGCCAGGTAATGAGGTAAATTTGTGTTGTTTTATTGTACGACACCTCCGGGAACAGACAATTATCTCCCATTATGACAGTTGGGTACGTTTGAGGCTTCCAGTAGCTGAGGTCAGAAGAAGCAGCATGGGCGAAAACACCTTCCGTTTCATTTAAACTCCATATACAATGCCAAGACTGGTTTTGGTCGAGAAACAAGAAAGGTGTAAGCATCCGTTTTCCTCGCCCCCAACTACCATAATCACAAAACAAGAAACGATGTTCCGGCCCTATCGATGTCCAACTTTTCTGGTCGACACTCCACGCAAAATGTAATCCGTTTTTTCCCAAATTGTTGGTGGTAGAGTAGGCAAAAAGATATGCAGAATCGGGAGGATTGACCATTGCCACTGTCTCCTTGATGGATGTAAATAGCGTGACGAATGTGAAAGCGAATACTAGGAGCTTATTTTTCATCGAAATGAATTTTTATAATTTGAAAATTGTTTGTATAAGGGATTCGGAAGCATGTGTTAGGCAATAAACGATAGACATTTATAAGATTAAATCCTCCTAAGGCTTGGTCGCATGCATGCGTCTATTCGTGATTATATGAGAGAATAAATTCCTGAATTTAATCACTCATAAACCTTTTTTGATGTGTTTTTTACATTACTGTTATTTGTTGAATTCCCGCCATGTGGTTATGGCTGATTTATGTTGCAAAAATATCACAACATCAACCACTTACCTGCATCAAATCGTCTATTCTCGCATCAATTTGTATTTGTTAGGTGTTGACTCTGTTCGAAAAACAACCTTTTTTGCTGTAATTGTGTTTTTCCGCTTTGGAGGGTAACCATTTACTAATGGCAATAAGGTTTGATTAAATTTGTTGCTGAAAAATACTCGCATCACCCGATAAGTCTAAAATGCAAATTGGACGAGATGAATATTTTTAAGCTATTTATGACGAAGCAACACTTGATAGCCCTACTGATTCTCATTTATACTTTACCTCTTTTTTCACAAGAGGAACGGCTCCGTTTCGACCATCTGACGGTTGATGACGGATTGGCACAAAATACCATCATTGGTATAAGCGAGGATAAATATGGCTTCATGTGGTTCGGCTCGTGGAACGGTTTATGCAGATACGATGGTTATCGGTTCAAAATCTATCAAACCATTGACAATGACTCTAACTCAATTATCACCAACCGCATCAGCCATGTGTATACCGATTCGTTGCTGAATGTTTGGGTCAGTTTTTCAAACTATGCCGAAGTTTGCCGCTACAATTACGAACAGGATAATTTCACCAGGTTCCCTCGCGAAAAGGTAAAAAAGTACATTTCAGACTCTCTAAGCAGGTATAAACCGTTTGTTCAAAGTGTTGCTCAAACCAATAACTATTTGTGGCAGATAAAATTTCAGGACAAACTACTTGTTCAAACCAATCGAAACACCCATAAAAGCATCACCTATTTGCCCGATCCGTTAAATCCTTGGTCAATTAACGATGAAATAACCAATGAGGTTTATTTGGACAAAAACGGGATTTTGTGGGTTGGAACCATCAGCAATGGCATTAACAAAGCCGACACAAAGCAAAAGGCAATCAATTATTATTATCGTAACAATAATAAAAACAGCATTATAGGCAGCGAGGTGCGTGCTATTTGCAAAGACAACGACGGAAATATTTGGGTAGGCACACGCGATATGGGGGTAACTAAAATTGACAGAACAACCAATCAATACACCCACTTTAGCTGCAACGACCTCAATGCTTCAAACCGGTTGATAAGTAATTTGATACGAAAGTCGCATTGCGACAGGCTGGGGGATTTGTGGTTTGGAGCCAAAGACGGGTTAAGCCGGTACAATCCGCGAACCCATACATTCACAAATTACTCAACCAATTCGCTGCGTAAAATTCCCGACAATTCGGTGTATGAAATCACCGAAGACCATAACGGCGATTTATGGATTGGGACGTTGAACGGAATTGCCAAATACGATCGCTCCAACGATCGGTTTATTGCTTTCGACCCCCAAACGACTTTAACAAACCCTCGCGTTAGGGCTATTGTTGAGGATCAAAAGCACAATCTGTGGGTTGCAACCGAAGGTGGCGGCCTCACTTGTTTGAGGCGCGATTCAACGACCGGTTTTGATGGAAAGTTTTACCCCGGTCACTTTCGGCACAGCGCCAATGACGTCAATACAATCAGCAGCGACTTTATCTATTCGATGGATATAGACGAGGACGGCCTGCTATGGATAGGGACATGGAACGGGTTAAATCGTTTCGATCCCTCTAACGGTCAATTCACTCGTATTACCATTAAACAGGGACTTCCCGACGGGATGATCATGGGTGTTTTATGCGACCGCAAAGGTCATGTGTGGGTAAGCCACAAAAAAGGCATAAGCCGGATAAATACAAAAACATTGGCGATGAGTTCATATACCCGCCAAGATGGATTGCAGGACAACGAATTTTCCGAAAATGCTTGCTTCCGCGACCATAAAACGGGGGAGATCTTTTTCGGTGGTATCCATGGGTTCAACTCTTTCTTTCCCGAAAACATGAAGGACAATCCTTACCTGCCCAAAATATACATGACGGGCTTGCAGATTTTGAACACGCCCATTGTGCCCAACCAACCGTTCGACGAGCGTATTGTGCTAACCAAACCGCTCTATCTATCCAGCGAGGTCACCCTTACGCACAACGATAAAACCCTTGCGTTAGAGTTTACTGCCCTTCACTATTCCAATCCCCAAGGCAATAAATACAAATATATGCTCGAAGGGTTTGACAAAGACTGGATTTACACGGATGCTACCCAACGGGTTGCCTATTACTCCAATCTGGAGCCGCGGACATACACTTTTAAAGTTATGGCGGCCAATTGCGACGGCGTATGGAATCCGACACCAGCCACCCTTAAAATAAACATGTTGCCACCTTGGTGGAGAACAACCTGGGCCTATGCAATATGGATTTTATTGCTCTTTGCTTTAGGTTACATCACTTATCGGATCATCGTCGCACGCGAAAAACTTAGGCATCAAATTGATTACGAACGGTTAAAAGCCGAGAAAATAGAAGAGTTAGACCAATTGAAGTCGCAGTTTTTTACCAATGTTGCGCATGAATTCCGCACGCCATTGTCTCTGATTATTGACCCGTTAGAACGGTTAATAAGCGACAGCCCGTCATTGGCCAAAGCTCAAAGCTATTATTCAATCATGCACCGCAATGCAAAACGGTTGTTCAACTTAAGCAACCAATTGCTCGATTTTAGAAAAATGGAAACCGGACATATGCAGTTGACGAAGTCGGTAAACGATATTGTCCTAACCACCAAAACGGTATGTAGTTCCTTCGAAATCCAAGCTTTGCAACGCAACATTAATTATACCTTTCAGACTAAATTTGATGGTTTATTAGTCAGTTTCGACCCCGATAAATTTGACAAGATATTGTACAATCTCATTTCCAACGCCTTCAAATACACGCCCGACAATGGCGAAATTACGGTTGAACTGGCACTCGCGGATAACAAGGAGACAAATAGCACTCTCGAAATAACGGTGCGGGATAATGGCATTGGGATAGCTGCCGAATCGTTGGATAAGGTTTTCGATATCTTCTACCAAGCCGACAACAGCAAAGAATACAAAGACAAGGGCTATGGCGTGGGGCTTGCATTTACCAAAGAACTGGTAATACTACACGGAGGAATCATAACCGTAGAAAGCGAACCCGGCATAGGCTCATGTTTTAAAATCTCATTTCCCTATATTCCCATCCACGAGAACTTAAGTCCGAGTTCTGATGAAAATGTAATGTCTTCGACCTCTGGTGATGAAGGACTGAGTTCTGGTAAAGATGAAGCCACAACACCGGTTGACAAATCCAAGAGCGCCCCTGTCGTACTTCTGGTGGAAGATAACAATGACATCCGCAATTACCTTGCAAATGAGCTGTCATCAAATTACCTAATCTACGAATCATCAAATGGCCTGGATGGTTTCGATAAAGCCATTGACTGTTTACCCGATTTAATCATCAGCGATGTGATGATGCCCGGTATGACTGGCATTGAGCTTTGCAAAAAAATTAAAACCGATGAGCGTACCAGCCACATCCCTGTGATATTATTGACTGCCCGTCAATCGGAAGAGTACATTGTTGAGGGGTATCAAACGGGTGCCGATGCTTACATCACAAAACCTTTCAGTACGGTTGTTCTCCATTCCCGCATAAATAACCTCATAGAATCCCGTCAAAAACTCAGGGAAATGTTCGGCAAAGGTTCGTTTATCGACCCCAAAATATTGGCCAACAATGTCACGGACGAAGCATTCATTAAAAAAGTGATGAAAATTATTGAGGATAATTTGTCAGAAACCGATTTTGACACCGAGACGCTCGCCACAAAATTAAAAATGAGTCGGGCCTTGTTATATAAAAAGATAAAAGTATTGACGAACCAAACCGTTCACGACTTTGTAACAACCATCCGCATGAATAAAGCCGCCGAATTGTTATTGGCTGGCGAATACTCCATTTCTGAAGTCGCGTATAAAGTTGGTTTTACTGTGGTGGGTAATTTCTCGCGAAGTTTTACAAAACAATTCGGACTCAACCCTACCAATTATATTTTGAAGCACAAAAAAGGGAAGTTACAAATTGATAGAAATAAATCTGAGAATTAAGCAAACTTGGGCAATATAATTTGGGATAATACATTCAAAAAACACAAATGCAGTCCGTTGACAATAAAGGTATTTTACTGAAAAACACATAATAACATCTAACCAATGAACATTCCGCTTGGGGTGCGATTCATCGTTGAGTTTTCTTCATTTAAAAGCTATCATCATAATTCAACTCCTGCCTTTCTTTTTTTGCAGATGTGCCGAACCGATAGGTAAATCCCAAGTACAGGATCTGCGAATCCCTCTTTCTGGTCGATTTCTGCCATAATTCAGGTGTGTCGATATAATTAAACTGATTTAAGGTATTGAACACGTCCGAAATCGTTAATATTAGCGAGGCTTTATTTTTCCAAATATCCTGCCTCAAGCCAATATTGGTATAAAAAGATGGATCGGTTGTTCCTTGTGCATTGATTTTTTCTGAACGATAAAAACAGTTTAACTGCAACAGGGTTGATTTGGTAACATTGAAATTTGCACCAAGCTTTGTGTCGCACGAAAATGCCCTTTTATTGTTTGAATACCCAATGTTTGAAGCATCCAACCGGGTATAATAACCATTAGCGCTAAAATTCAGATTCGCTATCTCTCCAATGTTGGCCGATATGATCAATTCCATCCCCATGAACTCCGATTTCGACAGGTTTGTAAACGTTTTAAGTAAAACACTATCGTTCACATACTTTGTTATTTCTGCAAAGCCATCATATTTATACCGATAATACAAACAAGGAAGAATACTAAACGCTTTGGTTTTTAACTGGTAACCAAATTCAATGGAATGAATTTGCTCCGGTTTGGCCTTCGGATTGCCCGCTTCCATATTTCGCGGATCACTGTATTCCGGGAATGGATTCATTTCGTCACTGTCAGCACGGTTTACCCTTTTGCTGTAGTTCAGTTGTAATTCCTGATTGTCACGTAATTCGTAGGCGAGGTGAATGGTCGGATATATTTTAAAACACTACTGACCGACAAAACTAGAAATCTCCAATCTTCAAAGATTGTAAGTGTTGATAAACAGCAATATAAGCATATCTTCAATTGTTTTTCAATTACCTACTCCCCCCCTTTTTTTTCAGAAAAATGCGAGTTGTATGTCAGGACTTTTGTTTTTTGCTTTTACATTTTTGACATAAGTCCGTCTACAGTTTTCAATCACCCAATAAACGTCTAAATGGCTTATCAGGTAAATCCTAACCAAAGCGGCAATTGTAGAGAAAGCCTTTTTTGTGTCCGACTTTGCCCTTAGGACCATTAAAAGCAAATGGGCGATCAATGTGCACCACACTTGTGTTTTTA
>NZ_QKZK01000053.1 GCF_003254275.1 Breznakibacter xylanolyticus | reverse complement strand
CAGGGGTTCCACCTCTTCCCATTCCGAACAGAGAAGTTAAGCCCTGCCGCGCCGATGGTACTGCATAGAAGTGGGAGAGTAGGTCGCCGCCGATTTTTAGAAAAGCCAGTTGAGTAATCAGCTGGCTTTTTTGCGTTGTAGACTTTTTTATCCGCGAAGTGCACGAGGGGATCAGGTAGAAAAAGTTTTTTTAACCGCGAATTACACGAATTACACGAATTATACGAATTCTTTGCTTCGCAATGCGTCGAAGACAACGATAGCTATGCTTCGCAAAGCGACTGCGTCGATTAGTACTAATGGAACGAATTGTTGCTCGGTGGGTCTTAGTGCCTTCTCGGGGGGCTCTGTGTAATGGTGGGTGACACAGAGGTGCACAGAGGGGGCACGGAGTTTTTTGTTGAGTTGGATTGGGGGCTTGATGTGAAGCCTGTTTGTGATGGGGTGCTGTTGGGTATTAGGCGTTAGGGATTGCAGCGGAAAGCCCGACCCGAAGGGGAACGCCCAGAAGAAGAGTTGAAAAGCTTAGAGTTGAGGAGTAAATGAGTTGATTAATAGATCGTTGGGTTAGACTTGTGTGATATTTGGAGTGAATGATTTGATTGCTACCTAAATGACGTGAAGTGAGTAAATAAAGCGCATAGAAAATTGATATAGCAGGAAAATTTCCTATCTTTGCACCGCTAAAAATGATGGTCCGGTAGCTCAGCTGGATAGAGCAGCAGCCTTCTAAGCTGCGGGTCATGGGTTCGAATCCCGTCCGGATCACCAAATAAATAAAGGCCTTACAGAGATGTGAGGCCTTTATTTATTTTCTAATTGAGCTCCGAATTGCCATCCAGTATTTTGATGCTTTCCGAAGTAGGCAATTCCTCAATCTGTTTGAGTTTTGAGAGCATCATTTTGGTGCGAGTGCCCACCAGTGTGTCGAGTTCGTTGTTGGCTTCGGTGATTTTTCGTTGTGCTTTCTCCAGCACTAGGCCAAACTTGCCAAACTCAGATTTAACGGCTCCCAATATTTGCCAAACTTCGCTGCTACGTTTTTGTATTGCCAAGGTTTTAAAACCCATTTGCAGGCTGTTGAGCATGGCTGCCAGGGTGGTGGGGCCGGTGACAATGATTTTGTAATCGCGCTGAAGGAGGGTGACCAATTCCGGCTGACGCACCACTTCGGCAAACAGCCCTTCGATGGGCAGGAACATGATGCCGAAATCGGTGGTGTGTGGGGGAGCGAGGTACTTGTCACGAATGTCGCGGGCAAATTTTTTGATGGCTTGGGTGAGTGCTTTATTGGCTGTGTCGATGGCAGAAGTGTCGCCCAGGTCGTAAGCGGTTTGAAGACGGAGGTAATCTTCCTGCGGGAATTTGGCATCGATAGGCAGGTAGACCATTTGACCGTTGTCGTCGCGGCCTGGTAATTTGATGGCATATTCAACCATGTCGTTGGCGCCTGGGCGTGTTTTGACGTTGGCTTCGTATTGTTCGGGAGCCATGATTTGTTCCAGTATGTTTCCCAGTTGAATCTCCCCCAGGATGCCTCGTGTTTTGACGTTACTGAGCACTCTTTTGAGGTCGCCCACGCCGTTGGCCAGGAGGTGCATTTCGCCTAATCCTTTTTGAACGGCTTCCAGGCGTTCGCTAACCAGCTTGAAGGATTGTCCCAGGCGTTCTTCCAATGTTTTATGAAGCTTTTCATCGACGGTTTCGCGCATTTTTTCAAGTCTAAGCTCGGTGGCTTTCACTAGGTCGTCTTGTTTGATGGCCATGGCATCAAATTTTTGGCGTTGAAGGTCGTTGAATTCTTTGACGTTCGAGGTAAACGTTTCGCTAAAAATTTGGAGTGATCGTGTAAGTTCGTCGCGATTATCTTTGGCGTTTACATTGAAGTGGTGGCTGATTTGCGTTAATTTTTCATCGAGCTTTTGGGTGAGGGTGTTCAATCCGTTTGACAGTTCTTCGCGGTTTTGCTTTAAAGCGACAGCTAATTCCGTGCGATTATCCCTGAGTTCGCGTTGTAGAAGGAGTTGAATAGAATCGGTGATTGGCTTGACATCCGCGCGGGTTGTCTTTGACAGGAGAATAATAACGAGAACGAGGGTCAGGCTTGACAGGGCGATGACAATAATTTCCATGGTGACGATTTTGTTGGGTACAAAGTTCGTCGGTTTGATTGACAATGTGTGTCAGAGAATGGAAAAAGTTTTCTCGGATGATGGCGCATCCGAAATTGGTGTGGAAGTTGCGAATAAAAAAAGACCTACAAGTTTTTAAGTCTTGTAGGTCTTTTTTGTTTTAAGTACCGAGAGGCGGGCTTGAACCGCCGACCTCATGATTATGAATCACTTTTTGTGTGTTTTGTCTGTTTTTGATAAATTTGTAAAAGCAATGATATATAGGTATTTAAGGTTGTTTTAATTTGTATGTTTTTTGCGTTATTTGTCGTTTTTTAGTAGGTTTGTATGTTAAAATGTATGTCCCTAAAAAATATGAATAGAAACGTTTCTACAGCCATTATCCTTGATAAGCGTAAAGTTCGGAAAGACAATAAATGTCTTGTGCGACTTCGGATTACTTATGAACGAGTTCAGAAGTATTACTCGACAGCTTTTGTTCTATCTGAAAAGGAGTTCGATGATGTTATGTCTGTAAGACCCAAGGGTGAATTCAAGGACATCAAACTGAAACTATCTGCAATTGAAGAACATGCTTTAGACATTATAAAAAACATGCCCGAATTCAGCTTTGACATTTTTGAAAAGCTGTTTAGAAATCCACGAGGTACAGTAACTCTAGCTTCATATTATAATCATTACATTACAGAGTTGAAGAAAGAGGGGCGAGCCGGAACAGTTCAGAATTACCAATCAAGTATTAATTCATTAAAGAAATACTCGGGTAAGAAGGAGCTTCAATTTAAAGATATTACGCCTACTTTTTTATTGTTATACGAAAACTGGATGCTAAGAGAAGGGCATTCTATAAGTACAGTTGGAATATACATACGCCCTCTTCGTTCAATATTTAACAAGGCAATTAGGGAGAAGGCGATATCCGAATTGATTTACCCTTTTGGAAAAGACAAGTATCAAATACCCGCAGGTCGGAATATAAAAAAGGCATTAAATCTTTCTGATATTGAGAAGATTTATAATTATCCATCATTGCCGTTTAGTGCAGAAGACAGAGCAAAGGATATCTGGTTTTTTAGTTATTTGTGTAATGGAATTAATGTGAAAGATATTTGCAGACTGAAATACAAAAATGTGAATTTTTCAGATGGTAGTATTTCATTTATTCGAGCCAAAACCGAAAGAACAAAGAGGTCTAATATAAAGCCTATTGTAGGTATAATAACTGACGAGGTGAAAGACATTATTGACAAGTGGGGAAACAAGCCCATTTTATCTAATACCTATGTTTTCCCATTGTTAACAGAAGGATTAAGTCCAGAGGAAGAATTCGCGCGGATCAGGCAGGTGACCAAAACCATCAATAAGTATATGAAGCGCATTGCGGAGGAGTTAAAAATGAAGCTTCCGGTTACGACCTATACAGCCCGTCACAGTTATTCTACAATTTTAAAACAGTCAGGTGCTTCAATAGAGTATATCTCAGAAAGTCTTGGCCATAGTGATTTGAAAACGACTGAAAACTATTTGGATAGTTTTGATTTAGAATCAAAGAGAGAAGTGGTTAAGAAATTGTTAGATTTTAAAAAATAAGGATACCTCTATCTGTTAATCTCCTTTGCTAATAGTCACTTCAAGCGTCTCACACACATCTTCCTGTCCGAAATACCCCAATAGATTCATGGCCATATTCTCCCAATTATAGACCTCTCCATGTTCCTCTGTTTCGTCGGCTGAACATTTGTATTCATAAGCGGAGTACCAATCACTGCCAGAATCGGGATAATAGGCCACATTGTATTGCGACATGGAAAATTGCCACCCGTTATACTCAATATCGATGTAAGTAGATTCGCCCCCATACGACAAGCGAATGCCAAATTGGAACGTGAATCGGGGCGATGGCTTTTTCATCCATCGGATGGCGCTGTCGAGCAACTTGAATTCGTCGCGTTTAAAAGGCATATTTTGCGACACATGCTCTAGTACGTTGAGACAGGCACGTTGGTGGTCGGAAGGGATGATGAGTTTGCTCATGGTAGGTATTTTTTAATGATTTGAAACAGTCAGAATCATAAACTCAATTTAGACATAAGTTTCCATATTAAAAAATATCATCACTTAAAATTTCTTTCATCATAACTCATCCATTTCTGTAGCGACAAACTTTTTTAATCCAACAAGCACATCTGATTATAGACACACAAATTATGAAGGCAAATCAACTGGATGAATTGTCAGAAACAAAAAGAGAAACAATATAAAATTGTTGATTATTATATGATTCAATTGACCCAAATACCCGTATATTTTTATAATTTCGACGCTAGCTGTCAAAGCGAAATGAAATATTTACCACCAAGTCCTTTGGCAATTAGCAATTCTCTTTAAACAACAGAAATAGACAATCTCAGATATTTAATTGATAGATTTAAATGGCAAAAACGAACGGAAACGGAGCAGAGGAAAAGCTTGAACAGAAGCTTTGGAAAACAGCCGATAAATTGCGTAAAAACATTGATGCAGCCGAATACAAGCATGTGGTATTGGGCTTGATCTTCCTGAAATATATCTCGGATGCTTTTAGCGAGTTACACAACAAATTAGTTGCCGGTGAAGGCGATTATGCCGGAGCTGACCCAGAAGACAAGGATGAATACGGTGCTGAGAATGTGTTTTTTGTTCCTGAAAATGCTCGATGGTCATACATTCAATCGCAAGCAAAAATGCCAAACATTGGTAAGTTGATTGACGATGCCATGGATTTGATAGAGGCCGATAATGCAACGTTGAAAGGCATCTTGCCAAAAACATACGGTCGTTCAAACCTCGACCCTCAAACCTTGGGTGGATTGATTGACACCATTGGCACCATTGCTTTGGGCGATGAAAAAGCCAAAAGCCAGGATGTGCTGGGGCGTGTGTATGAATATTTCTTAGGACAGTTTGCTTTGGCCGAAGGTCAGAAAGGTGGACAGTTCTACACACCTGAAAGCATTGTGAAACTTCTGGTTGAAATGCTTGAACCTTATAAAGGCCGAGTTTATGATCCCTGTTGTGGTTCCGGTGGTATGTTTGTGCAAAGTGAAAAATTCATCGAAAGCCATCAAGGACGTTTGGATGATATTTCGGTGTATGGACAGGAAAGCAACCAAACCACCTATCGATTGTGCCGAATGAACTTGGCCATTCGTGGTATTGATGGCTCAAACATTAAATGGAATACCGAAGGTTCGTTTTTGAACAATGCCCATAAAGACCTGAAAGCTGATTACATCATTGCCAATCCTCCGTTTAACGTGAGCGATTGGAGTGGTGAGTTACTACGTGACGATGCCCGCTGGCAATATGGCATTCCTCCAGCCGGAAATGCCAACTTTGGCTGGGTGCAGCACTTCTTGTATCACTTAAAACCCGATGGCGGACATGCCGGATTCGTTTTGGCAAATGGCTCATTAAGTTCCAATACAGGAGGCGAAGGAGACATACGCCAAAAGTTAGTGGAGAACGACTTGGTAGAATGTATTGTCATGCTGCCCAAAGCACTGTTCTTCAATACAGGTATTCCGGCCTGTTTATGGTTTTTGCGTCGTGGCAAGAAGAAACGCCATGGTGAAGTGCTGTTTATTGATGCTTCGGAATTGGGTTATATGATTGACCGCAAAAACCGTACTTTTGCCCCCGAAGACATTAGCAAAGTAGCTGACACGTACCACAACTGGCTCAACAGCAAAGAAGCCTATCAGGATGAAAAAGGTTTTTGCAAATCAGCAAGCCTTAATGATATACAGAAACACAAATTTGTTCTTACTCCGGGTCGTTATGTTGGCATACCCGATGAAGAAGATGACGGCATCCCGTTTCAGGAAAAGGTAGATACATTGACTTCCCGATTGCGTGAACAAATGGAGCAAGCCCAAAAGCTTGACCAAGAAATTAAAACACAACTGGCTAAAATCGGGATAACATTATGATGTTGGTAGAGCAGATTAAACAGGGCGAAAGCAAAACGCTCGAATTAAAAGAGGTTTTGCCTAAAAACGATGCCATTGCCAAAACCGTCATTGCTTTTTCCAATACGAGCGGTGGTAAACTGATCATTGGCGTAAATGATAACCGAGAGATTGTTGGCATTGACGACAACGAGCTTTTCGATTTGCAGGACAAAATTGCCTCCATCATTGCCGATAATTGTTCTCCGGGAATCATGCCCGAAATATACAGCGTAAACATCGACGGCAAACTGGTATTGGTGATTGAAGTGGTGCGTGGCAACTTGAAGCCCTACTTCCTCAAAAGCCAAGGCAAAGCCGATGGCACTTATGTGCGCATTGGAGCCACCAACCGGGTTGCCGATTTAGATGTTATTGCCGAACTGGAACGCCAAAAACGTCACATCAGTTTCGATGAAGAGATTTGTTACGATACAACTTTGCAAGAGCTTGATTTAAGCCCGCTGTACCAAAGGTTCGAGAGCATTGGCAAACCATTGACCCATGACAAACTCCGAAACCTGAAACTGATTAATCCCGATAACGACAAAGAGTATCCAACCAATGCCTTGATGATTCTGTTGGGCAAGTTTCCCCATTGCACCGTAAAATGTGCAAGGTTTAAAGGCACCACCATGTCGGTTTTTACCGATAAAAAAGAGTATGGTGGCGATATCTTCACGATACTCGAAAACACCCAAAGCTTTGTTTTGAACCACATAAACCTGAAAGGTGAAATAAAAGGGCTTTACCGCACCGACACTTACGAAATACCGGTTCCTGCTTTGCGCGAAGCCTTGATTAATGCCATGGTACACCGCGATTACGTGAACCAAGGCCGTGATATTAAAGTGGGCATTTACGATGACATTGTAAACATTGTATCTCCGGGTGGCTTGCCCCACAGCATTACCATGGAAGACGTTTTTAACGGACGCAGCGAAGCTCGTAACCGTGTGGTTGCTCATATTTTTAAAGAATTAGGTTTGATTGAACAATGGGGCAGCGGAATCAATCGGATTATTAGAGTTTGTGAAGAATCGGGATTGGAAAGCCCCAAGATTGAAGAGAAAAACGACTTCTTCGATGTGGAAATGATTCGTCCACGGCCGAATACGAACGAATACGAGCGATTAGCGAACGATAAACAGCCCGAGTTGAACACCGAAAAGCCCGAGTGGCAGCCAGAGTTACAGCAGGAGTTGAAAATATTGATGTATAATGGATTAGAAAAAGAACAGCAAGAGTTGCAGCAGGAGTTTAAAGATAGACAGCCTGAGTTGCAGCCTGAGTCTTTGTACGCAGCCTTAGTACTCAAGCTGGCAGAAAACAACTTATCAAAACAAGGTTTGGCCGATGCGTTAGGACATAAAAGCATTTCTGGGCAATTAAAAGCTGTAATTAATAAGCTGTTAGACGACCAATTAATTGAATGGACGATACCCGATATACCCAACAGTTCTAAACAAAAGTACAAGCTAACCAAACGAGGCTTGGCTTTTTATGCTTTGGTAAGAAAGGAGGGTGTGAAATGAGCGAGTGGAAGAAACTTACAATCGGAGAAACATGCTTAGTTGGCGATGGAGCTCATGCAAAGGTTAAACGAGTTGCAGAAGGAATTCTTTATTTAACTGCAAAGAATTTTAATAGAGGTGAATTAAAACTTGATGACATAGATTTTATATCAGAGGAAGATTATGAGAAATTGTTTTCAAAAAAATCAAAAGCTGTTACAAGACCGCAAGAAAATGATATTTTGATGGGAATCATTGGCTCATTTGGGAATGCTTATAGATATAAGGCTAATGATTCTTTTGGAATATCAAGTTCGGTTGCAATATTAAGACCAGATACAAGCTTGATACATCCAATGTTTCTTGAATATCAGATAAATAGTAAATCATTTCAGAAAATTCATGAGGCTTTTAGTAGTGGTTCTGTTCAAGGTTATTCCAATATACCGACTATCAAGACAATGCCAATTAGTGTTCCTCCAATTGATGAACAAATATTAATTGCAGAACTAATTGGCTATCTCAACCAAAAAATCATCCTCCTCCGCCAACAAAACCAAGACTTAGAAGAACTGGCGCAAACCCTTTTTAAACGTTGGTTTGTGGAGTTTGAGTTCCCTGTTGAGGTAAAAGGTAAAACGGAAAAGGTAATAGATTGCGATGACGACGAAAACCTTTTACCTATTACCTCTAACTTTTTAACTTACAAGAGTTCGGGCGGTAAAATGGTAGAGAGTGAGTTGGGGGAGATACCGGAGGGGTGGAGATTGTCATATATTGGCGAAAACATTGAAACTATTGGAGGAGGAACACCTTCAACGACAGAATCTGCTTTTTGGGAAGATGGTGAATTATTGTGGTACTCACCCACGGACTTGACTAAAGAAAACAGCATGTTTTCAAATGGTTCAACCAAGAAGATTACTGAGTTAGGTTTACAAAAAAGTTCCGCAAAACTCTTTCCAGCATATTCCCTACTAATGACAAGTAGGGCTACGGTAGGCGTGTTAACAATCAATACTCATGAGGCCTGTACAAATCAAGGTTTTATTACATTAATTCCGAATAGTAATTTATCAATTGGCTTCTTGTATAATTGGTTGAAGTCAAAACTCAAAACGGTGCATAACTTGGCTTCTGGAAGTACATTTCCAGAGATTAGTAAGACTGATTTTAGGAATATTGAGGTTCTTCTAGCAACACCGTACGTGCATTCACAATTTGACAAGTCTATAATGCCGATTTTTAAATCAATAGAAAATAACACCAAAGAAATCCAAACCCTCACCCAATTACGTGACACGTTGTTGCCGAAGTTAATGAGTGGAGAATTAAGAGTTAATTCAAAATAGCACATAATATGGGGTACGAAGAGATTAAAAAAGTTATTGAAAGTTGTCACTTGAATTTTTTAATTGGTTCAGGTGCTTCTACACCATTCTTAGGTACGTTAAGTGATATTGAAACACTACTTACTGATTTGTCAAAGAAAGAGAATGATGATAATAAGAAAATTGTGGATGCTTCAATAAAAAAGCACTATTATGATGTGGCTATAAAAGGCAATTCTGAAATTGATTCGAAAAATGAAAATAAGAAACTAGATACTGTAAAAATCGCGTACTCAAATTTTATTTCTGCGATAAATATTATTCTCACAAAAAGGAAAACTAATCTTGTAACCAAACAAGCAAATTTGTTTACAACAAACATGGACTTATTACTTGACTATACCTTGGAAAACCAAAAAATTGCATTTAATGATGGTTTTTCAGGACGAATGAATCCTGTTTATGGTACTGAAAACTTTCACAATTCTATTCGCAAAACCAGCACCCATTATGAATTCCAATCAGAAATACCACTTTTTAATGTGTTTAAGCTACATGGTAGTGTCAATTGGAAATTGAATAATGGCAAAATAACTTATGACTACGGCAATACAATACTCAATAAAATCAACTCCTTATCTATCAATTCAAATGACTTTCTACCGGTTGTATATGCTTCAAGCGAAAAGGACAAGGGTGGAAATAATATATGGAAGTGTTACACGGTAGATGAATTGTACAAGAATATAAAAACTGAAAAAATCACAAAAAATGACTCGCACTCACTTTTTTTAGAAGCTTATGATGAGCTACAAATGGTGAATCCCACCAAACAAAAGTTTGAAATAACCACTCAAGATGTTGTGTTTTATGAATTATTGAGGATGTATTCAAATCATTTGGAAAGAGAGAACTCGGTACTATTCGTTTTTGGATTTTCATTTGCCGATGAACATATACGAGAAATTACAAAAAGAGTAGCAGCTTCAAACCCAACATTACTAATCTTAATTTTTGCATATGATTTAAAATCCAAAGAAAGCATCCAAAGAGAAATTCCTACATCTGCTAATGTGAAAATCATATTTGATGCAGAGGAAAATATGAAATACTCATTAGACACAATTAATCTTCATTTCTTCACCAAATTAGCTAACGAACTCGAAGGAAATTCCAAAGAAGAAACTTTTGAAAATGAAGAACATAAAACTGTAGAAAATGAATGAACTTAATGCAGTTTTAAAAATAGGAAATGTACATTCCGTTAAAGGCCGAAAAGTTGATGTAATAGTTGATAAAAGTAAAAACGCGTCTCATTTATTGTATAATGGAGATATAATAAAGAATGTTTCGGTTGGAGGATATATTAAGATAACGAAAGGATTTGAAGAGCTTGTTGGTAAAATAGAAGGAGAATTTATTTCGACAGATAAGTCACTTGAAAGAAAAGAATATGCCCATAATAGAGATAAAATAAGTAGGGTTCTTAATGTCAGTTTAGTTGGCTACTTTGATAAGTTGAAATTTAAACAAGGCATCAAAGAGTTACCTTTAATTGAGAACGAATGCTACCTGCTTACACAAGACGAGTTTAATCGGGTTCATCATTTCATAAAGGATATTAATGGTGTGCCTGATATACCTATAAGAATAGGGTCATTAGCAAGTGAAAAAGGGAAAGAAATTTCTGTAGGTGTTAATAGTTTATTCGCAAGTCATATTGGGATTTTTGGAAACACAGGTAGCGGCAAATCATATACACTAGCAGGTCTCTACCACAAATTATTCAAAGCCTATCAAAATAAATCTGGTTTTAAAGCGAATGCCAAATTTGTAATTATTGATTTCAATGGAGAGTATCTGAATGGTGATGAAAATGACAACATTATAACAACGTTTGAGAATAAAAACCTTTACAAACTTTCAACCCGTAAACAA
This sequence comes from Breznakibacter xylanolyticus, assembly GCF_003254275.1. GTDB lineage: Bacteria > Bacteroidota > Bacteroidia > Bacteroidales > Marinilabiliaceae > Breznakibacter > Breznakibacter xylanolyticus. The sequence goes on along the minus strand of NZ_QKZK01000053.1, from coordinate 6,916 downwards.
ACACATAAAAAATACCCAATATCAGAAGAAGAAATTAATGACATTGATTTTTGGTCAATATTCCTTACAGCTACCGAAAAGACACAAAAGCCTTTTATAAAGAGGGCTTTAAGTAATGATTTCTACTTTAGCCGATTTAATAATGAATCTGATTTTAGATACGCATTATCTTCTATGTTGGAATCTTTAATTACTAACAAAGTAGATAAAGGAGATATTATCCAATTCATTTATGATGTCTCAAATTCTGTTAGTGCTATTTGCTTGGAGCCTTTAATTCAAGAATATCAACAAAGCCTGCATTGGCATAGTTCGAGCGATAAGTATTATTACGAAGCCAATAATGTGAAGACATATCTAGAGAATTTTGACTTTAACAATGGAATACCAGTTAATACAATAAACAGACTTGCAATAAATACTGCTAGTATAACCTATCTTGAAAAAATCAGACTTCGTATTGTCTTCCAATTTTATAATGAAATAGCTCGATTCAATCTAAATACAGAGCATATTTCGCCTTTAATGAAAAGGCTTAAAACAATTGAGCAATTAGATAGTGTAATTACTGTATCGTCAGAAATGAGTGATAATTTTTTAGATATAATATCATTATCGGATGTAAATACTTCAATGAAAAAGGTTCTCCCTTTGTTAATTTGCAAACAAATATATGATAAGAAAAAGCAAGAGCGCAACGACAAAAAATATCTAAACATCATTATTGATGAAGCGCATAATATACTATCCTACAGCTCTCAAAGGGAAAGTGAAACATGGAAGGATTATCGTCTAGAGACTTTTGAAGAAATAATAAAGGAGGGGCGTAAATTTGGTGTATTTTTAACGGTAGCAAGTCAAAGACCTTCCGATATATCAAGCACAATAATCTCCCAGTTGCATAATTACTTTTTACATCGACTAATTAACAATAAAGATATTGAAGCTGTGGAAAGGACTGTTTCATATTTAGACCAAGTATCTTTTGAAGCTTTATCAATTCTACCTACAGGAACATGTATTTTAGCAGGACTTAGTGCGCAAGTGCCAATTATTATTGAGATTGACAAAATAGATGAAGGTTTTGAACCGTATAATAAAACAATCAAACCAACCGATTACTGGGAAAATCCGGATGTATAGGAATCTACTGAAAAGTTATCATTATGACCAAAATAACCGAATCCGACATAGAATTCTGGGCAATTGAGGAACTTGAAGACCTTGGTTGGAACTACATTCATGGTGCCATCATTGCCCCCGATGGCGATAGTCCCGAACGCAGTACTTTTAGTGATGTCATCCTAAAAGGTCGTTTACAGCTAGCCATTGCCCGTAACAATCCGCATATTCCTTTGGATGCCCAACACGAGGCGATAAAGGTCATTGAACGCATTGCTTCACCGGAGTTAATGGTCAACAATCAGTTATTTCACGAGTTGCTAACCGAAGGTGTTCCGGTGGAGTATCGAAAAGATGGCATTCAGCGTGGCGACAGGGTTCAGTTGGTCAATTTTGTCAATCCCACACAGAACGATTTTTTGGTGGTGAACCAGTTTACCATCACGGATAAAGACGTTCGATCGAACGTCTCAACCAAACGCCCCGATTTACTACTGTTTGTAAACGGTTTGCCCTTGGTCATTTTTGAGCTGAAAAATGCGGTGGATGAAAACGCCACCCTGCATTCGGCTTACAAACAAATACAAACCTACAAAGATACCATCCCCAGTCTTTTCACTTTCAATACGTTTTGTGTCATCTCCGATGGAGTCGATGCAAAGGCCGGTTCATTGTCGGCAGGCTTCTCGCGTTATCTGGCATGGAAAACCAGTGACGGAGTTAAAGAAGCCTCTGTACTAACCAGTCAGCTGGAGGTTTTGATTAAAGGATTGGCCAATCCGGTTACGTTGATGGATTACATTCGGCATTTTATTGTATTTGAAGAGTCAGTACAGACGCATTATAATGCGTCTCAACAAGCCTTCACCACAATGACTACCATTAAAAAGGTAGCGGCTTATCACCAATACTATGCAGTCAATAAAGCCATTGAATCGGTTAAACGGGCATCGGGCAATCAGGGCGACCGAAAAGGCGGTGTGGTTTGGCATACACAGGGAAGCGGCAAGTCATTGTCCATGGTGTTTTTCAGCGGCAAATTGGTGCTTCAGCTCGATAACCCAACCATCCTGGTCATTACCGACCGTAATGACCTTGACGACCAGTTGTTCGAAACCTTTGTCTCTTCAAAACAACTGCTCCGTCAGGTTCCGGTACAGGCCGATAGCCGGGAAAACTTAAAAGAACTACTAAAAGTGGCATCCGGTGGAATTGTGTTTGCTACCATCCAGAAGTTTCAGCCCGATGGCGAAAACAACATCTACGAACTTTTATCCGACCGTACCAATATTGTGGTGGTAGCCGATGAAGCACACCGCACCCAATATGGATTCAAACCTAAATCTATTGATGTAAAGGATGATAAAGGCAATGTGATCGGCCAGCGTTTGGTCTATGGTTTTGCCAAATACATGCGTGATGCCTTGCCCAACGCCACTTACTTAGGGTTTACCGGAACTCCGGTGGAATCGACCGATAACAATACCCCAGCGGTTTTTGGCAATTATGTTGACATTTACGACATCGCCCAAGCGGTTGAAGATGGAGCTACCGTCCCCATTTACTATGAAAGCCGGTTAGTGAAAATCAATTTGTCGGAAGAAGGACAAAAATTAATTCAAGAATTGGACGAGGAGTTAGACTCGTTAGAGACGCCTCAAGAGGCGTCTAAAGCCAAATGGACTAAAGTAGAAGCCATTGTGGGCAGTCCTGCCCGTTTAAAAAAGATTGCCGAGGACATTGTGTTTCATTACGAGGAGCGCAGTAACAACGGCCTCGATGGCAAAGCCATGGTCGTGACCATGAGCCGTCAGATAGCCGTTGATTTATATAACGAAATCATCAAAATTCGCCCCCATTGGCACAGTGATGATTTGGACAAAGGCGTTATCAAAGTGGTCATGACAGCTTCATCATCTGACGGTCCCGACATGATGAAACACCATACTTCAAAAGACCAACGCCGCACATTGGGCGACCGGATGAAGGACAATGCAGACCCAATGAAGCTGGTTATTGTCAGGGATATGTGGCTTACCGGATTCGATGCACCTAGCTTGCACACGTTGTATATCGACAAACCCATGAAAGGCCACAATCTGATGCAAGCCATTGCACGTGTAAACCGGGTTTACAAAGATAAGCCGGGCGGATTGGTGGTCGATTATTTTGGCATTGCTTCTGATTTAAAGCAAGCCCTCTCGTTTTATGCAGATAGTGGAGGTAAGGGCGATCCTGCCGAAGCGCAGGAAAAAGCAGTTCAACTGATGTTGGAAAAGCTGGAAGTTGTCTCTCAAATGTTCACCGAAAAGAGCGAATCACCCAACATCAACCTTCAAATGGTGGCCGAAGACCATGTGCTTTACGGTAAAAACTTTGCTTACGAAGATTATTTTGATGCTACCGTCAAGCAGAAGCTTGAAATCATCCTTTCGGCCGTTGAGCATGTACTAAGTTTAAAAGATGGAAAGAATCGTTATATCCGTGAGGTAACTGCATTATCAAAGGCTTTTGCAATAGCCCTGCCCCATGACGAGGCCATGGATGCCAAAGATGAGATTGCATTCTTTCAGGCCGTTAAAGCCCGCTTGATGAAATTTGAAACCCGAACAGGCGGTAAAACCGATTTTGAAATAGAAACGGCCATTAAGCAGGTTATTGACCAAGCCATCGTTTCGGAACAGGTTGTGGATATTTTTGATGCAGCAGGTATCAAAAAGCCAGAACTATCCATTTTGGATGATGAGTTTTTGGAAGAGATGCGCAACATGAAGCACAAGAATTTGGCATTGGAAGTGCTTAAAAAACTGTTAAACGATGAAATTAAAATCCGGTCAAAACACAACATTGTTCAAAGTCGCACCTTGATGGAGATGCTGGAATCATCCATTAAACGCTACCAAAACAACCTGATTAGTGCTGCCGAAATCATTCAGGAAATGATTGATTTGGCTAAAGAAATAAAGGAAGCCGACAAACGGGGCGAAAAGATGGGCTTATCGAAAGACGAGCTGGCTTTTTACGATGCCGTTGCCCAAAACCAAAGTGCCAAAGACCTTTTGGGTGATGACGTTTTATTGAAGCTGGCCAGAGTACTGGTAGAGCGAGTAAAAGAGAATGCCTCAATTGACTGGACGGTAAAAGAATCGGTAAAAAAGAAATTGAAAGTCATTGTCAAGCGAACCCTCCGCCAATATGGTTATCCGCCCGATTTGCAAAAACTGGCAACGGAAACGGTTTTAAGTCAGGCAGAGGCATTGGCGGATTTTTGGAATAACTGATGAAACTAACGTATTACGCAACCATCTATGAAAAACACTTATCTGAAAGGCTTCAATGAAGCATATGAAAAACTAGAAGCAGATTTGAAAGAACGCTATCCTCAAATCTCTTCTGCAAATTATTCAGTGTTCAAAGCACGATTTGTTCAAGAAAGACATTTAGATTTTAGTAATGAATTCTGTCAAGGATCGAGATATAAGGATGTGTTGCCTCAATTTGAAGCACTGTTATTTAAAGATGTCAAAGAAGTTGGTTTGCCGTCATTTGAAGAGTGCTATCATATATCGAAAAGCGAAATCATTGTTTCATATTCCCAAGGAGAGAATGGGAAAAAGTTGATAAACGATTTTTTTGAACATGGCGATGATCACATTGTCTATGATTTAGGTCGAATGGCTGCATGGAGCCTCTTTGGAATGAGAAGTTATGCTGTTTGTACATGGATCGATTATGTGGAAGAATCGGGTGAGCCTGTTATTCTGCAAAACAAAGATGGTATTGTATGTCTTTCTCCTCAATATACTTCTGTCCCTAAGTGTTTAATTGCATCAAAGTGTGGATTGATAAAACCGAAAAAGCTCGGAGACATTTGCAATAATGGAACTAATTTTAATCAAAAGGATTTAGGAATTTATTATTGTGAAGGTTGTGAGGCAATCGTTAAAGCATTGTATGATTATCTTATTGATGAAAAGTACATCTCCAATATCACATGGGAACAATTTTTCAGTCATTTTAATGGCGAAATTCCAGATGTAAAAATCAACTGGGGTGTAGATAAATATCTATTGATAAGGATACTTGATAAATTGCATCCGTATTTAAAGCATAGTTGTTATTGCATTAAGGGAGAGGCGATATCATTCTCATTTGAAGTAGCTCAACAACACTTTACAGTCTGTAACAAAGAGATAGGAACCAAAAACAGTTGGGAGGTAGCTCGAAGCAATATTAAACATGAAAAAGTCGATTTTCTCAATGTCAAAAAAATGGATAATTTCATTCAATCCCTTGAAAAGATTAAAAAAAATTCAAATAACGCAAAACTACAATCTGCTGTTTTGTAGTGTAATACAAGAAATTTCAAAAATAATTTATTAAGCTTCACTTAAGCTTAAGTGAAGCTTAAGTCCGCCTAATCTATTCTTGCATCATCAATTTAATTTTAAAAATGATGCAATTAAAAAATGACCAACCGCTCTATTCTCTCACAGTGGGAGAATACATCGAGCTTCATCAGTCTCTGGTGAATGTTATTCCATCAGCAAACTCTGTTGCTGAAAAAGAAAAAGACTTGCTGACGATCAGCGAGGCAGCCGACTATCTGGATCTGGCGGTTTCCACCCTCTATGCGATGAACAGTCGTCGGCAGATTCCATTTTCAAAAGTCCTTGGCAAGGTTTATTATCGGCGGTCAGTCCTCGATGAATGGTTAGCCAGTGGCGAACGCAAAACTACAGCCCAACTCAGTGCTGAAACAAGAAAGGAAGGTGAGCGATGACAGCTCCTTCACCACAAGACGTCCAATGGGCATTGGGTATTAATTTTCTGAATTTTAAAAATCTAGAAGATAGAATAAAAAGGTACGCCAATCAATCCAATGCTCAACAAGAGTATTTGAATAAATACAATCAGCAACTCTATCAATTCGATCAGGCAATCAGTATTATCGAATTTCAAAATCAGATTGTTGCTCCATTTTACCCCTCCATTATAAATGTAATGAAGATCGGTCGTGATGATCCTGAGTTGTACGCTGTCGATATGCAGTACATTATCCATCCAAGAAAGCCGAAAGGTAACCGGACGATCATTCGAATCAATTAACAATGGCATTTATCCCGGTTACTTTAGCTACGCCGATGATCGACAGGAATGCAACTCTTCCGTCAGTCGAAAACTTGGCGCCCATCCGAACAGCCAACGATCGGCTTAGGGATGCCATCAATGCCCCACCCATCAAAATGTTGTTGGGAAACATCTGGATGTCGGGCGAATTGCACCTGTTATTTGCCGATACAGGCGTTGGGAAATCGATTTTTGCAGTGGCCGTTGCCAATGCACTCTCGAAAGGTCGAAAGATGTTGATACTCGAAAACGAATGCAAACCGCTCACGGTATTGTACTACGATTTTGAGTTGAGCGATCGGCAATTTCTGACACGCTACTCCGACCTGAATGAAATTTATCCCTTCAGCAATCACCTGTATGTCGATAACATCGATTTTGCAGAGCTGATGAAAATGGGCGGTGGCAGCATTGAGCAGGTATTGTTTCAGAAAATGAGGTACGACATACAAAAGCTAAAGGCAGATGTCATGATCATCGACAACATCACTTATCTGAACACCCAAACGACCCAGAAAACAGACACGGCGTTGGATGTGATGCGCCAACTGATTGAAATCAAACGTGAATTCAATATGTCCATCCTTGTACTGGCACACACGCCCAAGATTGACTTGTCGTCACCGCTCACCATCAACAGTCTGGCCGGATCGAAACACCTGAG
>NZ_QKZK01000052.1:15142-18283 GCF_003254275.1 Breznakibacter xylanolyticus | reverse complement strand
TTAGTTTGCTTTGGATAGTTTTTTTTTAACCGCGAATTATGCGAATTAAACGAATTCTTTGTCTCGTAAGTGATTTGGGGTGTTTGCTTTGGGAAAGGGTTTTTTGTCCACGAATTGCACGAATAACACGAATTATTGCATTGGAAAGTGGCTTGTTGGTTGTTAATCTGTTGGGTGTGCTGGAGAGGGTGTTTTTATCGTTGTGAGGATGAGTTGGTTGTGTTTCTATTTAGGGAGTGAAGAATGTTTGGAATGATGAAAGCCTTTTGATGAAGTAGGTATTTTTGGCGATGGAAGGCGTGGTTAGAATGGCGATGGACACAGGTTTTTCGTTAGTTTTACGGTCTGAAATCAAAAAAAAGATAGTTACTCAATATGAACAAGGGATTTACCACCAGGTCATTGCATACGACCTTTCCACAAGAGGATGCTTATCGGGCATTGCACATGCCTATTTATGATGGTGTTGCATTTGATTTTGACTCGGCCGAGACGATGGAGGCTGTGTTTTCGGGACGACGAGCGGGTCATGCTTACGCAAGGACGTCGAATCCCACGGTGGAGTATTTTGAGAAGAAGGTGAAGAATGTGACGGGAGCGCATGCCGTGCTGGCTTTTTCGTCGGGTATGGCGGCCATCACCACGGCCATTTTGTCGATGGTGGGTCAGGGTGATAATTTGGTGACCTCTAATCGCTTGTTCGGTCATTCGTATGCTTTTTTCAAGACGACGTTGCCCGGCTTTGGGATTGAAGTGCGTTTTGTGGATTTGACCGATGAGGTAGCCCTTGCCGGAGTTGTTGATGAGCGCACCCGGTTGATTTTTTTTGAGACCATCACCAATCCCCAGTTGGAGATTTTGGATATTTCACGATTGGCGGCTTTTGCGCATGCACGCAACCTGGTATTGGTGGGCGACAGTACCACCACGCCCCCCAATGTGTTTATGGCACGAAGTTTTGGCGTTGATGTGGAGGTGATGTCCACTACTAAGTTTATTTCGGGGGGGGCAGCTGCTTTTGGGGGAGTGGCCATTGATCATGGAACCTTTGCATGGGAGAAAGTCCCGGCATTGGCGTCGTGGCATTCGCGCTTTGGTATTGATGCATTGATAGCCCGCATGCGCAAAGAGATGTTTCGTCACTTGGGCGGATCGATGACGGCTCACACGGCTCATTTCATGAATTTGGGATTGGATATTCTCACGCTTCGGGTAGATAAGTGTGTGGATAACTGCATGAAGCTGGGTGTGTTTTTGAAGGAACAACCCCAGGTTAAGTCGGTGAATTATCCCGGTTTGCCCGATCATGTGCTTTATGACTTGGCGCAGTTGCAATTTGCCGGTAAGCCGGGTGCTATTTTGACGTTCGACTTGGCATCGCGGTCGGTTTGTTTTGATTTTATGAATGCGCTCAAGGTGATTCGTCGCGCGACGAATTTGAACGATAACAAGACGCTGATCATTCACCCGCATAGCACCATTTATTCGGAGTTTTCATTGGCCGAGCGAGCCGAGATGAAAATACCCGATACTCAGATGCGACTGTCGGTAGGGATTGAAGATGTCGCCGATTTGATGGGAGATATATCACAAGCGTTGAGTGTGATTTGATGGGGGCGTTGCGTTATATATCGTTGTGTTTGCTGTGGTGTAGCCTCATGATGAGCTTGAGGTCGCAGGAGGTGGATACGATGCAGCAAACCGGCGGAGGTTTTATGTTGCGCTTATCGGCGTTTGGTGAGCATGCCATGGATTATTTGACATTTAACCGCGGGCGTCATTCGTTGGTGGTTTTTCCGGTGGCCGGGTATTCGCCGGTAGCCAAGCTCGAGTTGGGAGTGATGCCGATTTGGCGTATCGCCCCGTTGTCGGCTTCGGGCAGTTCTTATTATCGCCCCACCACTATTGCCACGTCGTTATTGGCTTCCACCACAGGGATGTTTGAGTTTGAGGTTGATGTGGAGACATTTACGCGTCAGCTATGGACGGCAAAGTTAAAGAGTCAGTTTGTGTATTTGCCCGATCGATATTATCCCATCGGGAATCAGGCTGTTGATGTAGATCCGATTAAGTATAAGGCATATCGATATCGTTTGGAGGGCCATTTGATGAAGGGATGGCGCGAGGTGTTTTTTTACGGGGTCGAGGTGGATGCCGGTTTTAATGAGCATCATGGTCGTGATGGGATGATGCTACCCGAGGAAGCAGTGGGTAGTTCCGGCGGCTGGTGCAATGCATTAGGGCCGATGGTTGCGTTGGATACGCGTGACAATCCCACGTGGCCCGAACGGGGTGTTTATGTGAAGATGTCGTCGTTGTTTGCGGGACGATTTTTGGGGAGTGAATATCGTTTTGAGCAGTATGTGTTTGATGGTCGTTTGTTTGTCAAGCCATTTCGTCAAGATGGGATTTTAGCGGCACAGTTGTATGTGGAGCGAGGGGATGGATCGATTCCTTTTTATAAGATGCCAGCCATAGGGGGAAAGGCGGCCTTGCGTGGCATATCGCATCCCCTGAAATATATCAATAACAATGCGTGGTATGGTCAGGCCGAGTATCGTCGTCATTTGTGGTGGCGTTTTAGCGGGGTTGTTTTTGGTGGGGTTGGAGCGTCGAGTGCGGATTTTAGTGGGGCTTTTGATCGTGTTTATGGTTCAGTGGGAGCTGGTTTGCGCATTCAGGTGATGCCGGATCAGAAGTTGCATTTGCGGATAGATTATGGGGTTGCCAATGGGGGTGATCATGGCTTGTACTTGACGTTGCGGGAGAGTTTTTGAGGGGGCAGTTGGCTTTCAACGTTTTTTTTGTCCGCGATTTTCACGAATTTTTTCTTTGGAAGTGGGACGGGGATGGCTTTGGGGTTTCGGTTTTTGATGAGCAGAGGGGTGCGGAGTCAGAATAAACGCTAAGGCTAGATGCGTTGTGTTGTTTACTAAGAACTAACGGTGAGTTGCGTTGAGTTGCGTTGAGAACTGGTGAGGAGAATAATACTCGGTGTAATTCATTGGGCGTGGGATCAAGTAGGCGTTATTATGCTGAGTTTTCCGGAATGGGTTCAATGAACACGGAGGCAGGGGGTATGGAGGTTTTTTAAGCCTTGTGATGGAATCGTGCGGGAGAAGAGATTGAAACTAAAGCATG
>NZ_QKZK01000052.1:0-14457 GCF_003254275.1 Breznakibacter xylanolyticus | reverse complement strand
ACGATTATCTAATTGACCCCAGCCTGAAGGCTGGGGTTAAAAGCCGGATTGGGTATGGGGTCAGGTAAGTGATATTGTGCTGAGCTTTCCGGAATTGGTTCAATGAACACGGAGTTTCAGAGAATTCACCGAGGTTTTTTAAGCCTTGTGATGGAATCGTGCGGGAGAAGAGATTGAACCTAAAGCATGAGGGCTAAAGCCCTTCTGAAACGATTATCTAATTAATCCCAGTCTGAAGGCTGGGGTTAATGGCAGGATTGGGTATGGGGTCAGGTAAGCGATATTGTACTGAGCTTTCCGGAATGGGTTCAATGAACACGGAGTTTTTTTATGAGCACGGAGAATTCATCGAGTAATGATAAGCGCAGGGTGCAAAGGCGCTGAATTGATCTAAAATACCTTGCATTAAAATATAAAAGCAGATACTCAGTGTAATCAACTAAGAACTGACACTGAGTTGCGGTGAGGGAAGATGAGAACCGGTGAGGGAAAGAAAACTCAGTGGAACTCAGTATTAACAACTAAGAACTTACGCTGAATTGCGGTGGGTGAAGATGAGTTGTAGTGAGGTAAGATGAGTTGCGGAGAGGGGAAGTAATATTAGTGAATCCTATTGTTTTGGTATGTATAATGAATTGGGGTTTGGGTGTGTTTTAATGCAAAGATAGTGAGTGTGATATGATGCATGTGGGTAGTATTCCTATTGCGTGTATAGGATTAATGGTTGTATTTCCTATTGTTTTTGGGTGTTAGAGTTCTACATTTGTTTAAAAATAAATGAAAGAGCGATGATTCGATTTTCAAACCGGGTGAAGTATGGTGTGCAGTTCATGTTGTTCTTGTGCATTGATGATGATGGATTTACGGGGATACAGCGTGCGGCGTTGTCGTGTGATATACCTCAGAAGTTTTTGGAAGCCATCGCGGTGGATTTGAAAAAGAAGGGATTGTTGGAGGTGAAGCGCGGTGCCGGAGGTGGATATCGCTTGGCGCGAGAGAAGGCTTTGATTCACCTGGCAGACATTGTTGAGGCGCTCGGTTTGGAAGGTATTAAATCCGACAAAATGGATGGGGATTTAGTTTCGAAAGTGACTGAGCAAATTCTTCGTAAAACTGTTGAAACGTTCTGGGAGACGATGCGCGGGGTCACCTTGGCAGATATCCATCGGGATTACGTGGAACGAGCTGAAAGTTTAATGTATTATATTTAAAAAACTATATAAAATGGGAAAGATTGCACAAAACATTACCGAATTGGTAGGGAAGACACCATTGGTACAGATTAATAAGTTGATTAATGGCGAAGGTGGAGAGTTGGTCGCCAAGTTAGAATTTTTTAATCCTGCAGGGTCGGTAAAGGATCGTATTGCCCTGAATATGATTCAAGAGGCCGAAAAGAGCGGATTGCTCACCAAAGAAACGGTGATTGTGGAGCCCACGAGTGGCAACACAGGTGTGGGTTTGGCGTTTGTGGCAGCTGTGAAGGGTTATAAGTTGATCTTGACCATGCCCGAGAGCATGAGTGTAGAGCGTCGTAAACTGCTGAAGAAATTTGGCGCAGAACTGGTGTTGACGCCAGCCGAAAAGGGGATGAGAGGCGCGATAGAACGTGCCACCGAAATAGCGGCGGAGAATCCAAATTCGTTTATTCCCCAGCAATTTAAAAACCCGGCCAATCCGGCGATACATCGTACTACCACCGCTGAAGAGATATGGGCAGATACAGACGGAAAGGTTGATTTCTTTGTGGCGGGGATTGGAACCGGAGGAACCATTACCGGTGTGGGAGAGGTTTTGAAGCAGCGCAACCCACAGGTGAAGATTGTGGCTGTAGAACCCGATTCAAGTCCGGTATTGTCGGGAGGACAGCCAGGGCCACACAAGATACAGGGCATTGGCGCCGGTTTTGTGCCAGATGTGTTGAATACAGGGGTGTATGATGAAGTTATTCGGGTTAAAAACGAAGATGCCATTGATACGGCACATCATGCAGCCACCGAGGAAGGAATCTTGTGTGGATATTCATCGGGTGCGGCGTTGTGGGCAGCGGTTCAGGTGGCCAATCGTCCCGAGAATAAAGGCAAGCGCGTGGTGGTGTTGTTGCCCGATACGGGGGAACGTTACCTGAGTACGTTTAATATTGATTGATTATCTATGGATTTGGTTTTTTCTTAAGTGTAAAAAAAAAACAGCGCTTTATTGGTTGTTGTTAAGTGTTTTTAATCTTAGAATTTATGTTTTAGAAAAATGCTGATATTATATAAGGGTGATCAAAAGTATCAATTCACTCATGCCAATATTTCGTGCCCTCAAGCCGGGCGGGCTCTTACTTTTTGGCTACAGCCCCAAAAAGTAAGCAAAAAAGGCCGCCGCTGACGTAAAATGGCTAAAAATCATAGGCCTTCGCTAAAATCTGCGAACTCGCAAGCTCAAACAGCGCATATTTTTAACGCTCAGGCCTATGATTTTTTTAACGCCATTTCCCGAAGGCGGCTTAGTTACCTTTTGTTGATTTCGTGCTTTCATGTTTTGTTTACCCACAGGATCCGATATAGAGCCAGTTTTGTTATGTGAATGAGCATGTTCAATCTTTTTTTCCCGTGTTTTAAGCGAAATAGGATCGCTAGTCTTATTCATCGTTGGTTCAGATCATCTGTTTGATCGCGTTGATAAGGGTTGAGAGATTTTCTATAGGGAATTGAAAAATTCCTTCTTTTTTAGAATTAATTAAGCATACGAGCACCATTTTAAAGTAATATCATTGCAAGAGAATAGGAGTTATAGCTCCGATAGTATTAAAAAGAATTGTATGTCAGAAAATCAGTTGTTTAGTCCGGAATTGCGGAGTCAGTTGCAGTCGGTTCTGTCGAAGATGAATCGAGAGCAGCTTTTGTGGTTAGGGGGTTACATTGAAGCGGCGATAGATTTTGCGCCATTGGCGGCGCAAAGCATCGCAGCGCCATCGGAGGCATCGTCGAAAGCGGTTGAAGCGGTCACCGCATCACCCGAAGCGACACGCACAAAGCGAATGACGGTATTGTACGGTTCACATTCGGGGAATTCACAAAAAGTGGCGTCACGGATGGCCGATGAACTATCACGTTCGGGTCTGACCACGCGACTGGTGTCGATGGAGGACTATAATGGTCGTCAGCTTAAGGAGGAGGAGCTGTTGTTAGTGGTGGTGTCCACGCATGGGGATGGCGAGCCACCGGTTGTGGCCATTGAGTTGCACGATTTGCTGAAAGGAAAAAAAGCCCCTCAATTGCCCCATTTGAATTATGCGGTGGTGGCATTGGGCGATAGTTCGTACAAGAAATTTTGTCAAACGGGGATTGATTTTCACAATTACCTGGCTAAGGCAGGCGCCCATTCGTTGAGGGATGTGTTGACGCTTGATACCGATTTTAGTGAGTCGTTGGTTAGCGAGCTCCCTGTTTATGTGCAGTTGTTTCAATCGCCAGCTCCTACGGGTCGAGAAGAGACAACGACGGCGTGCGGGGTGTCAGGAGAAGTCGGTAAGGCCGGATTCGATGTGCCGGTATCAGTTGCTGTGACCGAGAAAATACAACTAAATGGACGGGGGTCAGACAAGGAGACATGGCATTTGGAGATATCCACCGAAGGAACCGATTTGAGTTATCAACCGGGAGATGCCCTGGAGGTGTATGCCGTCAACAATCCGGCGCTGGTGGATTCGATTGTAAAGAAATTAGGCTTGACGGGCGAAGAAGGCGTGGTGGTGGATGGTCAGCAGGTGTGTTTGCGAGAGGCACTGACACATCACTATGAGTTGACGGTGTTGACGTTGCCGGTGTTGAAGAAATATGCAGCCCTTAATGCACATGCACATTTGAGCGCCATGCTGGAGGAGCCCGAAGCGTTGGACGATTTCCTCAAAGGGAGTGATTTTTTGGATTTAATTACGCGTTTTCCGGTGAAGATAAGTGCCGGTGGTTTGTTGGGGATATTGCGAAAGTTGCCTCCGCGGCTTTATTCCATTTCGTCGAGTTTGGCAGAGGTCGGTAATGAAGTGCATATCACGGTCGGTGCGGTTCGATACGAGAAGGAAGACCGGCTTCGCGAGGGTGTTTGCTCAACATTTTTGGCTGATCGGTTGGGTGATGATGAGCACCTGAAAGTGAAGGTTCGTCCCAATCCACAGTTTCGTTTGCCCGCCAACGGGGATGTACCGGTGGTGATGGTAGGTGCCGGGACAGGCATTGCCCCATATCGGGCGTTTGTGCAGCATCGACATGCCACGGGCTCCAAAGGGAAGAACTGGCTGGTGTTTGGTGATCAGCATTTTACGACCGATTTTCTTTATCAGAGTGAGTGGTTGCGTTACCGAAAGGCAGGTTTGCTGACGCATGTCGATTTGGCTTTTTCGCGCGATCAGGCCGAGAAGGTGTACGTGCAGCATCGACTGAAAGAACAGGGGGCACGCCTCTATGACTGGCTTGAAGGTGGTGCTCATTTTTATGTGTGTGGCGACATGAAACGGATGGCCCGGGATGTGAAAACTACCGTGCTTGAAGTGTTGATGAGGCATGGTCGAAAGACGCGTGAGGAGGCAGAGGCGTATTTGGCAGAGCTTCGCAAGGAGGGGAGGTATCAGGAGGATGTTTATTAGAGTGGAGGAGTGGAGGAGTGGAGGAGTGGAGGAGTGCGAAAGTGGAAAAGTAAGAAAGTTGAGGAGTGGAAAAGTGTAAAAGTGGAAGAGTGGAGGAGTGGAGGAGTGGAAAAGTGTAAAAGTGGAAGAGTGGAGAGTGGCAAAGTATGAGAGTGCCGGAGTGAGAAAGTGCGAAAGTGGCAAAGTGCCAGAGTGGCAGAATGCCGGAGTAAGAGAGTGCGAGAGTGGAGGGGTGCACAAGTGCACAGGTGCGAGAGATATGGGAGAGGTGATTATTAAGGATGAATAAAATATTAAAGAAGTGTATGTCAGAACAACAAGGGAATCAACTGCCGCAGTGGAAGCCATCGCCGGTTGAGCATATCAAGATAAATAGTGATTACTTGCGGGGGACGTTGGTGGATAGTTTGGCCGATGAGTTGACGGGATCGATTTCGCCCGATGACACGCAGGTGATTAAGTTTCATGGGAGTTATCAGCAGACGGATCGGGATTTGGATGCTGAGCGTAAGAAACAGCGGCTGGAGCCATTGTATAGTTTTATGATTCGCGCCCGGGTTCCGGCGGGGATTTCCACGCCCGATCAGTGGCTGGTATTTGACCGTTTGGCCGACCAATATGGGAGTGGGACGTTGAAGCTGACAACCCGTCAGGCATTTCAGTGGCATGGCATTTTGAAGCGCGACCTCAAGAAAACCATCCAAGGCATTCATAGTACGTTGATGGATACCATTGCGGCTTGTGGCGACGTGAATCGTAACGTGATGGCTACGTCCAACGAAGGACTGTCGCCAATGGTTCCCGAGGTGGCCGCATTTGCCAAAACCATCAGCGATCATTTGCTGCCACGAACGTCGGCTTATCACGAGATATGGCTCGACAAGCAGTTGCTGGCCGGGGGTGAGAAAGATGAAGAACCCATTTATGGCAAGACTTATTTACCGCGCAAATTTAAAATCGCCCTGGCTATTCCGCCCTATAACGACACGGATGTGTTTACCAATGATATCGGTCTTATTGCCATAGGCGAAGGGGATCGTTTGGTGGGCTTTAATGTGGCTGTCGGCGGCGGGATGGGGATGACGTTCGGGATGGAGAGTACTTATCCCCGTTTGGCAGATGTGATTGGTTATGTGTCGAAAGGCGATGCGTTGAAACTGGTCGAAGAAATCGTAAAGATACAGCGCGACTACGGTAATCGCGAGAATCGGAAGTTGTCTCGTTTTAAATATACCCTCGATCGATTGGGAACCGAGGAATTTAAGCAGTTGCTAGAGCAACGCAGCGGCATTCGCTTGGAGTCGACCCGCGCGTATCAGTTTACGCAAAATGGCGATGTATTTGGCTGGAAACAGGGTTTGCATCAACGCTGGTTTTTGGGTTTGTTTGTGGAACATGGGCGGGTAAAGGATGTCGGTTCATATCGACTGAAGACAGCGTTGCGCGAACTGGCACGTATCAAGGTCTGTGATTTTCGGCTCACCGGTAATCAGGGATTGGTTCTGGGCAAGATAGAGGAAGCAGATAAGGTCAAGGTTGAGAAGATTTTAACGCAGTACGGCGTATGGCCACACGATGGTTTGTCGGGACTTCGTAAGAATGCCATCGCTTGTGTGGCGCTCAATACCTGCACATTGGCCTTTGCCGAAGCCGAGCGTTATTTACCCACGCTCATCGGGAAAATAGAACAGATATTGTCAGAAAACGATTTGACAAACGACGATATTTTGATACGCATGACCGGTTGTCCCAATGGTTGCGGTCGTCCGTTTTTGGGCGAGATCGGATTGGTGGGACGTGCCCTTGGTCGTTACAATCTTTACTTGGGAGCGGGATTTTCGGGTGAGCGACTCAATACCCTGTACAAGGAGATGCTCGATGAAGAAGGTATTCTACAAGAGCTCTCGGAGCTGATTCCGCGCTATGCCGAAGAGCGGACACCGGGCGAGCGTTTTGGTGATTTTGTGATTCGCAAAGGCATTGTAGCGTCTAAGCCGGAGGTTAAAAATATCGGATGAAAGGGACGAGGGCACATGGGTAACGTTATCATTGACTCTATTATGATTTGTGTCGATAATTAAAAGTATAATATACTCAAGCCATTATTTCGTTCCCTCAAGCCGGGTGGCTCTTACTTTTTATTCGGAAAGGGTTTGTTTTCATTTACCCTCATGATTAAGCGTCGCTGAGCTCCGCTGAATTGGCTACAGCCCCAAAAAGTAAGCAAAAAAGGCCGCCGCTGACGTAAAATGGCTAAAAATCATAGGCCCTCGCTAAAATCTGCGAACTCGCAAGCTCAAACAGCGCATATTTTTTAACGCTCAGTCCTATGTTTTTTTTACGCCATTTTTCGAAGGCGGCTTAGTTACCTTGTTTGATTTCGTTCTTTCATATTTTGTTTACCCATAAATTCGGCATAGAGCTTTATCTTTGCAACACCAAAAATATCAACATGAATTTTTTGCCCATATCGGTTAATGTAGATGACGAGCAGATATTGTTCATCGGGGGTGGCAAGGTGGCATTGGCAAAGATAAAGTTGTTGATGCGTTATGTCAGTCGATTTAAAGTGGTGGCGCCGCATGTGCATGAGCAAATACGAGCCATGGAGGGTGTTGAGGTGGTGGAAAAGCAGTACCATCCGTCCGATCTCAACGGTCATTTGATTGTGTATGCAGCCACGGACGATCGTTTACTCAATCGTCGGGTTCGTGATGATGCCAAGGCCCTTCGTTGTCTGGTGAATGTGGTGGATTGTCCTGAGTTTTGCGATTTTGTGTCGCCGGCCATCTTTAAGCATGGTCACATGAGTGTGGCCGTGAGTTCCAATGGTCGTGATTTGCATGCATCGGTACGATGGCGCAATGCTATTAGGCGGATGCATGAGCAGGGTCTGTTGGGCGAAGAAGCATCGGGTGAAGAGGGCAGAGAATAATCACAAGAGATGTTGCACCTGCGTTTGGTGCATCATTTATATATAGAAAGAATTAACGAAAATGACTATACCCGTTTATATATCCGGATCCGATGCGTCGATAGAGGCTTATCAGTTGCTGGTGCGTCAGGTGCCCGTTGTTGACTGGGAACGTCGAGATATTGACGGTTTTGGCTCGTTGGAGATGTTGGTTAACGTATTGCAAGCCAACCCACGAGGGGTGGCATTGTTAGCCGCCTTGGATTTGCCTTATCCGATGGTGAGTGGCATAGAGGTGTTGGCACTGTTGGATGGCGGTTCGAATGGCACTGCTCGGGCACAACACCCGTTGCAGGGATTGGTGGCCGTGGTGTCATCAGATCAGCGACATGGCGATGTATTAAAGGCCGTGGATGTCCGTCAGGGATGGGGGCATGTGTCCATTGCCGGTTTCGGTCCCGGAGACACGGGGCTGGTGACTCGCAAAACAGACGCAGCACTGGCAGCGTGCGACGTGGTGATTTACGATGATTTGATAGATGCCGATTACCTTCGTTCATTTAAAGCCGAGAAGATTTATGCCGGAAAGCGTAAGGGTAAGCATCATGTGAGTCAGGATGAGATCAATCAATTAATCGCCCGGCATGCCTTGTGGGGTAAGGCGGTGGTTCGATTAAAAGGGGGTGACCCGCTCATTTTTGGTCGAGGCGCTGAAGAATATCATTATTTGCGAGAGCGTCATATTAAGGCCGAAATTATTCCCGGCATTAGCAGTGCGCTTGCGGCGGCCGCCTCGGGCATCGTTCCGTTGACGGCACGCGGGATTTCATCGTCGGTGGTATTTCTTTCGGGGCACGACCTGGTGAAATTGGTGATTCCCAAGGCTGATACGCTGGTATTTTTTATGGGCGCATCGAATCAACGCGAGCTGTCGTTGCGTCTTCGACGGGAAGGGTGGGGAGATGATGTGCCGGCCGTCGTGATACGCAACGCGTCGTTGGCTGACATGCAAATGCGTCGATACACGCTGGCCACGCTTGCTGACGATGCGTCACCGTTGGGATCTCCATCTATCATCATTGTCGGATACAGTACGGCAGAAGACCCCAAGTCACTTCCGCGCAAATGGCTTTATACCGGTATTTACGCCGACGATTTCAGGGAGGGGGGGCAGTGCGTTCATTCACCCATGATCGCAGTGGAGCCTATCGCGCTTAGTGCGGTTGAAGCGCGTCAGTTGCAGGCGGTTCGTCAGTATCAAAGTGTGCTGTTTGCCAGTCGTCATGCTGTGGAGTTGTTTTTTGCCCGATTGATGGATGTGGGGTGTGATGCCCGTCATCTTCAGGGGGTTCAAATATATGCCATTGGTCAGAATACTCGAGATGCCTTGCGACGGATGGGGATTGTTCCGGATGTGTTTTTGCCTGATTGCCATGCCGATGAGGTGATGCAGTGGTTTGTGTCGCATCCCATGGTTGCGCAGCGTCTGTTGATTCCCAAGCCGGCTTGTGGCATTGGTGGTTTGGCTGAATGGTTACGGTCGCAGGGACATCGGGTTGATGAGATGCGTCTGTTCAACGTGGTGATGCCCGATAACATTATCCGACACAATCTTGATCAGTTTCATGGCGTGGTGTTTACTTCGCCATCGACGGTGAAGAATTTTTTGAAGACATACGGGGAGGTGCCGGAGGGACTGGAGGTGAGGGGAGTTGGAGAGGAAGAGTGGAGGAGTTTAGGAGTGGAGGAGTTTAGGGGTGGAAAAGTTGAGGAGTGGAGGAGTTTAGGAGTTGAGGAGTTTAGGAGTTGAGGAGTTTAGGAGTGGAGGAGTTTAGGGGTGGAAAAGTTGAGGAGTTGAGGAGTTTAGGAGTGGAAGAGTTTAGGGGTGGAAGAGTTTAGGAGTTTAGGAGTTCAGGGTTGTGGGGGGATGTAAGAAAGTATTTAAAAAAATAAGATATGGAATTGTTATCAAAGCAATCGAAGCAGGCGTTTGAAGAGGCTATTCGTTATATTCCCGGCGGGGTGAATAGTCCAGTGCGGTCGTTTAAGAGTATTGGGCGTTCGCCGTTGTTTTTTGAGAAAGCATCGGGATCGGTGTTGACAGATGTGGATGGGAATGATTACATTGATATGTGTAACTCGTGGGGTGTGACCTTGTTGGGACACGCGCATCCAGAGGTGACCGAGGCCGTGATAGCGCGTGTGCAAAAGGGGACGACTTTTGGTGCGCCCACGCCCGAGGAGACGTTGCTGGCCAAGAAGGTGATTGACATGGTTCCGGCCATTGATATGGTACGTTTTGTGAGCAGTGGAACCGAGGCGGTGATGAGTGCAGTGCGAGTGGCGCGCGGATTCACCGGACGTACGTTGTTGGTGAAGTTTGATGGCTGTTATCACGGTCATGCCGATCATTTGCTGGTGGATGCCGGATCGGGCGTTGCCGAAACGGGCGAGCATCTTACGCCCGGCGTTCCACGCGAGTTTGCCCAATGCACCGTATCGTTGCCATTTAACGACCCTAAGGCTGTGAAAGCATTGTTCGAGACACGAGGGGAAGAAATAGCAGCGGTGATTGTAGAGCCGGTACCAGCCAATATGGGAGTGGTGCCAGCAGGCAGTGGTTTCTTACAATTGTTGCGCGATCTGACCACGCAATACGGGGCATTGTTGATTTTTGATGAGGTGATTACCGGCTTTCGGATGTCGCGCGGGGGTGCCGGGCAATATTTTGGCATCACCCCCGACTTGGTGACTTTGGGTAAAATTATTGGTGGTGGATTTCCGGTGGGAGCCTTTGGCGGACGTCGAGATGTGATGGAGGTATTGGCACCGCTGGGGCCGGTGTATCAGGCAGGCACGTTGTCGGGGAATCCAGTGGCCATGGAGGCGGGTTATCACACGCTACGTCTGCTCGATCAGCCAGGAGTGTACGAAGACCTCGCGCGTAAGGCAGAGTCATTTTTGGGTAAGTTGCGAGCCATTGTGGATCGTTATCCTGTGACGCTCAATTCTGTAGGGCCGATGTTTACCTTGTTTTTTCACAAAAAGAATCCGACCAACTTTGAAGAGGTGAAGGGATGTGATTTTGAGAATTTTGCCTGGTTTTATCGAAGCTTGTTGAAGGAGGGAGTATATTTTAGTCCTTCGCAGTACGAGGCCAATTTTGTGAACGTGGCACACACCGAGCATCAGTTGCGACTGGTATTGATAGGCGTGCAGCGGGCACTGTCGTACGTGTATGGTTATGTAGATAATATGTGATATTATTGGATCATGTATTTTGTGGCGTGAGGGGGGCTTCATTGGGCGCTGAAATGGGCTGGCATTTTTCGACGAATTCATTGCCGCGCAACGCGATTTCGTCGATCAACACTAGCGTTGTCGGACGAAGCTCTTAACCAAACAGGCAGTGATTGGCAGTTTAGGCAGTTATTGCTTTCGCCCCGTTGGGGCTTAGGGCGGTTCCTTATTGCTTTGTACACAGGGCTATGCCCTGTGCTAACGGCTTCCGCCCCGTTGGGGCTTTAAGATTATTGAAATAGGCACTTGGACAATAATAGGCAAGTCGCCTGCATAAAGGTTTGGCCGCATAGCCCCAACGGGGCGTAATCATCCAGCCCGGGGCGTAGCCCTGGGAAAAGAGAGGTCAACAACAATCCCCAAAGGGGCGAAAGCATTGTTTGACGCAGTACTTCATCAAACAGGCAGTTATTGCTTTGGCCCCGTTGGGGCTTAGGGAGGTTCCTTATTGCTTTTCACACAGGGCTATGCCCTGTGCTAACGGCTTCTGCCCCGTTGGGGCTTTAAGATTATTTCCAAAGTGCCTATTTCAATAACACTAATTCCACGAATTTTCATGACTTGCATACACAAGTCATGGAAATATCATAATTTCTTTTCAATTCGTGTAATTCGTGGATTCATTTATTGTTGCGACGTTTTGGTTTTCGACAACAGGAGATAATACACCAATCCCAGGAAACACAAGGCAGCGCTCACGCCAAATGCCGCGGCGAGAGAGAACGATTCGGCAATTTTACCGGCCAAGAGCATACCCAACCCCACGCCAATGTCGAATGCGGTAAGGAAAGTTGAGTTGGCCGTACCTCTTTCGTGGTGACTGGCCATGTTCACAAAGCCGGTTTGAAAGGCCGGGAAAACCACGCCATACCCCACGCCGATGATTAGCGCCGATATGTAGTAGATGACGGGGATTTGTATGGAGACAAACAGCGAGAAGCAGCTAGCCAGAATAGCGATTCCCAATAATGATGCCCGACGAATGTGGCCATTGTCAATCATGGTGCCGCTAAATGCACGAGCCGCCCCCAGTCCGATGGCCAGGAGGGTGAAGAAGAGTCCGGGGTTAGAGGCACCCATGTCGGCGCTGTACAAGGCCGAAAAAGAGAGAATCATGCCATAGGATAGCGTAATCATCACCACGTTGATGCCCAGCGGGATGCCACGCAACATCAGGAAACGATCCAAAGAGATGGCGCGATGAGGTTGGCGGGCATGGGGGTGAAGAGGTCGGATAAAATAAGCGGTGATGAGTCCCATGAATCCGGTCGCAATGGCTAGCCAAAAGAGCAGCGAGAAAGGGTGTCGTTGTTGTAAAAAGAGCCCCACCATGGGGCCAATGGCCATGGAGAGGTTGAGAGCCATGCCGTAATATCCGATGCCACGTCCCCGTTTGTCGGCCGGCATCACATCAATGGCCAGGGTGTTGCCAGCCGTGGTAATCACACCCCAGGTGAGGCCATGAAAAAACCGAAGCACAATGATGGCTGCAATTGAGTCGACTACCAGATAGCCAATTGTAAATGCAACAAATGCCCCAAAGGAGATGATATAAATAGACCTGCGAGAGAAACTGTCGACCAGGAAACCCGAGAACGGTCGAATTAGCAGCGCAGCAATGACGTAACACGATACCACGACCCCAATGGTTGTTTTATCGGCATCAAAGGCATCGACCAGGTAATACGGAAGGGTTGGCATGAGCAGGTAAAACGAAAAGCCCATCAGAAAATTCGCTGTGCAGGAATAAATGAAGTTTGGCGACCACAGATTGTTAGAAGACATTGAGAGGGAATTTGGAGGTGATTTTAAACATTCGGACATTGACCGTTGATGTGTGATGCTCTTAGTGGGTATGAGTGTTTGGATTTGTTTTCAAACGAATGATGTGAAGGGGGTAAGGTTTTTTTTTATGATTTTGGGCTTGTTGATAAAAACGGCTCTGTTCAGATTTGTGTGGGTAATCATAAGTATCAATTCTCTCAGGCCAATATTTCGTGCCCTCTAGCCGGGCGGGCTCTTACTTTTTGGCTACAGCCCCAAAAAGTAAGCAAAAAAGGCCGCCGCTGACGTAAAATGGCTAAAAATCATAGGCCCTCGCTAAAATCTGCGAACTCGCAAGCTCAAACAGCGCATATTTTTTAACGCTCAGGCCTATGATTTTTTTAACGCCATTTTCCAAAGGCGGCTTAGTTACCTTGTGTTGATTTCGTGCTTTCATATTTTGTTTACCCACAGGATTCGACATAGAGCCATAAAATCGATAGATATTTAATCATCTGTTGATGATAGGTTATTGAACGCAATCACTGTTTCTCCAATGTTCTTAGTCACTATTGTGAATTTGAAGGGGCGTGTAAAAGTAGTTCTAATGCATGGTCGTTATCCGTCAATAAGGGTTAAAAGGTCTTAAAAGCAGGGTTCATCCGTGATTGTTGAAAAAAAAGATGATTGATTGGATATATCGTTCGTAAATTGCCATTTTTACAACCACAAAAAAACAGACGAACATGTCAGCAGCAACGGAAGACAATAAACGAAAGGTGACGACTCACCGATTGCGAGAGATGAAGGAACGCGGAGAAAAGATATCGATGTTGACCGCATACGACTATTCGATGGCCTCGCTCATTGATGAGGCTGGGATGGATGTGATTTTGGTTGGAGATTCGGCCTCGAACGTGATGGCGGGCAATATTACCACGTTGCCAATGACGCTTGATCAGATGATATATCATGGCACGTCGGTGATGAAGGCCGTCAAGCGTGCGCTTGTGGTTGTGGACATGCCTTTTGGATCTTGTTCGGGAAATCCGGAGAAGTCGCTCGATGCAGCCATTCGCATGATGAAGGAGACCGGCGCCGACACACTCAAGATTGAGGGAGGGGAAGAGGTGATACAGGACATCAAAAAAATCATTAACGCGGGCATTCCCGTGATGGGGCACCTGGGGTTGATGCCACAGTCGATCAATAAATATGGCACATACACTGTTCGTGCCAAGGAAGAGAAGGAGGCCGAAAAGCTGCTTCGCGATGCGTTGTTGTTGCAAGAAGCCGGTTGTTATGCCATTGTGCTTGAGAAAATACCGTCGTCGTTGGCCGGTGAACTCACGCAGCAGTTGAGCATCCCCACTATTGGTATCGGGGCGGGTCCGGATACAGACGGACAGGTGTTGGTGATGCACGATATGCTGGGCATAAATAAAGGTTTTTCTCCAAAGTTTTTACGACGTTATGCCGACTTGCATGGGGTGATTACTCAGGCTGTGAGGAATTATATCAGCGATGTGAAAAGTAATGATTTTCCAAGTGAGAAGGAGTCGTATTGAGGTGGAGGAGTGGGAGGAGTGGAGGAGTGTAAGAGTGGAGGAGTGTAAGAGAGTAAGAGTGGAGGAGTGTAAGAGTGGAGGGGTGGAGAAGTGGAGGGGTGGAGAAGTTTAGGGGTGGAGAAGTGGAGGGGTGGAGAAGTGCAAGGGATTAAGAGTGAGAGAGTAAGAGTGGAGGAGTGGTGGAGATTGAGTTGCGTTGAGGGGAGATGAGAGTCGGTGAGGGGTTGAGAATTTAGTGTAATATGGTGATTATTTATTTTTGTTAGTGTAATGAAGTA
>NZ_QKZK01000051.1 GCF_003254275.1 Breznakibacter xylanolyticus | reverse complement strand
ACAAAGTATAAGCCGTCGGGCTGGTCAATTTGATATCCTGTAGGCATTTTTGTTTTCAAGTTATTGAAATTGCAGTAGAATGTCCATAGCGGCCGGAGGCCGGAATTAAAGCAGCGTAGCGTGACGCTACGCTGAACAATAGACAGCGTAGCGAAAACTGATGTTCGGCGTAGCCTCTGGCTATGCCGTCTTAACTCGGCCTCCGGCCAGCATTTGTATATTACGGCCCGAGGCCGAAAGGTAACGACGTAGCGAGGACGCTACGCCGAACAAAAGATAACGACGTAGCGGGACGCTACGCCAAACCCGAACAATAGACGCAACGCCAAAAACAGAAGCAAATGATTAAAAACAGTTGCCCATAGCCATTCATCGTAGTTGGCTATGGGCAACTGTAATGGTCGGCTATGGGCGATCATCGTAGTCGGCTATAGCCGACAAAACCAATTGGTCAATCCATAAAAAAAGAACCCCCGCTCAGGAGGCAGGGGTTACAGTTATTAAGCTGTGGCAGTGAGTTCAAACGGACAGCGGGTGATAGAGATCGTTTTTCGGGCTTTGACAAAGGTACGTATCTCAATGGTGCAACTGCCTGTGCCAATGCCGACAGGGATAAAGAAGAGCAGCTCCGAGGGTTTGTTTTTCACAATCTGGGTACAGTCATCAAAGAGGGCAAAGCCTGGAGAAAACCTTTCATCTGTAGGCGTCCATACTTCTCAACTAATTCAGCATTTATAAGTCAATGTCGTTTAGTTAGTGACAATCGAATAAAAGACAAGAAGAATTTTAGACATCAGACAGATAGATTAGACTGTGAATACGAAGAAAACAGATCTAAATATCTTTCCTTATCTCATCATCTGTCTCATAGTCTTGCGTCTTCTTCTCTTAACTTAACGACATTGATTTATAAGTAATGATAATTAAGGGTTGGGGTTTTTTATCTAATGCATTAAGTGTGGGCATACAAATTTTCTCAAGGAAAGACAAACGAGATATTGGCACTGATATGACCAAGAGATTTTTGATGGGTATAAAAATTCCCCGTAGGGGAAAAAGATCGGTAGAAAATATAAGACCGATGTGATGTTTCGCCCCCAGCGGGGCGGGAGAACACCATCGATACATCTGTTCTATTTGTATGACGCTCTTGACGGCACTCTTTACTCCCCCGCTTCTGGAGGTTCAGGGGGGGGGACAAAAAAATCCCGACAGCATTGCTATCGGGATCTTTAATTATCATTTGGCGGAGAGAGAGGGAACTGAATTCCTCTCGTATAGCTCTGTTTGATAAGGTTTTATAAATGCAATTTTGCAAGTCCACCGTAAGTCCACCCAATTTTTCAATGATCGCCTCAGATTCAAATGCACTCAAATAGTCTCATTTGCTTAATACAAATATAGAGAGTTTTTGGATTGTTGTCTGAAAATTGTTTTATTTAAACAAAAAACAACTTAAAGCTAAATGTATGGATTACCCTTTTCAGTACTTCAATGAGTATGTAGATAAATATAATTATAATAAAAAAAGTGAAACTATTGTTATTTTTCCTGAAGTGTATGACGAACTCGATTTATTTGAAGTTATTCGAAATTCAAGAGAGATTTTGCACTATATAAGAAGTTTGGAATATAAATTGTCTGATTTAGAAGATAAAAGAGTTCACTACCTACGTCTGGTAAAATCACTAACAAAAATATTGGTTGAGATAGAGCATATTGGAAAAGAAATTGTAATAGACTTAGTGCAATATAACGATCCCAAAAAAAACTATATCGTATATAGTAATATAAGTTTAATGTACGATGAATTATGTACGTTATTGGAGAATATACTGTATTATGAAGAATTACTTCCTGGGGTAGCTGATTCAATCAAATTGATGAATTCATTTATGGGAATTCCTTATGAGTTTATATATAGAGACTACAAACTTATAATCGAGCATGTTCAAAGTGATTTTGAGTTAAATAAAGATGTTGTTGAGAAATATGGTCTTAATCATTATTCATATTGGCAAGAACCACATTTTGATAATCTGTTAAGTTATTATGATGATGAAGTGGCTACTAATATGGAGTATTTAAATAGACGATTATTCGAAAATTCAGATCATACTTTAAGATATTATTTTAAACAATATGTGAAGTTATATATGCGTAGCCAAGATTATGAGAAGAGTCAGTCATATGCTTACTTGCTTAGAGAAATTATTAAAGGAATAAACCCGATTATATCGTATGATAAATTAATTGAATATATCATTGCAATTCTGGTGTCTAATAATGTATGTCATGCTCTAGTGTTAGAGTATTTTGATTTAAAATTTAAAGAATTAAAGCACAGATGTAGTAAGCAATTAATTGCCGATTTTGTAAATAAACAAATTCAATTAGTAGATAGATTGTTTGATGCACGAGGATTTATTTGGTGTAAAATAGATCTTAAATATTCAGAAGATAATGGAGATTCTTTAGTAAGAAAACTTCTTCAATTACTTAATGAAAAGCAAAAAGAATATGAATTGCTAATTGCCTTTCAAGATAATGATAATAAAATCGATAATAATAAAGTGTGGTTTAATAGTTCTGCAGAATGTTTTGGATTATTGATTTTCTTAATGATTAAAGTAGGTCTAATAAGTGAAAATAATTCAAAAAATAAAATTGGAGAAATACTGTCGAATGTTTTTAAATTTAAAGGTAAACCAGGGAGTGAAGATGTTAAATCCAGAACAATTAAAGATGCTATAAACGATAGTAAGGATATTGATAATATCGAATTTTTGAAATCAAAAATTAAATCATTGCTTGATGAATTGAAGTATCTTAAATAATTTGATGGGTTAAAAATATGAATATCAGAAATTAAGTGGTTCCCGTCGACACCTGTCGACGGGATGTTTATTTTATGGGCTTGATACATTTGTTGCCGTAAAGCACATCAAACTGCTTTCGTAATTAAACTTTAAAATTTAATTCTATGGCAAAACCAGTCCTTTTTGTAGATGAATTTGAATTAAGTAAAATAATTCAAAAGTTGGACAACATTTCATCAAAGCTTGATGAATTGCGCATAAAAGAAAATAGCGGCTTAAAAGAAAAGTGGTATGTTACAGATGATGTCTGCCGACTTTTGAATGTTAGTAAACGCAAGTTGCAGGATATGCGTGATAAGGGTGAGATCAAATTCAAGAAAACAGGGAAAAAAATCTATTACAAAGCCAGTGATGTGGAACTGTATCTGGAAAAGTAATTCTGATACAA
This sequence comes from Breznakibacter xylanolyticus, assembly GCF_003254275.1. Lineage (GTDB taxonomy): Bacteria > Bacteroidota > Bacteroidia > Bacteroidales > Marinilabiliaceae > Breznakibacter > Breznakibacter xylanolyticus. The sequence goes on along the minus strand of NZ_QKZK01000051.1, from coordinate 15,474 downwards.
ATAGAACTAAAATGGCAAATGCCGTTGTTTAAATGCTCTTTGTCTTAGGATATTTTTTTAACCTTTTTCTATGAATCATTTATGGACACATCAAATATTATTGAACAAATCAAGGATGAAATTATTCAAGTGATATCTGGATCTGTAGAACTCAAGCCTGTTGGAGCCAGTTATGTTGCTTGTTGCCCATTTCATCACGAAAAAACACCGTCTTTTCATGTCAATCCCGGAAAGGGGATTTATAAGTGTTTTGGATGTGGAAAGGGGGGAGATGCTCTCAGTTTTATCATGGAGCATGAAGGCGTTGATTTTAAACAGGCCGTTGAGATAGGTGCGAAAAGGCTGAAGTTAAATTTTGAGTGGAAGAAAAGCACCGATTTTGACCAAGCCAAATACAAACATCGGGAAAGTCTCTACATTGCATGTAATAAGGTTGAGCGTTTTTATGCCGATAAGCTCTCTCATCCCGATGCGCAAAACTACATTAACGGACGTAACATCATTAACCCAACTGACGTTAGTTTTAATATTGGGTATGCGCCTAACGGCAATGAGCTATTAACCTATGCCCGACAAAATGGTGTAAAGACTGAAATACTTGAAGAAATCGGGGTATTGAAGAGCAACGATAACGGCTTGTACGATTTCTTTCGCAACCGCTTAATCTTTCCCATTTCCAACGCAACAGGACAAACCATTGCCTTTGCTGGAAGGGACTTGACCGACACGTCCAAAGTCAAGTATTTGAATACCCAGGAGAGCAGTATTTACATCAAGGGCAATGAACTCTATGCTTTGAATGTTGCCCGGATGGCCATCAAAAGAGAAGACAGGGTTTACATTGTGGAAGGTTATACCGATGCGCTGCGGATGCACGCCATTGATGTGATAAATACGGTTGCCACTTGTGGAACTGCGCTGACCAATGCACAAGCTATCCTATTGAAACGTTACACCAACAAGGCAACGTTGATATTTGACGGTGATAGTGCCGGGCAACGGGCAACCGAGCGAAATGCAGAGATTCTGATTAAAAACCAGTTCCATGTATCTGTAATTGCCTTGCCTGAAAAGCACGACCCGGACACACTTTTTACCACCGAAGAAGTCTTTCTCCAGTATAACGAAAAGCAAACCAATTACATCATCTACAAAACATCGCAATGTGCTGAAAAGTCTGCTTGTGACCCCGTTTTTAAGTCCGAAACCATTCAACGCATCTCTAAGCTGATTGCCAATTACGACAAGACCAAACAGGAGGTTTACATTGAATTTGCAGCAGAACAGATAAAACCTAAAAAGGCTTGGCAGGATGCCATTAAGGAGCTAACCAAGGATGAACCGCTAAATACTCATCTCTACATCATCCCCCAGCACGTCAGCCTGAATGAATTTAACCGCTGGGGCTTTTACGTGGAGGACAACTGCTACGTTTTCCGAAACAAGAAAGGCGATGACTTTGTGACCCACTCCAATTTTGTGATGGCTCCGCTGTTTCACATCGAAAGTCCCATTAACGCTAAGCGGTTGTATGAAATCAAAAACCGTCACAATCTGGTAAGAATCATGGAACTTCCCCAACGGGATTTGGTGAGCATTACCAACTTCAAATTACAAATAGAATCCTTGGGTAACTTCCTATGGACAGGTGGAGAAAGCGAACTCAATAAGCTAAAAGCATGGCTCTACGAGAAAACTAAAAGCTGCAAGGAACTGACCCAGTTGGGCTGGCAACGGGAAGGCTTCTTTTGCTGGGGCAACGGCATCTTTGACGGGGAACAGTTTATCAAGGCCGACAAGTACGGGATTGTGCAGCACAACGAACGCTATTACTACATTCCTGCCTGTTCCGAAATCTATGCCAGCGATGACAGCCTGTTTGAGTTTGAGCGGCACTTCATCCACAACGAGGGCAACATCACCCTTTACGAATATGCCCAGAAATACACGGCTGTATTTGGCAACAACGGTATCATCACCTTGTCGTTTTTCTTTGCCAGTCTGTTTTTGGACATCATCTCCAGACGGTTCGATAAGTTTCCCATCCTGAACATGTACGGCCAGAAAGGTTCTGGAAAGAACACCTGCGCTGAAAGCATCCTTTACATGTTTGGCCGGAAAGGGAAAGTCCCCAATCTGCACAATTCCAGTAAGCCATCCATTGCCGACCATGTGGCCACAAGTTCAAATGCCGTTTGTGTACTGGATGAATACCGCAACGACTTGGAAATGGAGAAACGGGAACTCCTGAAAGGTTTCTGGGACAAGACCGGACGAACCCGGATGAACATGGACAAGGACAAGAAGAAAGAGACTTCCAAAGTCAATCAGGGCATCATCGTTTGCGGCCAGCAGATTGCCACGGCTGACATTGCCCTCTTTAGCCGTTTCATTGCCTTGGGCTTTTCCAAAACCATCTTCTCCTTTGAGGAAAAAAGGCATTTTGAAGAGCTGGAGCAAATCAACAAACAAGGTCTTACGCAGATTACCCACCAACTGCTGAAGCATCGGGAGACCTTCAAAAAGACCTACAACAAAACCGTGGATACAGTCAGTGACCAGTTTCGGGAGCTGCTCGGAACAAACGCTATTGAAACCCGTATTTTCAATAACTGGCTGACGGTGGCCTCTGCCTATGCAACCGTATCGCAATTCGTTGAGCTTCCGTTTAAATACGACAGCATCATTCAGCTTTTCGTAGAGATGATGGTTACCCAAAACAAAGAGACTGCTCGGAACGATGATTTGGGTATCTTCTGGAAAACAGTTCAATACCTGATTAGCTCAAATATGTTGTTTCAGGAAGGCGATTACCGGGTGGTTTATGCCGATAAAATTACTCACACTTATAAAGAGAACGGAGAGTGGAAGCGAAGTGATATTCCGTTGACCAAGCCTCAAAACGTGCTTTTTTTGTCGGTTAGCAGGGTGTTTGCGTTGTATAAATCCCAAGCTCTGCGTGAGGGCGATAAACCGCTCCCCGATGCCACCGTTGAATATTACCTGAAGAACAGCCCGGCTTTTATTTGCGACACCAAGAAGGTGTACTTTAAAAAGTTCGATCCCAAGAATGGTTATCCCGAATTAGATGAGAAAGGAAACAAGAAATTTACCTATACCTCGGCCTTTGTATTTTATCTGGACAAGCTGAATCTGAACATAGCCGATGAACATTTAAACGGGGAAAGTTGAAACGGGAAAGAATTAAAAGACGGAAGGGTTTCTGAACAAAAAGCAGAAACCCTTTCTTTTTGCGGTTGAAATCAAGTTTTACCATGCAAAACTGGTTACTTTAGTTACTTTAATTACTTTATTGAGTGATATTAATTGAATACTAAGGGATTAGAAGGTGTTTTCCATTAAAGTAACGTTACTTTAGGTTACTTTAAGTTACTTTAAAAAAAAGCTAAAGACGATTAGGGTACTTTAATTGAGGCTAGGGTACTTTAAGAACTTTGTAGAAACATGGAGTTTATGAGTTTATAAAACAGCAACTTAACCCCATTAAAGTAACTAAAGTAACTAAAGTTCGGGTAATGTAGGTTCATTTGGGAAATTCAGCATTGTGGTAATTCTACATTTTGTATAGAGTTTTTGAATTATACTACCTTTTATGACTATTTAGTCAGATATTATAATAATTTTGACGTTACTTGACAATTAGTCTTTTAATCTTTGTCGGATTATGACAGATTTTGGAAGAATCCATCGAATATGAAGAAGATAATAGTGAATTGAATTAATATATGGCAAAGAAGAACGGTAACGGAAACGGAAAAAGCATAGAAGAATCCTTGTGGGATTCAGCAAATAAGTTGCGAGGCAGTGTTGAACCTGCCGAATACAAGCATGTGGTGTTGGGGTTGATATTCCTGAAATTTGCCAGCGACAAGTTTGAAGAACATAGGCAGAAGTTGATTGACGATGGAAAAGAAAAATACATAGACATGCCAGACTTTTACGGCATGTCTAACGTGTTCTATCTGGATGAGATTTCACGTTGGTCGTACATCATCAAAAACTCAAAGCAAAACGATATTGCTTTGAAGATTGATACCGCCCTGCACAACATTGAAAAGAACAACAAGGCATTAAGAGGAGCTTTGCCCGACAATTATTTTTCACGGTTGGGCTTGGACAATACCAAGCTCAGTTCACTGCTCGATACCATTAACGATATTGACACCATTAAGGACAAACAACAGGATATTGTTGGCCGTGTGTACGAATACTTCCTCTCAAAATTTGCCTTGGCTGAAGGAAAAGGCAAAGGAGAATTCTACACCCCCAAGAGCATTGTAAACCTGATTGCCGAAATGATTGAACCCTATAAGGGCATCATCTATGACCCGGCATGTGGCTCGGGAGGTATGTTCGTGCAATCCATCAAATTTATCGAAAGCCATCACGGTAACAAACGTGAAATCTCCATTTACGGACAAGAATACACCAATACCACTTACAAACTGGCAAAAATGAACTTGGCCATTCGTGGTATTGCCGGAAACTTGGGAGAGAAAGCTGCCGATACCTTTCACAACGACCAACATCCCGACCTGAAGGCCGATTACATTATGGCCAACCCACCTTTTAACCAGAAGGATTGGCGTGCCGATAACGAATTAAACGATGACCCCCGGTGGCGTGGTTACGATGTGCCACCTAAAAGCAATGCCAACTATGGTTGGATTTTGAACATGGTTTCCAAACTCTCGGAAAATGGCATGGCTGGCTTTGTATTGGCAAACGGGGCATTGAGTGGCGGTGGCGATGAATACAAAATACGCCGTAAGCTCATTGAAAACAATCTGGTGGAAGCAATCCTCATATTGCCACAGGACATGTTTTATACGACCAATATTAGCGTGACCGTTTGGATTCTGAATAAAAACAAAAAGGAACAAATCAAACAAGTAGGTGACGAAACTCGCCATTATCGTAACCGTGAAAAAGAAGTGTTGTTTTTGGATTTACGCCAAATTGGTGAGCCTTTTGAAAAGAAGTTTACCCAATTTAGTGTTGACCACATTTCACAAATAGCCAAAACCTTCCATGCTTGGCAGCAAGTAGATAAAGGCTACGAAAACACACCAGAATATTGTTATTCGGCAAGCTTTGAAGAAATTGAAAAGAAAGACTTCTCGCTTGTTCCCAGCAAATACATTGAGTTTGTAAACCGGGACGAAAACATTGACTTCGATGATAAGATGAAAGCCCTGCAAACCGAATTCTCAGATTTGCTAAAGGCAGAAGAGCAATCGAAAAAAGAATTATTGAATGTGTTTAAGGAATTGGGCTATGAAATTAGTCTTGAACCATGATGAGTAAGGATTATTAGATTTCTTGATTATGAAATATGAAGAATTGACATATAAAATAATCGGATGTGCAATAGAGGTACACAAGCAATTAGGAAATGGCTTTCAGGAAGTGGTTTACCAACGAGCTTTGGCAATTGAAATGCAGATGCAGGGAATTGAGTTTAGTCGCGAACATGAAATGCCCTTGCATTATAAAGGACATGATATAGGTACCCGGAGAGTGGACTTTTTTGTTGAAAAAAAGATAATGGTTGAAATAAAAGCATTGATAAACCTTGAGGATGTGCACCTGGCGCAAGCCATGAATTATGTTGAAGCTTATGGTCTTGAAATAGGCTTATTAATAAATTTTGGCGCAAAAAGCCTGCAACACAAAAGGGTATATAATAATAAAGTCTTGAACCTTAATAGTAGTCTTGAACCATGATTAATATGGATTATCAAATTACCATGATTAGAATAATAAAAAATCAAGCAATCGAGAGAATCTTGAAAATCAAGGTTCAGACAATTTTTAAAGAGCTGGGGTATGCAATCGAACTATAAGCAAATTGGAGATTACATACAGCTTGTGGATGAGCGAAACAAAGGGTTAAGTGTAAAACAGCTCTTGGGTTTAAGTATTTCAAAACAGTTTATTCCATCTGTTGCCAATATTATTGGAACAGATATGGAGAACTATAAAATCATTCGTAAAAACCAGTTTGCATGTAGCACCATGCAGGTAAGGCGTGATAAAAAAATGCCAGTTGCGTTGCTACAAGAGGTTGATGAAGCCATTATTTCGCAAGCCTATCCCATCTTTGAAGTAAAAGATGAAAAAGAGCTTTTGCCGGAATATTTAATGATGTGGTTTTCTCGTGAGGAATTCGATAGGGAAGCTTGTTTTCATGCAGTTGGTGGAGTTCGTGGTAGTTTGGAATGGGATGATTTCTGTACCATGAAATTCCCCTTACCCTCTCCCGAAAAACAGAGTGAAATTGTAGCCGAATACAACACGGTTAAGAACCGGATTGAGCTTAACAAGCGTTTGATTCAAAAACTGGAGGAAACGGCACAGGCTATTTATAAGCAGTGGTTTGTGGAGTTTGAGTTTCCGGATGAAAATGGGAAACCGTATAAAAGTAGCGGTGGGGAGATGGTTGAGTGTGAATTGGGGGCAATTCCGGTGGGATGGGAAGTTGGTACACTTGAAGATTTATATAAATTTCAATATGGATTAGGTAATAGAAATCCAGATAATAATGGGAAATATCCTATTTATGGTGCGGGTGGTGTGATTGGCGGTTATGATAAATATAATAGTGAGGATGCCCCTGTAATAGGACATATGGGTGAATATTGCGGTGCAGTCGTTTTTGCTTTTGGAAAACACTATGTTACATATAATGGAGTGATGTGTTTAGCCAAAACAGAAAATCTGAAGTGGTTTTGTTATTTGTCTTTATTGTCAAAAGATTTAATGTCTCATACAAGAGGCAGTTCTCAACCATTTGTTTCTTATGATATGCTTTATGAGGTTCAAACAATAATACCTAATCATGAAGTTGCTAAAAAGTTTGATAGTTATGCAGATAAAATATTTATAAATATCAATTTAATCCTTCAAGAAAACCAAAAGCTCACAGAACTAAAAGATTTGTTGCTTTCCAAGCTTGCTACCATAAAAAATTAACACCATGATAGAAACAAGTGATTTTCTCAATAGCATCAAATATGGTTCAATCGTTTTTCCTGAGGTAAAGGAATCGCCAATAACATTTTTGGGCATTGCCAAGCAGCCTCATTATGAGGATGTGTGGTCAAATATTTATGCCTTTTATTTTGATGTCAATGCAGAACATGGCATGCGTAACTTATTTATAGACGCACTACTGTCGAACATTGCTAAGCATGACTCACAATTTGAATTTGATTTTAATTTTAACATCATACGAGAATATTCAACAGAGAATAAAGGACGTATTGATTTGCTTTTAAAGAGTCATAAGGAGGCGATAATTATAGAGAATAAAGTGAACCACATTCTCAATAACGACCTTAACGATTATTGGCAATCCGTTGAATCACCAAGTAAAATAGGAATCGTCCTCACCTTAAACAGGGTGCTTAATGTACCTCATCCACAATTTATAAATATTACCCATTTGGAGTTGATGCAATCAGTGATGCAACAACTCGGAGGTTATATTATCGGCTCGAATCCAAAATTTATTACCTTTCTAACAGATTTCTATCAAAACATCATCAATTTAAGCACCACCATGGATACGCAAAATATAAAACTCTTCTACAACTATAATAGTGAAATTGTTAAAGTTGTTGAATTGCAGCAGAATGTAAAACAACACATAAAATCAGAAGTAAAAAAAGCAGCTGAATTAATCGGTTTGAAAAACTATACGCTAGGAGGAGCTAATGAAGATCGGTTCAGTTACTATGTTTCTTCAAGAAACAACAACTTATTATATACAATACTTTTTGAGAAGTTATTGAGTCCAGAGCGGGAGTTGATGATAATAGTGGAACTTCAAAATGATTTGCTTAAAGACCGAGAACAGTATAAAAGCATCGATTTTGACAATTCAGAAAGAGCATTAATGAAAGAAGAAGCTTTCTATGGCGGAAAAGAGCGGTATGCACATTTTGCCTTGCAGATTTTCCATTTGGAAAATGCAGATATTGAAAATCTAAGCGGATATATTGCCCGTAAAATAAATGAAAGCAAGCTTAAATGCATATTTGAAAAAATTGAAGCTATCGTCCCTGTTCGACAGTAAATATTCTTTAAGATGAAAACATTGTCCAATATATTAAGTATTGTAGTAAATTGAGTTGGATGAAAAATTCAGTTGTAAAGTATTTATTTACAACTGCCTTCGATGGAAAGAAGTATAACGTTTCATTCTGAGTGGATTAGTACAAGTTGAAAAAACCAAACCAATGCCCGAACAACAAAACATAGAATACAAACAAAGCTGGCACGATGATTACCTAAAGTGGGTCTGTGGGTTTGCCAATGCCGTTGGCGGGGTTATATACATTGGTAAAGACGATGCCGGGCAGGTGGTGCATTTAGCGGATTACGAAAAGTTGTTGGTAACCATCCCCCAGAAAATCCGCAATGACATGGGTATTGTGTGTGATGTCAATTTGTTGGAAGAGGGTGAAAAGAAATACATCGAAATACGGGTGAATCCCTATTCGGTTCCGGTTTCGTTACGTGGCCGCTATTATTATCGTTCGGGTAGTGTAAAAACTGAGCTAACGGGCGTAGAGCTGAATGAGTTTTTGCTCAAAAAAGCCGGAAAAACGTGGGATGATGTGGTGGAAGAAACCGCCACATTGGATGATATTGATGAAAAAAGTTTGCAGGCATTTATTCAAGCCGGACGTGAAAAAGGCCGTATGCCTGAAACAAACGGGTTATCTACTTTTCAGATACTCGATAAATTGAGGTTAACCGAGCGCAACAAGTTAAAACGGGCAGCCATTATTCTTTTCGGCAAAGACCCCAATCGCTTTTATCCCAATATTCAGGTAAAAATTGGCCGTTTCGGCAAAGATTCAACCGATTTACGGTTTCAGGAGGTTATTGAGGGCAATTTGGTTTACCTGCTCAACGAGGTGGCTTTGCAATTGAATCACAAGTTTCTGGTCAGACCTGTTGAGTTCGAGGGCTTACAACGTATCGAGAAAGGTGAATACCCGGTTAGTGCACTACGTGAAATGTTACTCAATGCCTTGGTGCACCGCAGTTATATGGGTGCATCGGTTCAAATCAGGGTGTACGATGGTAAGCTATCAATATGGAACGAAGGGTTATTGCCAATGGGTATTGATGTGGAGAGCCTGAAACGTGAACACAGCTCCCGACCACGAAATCCCAAAATAGCAGATGCCTGTTTTAAAGCCGGATATATTGATTCCTGGGGGCGTGGTACGCTTAAAATCATGGAAGCCTGTAAAGATGCTATGTTGCCTGAACCTGAGATGTTGGAAAAAGATGGAGGTATTATGGTGACATTATTTAAGTCAATGGTTGATAGTGGTCAAGATGGTCGTCAAGATAATGGTGCAATAGGTGGTGTAATGGGTGGTGTAATAGGTGGTGTAATAGGTGGTGTAATAGGTGGTGTAATGGGTGGTGCAATAGCTTCTTTAACGGAAAGGCAAAAAGATGTTCTTAAGCTTATTAAAGAGAATAATGATGTTACTTATAAAGGTATTGCAGAAAAACTTTCTATAAATGAATCTGCAGTTGGTGACCATATAAAAGCATTGAAAGAAAAAGGTGTTATTAAAAGAGATGGTAGTACAAGAGGCAAATGGTTAATTCTAATCAATATTTAATGAAATTTACCGAAGAAAAATTGGAACGCGCCTATATTGAGTTGCTGGAAAATGAAGGATATTCTCACCAGTTGGGTATCACCATTGCACGTGCCGAAGATGATGTGATTATTGAGGATGATTTTATTGAATTCCTTTTATCTAAGTATCAAAACCAGCAGCTCACCCAAAACGAAGCAAAATCTATTCTTCTTCAATTAAAAACACTTCCGGCCAGCGACCTTTACGACACCAATAAAACCGTGATGAGCTGGTTGAGCGATGGGTTTATTTTAAAACGTGAAGACCGCAGTAAAAAAGACATTCATATTGAACTGGTTGATTACAATGGTTTGGAAGCCCAATTGGCAAGTGAAAATCTGGATAGCATAGTTGCCGACCCACAGGAGAAATACCCCAAGGATTACAACATCTATAAGTTTGTCAACCAACTGGAGATTACCGGAACACAAAAGCGTATTCCCGATGGCATAATTTACATCAATGGTATGCCTTTGGTGGTATTTGAGTTTAAATCGGCCATTCGTGAAGAAGCTACTGTTTTTAACGCCTTTGAGCAATTAACCAAACGCTACCGCAGGGATATTCCCGAACTGTTTAAATACAATGCTTTCTGTGTCATAAGCGATGGGGTAAATAACAAAGCCGGTTCTTTTTTTGCACCTTACGAGTTTTATTATGCTTGGCGCAGAATTGCCGGGTTGGCCAAAGATGTGGATGGCATCGACAGCATGTACACCTTGGTACAAGGCATGTTGAATAAAAACCGTTTAAGAGACATTATCCGAAACTTTATTTTCATGCCTGACACATCGAAAAAAGATGTGAAAATTGTTTGCCGCTATCCCCAATATTACGCAGCCAATCGTTTATATGACAACATTAAACTGGCTCAACGCCCCCTAGGTGATGGCAAGGGAGGAACTTATTTTGGTGCAACAGGTTGTGGAAAAAGCTACACCATGTTGTATCTGACCCGTTTGCTCATGAAAAGCAAACATTTTGAAAGTCCCACCATTGTGCTGATTACCGACCGAACCGACTTGGACGACCAACTCTCGGACACTTTTGGAGAAGCAAAAAAATACGTTGGCGATAATAACATCATAAGTGTGGAAAGCCGTGCGCATTTGCGTGAACTGGTGCAAGGCCGCCAGAGTGGAGGTGTATTTTTAACCACCATTCATAAATTTACCGAAGACACACAACTGCTCACCGACCGCACCAATGTGATTTGTATTTCGGACGAAGCGCATCGCAGTCAGGTGAACCTCGACCAAAAAATTAGGGTTACTGAAAACGGTGTTACCAAAACCTTTGGTTTTGCCAAGTATCTTCACGATTCATTACCCAATGCCACCTATGTCGGTTTTACCGGGACACCCATTGATGCCACGCTCGACGTGTTTGGTAAGGTGGTGGATGCTTATACCATGACCGAATCGGTAAAAGATGAAATTACCGTTCGCATTGTGTATGAAGGCCGTGCTGCCAAAGTTGCCCTGAACAACAGCGAACTCGAAAAAATTGAAAGGTATTACGAAGAAGCAGCCGAGTTGGGTGCAAACGAATATCAAATTGAAGAGAGCAAGAAGGCCGTTGCCAGTATGAATGCCATCATTGGTGACCCGAAACGGTTAAAAGCTTTGGCCGAGGATTTCGTTCAGCACTACGAAAATCGTATTTCCGAAGGTGCATCCATCAAAGGAAAAGCTTTGTTTGTATGCAGTAGTCGTGAAATTGCTTATGGGTTTTATAAAAACGTCATTGCCTTGCGTCCTGAATGGAATGAGGTTCAGGTGGCAGAAGAAGGTGTTGAACTTTCGGATAAAGACCAAAAGGAAATCAAGCCGATGGAGCGCATAAAAATGATTATGACCCGAGGCAAAGATGATGACGAAACCCTCTACAACCTTTTAGGCACAAAAGAATACCGCAAAGAACTTGACCGCCAGTTTAAAAATGCCAAATCGAACTTTAAAATTGCCATTGTGGTCGATATGTGGCTCACAGGCTTTGATGTGCCATTCCTTGATACCATTTACATTGATAAACCGATTCAACAGCACAACCTAATCCAGACGATTTCTCGTGTAAACCGGAAATTTGAAGGTAAAAACAAAGGTCTGGTAGTCGATTACATAGGTATCAAAAAGCAAATGAACCTAGCCCTTGCCAAATACAACAAGGGCGATGAAGATAACTTTGAGGATATTGGAGAATCGCTGATTATAGTTCGGAATCACTTAGACTTATTGGCAAAATTGTTTCACAAGTTCGATAACTCCAAATACTTTAACGGTACTCCGCTGCAACAGTTGAATGCCTTGAATGAAGGGGCTGAATTTGTAATGCAAACCAAAGATAAAGAAGCCCGGTTTATGGGTTTGGTAAAACGCCTTAAAGCAGCTTACGATATTTGTGCAGGAAGTGAAAAGCTTACACAAAATGAGCGGGATTATACACATTATTATTTGGCCATCCGCTCCATTGTTTTCAAACTCACCAAGGGGGATGCACCCGATACAGCACAAATGAATGCCCGTGTGCGTGAAATGATAAAAGATGCTCTGGCAAGCGATGGTGTGGAAGAAATCTTTAAAATGGGTGAAGAAAAGGAAAGTCATCAGGATATTTTTGATGAAGACTACCTCGATAAAATCAATAAAATAAAGCTCCCAAATACCAAAATTAAACTGCTTCAAAAGCTTTTAGCCAAAGCCATTGGCGAGATGAAAAAAGTGAACATGGTTCGAGGCGTTGACTTTTCACATAAGATGCAGGTCTTGGTAGAACGCTACAATCAACGAGACGAAAACGATGTTTTACGGAGCGAGGTTTATGAAGAAATGGCCGAACAATTGACCAACCTTATTTGGGAAGTCCATAAAGAGTTCTTTGCTGGAGATGAGTTCGGTATCAACTTCGAGGAAAAAGCATTTTTTGACATCCTGCGTCAATTATGTGTCAAATATGACTTCTCCTATCCCGAAGATAAAATGATAGAATTGGCCAGAGCCGTTAAAGAACTGGTAGATGAACAAGCACGTTTCCCGGATTGGAACAAACGTGACGATATTAAATCGGCATTGAAAGTAGGGTTAATCATCCTTCTCGATGAACATGGTTATCCTCCAGTGGAGCGTGACGAAGTGTACCATGATATTTTTACGCAAGCAGAGAATTTTAAGAAGAATAGAGGCTAGACATGGCAGAACAAGCGAAGTTTCAGAAAATGTTGGAAGTGCTGTTGATGCTTGATTGCAAGTATGGTAGAACAATACAAGAAATATCCGAGCGTTTTGTTGTTTCACAACGAACAGTGTATCGCTATTTCGACACGTTTAAGCAGGTAGGTTTTGTAATTGAAAACAACAACGGATATTTCAAGATAAATAAAGAGGAATCCACCTCTCAGGATATTAGCCAATTGCTTCATTTTACCGAAGAAGAAGCTTTTATTTTGAGCAAGGCCATTCATGCCATTGAAGATGGTTCGGAGCAAAAAGAAAAACTGGTAAAAAAGCTTTATAGCCTTTACGATTTCGACCGTGTAATTTATGCCATTACCAAAAAGGAAGAAACCGAAAACATATATAACCTCATTCAGGCTATCAAACAGCAAAAGCAGGTAATCTTAAAAGAATACAAATCAGGTCACGGAAAAGACATCAGAGACCGGAAAGTTGAACCCATTGATTTTACCATCAATTATTTGGGTGTATGGTGCTACGATACCGAAGACCAAAGCAATAAGATATTCAAAACAGCACGGATTAAAGAGGTGGTTATCATGGATGAGTGCTGGCAATTCAAGCCAAACCACCATAAAGGCATTACCGATATTTTCAGGATGCAAAGTTTTGAACCTATTGCCATACAACTAAAACTTTCAATGCTCGCCTGTAATCTATTGATGGAAGAGTTCCCTTTAAGCGAGAAATACATCAAACAAGTGGATGACAATACTTACCTGCTTACCACAGAAGTTGGTAATTTCTTGGGTGTTGGCAGGTTTGTTTTAGGTCTCTCTGATGAAATTAAAGTAATTTACCCACAGGCATTTAAAGATTACTTGAACTCCAAATTGAAAGAATGTAGTTTTTAATTGAATCATTGACGCTAGTTGTCAATGTGTGGTGATTTCTTTGTCATAAACTAAAAAACATTGAATGATGAAGAAATTAATCTACCTGTTAGTCATTGCAATCTTCACTTCCTGTTCATCACCTATGGATAACAAATACAGTGATGCCACACTTGAGAGTGATTTAAAAGCAATTAGAGATGCCAATTCTCTTGATAGTACAGAAATAAATCTGCTTGCAATGTATTTTGTCCGAGCTAAACTACTCAATGAAAGCATTGACGGGAAAAGCTATAATGAAATTTTGCAACAAGCAAAAGTATTAAAACAACAGCAGGAAGAGGAAGAACGTATTCAAAAAGAATTGGCCGAAAAAGCAAAGAAAGAGGAAGATGCACGAATTGCGAGATTAAAAGAGGCAATTATCGTTTCCATCTTCGATAAAGGTTATACCGAATACGAATATCAGGAGTATATTACCTACAAATTTGCATTTGAAAACAAAACAAATAAGGAAATAACGGCCTTTACCGGACAAATTGTGTTCACTGATTTATTTGATAAGGAAATTAAGTCCTTGAATCTGACTTATGATGATGGTGTAAAAGCAAACTCTGTCAAAAACTTCAGCGCAACAACTGATTACAATCAGTTTAAGGATGAAGACCAGTTGCTTAAATCAAAGAATCTCAAACAAATAAAGTTGGTTTGGAAACCGGAAAAGATTCTATTTTCTGATGGAACGACACTTGAATAAAAAATTAGATGGGTCACGATGTTAGTACCATAGGAAATCATAAACTCAATATTTCAAATATTGAAGCATTGGCAAATGATTTATCGAAACGCTTTAAGTCAAATGTCGAATACGGGTATTACCATCAATACTGGTTTGATATTAATGGCAATGAAATTGAACCATCCTATGAGAATGTAGTTTTAGGTAAAATACCGTTTGCCCCTTCTTCAAACCAAACCATTTGGTTAAGTGATGAGTACTATCAGATTCATCAAATTATTAACAAGCATGGTGATAGTTACATAAAACTGCCATGTTTTGCCGAAAGTGATTCACTAAAATTAGAATTTGAATCTGCAATAAAAGGTGTAAGTTTTGAATTGCGAGATGTTGAAAATGATATTGATTATGGCACTATTTACAACGATACATTTCGCAATTGTCTGCATTCTTTTGATTCGCGCTGGTGGAGTTTCTGTAAGGCTTTTATGGAACAGAGTGATATTTGGTCAGTTGGTTTCGATGCCGTAAACTATTACCGTAAACAAATATTGAATTTATTTGCAACCATAGGAGGAGACAAGGTTGTTCACCTTGATGACCAAGGAGAAACTCAATATCTCACCTATGGTGATTATAATTGGCAAGAAATTTTAAATGAACTAAATGCTGAATTTAAGGAAACGACTCTGAATATCTCTGAATTTATGATGCATAAGAAACTCTTACCAAAAGATAAGTATCCATTAGCCTTTTATGATGATTTTAACGATTTAATAAATCCCAAAAGTTAAAAGCCTCTTGTGAGGTTTTTTTATTTTACATCCCATAAAGGTAGCTAAACTACCCTAATTGTGATATTTCTAAAAAATAGTTGTCGTAAAATCGAATTCCATTTTTTATATTTGTTCCAAATAGTGTAGTATGACTACCCCGAATGAGACATATTTAAAAAAACTATTCAATGTATTACA
>NZ_QKZK01000050.1 GCF_003254275.1 Breznakibacter xylanolyticus | reverse complement strand
AATTCGCTTAATTCGCACAATTCGCGGTTAAAAAAACACTTTCCGAAGGAAAGCCCACCACACACTCACTTTCCACCAGCAATAATTCGCACAATTCGCACAATTCGCACAATTCGCGGTTAAAAAAAACACTTTCCGAAGGAAAGCCCACCACACACTCACTTTCCACCAGCAAACAATTCGCTTAATTCGCACAATTCGCAGTCAAAACAACACTTTCCGAAGGAAAGCCCACCACACCCCCACCTTCCGCCAGCAATAATTCGCTTAATTCGCACAATTCGCGGTTAAAAAAACACTTTCCGAAGGAAAGCCCACCACACACTCACCTTCCACCAGCAAACAATTCGCACAATTCGCAGTTAAAAAAACCACTTACCATCAATCCACCACATACACATCATCCCCTCCTTCAAACGGCAAAAATTGAATCCTCGCCCTCGAATAATGCTTCTCCTGCCCCGTCAAAAACATCTTCTGAAAATCCTTCACTTTTAACTCAAACGCCTCACGTGTCAGCCCCTGGCGATATGGCGAAAAATAAAACAACATACCGGAATCCCTTAAATCCAACTTTGGCATAAACAAACTCCGAAGCCACTCACCTTCGGCCAACGATCCTGCTTCCAATTCCTTTTCATACACAAACACCGAACGCGATGCTGTCCTCACCGAATCGGGATGAGGATCACCCCGCCGTTGTGCATCAAGCAACGCCATGGCTCGCTCGGACTTACTTTGCTTTTCATTAGCCTTCCGCATCGCGTTTATCTCTTGTTCCGACAAGTGTCGAAAATAACTCAACCGGTATTGCGCTCCCTTTTCATCACGAGCATACTCTTCGCTCAGCTGCATTTGATGATAATTGCCACTCCCAGTCTTCAGGCTCACGAAAAATCCTTCCCGACGAATATCTCCCAAATACGCCTCAATCGCATCGGCTTGCTGCGACAACTCAACAGCAGGGGGAAGCATCATTGCATCCATTGTCCCAAGCCTGAAATTTGCAGCCATGCGTATCGTCAAGGAGCTCGTGTCATTGGTATAAACCCATACCCCCTTCACCCGATCCTTCATCGCCGTTTGATACTTTTTAACCTCAACCAGCGATTTATTATAAGCATCAACATATTCATCATTCTTGTGGTAAAAGGGATCCAGCGGATCATTCACGCGACGGCAATATTGAATCATCGGATTTAAACCAAAAAAAACAAACAACATCGCCCCAATAATCAAAAACGTAAACAAATGATAGCCAATACCGCCCGAATCCTGCAATGACGACTCCTCCTGTTGCGTCATAGATGATGGATGCATGTCGGTGGTTACCATTGTCCCCTTCGTTACAGTCACCGGCAATGGTGGAAGATAATAAACGCCATCATCGTCGGTGCACACATAAACCACACGACCATCCGACAGCTCCAGGCGCATCATCATTTGATCAACCGGCGTTCCATCATCAAACAACATCCGCTCTGGTTGCCATCCCACATGTTTCTCGGCATCATAAACCTCCTCACCCGAACGGCATATCTCTTCTAAATATTGTCGCGACGACGCATTCATGAAACAATCCTCAACTTCAAAAAAACACTCGATTAACAAAAAAAATCACTGACAAACACCTCCAATGCCCCCCCCGTTGTGTCAAATCAACAATCTCCCACTCTCAACTCCTCCACTCCCCAACTCCTCCACTCTCCACTCCTCCACTCTCAACTCCTCCACTCTTCCTCTCTCACCCCCTCATCTCCCCCAAATACGGCTCCAACAACTCATTCATCCGCATAATGGTCACCCGATCCTTCTGACGATTCCAGGGACTGGCAAACGGACAAAACGATGCCACATAACGCTTGCCATCATAAATTTTGATCTCAGCACTCACAAACGACCCAATACGGCTCCGCTTGGCTCGCAAACCCATCTTTAACACACGTCGCTCGTGCACACGCCCCGTAAAACGATTCAATGAACGAATCTCCATCTCATCCTCGCCATTCACAATCTCGACCACACGCCGGTCACGCCCTTGAATCCACGCATACACCACCGTCACAAGCATCGCAACACCTCCAATATATGGGTAATAATGCGCCATCTTGTTCGTATCCAAAAAATCTAACAGAAAACTAAAATAACTACTCGCACTCGTTCGCAAGGCGATAAACAACGGCACAAAATATGTGAGCGCACAAAACAACGAAAAAATAAACAACAGCTCTAGATACATCTCGCATGCATCCAGCTTTCGATAACGATTCAAGGGTTTAAAATGATTCATGGGTCAATCTTTTTCAGGTTATCTGACTTCTTTCTCTTTATTCAACAACAATAATGAATTAAATATTTCATCTATACAAAAACAAACATACCAAATTAATTTTAAACAAGAATAATTATCAATCAAAATCAAGCGTTTCATCAACATTCCTTGCTCAACAATCCATTCATTCACAACTTTAAACAGCTTCCCTTACTAAATATTGTCCTTGCCCCATCAGAAATCAACAAAACACAGTCAATAATCCCTCTTAAAACAGCGAATTATTTTTCTCCGATGCACTACTATATAACTCTTTTGAGTTATCTGCATTTTTATTTGAACACAGGTTTAATCGTATCTCAAAAGCACAACACAACTTCATAAAAATCTGTGACTTTGTGCCTCTGTGTTCATTGAAAACTCCATCACACATAAAAAAAGGGAGCCTAATCATTTAAGCCCCCTTTAATGCAAATATCACTGCATATCAATACATTTCGTAATCCTTTCCACTGTCATCGGCATCAATTTTGATCTTGACAGTTTCTTTTTTAGGTTTCACGTCATTATTTATAAAGGTTTTGCGCTGCGCCTGCGGTACATTCGTGTTCTTATTGTTGGTCGTTTTGAAAAAAGCAATGGCTTTGTGCAACGATTCGGCCTGACTGGCCAATTCCTCTGAGGTGGCACTCATCTCCTCGGCTGCGGCCGAGTTTTGCTGGGTCACTTGCGACAACTGCTCAATTGCCTGAGTAATTTGAAGAGCGCCCACACGTTGTTCGCCACTTGTCACGGCAATTTCTTGTACCAACGAGGCTGTTTTTTGAATATCCGGGATGATATTCACCATCAATCGTCCCCCTCCTTCAGTCTGCTTTAAACTGGTTGTCGACAACTCATTAATCTCGATCGCTGCATTTTGGCTTGTCTCAGCCAATTTTCTCACTTCTGAGGCAACCACCGCAAAACCTTTGCCGTGCTCACCTGCCCGCGCCGCCTCAATGGCTGCATTGATGGCCAAAATGTCGGTTTTCTCGGCTATGGCGTTGATAATTTTGATTTTATCAGCAATCAGGCGGATCGCATTTAAACTTTGTTGCGCAGCATCACTCACATCAATAATCCCTTTGGCTGCCGTGTTGGCCGTCCGCTCGGTTTGGATGGCATTTTCAGAGTTTTGCTGAATGGTCGACTGCATCTCCTCCACCGACGATGACACTTCTTCGGCAGATGAGGCTTGTTCACTGGCTCCCTGTGCGATTTGAAGGGCTGTGTTGCTCAACTAACCACTTCCGGTAGAGACATTTTGAGCCGTCTCCATAATTTGCAACACAATTGTGTTGAGTTGTGCCACCATGTCATTCAACGCTTCCATTAAGTCATCATTCTCCGAACGCTTGGTGAGTGTTACCGTTAAATCACCATTGGCGACAAGTCTGGCTTTTTCGATAATCGTGTTGATGGCGGTGATCAGGTTGTTTAAATTCGATTTAATTGCGTTAAAATCACCATTGCAATGATCGGTTATGATCGAAGGCATATCACCTTTTGAAATCCGTTCAACATATCCAGCGACACATTCAACGGCCCATTGACTGAATCAAGAATGCTGTTAAAGCCTTCAACTACTTTCCGGAAATCGCCTTTGTGTTTGAAGGCATCTGCCCTCGCACCTAACCGACCATGAACAGCAAAATTTGTATTCGTGATTAATTCGTTGAGGGCATCTTTGATTTACAAAAACGCAGTAGCCAATTGACCCTCTTCATCCTTACGATTCACCTCTAAATCAAAATTCAAATCACCTACTGCAATTTGGCCGACAGCTTTTTCCATATCATTAATGCCTGTTAATATTTTTTTGGAGATTATAATTGGCAATCATAACACTTGCTAAAGCCCCGATAATGATGATGGCTCAAATAAAGACAACCGATCTGTTATATGCATGTCGGCCACTTCATTCTGCGTTTAAACAATGCTTTCATTCACTTCCCCCAGTGTTTTGTGCACCTGACTCCCTGACTGAAATACTTGACGGTCTTCGCCGGACATTTGTTTTAGGCTCCTTTAAAATTGTCATGATTGGAGAGTTCCATAATTTTATAATGCAACGTTTAATACTTCTGAAAATAATGATTGGCGCTATCTAACAATATTTATTCCTCTTTATCAGATTCTAATCCTGCGGTATAGTCCAGGAGATGTTTTTTATACGATCCTATAAGTTCATTGGTCAAAGCTTCAGTAGTAGCTCTTCCTCTTTATCGGCTTCCAAAATAGGGTAACTACTCAGAAATGCTTGTCAACCTCAAGCGACAGGGCTTCATTGGCTTGCTCCAGTCGTTCTTTTATCTGCAACAATTCGGCATTGGATGTGGCCAGCTCTTCATTGGCGGTATCCAATTCGGTATTTAATGATTGAAGATGTTTGTTGGCATTCTCGAGCTCATTGGTTTTGTCAGCCACCATTTTTTCGAGATGCTGGCGATAACCCATCAATTCTCTCTGCACTTCTCGTTCCTGCGTCACATCTTTTATCACAATGGTATTGTATGTTTTTCCATCATAAACAAACCGGGTTAAATGCACCTCTGCCGAAAATGTAGCGGACTGGCTGTATGTCATGCACATCCAGTCAAAGGTCAATTGTTCATTTTCAGCAATGTTCCCCCACAACCGTTCGAATTGGTCTGTCGATTTTGCCCCGTCGGGTTGGTATTCGGGTGAAAAGTCGAGCATTTGTTTGCCCAATATCTCCGTTTCCGACACCCCGAATGTTTCTAACGCTTTTTGATTGAACGCAATGATATGGCCATTCTTTAATATGAGTTCTGCATGAATGGATGTTTTAAACGACGAGGCAAAGATGTTTTCGAGCAACATGTATTTATTGCCCTGCGAAATGCTTTCATCCCGCTGCCTGGCGATGAGCTTTGATTTGATGGAATTGACAATGCTGAGCCTGAAAATCACGATCAGTGAAGCAATGATCAGCACCATGACGATGCATCCGGCAATGAACATCTTTTTTCGGTAGCGCTCATGTTGATAACTGATATCCGGCATCCACCGACCTTTGATCTCATTCAGCATTGTTTGGCTGTTTTGACGATACACTTTATTGAGTATCGACACCAGTTCGGGCCAGTCGTTGCGAATCCCTGTTGCAACCTTGATTTGAAAGGTAATGTCGGAACAGATGCTTAGCAGTTCCATGTGTCGTTGCTCTCGCAGATATTTGAATGTATTGATGTCAATTACAGCCACATCTGCCTTTCCAATCAATAAATCAGCCACAATCTCATCAACATTCATTTTTTGTGTTAACCGAGCTTGGGGGAAAAGTTCCTGCACATAATTCCCTGTTGCCCACCCCTGCTGACAAGCAACCGTCTTCCCGTTAAGAGTTGTCACTCGTTCTGACCCATGCCGATCACCAACGGTCACAATCACAAAAGTGGCCTCCAAATAACTTTGCGTAAACAATAAATATCGGTCACGTTCGGGCAAATAAACCACGCCCGGCAAAACATCGATCTGTTTTTGCGCTATCAACGTTAAGGTTGTATCCCAGGATGTTGAGAGGGTATCGATCTGAAATTTTATCCCCAACAATTGACAGTTCTCTTTAAAAAAATCACCAATGATTCCGGTATAGCGTTGTGTTGAATCAATGAATTCATAGGGCGACCAATCCGTACTGACCCCGATTTTGATGGTGGGATGTTGTTGAAGCCAGGCGTTTTCCTCTGGAGTCAAATCATATTTTGCTTCAGACACACATCCGCAACAAAACATTAAAGCAATGAGCATCCCAATGATTTTTGTTTTCATCCACTTCATGATTAATACCTTAAAAAGCGACTTTGCTGTATTGGCCTGTTTTAAAATCCCGACGATTCATTTCCTGCACTTTAAACTCAAAAATTGCTCCCGTTTTCTTCCCTAAGAAACCGTCAATGAATGATTGAAATCATTATATCCTAACAACCAGATACTTTGATTGAATTCACGTTAAATTTGAATGTTTCGATCGTAAAGTGGCGCGCTTGAATATTTACAACACAGATAACTGATGCTGTAACTGTTAATGTATCAATGACTACAAATCCGAGCCAGCGATAATTGATCGATGGTTATAAAGTACCTGATCTCACCCGACTTAATGATTCCGGCGTCATTAAAAGGTACGATGCGATATGATTAATGGATGCTCGCTTTGCTACTTCAGGAAACTCCCTGACAAATCGATTGTATCTCTCTCGGGCTGTCTCGAATCGCCATGAATCGGCTTTAATTTGTGATACAATTAAAACAAACTCCAACATTTTTCGGATATATAAATTTATACCGGCATATTGTTCCGACAAGCTGATAAGTTGTTTGTAAGGAGTCAGATAAACGGTGCTTTTTTCAAGCGCCTCAATACTAAGTTCTGAAGGTTCGTTGTTAAACAGACTTCGGATACACATCATGCCATTGTCCTCGCTGGCAAAGTGTTCGGTTACATCACGCCCGGCTTTATAATAGTACTGCCTCAACAATCCGGACTCCACCCAATAACTCCCCTTTGCAATTTCACCCTGATGAACTAATATCTCACCTTTCTTCAGTTCAATTTTCTTCAATAACAAAGCATAAGCACTTATTTCAGCGTCATTCAGGCACACATACTTACTTGTGATTTTCCGAGCGATCAGTTCAAATTCATTCATATCGATGATCAGATTAACCAGACAATAAACAAAGGTATCATTAATACAATGTCTTTATTTGGATAAACTTGGTTTTCTGATATAGATCAATGCATGTCTGTTTTCACTTCCATAATTTTGACATTATCAAATTCATGAGAATGACAGATCAGATCATATCTCAAATCAGTATTAACTCAAAACAAATGCGTTATGAGAACTAAAATCTTAAAACCAGGGACAATTTCTTGCTTGATTGGTCTGCTGACTGCTCAGTTGATGTTTGCACAAGAAACACCTCAGCTGGGTAAACATCCAATGGAGAGCGTTATCAATGCAATGACAATTGAAGAGAAGGCACACTTGCTCATTGGAACAGGAATGGCGGGAATGAATAGCAACAGTTCAGCCGTTGGCCAAACACAAATATTGGTTCCGGGATCAGCAGGAACAACATATCCGATTCCACGTTTGGGAATCCCAAGCATTGTCCTTGCTGACGGCCCTGCCGGGTTGCGCATTGCTCCATTAAGAGATCATGATCCTAATACTTATTACTGCACCGGATTTCCTGTGGGTTCATTGCTTGCATCGACCTGGAATACTGAACTTGTAGAAAACACGGGAAAAGCCATGGGAAACGAAGTGCTTGAATATGGTGTGGATGTGCTTCTTGCTCCAGCAATGAACATTCATCGAAACCCTCTGTGTGGCAGAAACTTTGAGTATTACTCCGAAGATCCGGTTGTAACGGGGAAGATTGCCGCAGCAATGGTGAAGGGAATCCAATCGAATGGCGTTGGCACATCCATCAAACATTTTGCAGCCAACAACCAGGAAACCAATCGAATGAACAATGATGCCAGAGTTGCACCCAGAGCCATGCGTGAAATATACCTGAAAGGTTTTGAAATCGCCGTCAAAGAAGCTCAACCGTGGACCGTGATGAGTTCATATAACTACATCAATGGAATTTACACATCTGAAAACAAAACATTATTAACGGACATACTGCGTCAGGAATGGGGTTTTAAAGGAGTCGTGATGTCCGACTGGCTTGGAGGCAAACACACCGTTGCACAAATTGAAGCAGGCAACGATTTATTACAACCAGGGCAAGCATATCAATACGAGGAGCTTGTGACGGCATTGAAAAATGGCCAATTATCGATGGCAGATGCCAATATTAGTATCGCCAGGATTTTGGAATTGGTGGTTCGATCACCTCGTTTTAATAAATATTCATACTCCAACAAACCCGATTTGAAGGCTCATGCCGATGTTGCCCGAAAATCGGCAGCCGAAGGAATGGTACTGCTCAAAAATGACAATGCGACCCTACCATTAACCGTTAAAACCAAAAACATTGCAGCTTTTGGAATCACATCCTATGATTTTATTGCAGGTGGAACAGGTTCGGGCGATGTTAACAAGGCATACACCATTTCGTTAACCGACGGATTAAAAAATGCAGGTTATCGCATTGACAAAACCATTTCATCCACTTATGCCAATTACAGGCTTGAAGAATTGGCAAAATTGCCCAAAGACGAAAGCCCGTTTGCCCAATTCATGCCCAAAAAACCCATCGAAGAAATTGTGCCTTCGACAGAGCTGCTCGATCATGCAGTAAAAGTGAATGACATTGCTCTGATTACCATAGGCCGAAGCTCAGGTGAATTCTTCGATCGTAAGGTTGACAGTGATTTTAACCTCTCAGAAAACGAACAGAAACTTATTAACGTGGTTTGTGACGCCTTCCAGAAAAAGGGAAAGAAGGTGATTGTGATTTTGAATATTGGCGGTGTGATCGAAACAGCAAGCTGGAAATCAAAGCCAGATGCAATTCTTTTAGCCGGACAAGCAGGGCAAGAAGCTGGGAATGCGGTTGCCGATGCCCTTTATGGAAAGACAAATCCATCAGGGAAACTCACCGATACATATCCAATGACATACGCTGATGCCTGGTCATCAGAGAATTTCCCGAAAGTAATAAGTGATAATCAATTTGATATGAGCATGATCACTTCAACAGGAATGGTAAAGAATGAAAAAAGAAACATTGACTACACTGTTTATGCCGAAGGAATTTATGTGGGATATCGCTATTTCGAAAAATTCAACATCCCTGTTTCGTATCCATTCGGATATGGCCTCTCATACACTTCATTTGAATACAGCAATGCAACCCTGATCGAAAACAACGGCGGGTATTCGGCAACTGTCACCATTAAAAACACGGGGAAATATCCCGGTAAGGAAGTTGTACAACTTTACGTTGCTGCGCCCGAAAGCAAATACGCTGATAAACCGGTAAAGGAACTTAAAGCCTTTGCAAAAACAGCAGTACTGAAACCGGGAGAGAGTGAAACCATCACCCTTAAGTACACAAAAGCCGACCTTGCATCATTTAACACGCTGGAACAAGCATGGATTACCGATGCCGGAAAATACAAGGCTCAAATAGGGGCTTCATCGGTTGACATGAAGGTTGAACTTCCCTTCGAAATCAGCAATACCGAGTGGATGGAGAAGGTAAACAAAGCTTTTTAAAAAAGTCAACAAAGGCTTACAATTCAAACCAACAAACGATTGATAAACCCATTGTTATCGCGTCTTCAATATTTCTGATTCGTGGTTTATCACTCAAACATGCGTTCGCAAAATAACAACAAACACGTTAAAACAACTTTTTGACATCTGGTTGAAGTCCATTACCAAATACGTCCGATAATTAACTATAAATTTTAAAAAAATGAAACTAAAAATCTTCATGTTACTTGTTGTGTTGATGTCTGGATCATCAGCATTTTCACAAATTGTAAAAGAAACCCATCGGTTTGCCATCAAAGGCAAAGACACCCTTTGCCTCGATCGCATCTACGACCCTGCTGTTGCTGCACCCAAAAACCGACCCACCATGATTTACATGTTTGGCGGAGGCTGGGCTTTTGGTGATCGGGGGGGCGACTTCAGGTATTTGACCGATATCGGTGTACAGGTGATCTCCATCGATTATCGCAAAGCCCTGACCCGTTATGGCTATTCCAACGTGATTGGAAACATGCCCGACACCATGAGCTATGCCATTGATGTGGCATTACAGGATTTGACCGATGCCATTGCCTTTGTACTGGATCACGCCAATGAGTGGGCTGTTGATACAAAAAAGGTAATGTTATCGGGGTCTAGTGCTGGTGGCGTAACCACACTTCATGCAATTTATGACATTTGCAATCAGGGAAAATACTCAAAGAAACTCCCTGCGGCTTTCATGCCGGCAGGATATATTGCTTATGCGGGTGCCATCATTTCGGAGGAGACTGACTTGAAGTGGAACACGAAACCTTGTCCGATGATGTTTTTCCATGGCTCAGGCGACATGACGGTCCCTTTATCTAAGCGTAATGTGAATAAGCTTTCGATATTTGGCCCCGAATACATCCTGAACCAACTGCACCAGATGGAGGTTCCCAATTGGCTTTACATTGAAGAGGGCGCCGATCATGTGATTTCATACAAACCATTTACGGGTTACAACACGGCTGAAATTCAGACTTTTGTTACAAAGTTTGTGATTCAGGGTTTAAAACTTGAAATGTACACCAGGGAGAAAAATATGGTGGCACCTTCAAAATTGCCCGGCTTTTAATCCAATCATAAAAGTGGAAACAATCGTTGATTATCTCACCTGAGTCAGAATAAACGCAAAGGCGCGAAGACGCTGAGTTATTTTGTTTCGCCATGCGTTTAAATAACAAAGCAGATAACTCAAAAGAGTTATATAGTAGAAGCAACTAAAAGCATTAGTAATTAACAACATAATGCCATTCAATTAAGAGAAGAAGACGTAAGACGATAAGACAGATGATGAGATGAAACAAGATTTATAGACCTATTCTAAACATCTCGTAAGTCTTTTCTGTCTGTCTGACATCTAAAAATCTTCTTGTCTTTTATTCGATTAACATGAACTAAACGACATTGGATAACAATGTACGAGTAACATAATGGCGGCAATGATTTATTTCATTGTCGCCTTTTTATTTGAAAGTACGATATTTATTATAGGTCTGCTGAAATACTCTGCTGACGATATTTGATCGTAGTTGATGTGAACTAAATATTGAAATAGGCTCATGAACAATAACAGGCAAGTCGACGACATTAAGATTTGGCCGCATAGCCCCAACGGGGCATTATCATCCAGCCCGGGGCGTAGCCCCAGAGTTTTCAATGAACACAGAGGCACAAAGTCACAGAGTTTTCTGAAGTTGTGTTGTGCGTTTGAGATACGATTAAACCTGTGTTCAAATAAAAATGCAGATAACTCAAAAGAGTTATATAGTAGAAAGAGAGGTAAAGAACAAACCCCAAAGGGGCGAATGCGTGGTTGAACGCAGCACTTAACCAAAAGGGCAAGTATTATTAAATTAGGCAGTTGGCGATTTCGCCCCGTTGAGGCTTTATGATTCGACCCTCCATCCCATCAGGTTGTCTTCAACCTGATAGGATTAAACCCCAAAGAACCAGAAAACAGACTGCCACCATCCGCAGATCAGAAACATGGCATGGCGGGAACCGTCATTTAACACACCGTGGTGCGCATCGTTTGCCATCCATCCTTTCAGGTTTTTATCAACCTGAAAGGATTAAACCCCAAAAACCAGAAACTATTGCCACTCCTCCACTCTCCACCCCTCCACTCTCCACCCCTCCACTCCTCCACTCACATATACAAAAAAAAACGACCCCCTAAGGAATCGTTTCATATCTATCAGAAGCAACACTCACGCCCGAACTTCCGGCACCCGTAACGACCGCACCAGAAAATAAATCCCGGCCGCCACAAACGGCACACTGAGCAACTGCCCCATGTTTACGGCCATGTCTGCTTCGAAGGCTTCCTGATTCTCCTTCAAAAACTCAATGAAAAAACGTGCCGAAAACACCCCGATGAGAAACACCCCAAACAGCATCCCCTGTTTGTTGCGTGCATCTGTCCGCCAATACAAATACATCAGCAATGCAAACACCAACAGGTAACACAATGCTTCGTATATCTGCGATGGGTGACGGGGCAACAACGGATTCTCAACATCGGCTCGCACAAACTGAAACGCCCACGATACATCTGTCACGCGCCCCACGATCTCGGAGTTCATCAGGTTCCCCAAACGAATCAGAGCGCCCGCCAAGGCTACCGGAACCACCAAACGATCCAACGTCCAAACAGGCGATTTCTTAGTCACGTTGCGCGAAAACAGCCATATCCCGATCAATATCCCGATGGCTCCTCCATGGCTGGCCAAGCCGCCCTTCCATATCTGTAAAATCTCCCCGGGATGTTGTGAATAATAATCCCACGAGTAAAAAAACACATGCCCAAGCCGTGCTCCTAATACCGTGGCCACCATCACATAAATAAACAGCTTATCAAGCCACGCCTGTGCGATGTTCTCGCGTCGAAAAAATCGCTCCAAGATGTAATAGCCACCCAAAAATCCGGCAGCAAACAACAATCCATAATAGCGAACCGACAAACCGCCCAAATGAAACATCTCAGGGCTGACGTCCCAATGAATCACATTGAATAAATTACTCATCCTTCTTTATTTTTTTTGAATCGCCATTGGCTTTAGCCAACGGCAATTCAAACTATTAATCATCACAAATCCTTCCCGTGACACTGTTTAAACTTCTTCCCACTCCCACAAGGACATGGGTCGTTGCGTCCCACTCGCTTATCAACTTTGATAGGCTGTGTCACTGCCTGTTGCTGCGGCGGCATGGGCGGCTGACCTGGCATGCCGGGCTGTGGCATACGAGGCGGCATCTGACCGGGAAACTCATCTTTATGTACGTTCAATCGACTCATCTCCGGTGCCGGACGCGACGGGCGTGCCTCCTTCACCTCACTCCCCTGCTGAATGGGGATGTGACCCTTTACCAAAGTCGATACAACCGCTTTATTATTGCGATCAATCATACCCTTAAACAGGTTGAACGACTCAAACTTATAAATCAACAACGGATCCTTCTGCTCGTAAGTGGCATTCTGTACCGCCTGACGCAAATCGTCCAACTCTCGCAAGTGCTCTTTCCACGCCTCATCGATGGTCACCAAAATCACCACCTTCTCAAAGGCTCTCATCAACTCCACGCCCCTGCTCTCATAGGCCTTCTTCAGGTTCACCACAATCTGGAACACTCGCTGACCATCGGCAATCGGCACCACAATGTTCTCGTATTGATGTCCCTTGTTTTCGTACACGTCGGCAATCACCGGCATGGCCTGAGCGCCAATGTTGGCGCATTTGCGCTGATAGGTCTCCCAAACCTTCTTGTACAATTGTTGCGTCAACTCCTCGGGTTTCCCTTTCAAAAAAGTCTGCTCTTCAAAGGGCGCCTCACTGCTGAACACTTTTATCAAGTCAAGCGTCAATCCTTCATAATCTCCGTTCTGGTGATGCTCATTCAACAACCCTTCGCAGGTGTCAAACATCATATTGCTAATGTCCACCTGAATGCGCTCGCCAAACAATGCATGACGTCGTTTCTTATAAATGACCTCGCGCTGCGAATTCATCACATCATCATACTCCAGCAATCGCTTACGAATGCCAAAGTTGTTTTCTTCCACTTTCTTTTGTGCCCGCTCAATGGACTTGGTGATCATCGAGTGCTGTATCTCTTCTCCATCCTTCAAGCCCATGCGATCCATCAGCTTCACAATACGATCGGAGCCAAACAAACGCATCAAATCGTCTTCTAACGACACAAAGAATTTGGAGGATCCCGGATCCCCCTGACGTCCGGCACGACCACGCAACTGACGATCCACCCGACGCGACTCGTGACGCTCGGTACCAATGATGGCCAAACCGCCTGCCGCTTTCACCTCGTCAGTGAGCTTTATGTCGGTTCCTCGACCGGCCATGTTGGTGGCAATGGTCACCACCCCTTTGCGACCCGCCTCGGCTACGATATCGGCCTCACGCTGGTGCAACTTCGCGTTAAGAACATTGTGCTGTATGCCCCGCAATTTCAACATCCGGCTCAGCAACTCCGACACCTCCACCGACGTGGTACCCACCAATACCGGGCGTCCGGCGTTCACCATGGCCACCGTCTCGTCAATGACTGCATTATATTTTTCGCGCTTCGTCTTATAAACCAAGTCATTATGATCTTTACGAGTGATCGGACGGTTTGTGGGAATCACCACCACATCCAGCTTGTAGATGTTCCACAATTCGCCCGCTTCGGTCTCGGCCGTTCCGGTCATACCCGCCAGCTTATTGTACATCCGGAAATAATTCTGCAACGTGATGGTCGCATAAGTCTGCGTGGCTGCTTCCACCTTCACGTTCTCCTTGGCCTCGATGGCCTGATGCAAACCGTCGGAATATCGACGTCCTTCCATGATACGGCCGGTCTGCTCATCCACAATCTTCACCTTATTATCAATCACCACATACTCCACATCTTTCTCAAAAAGGGTGTAGGCCTTGAGCAACTGGTTGATGGTGTGAACGCGCTCCGATTTGATGGAGAAGTTTTGCATGATCTGATCCTTCTTGGCAACTCGCTCCTCTTCCATCAAATGCATCCGCTCCAGCGCAGCCAGCTCGCTGCCCACATCGGGCAACACAAAAAAATGAGGGTCTTCACTCGAATCGGTAATCAGGTCGATCCCTTTATCGGTCAACTCAATGGTGTTGTGCTGCTCGTTAATCACAAAATAAAGCGGATCGGTCACAATGTGCATCTGCTTATTGTTGTCCTGCATGTAAAAGTTCTCGGTTTTGAGCATGCGAGCTTTCACTCCCTGCTCACTCAAAAACTTAATGAGTGCCTTATTTTTAGGCAATCCCTTATAGGCTCGCAACAAATCAACGGCTCCCTCTTCCTGTACTTTCGAATCGTCGCTCTTGAGCTTGGTCTTGGCATCCGACAAAATCTTGTTGACCAAATTCTTTTGCGCCTCAGCCAGCTTCATCACCTTGGGACGCAACTCATTAAACAACTGATCATCTCCGCGGGGAACCGGACCCGAAATGATCAACGGCGTTCGCGCATCGTCAATCAACACCGAGTCAACCTCATCCACAATAGCAAAGTTATGCTTGCGCTGTACCAAATCGTCGGGCGACACCGCCATGTTATCGCGCAGGTAATCGAAACCAAATTCATTATTCGTTCCGTAGGTGATATCGGCACGATATGCCTGGCGACGCTCAGCCGAATTGGGCCGATGCTTGTCAATACAATCCACCGTCAGGCCATGAAACTGAAATAAGGGACCCATCCACTCCGAGTCTCGCTTACTGAGGTAGTCGTTCACCGTCACCACATGAACCCCCCGACCGCCCAATGCGTTCAGAAACACAGGCAACGTGGCCACCAACGTCTTACCTTCACCGGTAGCCATCTCCGAAATCTTACCTTGATGCAACACCGTACCCCCAATGAGCTGAACATCGTAGTGAACCATGTTCCAGGTCACAGTGCTTCCGCCGGCTATCCACGAATTGGCATAGATGGCCTTGTTGCCCTCAATACGCACAAAATCCTTGCTCGCTGCCAATTCCCGATCCGCTTCGGTGGCCGTCACCTCTATTTCTTTGTTGGCCGATAAACGACGCGCGGTATCCTTTACAATGGCAAATGCCTCCGGTAGTGCGTCATTCAAGGCCGCCTCCAGCTTCTCGGTCATCTCCTTTTCCAGCTTGTCAATCTCGGCATAAATTTTTTCTCGATCGCTGATGGCCACCGAGTCACTCTCTACCTGTCCCTTGAGCTCTGACACCCGCTGCTCGTCAGCGACTATCGTCTGCCGAATGTTCTGCTTGAGTTTCTCCGTACGCGCTCGTAAACCATCATGATCCAATGCCTCTATTTGAGGATATATTTGCTTGATCTTTTCGATGATCGGCTTAATCTCTTTTATATCTTTCTCATACTTGTTGCCGAAGATGGCCGACAACACACCTGATATCAATGACATATACTTATTATTATAAATAACTAATACAATAACTCTTCCGAGCTATCTCTTTTTTAATACAGAATCGGATCTTCTTCTATTTCAAACCATCATCAGAAATATTTCAGCACATTTGCGCCTGCGATATAACATCCTATGTTTTGTTGCACAGAGGTTTCTTCTCCTCATGGTTTATCATCTTATCTCTCCGCAACTCAGTGTCAGTACTTATTTGGTTACACTGAATAAAATGATTTTAAGATGAGTGATCTGCTTTGTTATTTAAATGCATGGCATAACAAAATAACTCAGCGCCTTTCTTGGCATAGCCAAGCGACTGCGTCGATTAGCGCCTCAGCGTTTATTCTTACTCTGCATGACTTCCGACTCCGCACGCTCCATAATCCTGTGTTTTACTACACATTGTGGACTCACCCTCTATCCCAAAGGCCCCGCCCGAATCGGTGCCGTACAATCATAAACGGACCTATAATTAGGCTTTTCTGAATCCCGAACATTCGACAATTCCATAACCGGGACGGTTGGTAACCCTATTCCCTGAACCGAATATCCATCTCCATGCAGACTCAATATCTTTAAAGGTGACGAATGAACCAATTTATGATCACCTTTGCCGGAATCCCTCAAAAATGAAAAAAAATGAAACCATCGTTCATCGATGCGATAAAACCGGGGAGCTTCCACATGACAGGGTTTGTGACCCATGTCCATCCAGATTCGAACAGCTTGAACCTGACCCTCTGACATCGTCATCGGCAACGTGGTTACGCACGAGGTCACCCCCAGCATCACCCCCATCCCCAACGTCTTCAATCCTGATGACTCAAATCCACACTTCATCCTGTTCACCCTTTTTTTGGTGCCCTAAAGATGTTAAAATCTTTTCAATTAACCATCCCCCTTCCTTATTATTGGATGCGATAATGTATTGAATCATGCACTCACCCAGTAAAAAGCGCTATGTGCATCACAAAAATTTACAAAGTGAAAAACTGAAGAGGTTTTTCAAAATTCTCCTGCAGTTAGGCAAGAAAGTCAGATCGAACGATGGCGCTTAGCGTTTTGTCTTCCCCCCATCAGGGATAAACAAGAACTAACCAACTGGTTGCTTGCTCCCGATCTTTTACCCACGGCAAAATCCCAAACCCCGTGTCATTCTTGTCATTTGACCGAATCGCTTGCAAAAAAAATTCTGGCTCTATGTCGAATACTGTGGGTAAACAAAATATGGTAGCACAAAATCAAACAAGGTAACTAAGCCGCCTTCGGAAACGAGCCCTGTCTATCGATTCGATACACAGGGTCATGATTACTGGCGAGTTCCATCTGACCAATTAAAAACAAATAATATTCAGATGAAAATGGCGCTAAGAAAATCATAGACATGAGCGTTAAAAAAGATGCGCTGTTTGAGCTTGCGAGTTCGCAGATTTTAGCGAAGGCCTATGATTTTTAGCCATTTTACGTTAGCGGCGGCCTTTTTTGCTTACTTTTTGGAGCTGTAGCCAATTCAGCGGAGCACAGCGACGCTTAATCATGAGGGCAAATGAAAACAAACCCTTTCCGAATAAAAAGTAAGAGCCCGCCCGGCTCGAGGGCACGAAATATAGGTTTGAGTAAATACATACTTAGATTACCCACAATAATCAGAATAGAACCAAAATTCTTGTAATTCGCCTAATTCGCGGTTAAAAAAACCACCCAACACCATCACACCTGCACCCACAAATCCCCTAAATCCCCTGATCCACCCATATCAGCAAAGAATTCGTGTAATTCGTGGACAAAAAAAACAATCCCCGCCCTGCCCCACAACAAAAGCCATCGACTCACCCCATCTTGCAAGGCTGGATTTCCAATCCAGTCCCACGCCCCCCCTAAACTCCTCCACTCTTCCCCTCCTCCCAGTACCGCTCCCCCTCCGGAACCTCATCATCCGCATCTTCATCCCAAACTTTCACCGGCGCCTGTGGCCCTTTCCCCCGATATACCACCGACAATGCCATCCCCGCCAGCGTGCCCCCCAAATGTGCCTCCCACGAATAGGGCAAGCGTTCCGTCAATGGTAACACACCCCAAACCATACCCCCATACAAAAATGTCACCATCAACGAAATGGCCATCAACGACACGACCCCTCGCATAATCCCGCTAAAAAAGAGAAATGCCGCCATCCCATATATCACACCGCTCATCCCAACATGCCACGAATCGCGCCCGAGGAACCAAACAAACAAACCCGATAATACATAAATCAACCAAAACACACGATAACCAATCTCTCGATAGAAATATAACAACGAAACCATCAACACCATAAACGACGGAACATTCGACCCCAGATGCGACCAACTCCCATGAACAAACGGTGAGGTGACGACTCCCCACAAATGCTCAATCACACGTGGACGGATGCCCCATTCAATCATCTGCATCCCCTCCAGTTCGCTCACCAGCATCACCACAAACATCAGCAGCACCATACTAAATGGCACCAAAAGACTGTAAAATAAACGCCGCTCCTCAACCGGACGACGCATTATGTTTCGCTCCATCTCATTGTCATTTATGAACATCCTCGTACCCCCTCCATAACAATGCCAATTTAGGGTTGGATATTTTATCCGCTACATTAAGATTAATGACACAAATAATCTCAAGAAAAAAGAGTTTAAAAACCATCTTTGGAATTGCCCATTTAGAGTTAGTTGATATTACATGAAAGAATATGTATATTACTATCAATACACACTCAATGGATATTCATTGTAAAATTAGTCTTTGATTACCTTAAATAAGGGACTATTAATGCCTTGTTGTTTAAATAGATATGTCACGCTAAAGCTATCTTCTTCATCAACATCATACGAAAATTCCAATGTTAAATTACCTGTACTTTTATCTTCGGAAAGCGTACCAGTATCATAAACATGGTCAAGACTGAAATATTGAATACCTGTAATTTTTTTCAGTTCTTGTTCAGCAGCTTTGCATATGGCCTTAATTTCAGGTGACACCACTGAAATATCACTAAA
>NZ_QKZK01000049.1 GCF_003254275.1 Breznakibacter xylanolyticus | reverse complement strand
CGTTGCGCCCAATGTTTAGAAATAGAACAGATTGTCGTTAGAAAGAAGAACGCTTCTTTAAGGAAAGTTGAGAATGGATTGGAGCGGATTTAATAATTCGATAGAATCGAGGATGACGATTTTGTGAACGTGTTGATCGAATCGAGAAATTTTAAATCAGAATTGGATCGAGTAGGAGAGTGGAATTTTTCGGAATGAATAATCTTGACAGAAAGGAAAACACAGAATGACAAAAATTCGCTTCGAGAGCCGATTTTTTTTTTCGGAATGAATTTTCGATTGACAGTTGGATTGGAAAGCCGATTGAAAATGACTTGGAATGATTTAAAACTGGACTGACTCGAAAACTGCTTTAAACAAAAAAGAATACCTTTGGTTTGCAGACCGAGAATTGAACTCTGACAGAAAACTGCCTTATTGAAGAATGGAATATTGAGAGTTGATTGACTATTTGATTCTGATTTCACCGTTCGACATAGACAGGATTTCTACTCGGAGGAAAACAAAACACAGGGCGCAACACGCGGTCATTGCCAATGCCGCACAGAGGCTGTTCACGCATCGACAGTTCTGTAAAGTGCGGCACTGGCAATACCACAAACCATGATGGTTTGCAAAACCACATTTATAAACAATTGTAAAACAGTGATTTGGATGGCTTTATGAGATGCTATTCTAAGTAGAGTGGACATACATTTTGCCATTATTTTTCTGGCAAAAAATAAAAGCAAGGTTGTTGATAACTTTTTTTTATTGCTATTTTTTACTATTCGATATACTGTTACCGTTCCCAAGCTCAATCCAGAAATGATGCAATTCTATATCCTTCTCTTCTCTCTTTGCTTTTGAGTGCAAAAAACAGAAATCAACATGCGATTCAATTTCCAACAATCTTTCTTCTTCGTTCCAATTTCTATTTGATAGAGCCAAATCTTCAATCCAACTATTAATTAAATCCAGCCAATATTTAAAGTTGTGTTTTTCAACAAACCCAATTAATCCACATTCATTCAAGCCTTTTCCATGAATTTGATTCTTATATCTTTCAATTCCTCCGTTTTTATTATTCCCTATTACATATTCCTTTTCTCTAAATTTATCAGGAGCTGGTAATCTTTTACTTTCAACGGAGTATATTGAATTAGTGGATACTCCTAATTCGTTAGGAAAGAAATAGAAATCAGAAAATCCCTTACTTAGATTTGTAATATCTCGATATTGACCATTTACATTAAAAGGATAGTTATGTTTTCTAATTAATATTTGTGCTTGTTCAATATAAATTTGAGTTAAATCATCTTCATTAAGATTTTTCTTTTTGTAATTTTCTGAATGAATATAATTAATGAAACAAGGAATTGCTTGTTTCATTAACATGTGAATATGAGGGAGAATGGCTCTGCTAGAAATACTTAAAAATGGTGTTTCACAAGATGAAAAGTTTTCTTCTGCAATCATATGTTGATTTGATTTGAAAAGTCAGAAAAACACTTATCTGCATCTCTATATGCAGTTAACGGAATCCAATACCTAATTTGATTTGGCTTAATAAAAATGATTGTATCTTTTCTAGGATATAGTTTTATTACCCTTTTAACGGATAGTTGAAAAGATATTTTTGTATTTGAAAGTTCTTCAATATCTATCTCAGATAAATCTTTCCCATAATATGTTTCTACATTCTCGCTGTCATATTTAAATATAGCAGCAATAAAAGAATTCCTTAACTCAATGACATTTGTTAATTTGAATTTTTTTGAATTGTCCTCATAAATCATGTTTAATGAATTGGAGAATTCATTACCATAACGACCAATTACGTCCTTGAACTTATGTGCTGGTATTGGTTTTAATGCAATGGATTTTTCTCCATGCCGCAAGAAATCCTGAAAATAAACATTCACATCAGATATAATCTGCTTATCAGAATGTGTAAAGAAATCATTCGATTCATTTTTTGAAAGGAATCGAAGTTGCATATAATCCTTTTTTAGGATTGCAGTATTTAGATTAATCAGTAGCTGACTGCTTGTTGCAAATATGTAGAATCTATAAAAATTTGAATGCTCTTGAAATGAATCAACAATATCTTTTAGAATTGTTTTATCTGAATTCTTTGTTACAATTGAGATTAGTTTATCTTTAAATGAAAATGATTTTTGGTTAAAGAATACAGGTATCCTATCCTCACCAATATTTTCCCACAAAATAATATTAGGTGCTGTAAAGAAAATTTCCTCCGGTATCTTTACAAATTTGGTGTTTTTGTCAATCAAAAAAAGCTGTTCATAATCAATATTCCTGTCGTTTATGGCTTCAGTTGGCAACGATGGTAGATTGTAAACATACTTATAATCAAGCTTCCCATTGGAACCAACAATATAACCTTCGCCAGAAAGGCATTCATTTTTATCTAAGATTTCTTGTAGTGTTAAATAATTTTGTGCTTTCTGAACAAGGTTTTTAATTCGGCCTCCACCTAAAAGATTATTTTTCCAAATAAATTCATTCTCAATAGCAGTTTGCCTAGTAATAAAATGCAAATCGTATTCATCAATTTCAAATACAATTCTTTCTTTTGTTGCTTTAGTCCTTCTAAAAGTTAGGTGAAGAATATTTTTCTTAACATCAGGGAGTTCATTCTTAATAAATATAGCAGCAGAAGCAACATCTGCTCCATTATCCCACAATGATTTATTTCTCGCAAGAGCGGTAAAATCTAATATTTGAATGATGTTATAACTTGAGAATAGGGCTTTCTTAAATTCCCGCGATGTACTATTATAAATTAAACCGGAAGATTTGATAATTAAGCACACCAAACCTTTATCTTTTAAGTTAGATAAAGTCTCGGTTAGAAATTTTAAAGCAATCTGACCTTGTGGAATTTTAACCTTATGGTTGACTGTTTCCCATATATTTGTATATCCAGATATTGCTCCTCTTACAAATGGAGGATTTCCAATAATGAGATCAAATTTCTTCCATTTTATACTTGGGCAGTTGAAAAAATCAGAATGAATTAAATTTTCTTCACTTAAATCATCAAATTTCAATTCATTAATAATTTTCACAGGATTCAATTCATTACACAACGCTAGACTTAGACTAAAACATGCTAATCTTATTGCCTGTTCCTCTTTATCTACACCATAAATGTTTTTTAGTAAGGGCTTTAAGTCTTCAATGTCTGGGTGTTTTAGTTTATTTTGAAGTCTCCATATTTGAACAAGTCTTTTGAATACAATGACAAGGAAAATTCCAGAGCCACAAGCTGGATCAAGAACTGAAAAATTGTTCAAATTGTAGTGTTGATATTGATTTAACGGAATACTCTCATCAACAAGCAGTTTCGCTAAATGTGATGGAGTATAAAATAGGCCATTCTGTTGTTTGTTTTCTCCAAGAAATTCTTCATATAATCGACTAATAAGCTCAACAGGTATGAATTTGAATTCAAAATACCTCCAATCAGGAAAACCAATTTCTAGTTGAGATGACCCCAAATCGGTTTTGTCTGTAGCCAATAAATCTGATACAATTTTTAAGTCAAGAGAATTGAGTTGTTTTAGTTCAGAATCATCCCATTTAAATACATTGCCATTAAAGTCTTTATTTAGGTCAGTGAGTAATTCTCCAAATTTGCCAAGTTTCAATACATCACTAAATGTAGATGCATTATTGTACTTTTGAAAGTATTTCTCAGATAATAATTTGTTGCCATTTTCATCAATTCTCTCCTCTAAATATTTAATAAGTATAGACTGGATTATTATTTTGTTTGTAATCTCCTTGGGAATGCTTTCTAATTCTACTGTTAATCTATTAATAACAAAACGAATATTTTCAATCAATTTATCATATGCGGAGTTTTGGAATCGAAATCTACTTTTGAGATCTTCTTCCTCCCAAAACAAACCGGTTTTAACTTTAATAGCAAACTGTTCATTATAAAGTTTATGGGCTTTGTCTGTGAGATTTAAACTTCTAACTAAATATTCTGGCTTGTAGTCTTTTGTAATATGTTTTGTGCAGTCCAGAATCTTGATTTCAGTTTTATAAAAAATACAAGCTAAAGGAGCTTCACCACTACTCCAAATGATTTTTTGGATGTTTGCTATTTCGTTTTCGCTTTCGTCAACAAAATTTCTTTCTGTAAAATCAAAGAGATAAACTTGTGGTTTATAACTTCCATTTAATTGCTTTCTTACATAAACAGCGTTTGCACCAAAATTTTTAGTAGTCTCAATTAAAAAAAGAATTTGAGGTTCATCAGGGAATTGGTTTTGGTTTATGAAATATAACGATTCATCTTCCTGAAAGCCTAGTTTACTTAAGCCTTCTGAAAATGAATTCGATATTTGCTGTTTATATTCCATAGATGATTAAATTACAAAAGTAGTAAAAAAAAGTGATTCCAAAAGATTTACTAAATCCATGTAAAAATCAGATAGATAAGAGATTGACTTTTACGGCTTATAATTTAGAGACAAAATTTCATTGAGGTGGAAATGAATACCTTTTAATGGGATGTATATTTTTTCCTTTCCACTCTCCTCAGCCACCCCTCCAAAAACTTCGCATTCTCCCCCTTTCTGGCAATGACCTCATAGTAATGAATCCGAGCCGCTTTGATGGCATTAAAGAGCTGTTCCGGGTTACAGGAATTGATGGCCGCAATGGTCTGGTTCCCGATGATGCCATCCAGTTTGAGGTCACTGTCAAAGAAACGGTTCAGCACCTTCTGAACACCGCAGCTTCCCCAATATCCACTGTTGACACACCAATCAAAGATGATTTCCTGCAAAGCCCCGTGGTTAATGGATTCGATGCGGTATTTATGGTAAAAAGTATGTCTATAAAACTCCTTGACCAAGAAGGTTAATCCGGCAATTTCGATTTTTGCATTGTGCTTGATTCTACCCACTTCCGACTTATAAACATCAATCACCGCCCAACCTTCCCAATCCGGGTGTAGGTTACGGGCGATACCCATATAGGTCTCGCCACCTTTGTCCCCGGTTACATTGGCATAATAGCCTTCGTGGCGGATTACGCCATCAAACAATTCATCAAATGTCTTTTTCATTCTTGCGTTTAGATTTAAGGTTTACTTGGTTTACCCCGGAAATAGCCCCACCAAACAGGAAGTCGATGATGGTGCTTAGTTTGGTGGATATGCCACCGTTGATGCTGCTGACAAAAGCTATTTGCCAATCCTCCAGTTGGATGTTGCCAAAGATGAAATACTCCAGCATGAGAACGGTCAGGCCGCACCATGCCACCAGAAAGAAAATGGCAAAGGTCTTTTGCAGCCAACTATCATTGACATACATGTCCCGTGCTGAATCCCTGTCTGTGATGGCCAGCTTGAAAAGCTCCATTTTTCCCTGAAGTTTTTCTTCCTGCGTGGTGAATATCTCATCAATGAGTTTCGTGCCTTCTTTGAGGGCTTCTGTTACCCCGGCATTGGTTAATTTCCCAAATAGTCTCATTATTTCTCTACAAATTTTAGAATGGTATCCAGCTTCTCATTGAGCTGCTTAATGGTTTGGTGGAACAGCTCCTTGCTGACGTAAATCTCCTTGGAGCTGTCCCGTAAATCGGATATGCGCTTATGCAGGATGGCAAACTTCGTCTCACAAGCATCCATCTCTTTGGTCAGGTGCGATATGTCCTTCTCCAGTAAATCGGTTTTGGCATTCACGTTTTCCTTGGTGGCATTCTTTGAAATGGCATTGCGGATAAGGAATGAGATGACACCCACCACCAATGACCCGGTGGTTCCCACAGTGACCCAAAACAGTTTGACGGCTACTTCCTCCATGACTAGAACATTTTAATAGTTTCGGTACTACCGCCCGGAAATCGGTTCTTTTCCATCGTGGCATTCTGGTTCTCGATGTGCATGATGGCATCCACGTCATGTTCCCAATCGCTGCCACCCTTGGAGCTGCCGTCACGGTTCGCTTTGAATACCAAAATGAAGGACGTTTCCGGGTACTGCTTTTTGAGTGCTTTGAACTCATCGGGCTTCATGCCTACCGTCTGGGTACTGTCCAGAAACACGGCATCATAACCCCGGAACTGTTTCGGGTTGTAGTCCTCCACAAAATGAATGGGACTGCTGATTTTTAAGCGCAACAGCTTCTCCTGAAGGGAGCCTTTTACGCCTTCCTCGTTGGAGACATACAAAGCATTCAACCCACCTTTGACCAGCTCATCGGCCAAAAGCATGGCCACGGAGCTTTTCCCGTTAAAGCGGTTACCGTAAATCATCAGGTAAAATGGTTTATATGGTTTGCCCAATAGCCGCCCGAACTTTCCACCAATGGAGAAGGTGGAGAACTCCATCTTCGCCAACTGGTCAGCCGATACCACCTGACCCGGAGAAACCACATGGCTTGCAGCTCCTGTTACCCCTTGTAAATCATTGCCACCCCTACGCAAGGGCTTGGTAGAAGTGGCTTTTACTTTCCCACCCCAGCAACTCCTTTCAATCCGTTTAGCTGGATGTTGGTCACCAACAGTTTGTCGCTGTCAAGGTAGTCCTCCAGATGTTTCTGCACTTGGTTCACCCGTTCGTAGGCATTGTCCCCGGAGCTGACCTTACCGCTTTTCTTGGCATTCTTGATGCTGGCCAACAGGCGTTGCGCCTTTTGAATGGTGATGTTTCCATACAAGTTGATGAACCGCTTGATAAGGGCAATGGCCGGACTGACACCATAGCTGTCCACAATGTTTTTCAGCTTGCTGTGCAACGCATCCGGAATCTCAAAGGTGCAGGACGAACCCATCTGCTTGTAAGTGCTGGCAAGGTCATTGCCGATTTTGCTGATTTCATCGGCATACTTGCTGGTCTTGCGAATGGTCTTTTCGGTGGCCGCCTTCTGGATGACCTTGTAAAGAAGGGACACCTGCCGTTCGGAGACCTTTTGCCCGTGCATGGACAGATAGCGTTTGATAATCTTAATCTCCAAGGGCATTAACGCCACTTCGTTAGGCTTGCGCTTAATTTGTTTGGGTGCGGCCTTCTTCCGGGCTGTCGCTTTCCGGGTTGCAGTCTTTTTCTGGCGTGATTTGGAAGCCGTTTTCTTGCTTTCAGACTTTGGAGAGGCTTTCTTTGCCGTCTTTTTGGGAGCCATGGACTTTTTCTTGTCCGCTGCCTTCTTGGGTACATCTTTCAGAAAGGGTTCCACAATGCGGAAGTGGTTATCCAGCATCTCCTTGATGTCCTTGTCATCGTTGTAGAACTCGGCAAAGGAGCTGAACTCCTTGTGCGCTTCCTGAGCGGCTTCGGGCAGTTTCTTGAAATCAATATTCTTTGTGGCTTCCTTGTAATTGGTTATTGTCAGTTTCATGCTGTATGATATTTAGTTCTAACACGTTTACATATTATTCGCTACCCTTAGCAAGGGCTTGTTTTTGCTTGATGATAATGGCCTTAGCCCGTATTTTGGCCAGCTTCAGCTTGCGCTCTTTTCCGACAATCACCCCTTTGTTAACCGTTCCCTCTTGGTTTAGGTCGATGTACTCATCGGCTCGTTGGGTGGTGAACGGGGTAAAGGATTTGATGGAGAGATGGCTCTTCATGGAAGCTATCAGGTGGTCGAAGCATTTGTTGATGCACTCCCGTTCCTTGCCTTGCGGATAGACAGGGAAGCCGAATAAGCTCCCCGAAACAAGGTAGTTGTTCACCCGGCCTTGCTCTTTGAGCTTATCGGCCACATAGCACTCAAAACTCCGGGCAAACATCTCTGCGATGTTGCTCCAGTAAGAACCTTGCAGCTTGGAATGGTAATACAGGAAACTGTCCGTTGGCTTTTTGCCTTTGATGTCGTCCTGATGGTAGCTGACCATTGTTCCTTCGATGTGGTAATACCCAAAGCGAAGCATGGCAACCAGCCCGGCCATGCTTTTGAGCAGGGGGCTGTCCGGGATATGGTTTTTCAGGTTGTACTCCATCTCACTGATGAAGTAATCCTGGCTCATGGAGGAGCGTGAACTGGTCAGGTATTTGCGCCTGCTGCCAAACTTATCCATTAGCAAGTCTAAATACTGCTCGGAGCGCAAGGCTGGTTTGGTCAATGCAAAACCGTTCAGATAATGGTCGAAGAAATGCCCCCATTCGTGGGCTACCGAACCATCCCCGTTGCGCTTGGTCAGGTTGATGAGCTGGCGTGTGGGGTAATAGGTGGCCATCGCTTTACCGCCCCGGCCAAAAGCCCCGAAGGCAATGGCAAGATTTTCATTTATGGAGAGGTTGATGTCTAACACCTCGCACAAATCCACGATGGCAGCCACAAAATGCCTGATGTGTTCCTGCGCTTCATTGTCCTTCACATAGTTGCCCAATGTGAGCGATTTGAAATGGAGCTTTTCGATGACCGTTTTTTCATCCGACTCCTCAACCAACAATCCCCCGGTGCGCTTGATGTAGGCCAAGGGTACGGCCTCCATCTTGGGTTTGGAGCTGCTTTGGGTGGTGGCTGTTTTCTTGATGTTCGCCCATGACCAGTCCGGCTGAAATTCCTTGTTGGGGAACTCTTCTTTTTTCTGGTTGAACTCCTTTTGGTGGTCACCAATAAACCGGGTACACACCTGCGTCACATACTGGACATATTGCTCTACTGTGCGTACACTACTGAGCATTCCACCCCGGAAGGTCAGGTCATTCGTCCGGTGCTGCCTCATGTCCGCCTCAGAGATTATCTGCTTGGCCGAATCAATGCAATGTTGCTGGCGTTCGATAATCCGGTCGTAATAGGCTTTTAGGTTGTTGTAGTGCGGCAAGGCTCTCTCTTTGGAAATGCCTGAATACCTGCGTGCCTCAATCAACGTTTGCTTGGCTGCACCCACACCGTTGCCATAGCCATATAGCACGAATACCAGATTGCGGAGCTGCTTTCCGAACAGCATCCCGAAGTCTGTCTTGGGTACGATTTGCCCATCGGTGGCGATGGCAAAGAGCTTTTTCAGGTCTTCAATGGTCACGGCCTCGTTGAAGACGGTATTGAAAGCCTCAGCCATCTTCACGTATTGCTCCCGTGCCAGCTTGGTGTTGGCATAAGGTGTGGCCGGGAATGCTTGACGAAGCTTTACTTTCAGGAAGGCACATCCCGAATCCGTTCCGTTTTCCTTCTCCAGTTGTGGGTCAACCTTTGGGAAAACTTTGTCTTTTTTCACCAGCTCAATGGCCGTGGCCTCGTCCTGTTCGATGCTTTGCAGGTCGCTGGAGCTGATAAGCTTGCTGTACATGGCCTGTTCCTTGCGTGAGCCATGCACCCGTTTTCCGGCATCCTTGTATTGACGGTTCTTTTGCTTTTCCTGCAAGGCTTTTTCCACTTCATCGTCTATGCCACGAAGTTCCGGGAAGCGGTCAGTGCGGAGCTGAATCTTCTTTGCCTTGCTCATAGAATGGTCTTGATTTTAGGATGGGAACCCAATCCGGCCACGTTGCGCATCTGCTTTTGCAGAATCAGGATGGCTTTTGCCCGGAGCTTGACCAGCTTCAAA
Source organism: Breznakibacter xylanolyticus (assembly GCF_003254275.1). Taxonomy (GTDB): domain Bacteria; phylum Bacteroidota; class Bacteroidia; order Bacteroidales; family Marinilabiliaceae; genus Breznakibacter; species Breznakibacter xylanolyticus. Next base: position 11,610 of record NZ_QKZK01000049.1, on the reverse strand, counting down.
ACCTTGGTCTTATCCTCGTTATCGGTCTTGCTTTTCTGAAAGCTTTGCTTTTGCTTGGCCAGTCGCTCAGGAAACTCCATTTTATCCAGCTCGAAAAGCTCCATTGCCTCCTTGGTCAGGCTGTCCACTGTATCGGTTCGGGTTGAACCTTTTTCAAGGTATTCATCGAAGTAATGCCGTGGTATCTTCACCGAAAGGCTGAACCGTTCCCCAAAGATTTGCAACAGCTTGGGCATGTTGCTTTCCGTCACCGAAGCTTTCATGTTGCCGGAGACCATCTCAAAGCCGTCCCGGTTGTTGACCAGAAGCTTCACCACATCCTTATCGGTGTAGATGGAAATGTGGCTCTTGGTCTTGGGCATGATGACTTGGAAATTGCCATCGTAATGGCGCACAATGCTGATTTTGTTCTCGGTATTGATGGCCGCACCGCTGCGAAGGCTCATGATGTGCTTTTGCAGCTTGGCAATGGGAGCTACCACGTAAGCATTGGCCTTGCTGTCGCCATTGTCGGGCGACCAAGCCTCACTCATTAGGATGCCTTTTTGAACCCCTTTGCCCTTGGTGGTATAGCTCACCAGCTTACCGGAAAAGTCAGCCGAACCTTGCAGGATGTTGCCCGTGACGATGTAGCGGATTTGTCGGTCAGACGTGTAGGCTTTGATGGCTTCGTCCCAACGGTTAATCAGGCTCTCCTTTTGGGAGGTGGTGAGTTGAAAGCTACGTGCCTGAATACGCTCAATTTCCTTGGCCGTGTCGCCCGAAGCCGGAAGGACGATGTATTTGCGGCTGTCGGCAATGGCAAAGCGAAGCTTCACCGCTGATGGGGCATAAGGGTTTTTGCGCTTGGGATTGATGTCGAACCCTAGGAAGATGCAATAGGAATTATCGCTGCTGTCGGCCTCAAAGCTCAATGCCGGGTAGAAATAACCATGCCCGGTGCGAAAGAAACGAAAGAAGCTATTGAGATAGTTCTTGCGGTTCTCGCTCTGGGTGTGTGTCCGGGAAATGGCTTCCTGTTTGGCCGTTTCAAGTTCTTCGGTACGCTCGGCCAAGTATGCGTTTTGGGCAGCCTTGTCAAATACCGGAATCTTCTGGAACGGTTTTTCATTGACAATATCCGCAACCAGCTCCTTGTATTTGATTTCAATTTCCTTTAAGTCCTCGTTGAGTTTGGCCTGAACATGCTTTTCATGGGCTGCGATGATTTCTTCAGCAATGGCATCGGTGTCTTTGCCTTCCAGATGTTTCTGGATGAGCTTTTCCAGTTCGGCCTTTCCGTATGGCTTTTTCAGGACGTTGCACTCGCATTTTTCCAGAAAGGTATCGTTGCCGAATACCGAACGGCCACCTTTCCCGGCAATCACCACCCTGCGGTCTAAAGTCTCCGCTTTCAGGTCGAGGACTTCCACTTCAAGGTCGTATTCGCCCGATTGCTTGAGGTACTCCACATAGTCGTTGTACCGCTCAATCACCTCTCCGTAAAACTTCTCTTGTTCCTTCACCGACAATACAGCCACACGTCCGGTTACTTTGGAAGCATCGCCCTCGGATGGCGTTTCATCACCGTCCTTGCCTTCAAATTTAAAAGGGTTGTCCAAGGCTTTGTTCAGCTCCGGGTTCTCCAGCATGTACTGGCGGACTACCTTGTCTCCGTACTTATTCAGGAAGTCATCTGATTCCAGTTGCGACTTGCTGTTTTTCTGGTTGGAGGTGGTGTTGGCATCCAGCGATTTGAGCTTCTTTTTGAGCATCATCATAAACCGCTTCTGTGCCGGGATGGATGAGATGATGTAGTCGTAAATCGGCTTCATAATCTGCCCCGTGCGGTTGATACGGCCACGCTTCTGGATTTCGGTATTGATGTTCAGCTCCGGCTGGAGGATTATCATCACCCGTTGCTTGACCTTTTCTGCCGGAACCTTGTCGGTGACAATGGCATGAGCCGATGCACCGGTGGAACCGGATTGGTTAATCAGCAAACAGTCGATTTCGTTGTCGTTGAACTGGCGGAACAAACTGGCCGTGTTCTCCTTCTTTCGGTTCAACACCAAGGCCGTGGTATTGCCTTTCTTAGTGGAATTGTACTGCACACACAGCTTACGCCCGGTCACCTCGCCCACCGAATACCCGGCTTCCCGAATCTTTTGTATGATTAAATCCAGAGGACTGATTGTAATCCCGGTGGAAGCTTTCTCGATGCGTTTGAGAATATCCCGGTAAGCAAATTGTGCTTCTTCCGAAAGGTCGGATATGTTGAATGTCTTGCCCTCGCTTTGCCCGTCAATGTCTTTTTCAGTATAACGAAGCACGCTGTCCAGACCTTTCTCCAGTACAATGGAGAAATCCCCGTTAATCACATCGTCCGGCTTGGCCATGTCCTCCAAGAAACTGCCCATCGTGGAAGCAAAGGCAATCACTGGCTTTTTGCCTTCTTTGAGCCGCCTGATGGCATGTTCGGCCACATCTTCGGCATTGAGGCTGAAAAGGAGCTGGTTAATCACGTTGAACACCTTGGAGAAATAGGGAATGTTGTCAACCCCGGCTTTCTCGGTTCCTTTGCGTGTTTCGACCTCCTTGCTTTCGGCTGCGGCAATCTTGTCGAGCTGCTCCACCTGTTTGTTGATGTACTTTTCCTGAAAGCCGATGATGTCCCGGATGATGGAAGTTATCTTATCTGCGGTGTCGGCTTGTTGGGCAGCTTTCTCTTTCAGCTCGATGTAGTTGACTTCCACACCTTCAAAGGAGCGTTCACGGCGTATCATCTGACCTTCGGAGACCAATTGTGCTGCCAATATCTCTTGTAAGGCCACACCACCCTTGGTGATGGCTTCCACCAAATCTTCGCTGGTCATGTTGGCATCGCTCATGGAGGTCTTTTGCGCATAGATGGGCATGTTGTCAGGCCGCTTGGCAAAGGTGGCCGACAGGAAACACACACCTTTGGTCTGGCGCAGTACGTCCTGCATGAACTCACCCGTATTGGAGCTGCCCGAAGCATTGTGCGCTTCGTCCATAATGATGATGTTACCACCAGAAACCGCACTCAAAAACTGCTGTTTGGCTGGTTTCTTGGGCTGGTTGAACTGCGAATAGGTGGCACACACAAAGTTGTAACTGCCCGGCACGTTCTGTTTGTTGATGATTCTGTCCTGAGTAGGCTTTTCGGGAGCGGAATAGACCACTTCACCGCTTTTATCCATGATGTTGGTCTTGCTCTCCTTGGCATTCACGATGAACGGCACAAGTGCGGAGCTGCCAATGTCGGAGAGGTCACGGTACAGGTCGGTAAACAGGTTGGGTTTTTCCGATAAGAACACAGGCTGTAAACCTTGTTTCACGCCATAGCGGATTAGGGCGGCTGCGGTTCTGCCTTTGCCAATCCCGGTCTGGTCGCCCACGATAATGCCCTGATGGCGTTTTTCGATGTTGTAGATAGCCAGTGAAACCGCATCAATCTGTTCACAACTCAAGGCTTTTACCAGCTCATCATTGGAGTAATCCAACTTTCCGGCAACGTAATCGAATAGCGGTTGGCCGATGCTCTTTTTGATTTTACGGATGGCAATGTGCATCTCGTGACCCATGCTATCGGGTACGGTGGTGTCAAGGATAAACCCTTTTTCAGCTGCCGGGATATAGGCCATGCCCAGCCCTTTGTGACCAAGCATCCCTTGCAGGTACTCATGCTCGTTTTGTGCCAACTTCTTGGAGCGGACAAAGCTCTTATTGTCCTTGGTCGAAAAGCCCAATTCAATCAACCGGGAGCCAACGTGTCGGGGTGGCTTCTGGCTGAATTTGATGGTTATGCTTTGCTTTTGAAATAAAATATCCGACTTCATAGCTTAGGAGTGTTTAAAGTATTTGGTAGCATCGGCCTTGCGCTTGAACAGTTCGCTTTTCATGCGAATGTCCCGAACCTTTCCTTTGTAGAAATCATCGTATTCAATCATCCCGTTGGGGAGCTTCTTCACTAGGATGATGTCGCCTTTAACCTCTGTCCAGAACTCATCTTTTCTGGCACGGAGACCGCCCAAGGATTGCTGTTTCTGTTTGAGCAGGATGGCCTTTGCCCGAAGTTTCATTTTTGTCATGTCGTTGCTGGTTGATTTGTCCAAGCCCACCCGTTCCCATAGTTCCTCATGGGTATTGACCACAGTTTTTAGAGACGCATTGCCATGCGTCTTTACAAGTGGGGCTGCCCCTTCGGGTTTGTCTTTTGCCCCGTTGATAAGAATCAATCTGGTATTGATGGAAGTCCCCTGACGGGAATAGAGCTTTTTGCCGTTGATGGGAATGATGTCATCCACATTGTAAAAATGGTAGAGGTAGTTCAGGAAAATGCGGTTGTGCCCGGCTGTCACCCGTCCCTGTTCGTCCCAAGTGGTGTGGCCTCCGATGATGATGGCGGCACGACCATCATCCTTCATGCAGCGTAAGGCGGCCAGACACATGGCATGTTCCATCCGCTTAATCCGAAAATTGCCAAACAGGATGGGTTCGGCCAATGCGCCAAAGGGCGGATTGGTCACCACCCCGTCAAACTTCTGACGAAAAGCAAAGGGTGGTTGCAAAGCATCCCAACTGCTGACCGAGGCAAATGGTTGGTCTTTGAGATTGCTCAAGCGCACATCGTCCAACTCGTTCACATAGGTCTGGTGATAGGGCAAGGCAATGGTCAACAATCCGTTTCCTGCCGATGGCTCCAGATAGAGTGGTTCCTGATGGCTGCGCTCCGGTTGCAAATGGGCATTGCCTACTATCTTGGTGTTTTTGTCGCCCTTGACAATGTTTTTAAAAGCCTTGTAGCCACTCAGCCCATCCTGCTTTAACACATAGCTGGAAGCCAGAAACGAAATGGGTGCAGGTGTGGAATATTGCTGCATCAGCACGCTCATGCTGGTGCGCATGGAGAGGTTGACCTGCGACTGATAAAGGGCTACAATATCCAGATACTTCTCATAGGTGGTCAGGGAACTGTCGTGGGCAATTTCACGGGCATTGAGTACAATGGCCAGCTCAGTGAACTCCTTTACCAAGTTTTTGTTGGTGATACCAAACCCCTTGGCAAGGCTTTCAATGGTGGTCTTGGAATGCCGTTGACCTGCTTTTAGTTCTTCCCGAACCTTGGATATGTAACCGTTTTTATCAGTCATTGCCCGAATTACCTAACTTACCCAAGCGCAAAACAGTCCCATCTTCGATAATATCAAAATGCGTCACGCCGTCATTTTGCAGACAGCGGATAAACTCCAACAGCACAGGGGGGATGTTCCGTAAATTCTCATTCCAATCAGCACCAGCCTCTAAAGCCGCTTCATTGAGTCTGGCCAGTTTCTCTTGGTCTTCTACCGGGTAGCTCCGCTTTTGGGTGTTCGCCTCAATGGCTGCGGCCTGTTCCGGTGTAATGGTGATAGGCTTGTTCTGGACGTTGGTATTCCAGTCAGCTCCAGCGGTTGCACCTTCCTCAATCCCTTCCAGCTTTTCTTGGTCAGCTTGTGGATAGCTGCGTTTTTGGCTGTTGGTCTCGATGGCCTCGGCCTGTTCGGGTGAAATGGTGACTGGCTTGTTTTGCACGTTGGTGTTCCAATCGGCTCCCACAGTGGCATTGGCTTCTATTCCGGCCAGCTTTTGTTCGTCCGTTTCCGGGTAGTTTCGTTTGGCCGTGTTGGCCTCGATGGCGGCAGCTTGTTCCGGGGAGATGGTCACTGGTCTGTTCTGTACATTGGTATTCCAGTCCGCACCCACGGTGGCATTGGCTTCAATCCCGGCCAATTTCTGTTCATCCGCTTCCGGGTAGTTTTTTTTGGCCGTGTTGGCTTCAATGGCTGCGGCTTGTTCGGGCGTTATGGTAACAGGTTTGTTCTGCACATTGGTGTTCCAGTCCGCTCCCACAGTGGCATTGGCCTCAATCCCTGCCAGTTTTTGCTTGTCAACGTCCGGGTAAGTCTTTTTGGCGGTATTGGCCTCAATGGCGGCAGCTTGTTCAGGCGTGATGGTGACAGGTTTGTTCTGCACGTTGGTGTTCCAATCCGCTCCCACGGTGGCATTCGCCTCAATCCCTGCCAGTTTTTGCTTATCAGCGTCCGGGTAGCTCTTTTTGGCGGTATTGGCCTCAATGGCGGCTGCCTGTTGGGTACTGATGGTCACAGGCTTGTTTTTTACGTTGGTATTCCAGTCTGCCCCTGCGGTGGCCTTGGTCTCTATTCCGGCCAGCTTTTGTTCATCGGCCTCCGGGTAGTTCCTTTTGGCGGTATTGGTTTCTATGGCTGCGGCCTGTTGTGGCGTAATTGTGGCAGGTTTGTTTTTTACATTGGTGTTCCAGTCCGCTCCCACGGTGGCATTGGATTCAATGCCTGCCAGTTTTTGTGCATCGGCCTGTGGATAGCTGTTCTTGCTTTTGGAGGCTTCGATGGCCGTTGCCTGTTCTGATGTGATGGTAGTGGGCTTGTTTTCCAACTGCTGAAAATCGTTGGTCAGGTTCAGGTCGTTTTCCAACTGCGAGAGCTTGGTCGGCACGGCAATGTCGATGTTGCCATTGGGGTTGGTGACAAATCCCCCGTGTATCTCCACACCGCCATTGGGCATATACACCGGGCTTTTCTCTGCAATCAAAAGGTCTTCCACGTTCCCGGCAATAATCATCCCACCGCTGAGTGATTTCACAATGGTCTTTGGACGAAACTCTGCTGCCGACTTGCTCCGGGCAATGTTGATGAACGAACCCACAGAAGCCTTGTCCAAGATGGAATCCTGAACGTCCCGGTTCATCTTGAAGTAAGTATCCGAGAACACAATCTTGTTGTAACCCCGGTCTAAGGCACAACATTGGTTCACCTTGGCATCAAAACAGCAATCGTCAATGTTGATGGTGCTGTTCAGGAATGCCACCGCACCGCTGACGGCATCAAAGTACTCAAAGCGTATGTCGGCAAAGTTGACGGCACTGTTGTACACTTCTATGGCCTTATCGCTTTGGAAAACCACAGGTTTGACGTAAGAGCCAACCGTCCCGTCCACCTTATTGGTGAGCGATTTGATGTTGATTTGATAGGAGAAATCACGCAACACCAGCCACGTCCCCAAGTCGTTGACGTAGGTTCCGTTTTCAAACATGATGTCGATACTGGCCTTTTCGTTGGTGTGGTACTTCAATGCTTTGGGCAGGGTGTTGAACAAACGCTGGAGCTTTGAAAAGGGCGTACCCTTGGGGATGATGATGGCTTTCTCATCCAGACTGTATTTGAAGCCTGTCACCTTCTGGTCTTTGGCCATGTCGAACACTCCCTGAAAGACTTTGTATTCCCCGTTTTCCATGCCCAGATAGGCATAGTTGCCGTCACTTGCCCATTCGCCTTGCTTTAGTAGTGGAGGCGTGTCTCCACTGAACATCTTTATTGTTGCCATATTTTATAAGTATCAAGTAGTTAGTATCAAGTATCAAGAGGTCTTGTATCTTGATACTTATGTCTTTTATCTTAAAGTCAAATCATTGCATAAGCCTTGTCGAAAAGCTCGTTGGTGATGTAATTGCCCCCGTTTTCGACCCTGCTGATGGAGTGAACCAGCAGCCGCAGGGTGTTTTTGGTCGGCAGCAGCTTGGCTGTGGCACTGACCTTTAAATCCTTGCATACCGTCTGGATGTAAGCATCGGTGTTGTTCTCAAACCGGGGAGCATATTCGGTCATCAAAGCCGGAACCGTGTTCTTGCCCTTTTCGATGTCGTTTTTCAGGTCTTTAATCATGGCACGAATACCATATTCCGGGGCGATGAACATCTCAAAACGCCTGTCCTTGTTCTGCTCTTTGGGCAGTTTGCCCGTCCAGTTGATGTTGGTGAAAATCAGGTTGCCCGGATTGTTGTTGCGGATGCCCCTTGGAGCCGATGACAGGTAATCACTGCCACCGTTCCAGTTGCGGAAATTGGACGGCAAGGTGTTGCTGTTGGTGGTCAGCAAATTGGCCGGACGTGTATCGGAACCACTTGGGGGCAATAGCCCACGTTTGCGCTTGTTTCGTCTTCGAATCAGCAAAACGGTGGTCACTATTGCCCCGGTGGTCAACACCCCTCCCGAAATAAATAATATCTTCTTGTGCTTCTTGTCCATAGTCGTATCGGTGTTTATAGCGGAATGCCCCACTGGTCGAACTTGGGTTTGATTTTGGCCAGCTCGCCCTCGCTTAACTCAAAGCGAAGCCAGCCGACCAGATTGTAATCCTGACCAATAAAAGCCGCACGGGTTCCCCAGAGGTATTGCTTCATGCCAAAGGCTTTTATCACCAGCAGCATGTCATCTTTGGTGGCTATTTTGTCGATGGTGCTGTAAATGGTCTTTTCATCCGTTCCAAAGTCCAGCATGGCTCCATAGAGGGTGTTGGCAAACAGGGCGGCATCGGATGGGGTGATGGTCAGGTTTTTCGTTTCGATGACCGTATCCTTTAGCGAAGGGGCTACCCGTGAGGAAGTCCCGTCCGGGTTGCTTCTCTTTTTGATAGCCCTGCGGATAAGGTAAATCCCCACACCGATGGCCACCACCGGGACACCGATTTTGATGCCAGTGGCTATCATGGCCGCCTTATTTGCTTGCGCTGCATCCATTAGATGAACTTTAAGGCGGTTTTAACAATTCCCGGATTCTGAGACACCTTCTCCAGCAGTCGGATGATGTCCTTTTGTTCCACCTTGTTGACGGCATTCTGAATGAGGTTGCCTACTTTCTGAACCGTTTCGGGCGTTTCGGCTTCGATGGTGATGGCTACTTTGAATTTTTTCATATCCTTGGTTTTTTAGTTGTCCAGTTCTTCGCTCTCCAATTCCACTTCTTCGGATTCCCCTGCCGGGGTTCCCTTGATGGATTGGCTCAAAAAGGCCAATGTTTTGTTGATGAGTTCAGCCCTGTCGAGGCACAAGCCCACGATGTTGGCAATCTTGGCCACGTCCTGTAATTCCCATGTGGAGAGGGCATCGGAGAGGTTCCTGATGATTTCGGCCTTTTTCTTATCCTCTGGCGATTGGGGCGCACCGATTTCACTTATCTCCACATTGGCCTGTGGCATACCCGTGTTGTCGGTTGGTTCATCCACAAAGCCCAATGCTCCTTTGAGTTCGTTGGCGGTCAGTCCAAGGAGTTCTGCCGTTTTGGGGCTGTTGCTGAGTAGCCGTCCGCCTAGGGTTGCCACCGCACCAATGGCCACACGCTTCATTATTTCGTTGGGGGCATACCCGGCCAGACGGTTCTCAAGGTCTATCTTTTCGCTTTTCAGCTCCTTGTTCTCGTTCAGGAAGCGTTCCTTTTCCACTCGTAGTTCGGCATTCTCGCTTCGGAGCTGTTCGTACCGTTCCTGAAGGGTGTTGAACCGGGTCTCGAACTTGAAGTCGTCCAACTGCTTTTGGTAGCTGATTCTGTCCATCTCCTTGTTGTTGCCCGATATAGTATTGAACAGGCCAAACAGTCCTTCAATGCCCTGCAAGCCTTCGCTGTTCCCTGTGAACATGCCCAATAGGCTGTTCAAATCGCCCAACCCGTTCTGGGGTTTGGGCATCTGGCTGATTTCTGCTTTGATAAGGCTCTGGATTTCTTCCTTCTCCAAACTTGGTTTGGGCGGATTCAACAAGCCGCTCACATTGACCGTGTATGTATTGAGCTTCCGGGCATTGGGGCTTTTACCGCCATACACGTCCACACGGAGCATCCCGTGAGCCTGTTTGGCTTTTTCCACGGCATTTTCAATGTCCTGATTGAACTTGCTGCTGCCGGAAGTGCGTGAGGTAAGGGCGGTCTCATCAATGCCCGTCAAAAGGACTATCTCGTAAGCGTAAGGGTACTTTTGCTCTGCTTCCGAACGCTTTAAAAAGTTGTATATGCTGCTTATTTGTTCTCTGTAATCTAACATAGCTTCATCAATTTCGGTGAGGGATAATCTTTACAAATTCCAACCGGAAGGGCTTGAACTCATCCGTTTCGGTTCGGATGTCGATGTAATCGGTAAAAACCTGATAGCGGTACTCATCCATGAACTCGTATTCATCGGGCGTGGCCGTGAACACGTTGTCGCTGCTGACCAGCTCCAGCCCGGTGATGGATGCCGGAATCCTTTGGGTGTTGAGAATCCACATGTCGTTTTTCAGGTCGATGGTCTGGTCGGCCTTGGTCACATTGACCACCACGGGCTTTAGCTGGTAGCTGTCAATGGTTCGTAGCCCGGCTATGCGGTCTTTGGCGATGGTATGGAGTAACTCACTTGTGTTCATACTCGATATAAATTCGGATGGTCAGGGTGCTGCCATCGCTGTTTTTGTTGCTTTTAAAAACCGTATGGATGTTGGAGTTCACCTCCAGAGGCTCATGGAAAGGGATAATCTCCTTTTTGAGGTTGCGCACCTTGCGGTTGGCCGTCAGCATGTAATCCCGGAGCAAAAAGCTGTTCCCGTTGATTAAAAGGCTGATGTTGCCGCACTCGTAAGGTTCCGGTTGTTTGTAAGCCTGCTTGGTATGGAAGAAGACCTCTTCCTTATTCAGGTAGGCAAACATCAAAATGTGTTGGGCTATGAAATCGGCAAAGTCGGTATTGCTCATGCTTTGGCCTTTCTCGTAAAGCCCCACTTCGTTGTAGAGATAATCGGCAAACCCGGACAGAAAGAGCTGCGAAAGGGTGTCGGTTAACTGCTGTTGCTGTTCGGCATCCAGACAAGTGTACAGGATGTTTTGAGCCAGCACGCTGGAGATTTCCGGTAAGATGGAAGCATCAAAATACTCACGGCTTTCCGCTTCGGTGGAACGGGTGCGCAGGTAGGAATAGAACAGCCCGGCAATGCTGTCCAGTTTGGTCAGGTTGGTAATCAAAGCCTGTGGAAAGACCAACTCACGGGTGGTGTCTTCCATCTCTCCGGCCTGTTTCACTGTGGCAACGACCGTCACCCCGGTAATGAGTTTGCACGATGCCGGGAGCAAGTCCTGCACGTTCAAATGGCCGTTGTGCTGCGACTGGTGGGTAATGACAAAGTATCTTTTCATTTCTTGGAGGGGATTGAAAGGTTACTTCTTGCTTACTTCGGCCAGCAGGTAAGCCCTAACGTGGTAACTGTCGGCCACGGCAAGGTTGGCACTGTCGTCTTTGTAGATGATGCGAACGGGACTGTTCTTGGCTTTCTCATCCAAGGGGAAGGCCACATCCTGAATGGAGAGGTCATCGTTGTGGTGCAGCAGGGCGACTTCGGTATCGTCAGGGATAATCTCGGTATCATCAATCCATACCCGGAGCGTGGCTCCCTGCAAAGCATTGGGGTTGGAAAGACGAAGGAAGATGCCTTTGATGCGGTCGTGTTCGGTCTTGGTGTTGCCGTTAAACTCGTAGGTCTGGCCTTTTTTCACCTCAAACTTGATGACCTGAAGCTTCTTGATGGGGCTGGGCGTTTTTATCTCTTTTGTTTCCATTGCTTGAATTGGTTTTAGAAAAAAGGGACGGCTTTAATCACCGTCCCTGAAGATTTATGGACGCATCGTTTGCGGTCATCACAGAGCCAAAGTTTAGTATGGTTTTTCTCTTTGTTCCGACGGCAAACAGGATGGTTCTACGCTTTCTCGGTCATGGTTCCCAACAGGGTAATCT
>NZ_QKZK01000048.1 GCF_003254275.1 Breznakibacter xylanolyticus | reverse complement strand
ATAATTGACAAACCGCACCCCGTCATACCTGGCCAGCCCATCGGTGGTGCCCAACCAAAGAAAACCCATCTTGTCCTGAACCATACAAGTCACGTTACTCGACGCCAAACCTTCGTCAGACGACACCGAATGCAACCGAAAAAGCTCCTCGCCGCATGCCATCCGGAAGGAAAAAAACAACACCAACAAAATCACGATCTGCTTCATCATATCATGCATAAAGAATCATTCAAATCATCATTGCATTCATCCGTCCCAACGCCACATGTTCACGACAATGGCTAGCTGCAAAAACAAAATGATAAACACACATAAAAACATCCGCCGGGAACATGAATCAGCAAAGTGCCAAGATCCATCATTGCGGTGTCGTCATACTTCGATCAACAACACAATCAGCACAATACATCAAACATCATGCTCCTCCGGATGTTACTCATCCACACAAAATTAACCATTCATCACACATTGCACAACAGAACACATCAGAATGTTTTAAAACCAAATTATCTATAAAAAATTGCGACTCGCCTGTATTGTGATGAGTTAAAGAATTCGTGATTTATTCATTATCAGAGATTTCATGTCATATGCTTCATCACAACATTCGGGTATAGCGTGATAAAGAACATCCACACACCCTGCACAAATTACCAAACATAAAGGCACAAAAAAAGGCCGAACCGAAGTTCGACCTTTATGATGATGTATGAAATCAATTAAGCTTGCATCGCTTTTTTCACCACCGCCTTAAACGCATCAGGATGGTTCACAGCCAAATCAGCCAATACCTTACGGTTGATTTCGATGTTTTGCTTGGCAATCAAGCCCATCAATTTGCTGTAAGAAATACCTTCCAAACGGGCAGCTGCGTTGATACGCATGATCCACAGTGCACGGAAGTGTCCTTTTTTACGTTTGCGGTCGCGGTAAGCATATTGTTGACCTTTTTCCCAGGTGTTCTTAGCTACCGTCCACACATTTTTTCTACGACCGAAGTACCCGCGGGTTAACTTCAGTAACTTTCTGCGTCGCTCGCGTGACGCCACATGATTTACCGATCTTGGCATTTTTTTCGTTTTTCGAATGACAGCGCCCCATCTCAGGGTCTTAAAGCTGACTCATTCAGGTTAAACATTTAAACTCTGAAACAGTTACTTTACTCAGACTAGATTTTCAACAAGTGCTTGATGTTTTTCTCATCTGCACTGCTAACCAGTCCGAAGTAACCCAGATCACGCTTACGCTTGTTTGACTTTTTAGTCAGGATGTGACGTTTAAAGGCATGCTTACGCTTGATCTTTCCGCTTCCGGTGATGGTGAAACGTTTTTTCGCCCCGGAATTAGTTTTCGTCTTAGGCATTGCTTGATTATATTAAATTGGTTTATAATAGCCTCACTTTTTCTTAGGAGCCTTGGGTGCCAGCATGATTATCATGCGTTTGCCTTCGAGCACCGGCAACTGCTCAACTTTAGCCAATTCTTCCAAATCGTTGGCAAAGCGCAGCAAAAGAATTTCGCCTTGCTCTTTGAACAAAATCGAACGTCCCTTGAAAAACACATAAGCCTTTACTTTTGAGCCTTCCTGCAGGAACTTTTCAGCATGTTTGAGCTTAAATTGATAGTCATGATCATCGGTCTGAGGGCCAAAACGGATCTCCTTTACCACAACCTTCACCGAATTGTTTTTCATCTCCTTCTGTTTCCGCTTTTGTTGATACAAAAACTTCTGAAGGTCAATGATTCGGCACACCGGAGGATCTGCCTGAGGGGATATCTCCACCAGGTCGAGCTCCAGGTCTCTGGCCATTCTCAGTGCTTCTGCTGTTGCATATACCCCGGGGTTTTCGATGTTTTCACCGACAACCCGAACATTGGGAACCCGAATCTGTTCGTTGATCCGGAACTTCACATCATCCTTTGGGGCGATTACCGGTTTTCTAATTGGTCTTAAAATAACTGTACCCTCCTACAATTGATTAATAACTATCGTTTTATACTTTATACTTCACCCAAAAGTGTTGCCACTTCCTGGTTGATCAATTCTACAAATGAATTAACGGTCATGGATCCTTTATCACCATCGCCCTGCTTGCGAACGGAGATTTCGCCATTCTCCATCTCCTTTTCACCCACAATGAGCAAGTATGGAATACGCTTTAACTCATTGTCCCTGATTTTCTTACCGATTTTCTCATTACGGTCGTCAATGACGGCACGAATATCGGAATTATTCAGCAATTTCAAAACTTTTTCTGCGTAATCATTAAATTTTTCGCTGATGGGCAACACCACGCATTGCTCGGGTGTGAGCCAAAGCGGGAATTTTCCGGCAGTATGTTCAATGAGCACGGCCACAAATCGTTCCATACTACCAAAGGGCGCACGGTGAATCATCACCGGACGGTGCTTCTGGTTGTCGGCACCCACGTACTCGAGCTCAAAGCGCTCGGGCAGGTTGTAATCGACCTGAATGGTTCCCAACTGCCACTTGCGGCCAAGGGCATCCTTCACCATAAAGTCGAGTTTGGGACCATAAAAAGCAGCCTCGCCGGTCTCAACAATGGTTTCAAGACCTTTTTCTTCGCAGGCTTCGATGATGGCCGACTCAGCCTTGATCCAGTTCTCTTCCGAACCAATGTACTTCTCCTGATTCAGGGGATCGCGCAACGACACCTGGGTGGTAAAGTTGGCAAAATCGAGCGTCTTAAAGATGTACAACACAATGTCGATCACCTTTTTAAACTCATCCTTCAACTGATCAGGACGGCAAAAGATGTGGGCATCGTCCTGGGTAAAACCGCGAACCCGTGTCAGGCCGTGCAACTCACCACTCTGCTCGTAGCGATACACAGTGCCAAACTCGGCATAGCGAATGGGCAAATCTTTGTACGAACGAGGCTTGAACTTATAAATTTCGCAGTGGTGAGGACAATTCATGGGTTTGAGCAAAAACTCTTCGCCCTCAGCAGGTGTGTTGATGGGCTGGAATGAATCCTTGCCATACTTGGCATAGTGACCCGAAGTGACATATAACTCCTTTTGACCAATGTGCGGGGTAATCACCTGCTCATAGTCATATTGACGTTGAATTTTTTTGAGAAAATCCTCCAATCGACCACGCAAAGCAGCGCCTTTGGGAAGCCAAAGAGGCAACCCCTGTCCCACACTCGATGAGAAGGTAAACAACTCCAACTCTTTGCCAATTTTGCGGTGGTCGCGTTTCTTGGCCTCTTCGAGCAACACCAGATACTCATCAAGCATCTTTTGCTTGGGAAACGAGATGCCATAAATGCGGGTGAGCTGCTTGCGTTTTTCGTCGCCGCGCCAGTAGGCTCCGGCAATGCTCAACAGTTTCACAGCCTTAATGGGCTCGGTGCCGGGCAAGTGTGGGCCGCGACACAGGTCGGTAAAACTGCCCTGTTCGTAAAGAGTGATGGTGCCGTCTTCCAAATCGTTGATGAGCTCGAGTTTGTACCCATCATTTTTTGTTTGGAAATAAGCCAACGCATCAGCCTTTGAAATATCCTTGCGGGTAAAAGAATTCTTTTGACGAGCCAACTCAAGCATCTTGGCCTCCACAGCAGCCAAATCGGTCTCTTTCATCACCACGCCATCGCCGGGATCTACGTCGTAATAAAAACCGTTTTCGATGGCAGGGCCAATGCCGAATTTCATGCCGGGATAGAGTGCCTGCAGGGCTTCGGCCATCAGGTGAGCCGATGAGTGCCAAAAAGCATATTTGCCTTCGACATCGTCCCACTTGTGCAATTTCACCGAAGCGTCCGTCGTGATGGGGCGCGTGACATCCATCAACTGATTGTTGACGGTAATGGCCAGCACTTCTTTGGCCAGCTGATGACTCAGGCTTTGCGCAATGTCCAGTCCGCTCACGCCCTCGGGGTATTCACGAACCGACTGATCGGGAAATGATATCTTTATCATGGTTTTTAATATGGGCTTTTAAAAAAACATGCAAAGATAGGTATTTTATTTGCTCAATGATGGCGCCAAATGGCGGGAAAATTTAGGACTGCAACCTCCACATGCATCAATATTGCAAAACGCACTAAAATTGGAGATAACAGGCAGCTTAGGAAAGCCTCACTGAAGTAAGCAACCTCAATCAGTCGATACATGAAACGAGCCATGACCAAGCGTTGCTCACACTGAAGGATGACTATTGGCGAGTTTCATGGGCAACTGAAATCAAATTTTAACACATGAAACATCCATGACGGGCGGCCGACACACAGGGGCATAACTATGCCCCACCAATTCGTGAAATTGATGTAATTCGTGGACAATAGAAAACATTAACAATTAGCACATTGCTTAAATATAGACATATGAAACGAGCCATGAGCAAGCCTTGCTCACTCAGACGGATGATTATTGGCGAGTTCCACCAGATCATTTAGAAGAACAACACCCTCAAGTCCCCCTTTGGGGGATCAGGGGGCTCTAAATTATAATCACATGAAAAAAGGGGAGACAAACGTCTCCCCTTCTTAAACTAATCACAAAAAATCACAATCATTGTTCCTGATACACCGGATTCTGATATTCTTTTTTCTCGGCAGGTGTCATTTCCATACCATCCAATTGACCTTGCGGAATGGGACGAAGATAATCATTGACAGTAATGGTTCTTTCCACTGTGATTGGCGTGCGATCACCTAAATCCGGACCGCAAATCCGATAGGTTTTCGCAATGGTATGCCACGTTTGGGTACGAACCAGGTCGAACCAACGATAACCTTCACCGTAATACTCACGTGAGCGTTCGGCCAAAATGTAATCGATGGTAATCGATGCAGGAGTTTGTGCAACCATGGCGGCGCTATTGTCCTCAACCTTGGCAACGTTCCCGTTATTGTGCCAACGCCATTTACCGGCACGGGCACGAATCACATTGATAAAATCACGGGCACTTTTACCAGCCTGTGTGGTGGCACCCTTCACAGCAGCTTCAGCTGCCACGAAATAGAGTTCCGAAAATTTAGCAATATTGAATGGACGGGTACTCCCCCCGTTGGGAGACCCCAGACCGGTTCCGTTATCAGTTCGGTACATGCCCAACTTCCACAATCCGGGGAAGGTGCGACGACTAATGTTTGAAGGAGCGATGACCCAATCGGCACGACCGGGAATAGCTGCCGCATAAACACCACTCTTGTTTATCCGTTCGTTTTTATCATTAATCCAAAATAGATTCTCAGCATTGTAGTCAAAAGGCGTCACAGGATCCTGATCGAGAAAGCTCAGAATTGGCTCTCCGGGATATACTTTCAATTCATTCGCATTATAAATGAATTCATTGGTTTTTCCGGCCTTGTCCCAATTCCCGCGATACACAGTTGTAAAAGTGCCATCGTAACGCGAATCGTTGGTTTTATCGGCAAACGTTTCCACAAAAACACCAATGGGAGGGCTCATCCGCACCCATGGACGTCCAAGTGCCTGCACTGCTTCCCTACTGACAGGAGTGAGACGTTCTACCTTCCAATCTTCATTCGCAGAGCTGACAATTGACTGATAACTCCAGTTCTGCATCCAATAAGCAAAGTTTTCGGGAGCTGCTCCATTACCCCACGATAAATTACCCCCATTATATAATTCACTGGACTCGGTGTGATCGGCATAAAGTAAAATCTCATTATTGCGGTCGTTAGAGGCCAAATTAACATCGTAATAGGTCGGCTGTAAACCAAAAGAGCCCGGGTTATCAATCCCCTCAACGGCCACGTCGTAAGCCTGCTGAAAATACCATTGTGCAGTTTTTCCATCGGGATCGACCCGATCGCAAAGCGGATAAGTAGGAACGTTGTTGGGATTTTCGAGCCACCAGGCATAAGTCAAATAAGCCTTTGCAAGTGTTAAACGCGCCAACGTTTTGGTGACCCCACCGGTCACCCGTCCGGCATCGGGCAAGTCACTCACGGCCTTAAGCAGATCAGGAAAAATGGCTTTGGTGTACACCTCGGGAACCGTGTTACGTTTTGAAACACGTGAAGTTGTGGTGTTAAACTTCAGCTCACCGGCACCTAAATCCAAAGGCACCCCACCAAATGTCTGCACCAACTGGAAGTAATCAAAAGCTCTGAAGAAACGAGCTTCGGCCACCAATGCATCCGAGATGGTTCCCACCTCAGTGGCATTTTCAATAATACCACTGGCGGTATTGATATTTGGGAAAGCATTGTTCCATAATGCATCGGCACGACTCGTCGTGGCTGTTAATGTGCCGACACCGGAAAAATCATGATCCTTAAAGTTACCATCAGCACTTTGCCCCCAAGTGGATTCATCGGTTCCGTTCTGACAGGCATTGTAATAATACCCATAGCCATAAATGTAACGCAAGTGAGCATACATAGATGTCAGCCCCCCCATCACACCTTTTTCGGTCTTAAAAAAGCCGGGTTCATAAATGCTTCGCGGCTCTTCATCCAAAATATCGGAGCAGCCCGCCAAACTAAACGCGAGCAGTGAAGCAGCGAGCGTTGTTTTTATATTGAAATATCTCATCATGATTCAAGAATTAAAATGTCAAATTAATACCAAACAAATAGTTGCGTGTTGTAGGCGTGTTGGTTCCCACAATCAGCGACTTCCGCTTGCCGGCCACCGCGACGTTTTCATCGCCATAAGAGTTGGTCTCGGGATCCATCCCCGACTCATCGGTATAGGGTGAGAAGAACACAAAGGGATTCTCAACCGTTGCATAAAAACGCAATTTGTCAATTCCGGCAGTTTTCAACCAATTCTGCTGCAAATCATACCCAAGGGTAATGGTTCTAATTTTCAAATACGAAGCATCAAAATAGCCCAGGGTAGATCCATATTTGGGATTGTCACCCGACTGCAACCCATTGGGTTTTGGATACTTGGCATCGGTATTATTAGGCGTCCAATAATCGACTTTCACGTTGTTGCCCGAACGTGCGTTCATGGTATTCAAATAACCACTCGCCCCATAAAGGGTACTATTTAAGATACCACCACTTTTGAAGGCTCCAATAATGCTCAAATCAAAACCTTTATAAGCCACCCGGGTGTTAAAACCACCTTGAAAATCGGCCTCCGGATTTAGAATCTGACGGTCTTCAGGACCTATCTTTCGCGTTGGATTGCCCTGCTCGTCGTAAGTACCGGTGTATTTCACACGAATCATACCGGGATTACCGTTCTTACCTTCAAGAATGGCCAAATGCGGATCACCTTCTTGCCACAATCCGATTTTTTCGTAATCATAAATCACATCAATGGGAGACCCCACAAACCACCAGTTATTTTCATCACGTTCCTGCCCCGAAGCGAGCGATAATAGTTTATTTCGGTTAGCATACAGGTTAACCCCGGCTTCCCAGGTCCAACCATTGTAATCGTCAAGAATTACCCCATTGAGAGAAAGCTCAAACCCTTTATTTTGGGTTTCGCCAATGTTTCCCATAAAGCTGCTTACGCCCGAAGTTGCAGGCAAGCCCACGCTCAACAGAACATCTTTGGTATTTTGCACATAATACTCAAGGGTACCGCTCATTCGGCCATTCAGCACGCCAAAATCAACCCCGTAGTTCATGGTCTCAGAATATTCCCATCCTAACTTGCTGTTTGGCAACTCTGACACATAAAAACCGGTGGCATATTCATCGCCAAAATTATAAGGACGTGTATTCAACAGACCTAACGTTTTGTATGGAGACACAGACTGATTGGATGTCTGACCATATCTCACACGCAACTTGAGATTGTCCAGCCAGGTCACATTTTGCATAAATGCTTCGTTTTTAATGTTCCAACCGGCAGAAACCGCAGGATAGGTATGCCACTTTTGGCCATCGGCCAAACGAGAAGAACCATCAGAACGCAAGTGACGCTCACCATGTAACGACTGTCGAACGAGTACATCACACGTCCCATCCACGATAAAAGGCCACTCACTTCATATTCCTGGCGAGAAGGATCCAAGGTGATGTCACCATTGGCACGCCCCAAATTATAAAATTGAAATGCATCCGATGGAATATCTTTTACTGAGATACTTGAACGATTGTATTGAGTTTCCTCAGCTGAATACATGGCAACAGCATTTACCTGATGCTTATCTGCAAAAAGACGGTCGTAAGTCAATAAGTTTTCAACGGCCCAGTTGGTACGATGAGAATTGGCAACACTGGCGGTAGACAAATTTTTGGGATTGCCACTGAACACCCCTTCACCGGTATAGCTTCCACTATTGCTTTGACGATAGTTCAAACCCACATTGATGCGATACTTCAAACCCTCAACACCGGGAATTTTCACTTCGCCATACATGGTATTGTACGATCCAAATGAACGGGTCTGATCGATGTATTTATCGTCAAGCGATTCGAGTCGCTCACGGGTTGACACCCATTGTGCCCCGGAAGACTGCTCTTGAATAATCTCTTTTAATGAACCGTCGGCATTATAAGGGTTGGCAATGGGTGAACGCGCCAAAGCTGTATAGACAGCCCCCAAATTATTACCATTATTTACTGAATAATTATTGGTAGAAGTAAACCCTACTTTAAAATATTGACCAATCTCCTGATCTAAAGATGCACGCATGGAGTAACGGGAATAATCCTGCAGGGGCACCACAGCCTCGTCGCGATAGTATCCGGCACCAAAACTATAACTTCCCTTTTCAGTTCCACCATTCACACCAATATCATGGCTGGTCACCATCCCTGTTTTGTACAATAAATCCTGCCAGTCGGTATTCACATCGTTCGATTCATCCAACGTGTTTTGATAAGTTCCTGTCGCACGCAACGCAACGAATTCGGAACCGTTCATCATGGGGGTATTTGGCAAAGATATCCTTCAACCCATAATAGCCATTATAAGAGAACTTAGCTTCCTGGCCTTTGGTTCCTTTATTCGTTGACACCAAAATCACACCATTGGCGCCTCGAGAACCATAAATGGCAGTTGCCGACGCATCCTTCAGGATATCGATACTCTTAATATCACCGGGATTAATATCCCCAATAGAACCGGCAAAAGGAATCCCATCTAAAACAATCAACGGATCATTACTGGCATTCAACGAACGAGTCCCTCGAATACGAATCTGCATTTCAGCGCCAGGCTTCGAAGAAGTTTGCAACATCTCCACACCGGCCACACGTCCTTGCAATGCTCGTGAGATATTGGCCCAGGGCACATCACGAACCACCTCTCCTTTCAGAGAGGCCACTGAACCGGTCACCGATTCTTTGCGCTGGGTACCGTAACCCACCACCACCACGTCGCTCAAGCCAATGCTTTCGTCCTGTAGCGTGACACTGATGTTACTTTGACCACCAACCATAACTTCCTGGCTTTGAAATCCGATAAACGAATACACCAGTGTTGACGATGAAGAGGGCACTTCAATTTGGTAGCTTCCATCGCCCATCGTAATGGTTCCGGTAGTCGTCCCTTTTACCACAATGGACACACCGGGAAGGGGATCCCCGTTTTTGTCCGTCACACTCCCTGCCACCCTAAGGCTTTACGCCCAGGCGACCAGGTGTACAGATAGAAGGAGGCATACGGTCAGGAATGCCCCCCTTCTGAAACTTCTGTTTTTTCTCATAAATTAATTTGTTTTTGTTTTTGTTTTTGAGGCACGACCTCTTATTAATAAGCGTTAACAACAAAAGTAGACCCTGCTAACAAATGTTAATTGCAATCCGGTATCAATTCCTTGCACAGAGGTAACATTTTCAACTTTTTTAACTATCAAACAGGAAACAAAAACTGTAAATCTGGTAACACAAAAAAACACATTCCACTATTATACTGCACATTAACAACACAACACCTTCAACCCAAAATCCCATTTAAACATGATTTCAACGCCCATCACATCGACCTCCCCTTCATGCCCACTCGATCAAATGCGGACCACACGAATAATAAGTTGTACAAACCTTTAATTTCATTCACCTAAGCCGGGCATCACCACGCCTCACCTTAAGAATCCCAACCACACAAATCGACACCACAAATCACTCATAGTTTGCCAATTAAAAAATCTTTGTGTCGTATGTACAATTTCAAAAAATCCCATACATTTGCAACCAATTAAACAACTTAATAACATATCAGTAACAATTCATCACAAGAAACTATTAAACATGAAAAAAATCCTTACCCTTATGATCATTGCCGGTTGCGCATCCAATGTGATGCTGGCAACAACCATCCTTCCGGTGAGTATGGGCGGCACCAACACCGGAAATCTGAAAACAGTACTCTCGGCAGAAAATTTGAAAACATGTGAGTACCTCGTATTAAACGGAGAAATTGATGCCCGCGACTTTAAAACCATGCGCGATGCCATGCCAGCACTGACAACCGTAGACCTGAGAAGTGCAGATATTGTGGAATACACTGACACAGAAGGAACTGCAGGCACCGATGAATCCACCTATGAGGCAAACGAAATTCCGAGTGATGCGTTCAATAACAAAAGCACACTCACGACAATTTACCTGCCGACATCCTGTACAAAAATCGGCAAGTATGCATTTTACAACTGTTCCTACCTCACCACTTTCCCCACACTCAACAACATCACATCCATCGGATCAAATGCTTTTGCGCTATGCACGGGGCTTACGGAAATAAACATTTCACGGTATGTGAGCAGCATTGGGGAAAAAGCCTTTTTCAGGTGCAAAGCCGACATTGCCGTTGACATCAACAATGCCAATTACGCGAGCCAGGACGGCATATTATTCAACAAATCTAAGACGACATTATTTCAATGCCCTACATTAAAAACAGGCAGTTACACCCTTCCATCAACAGTTACAACCATTGAAACAAGTGCCTTTTACGCATGCAAGAATTTGACGGGCATCATATTACCCACAAGCTTAACAACCATTAATGCATCTGCATTTCACAGTTGTACAGGGCTTTCTTCAATGACATTACCGGCCAATCTCACAACAATTGGTACATACGCGTTCTACCAATGCAATGAATTAGTCACATTGACCATCCCATCAAAGGTGACCACTCTTGGGGCTTCCTTTGCATCTGCCTGCGAAAAATTAAAAACAGTATCCATTCCGGCTGCAGTAACATCGATGGGTAAAAACATTTTTTCGGGCTGTTCGGCTCTGACATCCATCAGCGCTTTGAATGCGACCCCATTGGCATTACCCGTAAACGAAGAGGTATTTTCAGGCGTCGATAAAACCAGTTGCACATTGTATGTCCCGGTGGGATCAAAAACTGCTTATGAAGCAGCCAGTCAATGGGAAGACTTTACCAAAATTTCAGAGTCGACATTCACATCGGCCAAACAAAATCACAACACCTCCCCGACGGCCACCGTCGAAAACCACCAATTAATTGTCGAAAACATTCAACCCGGCAGTTTGGTAACGGTTCACAACCTGCAAGGTCACGTTATTGCAAAAGAAATCAGCTCAAACACGAAACTGACTATTGAATTATTACAACGAGGTATTTACCTGATACAGGCAGATGAAAAAAGCATCAAAGTGATGTATTAAACCTTGTTATTACCCATCAAAGGACAATGATTAAAGCGCAAACATTGGCGTAAAAAATACCATTCACAGTCGAAAAACACTGTGAAGTACTCACACAAAATAAAGACGGGTCTGTTGATGATTGCAACAGACCCGTCTTTATTATAATACACCATCGCAGAGACTTATCCCCCTTTCAGAATCATCTCAATTTGCTGCAACTCATCGGGTGCAAACACCACATTATCGAGACAATCGAGATTGTTCTGAAGCTGCATCACCGAACTGGCTCCAATGAGAACCGAAGTAATGCGCGCATCTTTGAGAAGCCACGACAAAGCCATTTGCGCCAACGACTGCCCCCGCCCCTTGGCAAAATCATTGAGCTTGCGAATAATATTAAAGCGCTCTTCCGACAGGTTTTCCTTTTTGAGAAACTCACCGCGTGCCATGCGCGAATCCTCAGGAATATTTTTCAGGTAACGGTCGGTGAGCAAGCCCTGCGCCAGAGGCGAAAAGGCGATGCAGCCGACGCCCTCCTCCTCGAGCACGTCCAGCAGGCCGTCTTCCACCCAGCGGTCGAACATGCTGTAACGGGGTTGATGAATGAGACAGGGAGTTCCCAATTGTTTCAATATTTGAGACGCTTGACGGGTTTGTTCAGCCGAGTAGTTCGACAAACCCACATAAAGCGCTTTCCCCTGTCGCACCATCAAATCGAGGGCACCCATGGTTTCTTCCAAAGGCGTATTAGGGTCGGGACGGTGATGATAAAAGATATCGACATACTCGATCCCCATGCGTTTGAGACTCTGATCGAGGCTGGCCACCAGATATTTTTTGGAGCCCCACTCACCATAAGGACCCTTCCACATATAATAACCGGCTTTGGTGCTGACAATCATCTCATCGCGATACGAACGCAGGTGATGATGCAGCACCTTGCCGAAGTTCTCCTCGGCCGTCCCCGGCTCTGGCCCATAATTATTGGCCAGGTCAAAATGGGTAATCCCACTATCAAAAGCATTGAGCAGAATGCTCTTGCAATTTTCGTAATTATCTACCGAGCCGAAATTGTGCCACAACCCCAACGAAATGGCCGGAAGTTTAAGACCGCTGCGTCCGCAACGATTGTACTGCATCGACTCGTAACGATGCTCGGATGCCAAATGATTCATAGATTATTGAGTTAATTGGTTAATGATTTTCTCGATGGCTTGCTGGCATACGGGACAGAAACCCGGTGCCGTATTGTTTTTCATGCGACAATCGGATGCCGGACGATAAATCCCCTTGGCCGAGTAGGCCGCCCCTTCAAACACGCCAACGTGGTTGCGCCACTCAGGAATGTCGGGCGTGGGAACCGGAATTGAGGGTGCCAACAAATGTTTCCACTTGCAGTCAAAATCGACCAGTGTGGTGATATTGGGATACCAGGGCTCCTTGGTTTTGTCGATGAAATCGGGGTACGACACCTCCGAATCGTAATACTCATCGGCCAAACCGGCCAAAGCGTGACCCATCTCATGCACAAACACAGGCAACGACTGGGCATGATGAGCCGTCGCCACCACAAAGTGGTTATAAATGCCCGCTCCGCCATACAGGGGTGAATCGACCAACAGCACCACCACATCGCCAGGCACCCCGGCCACAGCATCGCGCAACATAAACATCTGCTCGGTGAGCAGATAACGATCAATGCCCAAACCATTAAAACTGCTTTGAAACGGAGTGTTCACCCAATGGTGATTAAGCGGGTCATCGGTGCCCCCATCGGGCGACACCACCTTAACTGCACGCACATTAAAACGGGATTGGTGTCTCCTGAATGGCTCCATCGTAAACAAATATTCAGACATTCGGTGCACATCAAGTAAAAACTGCTCCTGTCGCTGCGCCGTGTACCCCTCGGCCACAAACACCACATCCACACAAGCTGCCGCATCACCATTGATCATCACCTCGACCGGTTGCCCCACCACAGGAGCATCTCGAATGATGGCGGGCGTGTCGGGTTGAACCGATAGTTGCAAAATGGGGTGAAAAAGATTGTCAGCACGCCGCTCCTCAATGTGAACCACCACCGGCCGCCGCGGGTAAGGCATCACCACCGACTGCTGAAATGCCCGGGCTAGCGTTGATGCCTCGGCAGTGCTTTGCCACTCCTGAAACAAGGTGCAAAAACCGCGGGTATAAAGGGTGTCGCCGGCAGCACTCAGCATTACCACCCGATATGCACCCCACCCAGTTCGGTCGATGAGTTGCGACCGCGATCCACCCCACTGTGACTCATCGCGCAGTGCTCCATAAAAGGCCTGCGCAGAATGGGCGTCACCGGCCAACTGAAAATCGAGCCGCAAGGTGCGCCGATAAAACAGCGAATCAAACGGCGTGGTGGCCGTGCACGATCCCAACAATACTGAAGCAAAATTCAATAATATAAATATCGGAAAACGCATACGATATGATATGGTATTAGCAGCAATAGAAAAAAAGAAACAACATCCAATCAGGTTGACTTTCAGCGACACAAACAAATCATCCCAATCCCAAAAACCACCTCATCCTACAAATCAACCGTTCAACATTTCCGTCGAACACCCCAAAAACCCATTGGCATATAAAGGTGCAAATTATTCGCAACAAATATGGCAACAACCATGCATTTCAAGAAAAAGATGGTTGTTATTGAATCGTTAATATGCGCACACTAACAAATTCACATCACCCCTTCATAAAAAAGGTCAAATAACCCCGATTTACAGCTCTAAAACCACTAAAACGAGCACCCTTCAAACAAACTGAAAGCAGCCAAAACAGGGCAATACATCACCAAAAGCGCCCTTTTCAACGTAAAAATATTGGTCAACTGAAAGTAAAATACTAATTTCACGCACTTTGTTTAAAGGAAAAGAGTCAATACACGAAAAACCATAAAACCAAAGACACGTGGAAAACGAAGGCAACTTACAAATAGATGCACTGGACAAAAAAATCCTGCACCTGATTACCCAAAACGCCCGCATCCCCTTTCTGGAGGTGGCTCGCGAATGCAAAGTATCGGGAGCTGCCATTCACCAACGCGTACAACGGCTGGTGAACCTGGGCGTCATCAAAGGCTCGGAATTCATCCTCAACCCGGCCATGATGGGCTATCACACTTGCGCGTTCATCGGCATCTTCCTCAAAAAAGCCAGCCTGTTCGACAAAGTGGTGAAGCAACTCGAGCAAATCCCACAAATTGTGGAGTGCCATTACACCACGGGATCGTACGCCATCTTCATCAAGATTTACGCCCGTAGCAATCAACACCTTAAAGAAATACTGCACAACAAAATGCAATCCATCGAAGGCATCGCCTCTACCGAAACCATCATCTCACTCGATGAGTCGTTTAAACGACAACTGCCGGTAGACTGATACCTTTGGGAAATAAATGACACAACGGGCAATGGACATCAACATCCATTGCCCGTTTTTGTTTTTAATGCGACCAAGAGCTGCACAAAGCATCACCTGACATGGCAATTGACCATTCAACCGGTTTTCACAGCATTTTGAACCAGTTTTCAACGCCTCTCACTCACTGCCTTTATGGATATTTGCAATATCTGAGTCACAACGATTCGACAAGAGGAAAGTGGCTAAGTGGCTGAGCGAGGAAATGAAAGAGTGCAAGAGTACGATAGTGTAAGAGTGTAGAAGTGCAGGTGTGTAAAAGGAAGACTGAAAAAGTAATTAAAGACGAAATATTCAAAAAGTCCCCCTTAGGGGGATTAGGGGGCTTAACAATCCACCGTCCCCCGAGGGGGGATTAGGGGGGCAAAATCATCACCCAATGCGACAGACCATCATCTTATTAACGATGCTTTACTGGCAGTTAAGTACGTTTGCCAACGTCACTTTCACAGCCAACAAGCCCATAGCGATAGCCATCAACAGCAACGAGCCCGAAGTGGTGCACACTGCCATCAACATGTTTAGTGATGATTACCAACGCGTGTTTAACGGAATCGCTAAAACAGATAGCAAGAAAGGCACCATCATTGTGGGTACCCTCGGCATGAATTCGGTCGCAGAAAAGATGGCCGACGCCACTGACCTTCTTGAACTCAATCAGCACGAAGAGGCATTTCTCGTCACCGTAAAAAAAGGCAAACTGCTGGTACTGGGCAGCGACAAACGCGGAACAGCTTACGGCATCCTGGAACTGTCGCGCATCATAGGCGTGTCGCCCTGGGTGTGGTGGGCCGATGCTTCGGTTGAGCCCAAAGCGTCTCTGGTGCTAAAAGAGGGGTTTCGCACCCTTCAACACCCTTCGGTGGCCAGACGTGGGATTTTTATCAATGATGAAGATTGGGGCTTGATGCCATGGAGTTCCATGACCTACGAGCCTTCGGACGTGAAGGGGCGCATCGGCCCCAAGACCCATGCCCGCATTTTTGAGCTGCTGCTGCGCCTGCGTGCCAACACCTTTTGGCCGGCCATGCACAGCTGTTCCGAAGCCTTTTATCTCACGCCCGGAAACAAAGAAGTGGCCGACAAATACGGCATTTACGTGGGCACCTCGCACTGCGAACCCATGATGCGCAACACCAATGCCGAATGGAAACTGACGGGCACGGGCGAGTACAACTACCTCACCAACCGCTACAATGTGCTGAAATTTTGGGAGGAACGCGTCACCCGACTGGCCGGCTCCGACAACATCTACACTTTGGGGATTCGTGGCGTGCACGACAGCAAAATGCTTGGCGCCAACACCCTGCAGGAGCAAAAAGATGCCATCAACAAAATCATCAAAGATCAACGCGACATGATTACCCGCATCGTCAACCCCGATGTCACCAAAGTGTCGCAAGTGTTCATCCCCTACAAAGAGGTGCTCGACGTGTACCGCATGGGACTGCAGGTGCCCGATGACGTAACGCTGATGTGGACCGACGATAACTATGGCTACATTCGCCATTTCCCCGACAGCACCGAGCGTGCCCGCAAAGGCGGCAACGGCATTTACAACCATGTGTCGTACTGGGGGCGCCCGCACGACTACCTGTGGCTGGCCACCAATCATCCCGCACTGGTGCATTACCAGATGAAACTGGCCTACAACAAGGGTGCCCGTGAAATGTGGATATTGAACGTGGGCGACATCAAACCGGCCGAATACCTCATTGAACTGCACATGGACATGGCGTGGAACATAACGGCCATTGAGGGCAACAAACAGGGGCTCGAGGGCCACTTGCGCAACTTTTTGGCTCGCGAATTTGGCAACGACCATGCTGATGAGTTGCTACAGGTGATGAACGAATATTATCGTCTGGCTTACATTCGCAAGCCCGAATTTATGGGCAATACCCGCACCGAAGAGCGCGACCCTATTTATCGCGAAGTGAAAGATTTGCCTTGGAGCGAAAACTATATACGCACACGCATTAACGAATACGAAAGCATCGCCGCAAAAGTATCGGCGTTAACGGCGCAAATGCCTACTGCGGCGCACGATGCGTGGTTTCAACTGATTGAATACCCGGTGCGCGGTGCTGCCGAAATGAACCGTAAACTTATGTATGCGCAATTAGCCCGACATGGCAAGGCCGACTGGCAACTGAGCGATGCCGCTTACGACACCATTGTTGCCCTCACCAATCGTTACAACAGCCTCAACAACGGCAAATGGAACCGCATGATGGATTATCGTCCTCGCCGTTTAGCGATGTTCGACCGTGTGCCTCGTGCGGAGGCCGAAAAACCAATGGTGGCCGACATTCCCTGTGCAGCACTGTTTAATGGCAATGAATACAAAAGTTTTGATGGGCAAAAACCCATTGAATTGGGCTTAGGTTACCAACGTGGAGGCATAGCCTTGATGCAGGGAAGCAGCGTAACATATCAGGTTGATGCAACCAACATCGACTCAATAAAGGTAGAAGTGGCATTAATGCCCAATCATCCGGTTGATGGCAAAAACATTCGCTATGCCATTTCGGTAAATAACGATTCGACTCAAGTCATCGACTACCGCACCTTCGACCGCAGCGAGGAGTGGAAAATAAACATGCTCACCAATCAAGCCATTCGCACCACCAAGCACACAGTGGCGGGAAGCGGAATAATTGAGATACGCATCACCGCTGTTGATGAAGGGGTAGTGGTCGATCAGGTGAGGGTTGTGAAATGAGGAAGTTCTTTAGGGCGGTGTGTTTTTTTTATAAAGGATTAAAGTCACTTTATTCAGTTTGCCATAAATTATCGCCACCACACCCCAAAGGTTTCAGCCGGCACAGGCAATCTCACTTTTTGACCAATGACAGGTGTCAATACCTTGGATGACAGAGCTTCGGCTCCCGATGAGATTCTCTCCAAAGGCTCCGTCCAGGAATGCTCGGCCAACGCAAATTTTGAGTGATGGACCGGCAATACCTGCTTTGCCTGTAATTCAGTAAGAGCCGTAAAAAGTTGTTCGGGCAGCAAATGGATGTGTGCCCATTTGTGGTTGTACTGTCCTTGTTCCAACACAGCCAGGTCGAAGGGACCAAACCGATTGCCAATATCGGCAAGGTGGGGGCCATACCCGCCATCGCCGCCCAAAAATAGCTTCAAGCCGGGTGTTTCGAGTACGAACGACACCCAAAGGGTTTGGTTGCGTTTGAAGCTTCGCCCCGAAAAATGGCGGGCCGTTACGGCGTGTATCTTCCAGCCATTGGTGGGCACGGTGGTATCATTCCAGTCCAGCTCGGTGATTTTGTCAGGCTTTACGCCCCAGTATTCGAGATGCGCCCCCACGCCCAGCCCACAGAAAAACCGTTGAACCCGGGGGTGAATTTGGGTGATGGTGGCATAGTCGAGATGATCCCTGTGGTCGTGGGTGATGAGCAGGTAGTCGATGTCGGGCATGTCATCGGCACTATAGAGGTTGGTTCCCTTAAACGCCTTAATCATCCACGAAAAAGGTGACGCATGGTTGCTGAAAACGGGATCCACCAACAAGCGTTTCCCATTAATCTGCATGTAATACGACGAGTGGCCGAACCACACCGCCACATTGCTGTCCAAGGGTATGTCCCGTAGGTTGGTTCTGACCATTGGAATTGAATCTTGCGGCTTCAAGCCCGGCACGTCTTTGAACATGAAATTGTACAACGACTTCAGAAAACCCTCATCGCTGGTCATGACGGGAGTTTCAGTCACATTGCGAAACTCGCCGCTGTGGTAGTTGGGCGATTGTTGGATGCGCTCCAGCCTTGCGCCTCGTGGCAATTTCCCAAATTTCGACTGGCCCAGCATCAAAAAGGTTGTGGTTAAAAGGGCTGCTACAATAATAATAATAGTCCACATGAGTCGTTTCATCTGATTTGTAGAATTAGTATCAAGACACAAGGTACACGTATTGTGAATTGTTGTTAACAGACTTGAGTTAAACGCCAATGATTAATTGTTTGTTCAACCCACTTTTCTTTCCGATAGTTTTTTGATATCCCGCGGCTCCAAAACCCGAACCGAAGATTCGATAAACGCACTGTTTATCATAGCAATTGCAAAATCGGAAAGCCTAAGAATAGCGTTTGGGAAAACAGGGCACAACAGCACCAACAACCATTTTAGGTATTTAACCGATTGGTAAGTCTGGTTTGGCTTCACCCTTAAATAGGGGATTAAGGCACCCGGCCTGAAATTATACACCTGTTTAAAGGGCAATTTCATCAAATCGTTTTCGGTTTTTCCTTTCACGCGTGCCCACATGGTGCGGCCTTTTTCGGAGCTGTCGGTGCCGGCGCCCGAGATATAGCAGAAGGTCATGGCCGGGTTGGCTTCCGAAAGGCGTTTCGCAAAGTCCATCGTCAGCGTGTAGGTCAGGCGGGTGTAGGTGGCCTCGTCCATGCCCAACGACGATACGCCGATGCAAAAAAAGCAAGCGTCGTAATCTTGTAAGTCGTCCTTGTGGGACGAGGCATCGGACAAGTCGGGCAACACCATTTCCACGAGTTTTGGGTGTTGCAACCCCGATGGGCGACGGTTGATGGTTAATATTCTCCCTATGGAACCGTGCTTGAGGCACTGGTCCAACACGCTTTCTCCAATCATGCCAGTGGAACCGGTGATGATGACGTTGATTTTTTTCATGTTCAATTATTTGTGGTTGGGTTTTTCGGGGTTGTCATGGTTGCCCGAAGGTATTCGTCGTTTGACACTTGTTGCAACCAAACCACACTGCCCTTAACCGTATTGGTGCCAACGGCAATGTGGATAAGCGTTTTTTGGGGTGTGGCCCCGTGCCAATGTTCAATCATAGGCCGAATCTCCACCACATCGCCTTTCTTAAGTAATTGTGCAGGCTTCCCTTTTTCCTGATAATACCCCTGACCGTCTGTTATCAGCAGGATTTGTCCGCCCGGATGCTTGTGCCAATTGGTTCTGGCACCCGGCTCGAAGGTCACGGTGCCAATTGAGGTGTTGTAAACACTATCGGTTACCATCATTGTAATCCATGCTGTGCCCACAAAATTGTTGTTGGTAATTTTATTTCCTTTAGGGAATGCCGGTTCGTTTCCACGTTGATTATCCATTCCCACTTTCATGCTGTTGCAAGCAACAAAAAGAGTCGATAATGATACGATTCCGATGGTAAAGACTATTTTAAGATTGTTCATATTTGAATCATTGTCGTTTGTGATGAAGTTCTTCACTGAGTATTCGTTGGGCCTCTTTTGCAGCTTTTTTGCCGATGGTTGGTTTGATAACGGAAACGAAATGCTGCAATTGCGAAGGCGTATAGCCCACATTCAGGCAGATATTCAAATGTGCACGGAGCATGGGGGCGGCGTTGCCAATGGCACTTATCACCGAAATGGTTACCAATTCCCGTTCTGCATGTGTCAACACATCGCGCTCAAAAATATCTGCAAACAAGTGTTCTTTCAAAAAGATATCTATCACTGGAGCAAAAGCCCCATAGCCTGTCATTGGCTTTTCCGGTGCTGTTTGGGTGAGCTCGCCCAATATCGTTCGGCCCCTTTCGTATTTGTCGGCCTTGTGGTTTATTGGCGATGCACCAGCACCCTCCACATCGATAATGCCATCGGCTTTTCGTTCGGCCAACACTTCCATGAAGGTTTGCAAGCCACGAATGCTGCGGGGAAAACCGCAATAGGCATACAAATGGACAAGAACCTCTTTGATTTCATTGATGGACATTCCGGCATCCATACCTTGGTTGAGCGCGGGTTTTAATGTTTGAAGTTCGCCCCGGGCTGTCAATGCTGAAATTGTGATGATGGATTGTTGTTTGGCGGTGAGAGGCGACTGCTTGTTGGGTGCATCGTTTTGCGCATACAAACCCAACGCGTGGCAGGTCATTGCCAAAAACAAGCCTATCGTATTTTTAATTTTAAAATCACTACTGACCGACAAAAAATAAAATAAGGGTTACCGCCCGAAGGTTTCACCCTATAGTTGTAGATTTATGTTGCGAAACAAAATACAACTATGGGCAAAGATATTGAAAAGAGTTTAGTCGGTCAGCCGATTTTCAAGCAGATGATGGATTTTTTACCACGTAATAAGTTCGACTTATTGGTTTCAAAACATAAATCGGATCGGTATTACAAGACTTACTCGTCGTGGGATCAATTGGTAACCATGTTGTTCGGCATCTTTAGCCGTTGCGACTCCATGGGGGAAGTCTGCGATGCGATGAAAACGCTCCAAGG
>NZ_QKZK01000047.1 GCF_003254275.1 Breznakibacter xylanolyticus | reverse complement strand
TCGCTAAAATCTGCGAACTCGCAAGCTCAAACAGCGCATATTTTTTTACGCTCAGGCCTATGATTTTTTTAACGCCATTTTCCGAAGGCGGCTTAGTTACCTTGTTTGATTTCGTGCTTCCATATTTTGGTTACCCACAGAATTCAACATAGAGCCAAATTTCTTCTTGTCTTTTATTCGCTTGTCACTAACTAAACGACATTGAATTTGGAGTTGTGATTGAAGCTAATTGATGGTACTAATTCACTCCTCCACTTCTAAACTCCTAAACTCTTCCACTCCTTCACTTTTCCCATCTTAAACTTCCCCCTAATTTTCATTCTGCATCACCGATGTCATGGCCATTGCATCAATGATCTGTTCGGGATGGTCAATCACGGTGTAAAGGGTTAAATCGGAGGCGGGCATGAACTGCTCGTCGACCATGCGACGGAGCATTTCTAATAGGGGATTAAAAAAACCGTTGGTGTTGATGATGATGATGGGAGTGTCGATTTGACCAAGTTTCTTAAGGGAGATCACTTCGATGAGTTCCTCCAGCGTTCCGGTGCTGCCGGGTAATGTCACGATGGCTGCGACGCCTTCGATGAGCAGTTTTTTTCGCTCGGCCATGGTTTTCACCACCATCATATTGGTGACAAGGGGGTGTTGCCATTCGCGTTCGACCATGAATTCGGGGATGATGCCTGTAATCAGCCCTCCGCGACTCAACACCGTGTCGGCAATGGCTCCCATAAGACCCACCGAACCGCCACCGTAGCGGATGCCAAAACCGTTATTCACAAGGATGTTGGCCAATGTTTGTGCCGCATGGGTGTATTCGGCTGACACACGTGTGCTGGATGCGCAAAAAACGCAGACAGTAGGGGTGGATGAGTGCATGTGTGACATTGGTTTATTGTCGTTTCCCGAAGGGGATTTGGTATTCAAGTGAATAAGTGAATCCAACTGTGAGGTTGCCGTTGTTTTTGCCATAGCCGGGAATGGCATAGGGCTCCATCACGCCGGTGTGACCCGAGTGAACCAGCATTTTGCCGCGCATGCTCCAGCCTGCGTAAAAGTTGCGGAACAATTCGGTGCGCAGGGCAAAAACCACTTCAATCCAGTGCGAGTTGACCGACGAAGACCCCCCGCCGCCACTGTAGTCGTTCCAATACCCGTTGCCAATGATAAATGCGGGGCTTTGTTGTTCCTGATAGGCATAACCGTATCGAAAGCCCACACCCACAAAGTCCTTGTTGTAGGGTTCGTCGTAGGGCTTAAAGAAGTTGAAGTCGAGACCCGCTCTCAAAAATGACCCGTTGGAGGTGTGGGCATATTGATAGGCGGTAAGGTCCGTTTCGTTTTTGGTCACCGTTTGGTTGTTGCTGAAATCAACATTTTCGTAGCCCAGTTCGGCCACGCCAAAAATCTTGTCGCGAAGCCCGTATCGTCCCGATACGCAGAGGCCGGTGCGGCTATCGTCGTAGGTGCGAATGATGAATGGTGCCAGGTCGATGCCCACGGCGATGCTTTGGGCGCGTCGTCCGGGAATGCTATCGCTTTGTTGTCCCATCGTTGGCACCAGAGGCAGAGCCAGTACGAGGTTAATAAATATAAACCTGAACATTGGTGAGGTCTTCGCCATATTTCACAGTGGGATAAACAATGGTTGAATAGTCAATTTTATTGGTGGTGTGAGCCACGCCGTCAATGGTGAAGCTGAACACATACCCGCACTCGCCCGAAATAAAGTCGAGCTCTTTGCGATACAAAAAGGCAAGTGTATCGGCAGTCGTTTTGGTTTTGATGACAAAAAAAGTGGTATCGGGATCGTGGTCGAACTCCAATGGGAGGAATAATTTGGAGAGAGCCTGTGAAGCGTATACCGAATCGGAGCGTCCGGCGCCGAACACAGATGTGGTCAGGGTGGTGTCCTTGCCCGTGTGTGCCGATATGAGCGACACCTGCACAGCGTGCTGGTTCGACAGGCAAATGCCCGATTCGTTGCATCCGCCAATCATTAACGGCAACAAAACCATCAGTCCAATCCCACAAAACCGAAGTAATCGATGGTGGTGCATGATAAAAAATTTGTGCCTAAAATTACAATTCTGCGGGGAATTGGCAATCATTCGTGCCTTTACCTTTTTTTAAGGCTTGTTTTCGGCTCCATCAATTCGGAGATGGCTGATTTCAGTTCCACCTTTTAAACCCGTTGGAGCCATAAGTAATGTTGCCTTGCTGATTGATGAGATAGAATGTGGGAGCTGATTTGATGTAATAGGCGTTGGCAATGGCATCGCCATTTCATCGGTAGTGCATGGGTTTGGGTTTATTTGATTTGGGGGGTATTCATTTTCGTGTCACGGTTGTCTCTCGGGTTTTTCTTGTTTTTATATTTCTGCACATGCGTCAGGTTGTCGGTCTGAGGGGCATCGGTGTTGGTGCGGAGTTGTACTTTGGCCGTGTTTTTCAGGTCGTTAATTTTGAATGGAGCGGGGATGGTATCGCTCTCGCCCCAATGGTTTTTCAGAGGGTAGATGTAAACCATCCGTTGAGTGTCGTAGTAAAAGTTGTATTCCGGGAAATAAATGTGGCGTATTTTCAGCCTGTACCCACGGTCGGGAGCCCATTCGGGTAGCGGTGACTGGGCTTTCAAACTGATTAAGCTGGTCAGGAATATGACCAAGAAGGTTATCCGGAGATTTCGCATGGCTTTTGGGGAATGGTTTTGGTTTGACATCTAAAATTATACCAAAAATCATTAGCTGCTCAAAATCGGCTCTGTAAATTTCATCTTAGCGCTTTTTTTATTGTTACTTTTGTGGTCATTGAATTAAAATAGAGATAGAATAAACGCTGAGGCGCGAAGGCGCTGAGTTAATTTGTAACGCCTTGCGTTTAAAGTAAAAAAAATAACTCAAAAGAGTTATATAGTAGCGTTCAAAACCAATATCCATGAGCGAATCGATACTCACCTCGGCCGAAAAACAATACCTCCTCGACACCCGCTATTTGGCCATGGCTCGCATCTGGGCACAAAACAGTTATTGCCGGCGTCGGCAAGTAGGCGCCATATTGGTGAAAGACAAGATGATTATCAGCGACGGCTACAATGGCACGCCTTCGGGTTTTGAAAACGATTGTGAGGATGAATCCGGTTCAACCAAGCCTTACGTGCTTCATGCTGAGGCCAATGCCATTACCAAGGTGGCTCGCTCGAACAACAGCAGTGATGGTGCCACGCTTTATGTCACCTCTTCGCCCTGCATCGAGTGTGCCAAGCTCATCATTCAGGCCGGCATCAAACGGGTGGTGTTTTGTGAGCAATACCGAACCGACGACGGCATTCGGTTGTTACAGCGTGCCAACATCGAGATTCTTTGCATAGACGACAGTTCCGATAACGACGAATAAACCAATCACATGACCATTAAAAATTCTCCCCGTCAGATATTGCTTCCTTTGTTGATGGCTGCCATTCTTATTGGTGGTATCTGGCTTGGGCGCGTGCTGACCCTGCGTTCGGTGCCCCAAGGAACCGAGCGTTTGTTGATATATCCGCAAACCAATAAACTGGATGCGCTTCTCAACTTGATTGAAGAAGAGTACGTCGATACCGTAAAAAAGGATGAGTTGGTTGAAGCCATCATTCCTGAATTGCTTAAAAATCTTGACCCTCATACGGTTTATATTCCCGCGTCGGAACTTCAGGAGGTGAATGAGGAGTTGGAAGGCAACTTTGGAGGAATTGGCGTCCAGTTCAGTCTTAATAACGACACGGTGCTGGTCATCAGTGTGATTCCCGGCGGCCCCTCCGAAAAATTGGGCATCCTCCCCGGCGACCGCATCATCTCGGTTGACGACAGTGTGTTTGTGGGAAGTAAAGTGACCAACAACATGGTGATGAAAAAATTGCGTGGCCCCATGGGCACCAAGGTAAAGGTGGGCATTGCACGACGCAGCATGACCAAGCCATTGGAATTCACCATTACTCGAGGTGCCATTCCGGTGACCAGTGTGGACGCATCATTTATGATTGACGATAAAACAGGTTACATCAAAGTCAGTCGTTTTGCTAAGAATACTTACGAAGAATTTATCACTGCGTTGGCCAAACTTAAGTCGTCGAACTGTCGTGAGGTGATTGTCGATCTGCGCGGGAACTCGGGTGGTTTTCTCGATGTGGCTTTTAACATGATTAATGAGTTCCTCAAAAAGGACGAGATGATTGTTTATACCGAAGGCAAAGCCAGTTCACGTCAAACGATGACAGCCAACGGTACCGGAAGCTGCCAGGATACACGTGTGAAGGTGCTTATTGATGAGTTTTCGGCCTCGGCCAGTGAAATTTTTGCCGGTGCCATTCAGGACAACGACCGAGGCATCATTTACGGGCGTCGTTCGTTTGGAAAGGGTTTGGTGCAGCAGCAAATCCCACTGCCCGATGGTTCTGCCATTCGACTCACCATTGCGCGTTACTACACCCCCAGTGGACGCTGCATTCAAAAGCCTTACGAAAACGGGTCTGACGATTATTACCAGGACATTATGAAGCGCTTTGAGCATGGCGAGTTTTACGAAAAGGACAGCATTCGTTTTAGCGATACTATTACATATAAGACCAAGGGCGGGCGTAATGTGTATGGCGGCGGCGGTGTTATGCCCGATGTGTTTGTGGCTCGCGATACGCTCAACTACACGGAGTATTATTACCGTTTGCGAGAGAAGGGTCTGTTGTATCAGTTTGCATTAGAATATGCCGATCGTCACCGTGATCGGTTGAGCCGACTCAAGACGGCTGCCGAATTTGAACAGGTGCTCTCCGCAGCCAATATCACAGCAGAGTTGGTCAAGTACGCCGAGAAAAGCGGACTGACACCTAACCCGGCTCAGTTCAACAAGTCGAAACGACTCATCGATACCGAACTGATGGCCTATGTGGCTCGTAACATCATCGACAACGAAGGGTTTTATATGCTGATGATGCGTACCGACGAAATATTGCTCGAAGCTCTCAAAACACAAGATGGGGTAGAGTGAATTCAGGCAGGAGTGCTTGAGTATAAAAGTGCATAAGTGCATAAGTGCAAAATTGCAAAAGTGAAGAAGTGGAAAAGTGCAATAGTGCAGAAGTGCGCAATTTATGCGAAATAAAACCAAAGTCCCCCTTTGGCGGATTTAGGGGGCTAAATTATAATTCCGGTTTCAATTTGCCGGAAAGAATGGATTGATTATGGAAGCATTTATTCGGTTTGTACTGATATTGATCATCATTTATTACTCGTTGAAACTTATTGGGCGTTACGTGTTACCATGGTTGTTTGTAAAGTTGATGAAACGGATGCAGGGGAATGCTCAGAGCTACACTTTTGGTCGGGGATTTCAATCTTCGCGCCCGGAGAGTGCTGAGCCTGAGGGAAAGGTGACTGTAACTTATTCAAAAAAAGAGAAGTCCCGCCAGCAACGTGAAGGAGAGTATGTCGATTTTGAAGAAGTAAAATGACGGTTGTTAAATAGTGGGTTGCATTCCTGTTGTTTTTAAAGAATTGATGACGGGAGCAGGTAAACAATTTATCTCGATTAGCAGTGAAACATCATTACGATTTTATGGTGATTGGCTCGGGTATTGCCGGCCTTTCATTTGCACTCAAAGTTGCCCAACATGGCAAGGTGGCCATTGTGACCAAGACACGTATTGACGAAACCAATACCTCGTATGCCCAGGGAGGCATTTCGTCGGTGACGTATGCGCCCGATAATTTTGATAAGCACATTGAGGATACGCTGATTGCCGGCGACGGTTTGTGCGACGAGGAGGCAGTGCGTCTGGTGGTGCAGGAGGCTCCCGAAAAAATTAAGCAGTTGGTGGAGTGGGGCACACAGTTCGACCGGAAAGAGGATGGTAGTTTTGACCTGCATCGCGAGGGAGGTCACTCGGAGTTTCGCATCCTCCATCACAAGGATAACACGGGTGCTGAAATACAGCGCGCCCTGACGACCATGGTGAAGAATCATCCCAATATTACGCTTCTGGAGAAATATTTTGCCATTGATTTAATTACACCCCACCATCTGGGAAAAATTATGGAGCCCTGGATGAAGAACAATGTGTGTCATGGGGCTTATGTGTTGAATATTAAGACAAAGCAGGTGGAGACTTTTTTGTCGAAAATCACCATGCTGGCTACCGGGGGTGTGGGGAGTGTGTATCAAACTACCACCAACCCTTTGATTTCGACCGGTGATGGCATTGCCATGGTTTTTCGTGCCAAGGGTGTGATTGAAAACATGGAGTTTGTGCAATTTCATCCCACTTCGCTTTATAATCCGGCCGAGCGACCTTCGTTTCTCATCACCGAGGCCATGCGGGGTTTCGGCGGGGTGTTGCGAACCACCGATGGACAAGAGTTTATGCATAAATATGATCCTCGTGGCTGTCTGGCTCCTCGCGACATTGTGGCTCGTGCCATTGACAACGAACTTAAAATTACGGGCGATGATTATGTGTATCTCGATGTGACGCATAAGCCGGCCGAGGAGATTCGCGATCATTTCCCCACGATCTATGAAAAGTGTCTCTCGCTGGGTATTGACATTACCCGTCAGATGATTCCGGTGGTTCCGGCTGCACATTTTTTGTGCGGTGGCATTAAGGTTGATTTGAGTGGGCATACGTCTATACGTAACCTTTACGCGGCCGGTGAGTGCGCCTCGAGTGGATTGCATGGTGCCAACCGGTTGGCATCTAATTCGTTGCTCGAAGGCATTGTGTTTGCCGATTTGGCTGCCCGCGATGCCCTTGCCCGAATTAATAAATGTGACTTTAACGAACAGATACCCGACTGGAACGATGAGGGGACGACCCTTCCCGAGGAGATGGTGCTCATTACCCAGTCGAACAAAGAGGTGGAGCAAATTATGAGTAACTATGTGGGCATTGTGCGCAGCAATCTTCGTCTGCAAAGGGCTTTTGACCGCCTTGAAGTCATTTATCGCGAAACAGAATCACTTTACCAAAAATCGAAAGTGTCGCAAAAGATTTGCGAGTTGCGGAATAAGATCAACGTGGGCTACCTGATTATCAAAATGGCACGTCGCCGCAAAGAGAGTCGCGGACTTCACTACAACCTCGATTACCCTTCAAAGATGGAACTGTAAGTGGGGCTTGTGCTTTCGTGAAAAGTTTTATCTTTGCACCTCTTCAAAAATGGTTCCGTAGTTCAACGGATAGAATAATAGTTTCCTAAACTGTAGATCCGGGTTCGATTCCCGGCGGGACTACGAAAGCCTCTGATTATCAGGGGCTTTTTAATTTCCCGGTTAGTCTTAAACCGGGCTTGTTTTACAATAAAAAAAGCAACCCGGATTTCCGGATTGCTTTGTATGACAATTATCAATCAGAGGTGCACACCTCTTGATAGAGCTTGCAATTAGAGGCCTCTGACCTTTTTTTCCCAGTTCCAGGCCGAAAGTAGAGTTTCTTCCACCGTTTTTTCGGCTTGCCATCCCAGTTCGTTACAACTGATGGTGGTGTCGGCGTATATTTGTTCGATGTCACCGGCACGGCGCCCCACTATTTTGTATTTGAGGTCAACGCCCGTCACTTTGATGAAGGTTTTCACCAGTTCCATCACCGATAAGCCGTTGCCGGTACCTACGTTAAAAAACTCGAAGTTGGTTTTGGCTTTGCCGTTGGTCAGGCGCTCGATGGCTACCACGTGAGCTTTCGACAAGTCTACCACGTTAATGTAGTCGCGCACAGCTGTTCCGTCGGGCGTGTTGTAGTCGTCACCAAAGATACTCAGCTCCTGACGAATGCCGGCAGCCGTTTGGGTGATGAAGGGAACAAGGTTGTTGGGCACTCCCACGGGCAATTCGCCGATGAGTGCCGACGGATGAGCGCCAATGGGGTTAAAGTACCTCAACGCGATGCAGTTGGCGGTGGGGTTCACCTTGCAGAAATCGCGCATGATGTCCTCGCAAATGGCTTTGGTGTTGCCGTAAGGCGATTCGGCCGGCTTTCGGGGCGTTTGCTCGGTCACGGGCAGCACGTCGGGCTGACCGTAAACGGTGCACGACGACGAGAACACCATGTGCTGAATACCGTATTGACGCATCCCGTCCAACAGGTTCATCATTGAATTGAGGTTGTTGCGATAGTATTCCAGCGGTTTTTGTACCGATTCGCCCACGGCTTTGAAAGCCGCAAAGTGAATGATGGCCTTAATCCCCGAGTATTTTTGAAAGAAGGCATCTGTTTTAGCTGCATCAGCCAGGTCGAATTGCTCGAATGCAGGGCGTTTGCCGGTGATTTTGGCGATGTTGTCGAGCACCTCGATGCTTGAGTTGGATAAGTCGTCAACGACCACCACGTCGTAGCCGGCTTGTTGTAGTTCGACCACGGTGTGTGATCCGATAAATCCGGCACCGCCGGTCACCAATATTTGTGTTGCCATGAGATAAAGCTTTTGTGATCAATGAAGCAGTACAAATAAAACAATAAATCGGCAAATCCGTATCATGTAAATGACGATTTCACGCTTTTTAACCCACTGGTGGTAACTGGTGGGTAAATTGTTTTTTTGTTCTTAGTTTTTCGTTTTTGTTGCTTTAGTGCTAAATTAGTGATTTGAAAAATGTTTTTGACGAATCACCTGAGTTTGTTAACAAGTTATCAACAGGTGTTGACATAAATTTCATTGGAAGGCGTGTGTTTTTATTACTTTTGCAGATATGAACACCACAGGAAAATACATCAGCGATTTAATCATTCTTCACGATTGCGTGATTGTGCCCGGTCTTGGCGGCTTTGTGTCCAATTATCTTCCCGCAGGTATCTCGGAAGAGAAAGGCCTTTTTATGCCCCCTCAAAAAGAGGTTGGATTTAACCGCAGCCTGATGCATAACGATGGTTTGCTTGTTAATCATGTGGCCATGATGTCGGGTGTTGGGTATGCTGAAGCCGCTAAGCAAGTGGATGTTTATGTGCAAAC
The DNA here is from genome assembly GCF_003254275.1 of Breznakibacter xylanolyticus. Classification (GTDB taxonomy): domain Bacteria; phylum Bacteroidota; class Bacteroidia; order Bacteroidales; family Marinilabiliaceae; genus Breznakibacter; species Breznakibacter xylanolyticus. The sequence continues at coordinate 12,951 of NZ_QKZK01000047.1, read as the reverse complement.
CATTATGGCTACTTTGGCTGAAGGGCGGGTGGCAACGATTGGAGATTTGGGCATGCTCCGTCGTGATATGGCCGGTAACGTGTTGTTTGTTCCTTCGCCACAGGGTGTCATTAATCCTGATGCCTTCGGGTTGGCTCCTGTTCATTATTCGCTCAGTGAATTGCTGGACGAAAAGAAGCCGGAATCTTCTGTGTCGCGAGCTTTTACATTGCCCCGATTCCCGCATCGTCAGGTTGCCGTTGGACTTGCTCTGGTTGCCGGACTGTTTATGCTCACGCCATCCGTTAATACTCCCAAAGCCATTTCGCAAGGTGCTTTGGTTGACTTGCCCGCATTGAACCTGATGGCATCGCCCGTTGAAGTCGAAGAATCGGAAGTTGATGTGGATACCACGTTGGCCATTGAGGCAACAGAGTTGTTGCGTGAGCAGGCCGATGTCCGGTCTCAAGAAGCAGCCCTTGCCGTTGTACAGGAAGAGCCAGCCTGGTATTTGATCGCTGCCTCGTTTCCGGCTCAAGAACCGGCGCACATGCATTGCGAAAAACTCAGACATGGTGGTTATCCCAACGCCCGGGTGGTTGTGGTGGATGGCAAAAACCGTGTGGCGGTCGATTTCTTTCACCAGCGCGCCGAGGCTCTGCAAGCCATGGCTCAATATCGTGCCATCAAGGGATTTGATTCGGTTTGGTTGTTACGCAATAAAAGTAATTGATTCTAAACGATACGTTTTAACATTATCAATAATCGCCGTCTCTATGAAAATGGAGGCGGTTTTTTTTGACGGTTAAGGGTGACAGGAGGGGGTATCCGGTTTGACAAAACCGTTGATTCCGTTGATGAAATAGAGAAAGGTTGGGGATAGAAACTTTTGCGCCCGCATGTGTTCGGGTGTAAATTCAATCTAACCTTTACTAAACTTTATCAACATGAAAACCACTCTCCTGTGGCTGCTATTGGCAGGCTGGATGTCTGTAGCAGCACAAATCGATTGCGAAAATGCCTCATCTATTACCCTTGAGGGATTTGGACAAATAGAAACGACGACCCGACATACGTCCGAAAATGGGGACATGTGGTATCAATTTACACCCACTGAACATGCACGGGTGACCATTTCAAGTGTTGGATCTACATCTGACACCTATGTGTTGGTCTATAAAAGTTGTCCCCCGGCCGATTATTTCGTTTTCAGTGAGGATTATAATGGGAGCAAACAATCACAATTGACCTTTGAAGGGATTAAAGGCACGACATATTATATCTGTTGGAAATACAAAGGCAGTTTGTTAAATGAGGATTATTCATGGAGATTAACGACTTCAGAGCCTGTGGCAGGGGATTTTTGCTCCAATGCTTTCGCGGCACAAGCGGGAGAGAATAATTGTAAGCACACCAATGGAAACGATCAATGGTTTCGATATATCGCTACAAGTAATCGTTACCTGATTATCTCATCTCAGGCTGCAACCGCTGTCAATACACAATGTTACATTTACGGGGGGTGTGATAAGTATCATTTCGAACTCAACTCATTCAAAGCATATGGTGTTTCTCATTATGCCATTCCGGTGATTAAAGACAGAGAGTATTTTATTCAATGGATTTATCCCGGTTCAGACGATAATTATGCGTGGAACCTTGCTGAAGGAGCTGTGGATAAAGGCAATGTCTGTTTTGTATCCAAGACGGCTTTCGAGGGTTTTAATATATCCACACATGCGACCGACTATCCTGAGTGGTTTACATATACGCCAACAACGACGGGCGAAATAATGATTACATCCCAAGATGTGACCGATATCGATACCAAAGTTCAGGTGTTTGCTGATTGTAGTCCGGTGAGTTACCTAAAGCTCAATGATGACATTGATAACACCATCAAGCAGTCATCTGTGACATTTTCAGCAACGGCCAACACCCCATACAAAATCAAGTGGGCGTCTCCTCCGGTTTCGGGTGCAATTTATTCATGGAGTTTGACGGAATTAGCCAATCTTTCAGGGTTGAGTTGTGACAAGGCCTTGAATGCTGTGGAAGGCATCAACCGCTGCGAACACTCAGGAACTGAAGAACGATGGTTTGTTTATCGTCCTGTTATTAGTGGCAACGTGACTGTGACCACATCTGACAAGGATGTACATATTAATGTCTATTCTTCATGTGATGCCACAACCCATATAGTGTCGCAAACAGGTGTTGTTTCTTTTACTTCAGAGATTGATAAGCTCTATTATCTTAGCTTTACCCCTGTGTCGTCCGCAAGTCAATACAATTGGACTTTGAGTGTTGTTTATGATGCCCAAGGGACGACTTGTGGGAACCCATTTGAAGCTAAAGCCGGAGAAAATTCAGTTGCTATGCCAGGTTCAAATCAACCGGTGTGGTATTCGTACACCGCCCGTGAGAAATCGAAGGTGAAATTTGAGGGATCTAATGATGTGACTTTAGCGCTGTACAGTACTTGTTCAAGTGTGCTAAAGAGTGGCGCCTCTATTCATCAGGATGTACTCATGGAAGAGGGAGAAACCATGATTATTCAATTGACAGGTTCCGCGGGTGATGTCATTTTAAACATTGATTATTCCATGATATTAGGAACGGAATCATCACGGGCAGATGTGGGTGTATCTCTCTTGCCTAATCCCAACAAGGGTGTGTTTACCATTTACGGTCTCGGTGGTGATGATGCGCGAATCTCCATCATAGGGCTTGATGGGCGCATGTATGGGAATTATATGGCATCCGGTGTAGATGAATATCCGGTGCAGGCCGATGATTTGAATCAGGGCATGTATATCGTACTGGTTCAAAAAGGGCAGGAAGTGCTGAAATTTAAAATGATAAAACAGTTATAATTGATGTGAGAAAGTGCAAGAGGGAGAAAGAGCAAGAGTGAAAAAGGAAAAGAGTGCAAGAGTATAAAAGTGAGACAGTGCATATGTACAATCGAATTAAAGTTCAAAAGGCACGGAAGGAGAAGCGTAAATTCATTCATTGAATAAGTGACGAGAGAGACCCAAATTTCCCCCATCGGGGGATTGAGGGGGTAAAAGTTATCCCAACGAAAAGGGCTGTCTGGTGCGTTAGCATCCGACAGCCCTTTCGGTTTAAACAAGGCATTGTATGGTTCAGTTGGCGGCCAACTGGTATTGCGAAGGATGATAAAGGAACATGCAGCTCCCGTTTTTAATCAGATTGATGACTTTGTCGTTCATTTCTTTTGAAAGGGCTGGGCATCCAAAGCTGCGCCCCAGTCGGCCATGTTGTTTGGCATAGGCTTCGCTCACATAGTCGGCACTGTGTACCACCACGGCGCGTTCGCGGGCTTTGTCGTTGATGCCCTTTTCCAATCCGTTGAGCAACATTGAGAAGCCATGTTTGCCGGTATAGGTCGAACCTGTTTTGAAGAAACCCAGGCTGCTTTGCAGCGAGCTCATGACGTTTGAGAACTTTTCGGCATACAGGTTTCCTGAGTTTTTGCCGTGAGCCACCAACGTTTTGATGAGCAGTTTGCCGTTCTTGATGTCCACCACAAAAAAGCGATCTTCAGTGGAAGGTTTTGAAAAATCCACAATGGTGATCAATGTGTCGTTATCAAACTGGTTGCGAATGGACCGATGACCGTAATAGGCAGTTCTGAATGCCTCGAAAGACAATTGTTGGCAGGCGATTTTTTTGTGGAGCAGGAACGCAGGGTCGAAAGACGTTTCGGCTTTTGACGGCTCGGGCTCATTTTTAGCGGACAGGCCGCTCACCAGGCTCATCATCATCATCAGGGCGAAGAACTTTTTCATAGACGTTTGATTTTTGAGGGAGGTGATTGGGAATTGCTTTTGATGTGTATAACGGTGAAAAAAACCCAGAGGTTTCGTTCGTCACTAAAAAAATGACGTTCGTCAAAATAAATCATCATTTGAAACACTATATATTTCAGTTAAAGAGTGGGTTGCGTTGTTGATATTTTTTTGACGAAAATATTCAGTAAGGGTTTATCGGAGAATGGATGTCCATTGATCGTTTATCGATTCCCTGTGATGCAATTGAACGATTCACATTCCAAAGCATTTGTTCACCGTTGTAATCAGTCCATTCACCGATGTTTTATGACCATTGGGGAGATAATTCTTTCAATCATCTTTTGGGGTGATTAATTTCGTAAAGGGTATCGATTTATACACGTTTTTTCCAATGTCATGATGACACCAGTGAAACCATATACTTGACAATGAATTTAAACCGCGAATTTCACTAATTACACGAATTGTAAACCAGCGATTCAATTATATTTCAGTTTCAATGTCGTTAACATAATAGAAAAAGAGGCTCTATTCTGATTTGTGTGGGTAATCATAAGTATCAATTCACACTAACCATTTTTTCGTACCCTCGAGCCGGGCGGGCTCTTACTTTTTGGCTACAGCCCCAAAAAGTAAGCAAAAAAGGCCGCCGCTGACGTAAAATGGCTAAAAATCATAGGCCTTCGCTAAAATCTGCGAACTCGCAAGCTCAAACAGCGCATATTTTTTAACGCTCAGGCCTATGATTTTTTTAACGCCATTTTCCGAAGGCGGCTTAGTTACCTTGTTTGATTTCGTGCATTCATATTTTGTTTACCCACAGGATTCGACATAGAGCCGAAAAAGATGTCAGACGAAGAGACAGATGATGAGATGAAAACCGATGTTTAGATCCGTTACCTTCGTCTTTTCAGTATAATCTATCTGTCTTTAGTCTAAACATCTTCTTGTCTCTTTTGTGAATCGCACTAACTTAACGATATTGATACGTAATATAGGCATCATTCAAGGGAACAGCTTTAAACTTATCCTTTGCGTTAACCCGCGAGATAAATAGTTTTTTGCTGTAACGTATCCAAAGGTTCAACCGTCACAGGGATAGTTTTGAATGAAGAAGCTTTGCTTCGGGGTCAAAATTTTTATTTAATTTAGATGATTGTTTCAACGCATTGATTCTTAATATATGTCAGACAGTATCATTCAGGTCAAGAACCTTCATAAGTCATACGACATGGGACAAAGCGCCTTGCACGTCCTTAAAGGCATCGACATCGACATCAAGGAGGGTGAGATGGTTTCCATCATGGGTTCATCGGGAAGTGGCAAGTCGACCTTGCTCAACATCTTAGGCATCCTTGACAATTACGATTCGGGGAGTTATCATCTCAACAACATTCTGGTCCGCAGCATGGGCGAAACTGAAGCAGCACGATTTCGCAACCGTTACCTTGGTTTTATATTCCAGTCGTTTAATCTCATTTCTTTTAAAAACGCCATGGAAAATGTGGCACTTCCCCTTTATTATCAGGGGGTCAACCGAAAGAAGCGTAATCAATTGGCGCTTGAGTATTTGGAACGGTTGGGCTTGCTGAATTGGGCCAATCATTTGCCGTCAGAGTTGTCGGGCGGACAGCGGCAACGCGTGGCTATTGCCCGTGCACTCATCTCTCAGCCCAAGCTTATCCTGGCCGATGAGCCCACAGGTGCTCTCGACAGTCAAACCTCTAATGAGGTGATGGACATCCTGGAGAGCGTGAACGCCTCGGGCATCTCGATGATTATTGTGACGCACGAGCCCAAGGTGGCTGCTCGCACGCATCGTGTCATCCGTCTATCCGACGGGCTTATTGTTCCCAACGGACAGCCCCACACGCAAGAAGCATCCTCCATCGTACAAGAAACTAAGCCATGATTGATTATCTGCAAGAAATACTCACCACACTGCAAAAGAACCGCTTGCGAGCCATCATGACCGGCTTTAGCGTGGCATGGGGCATTTTTATGCTCATATTGTTGCTGGGATCCGGTTCGGGCTTGCAAAACGGCATGGAGAACAATTTTAAGGGTACATCCAAAAATGCCCTCTGGATTTGGAGCGGTAACACACAGGTTGCTCATGGCGGGTTGAAGGCCGGACGACGCATTCAGTTTACCGATGCGGATATGAAGGCGTTAGAGAAAACTTTTGCTGACGATATTGACCATGTCTCAGGTCGATTTCACCTGTGGGGGAATGCCGCCGTGACCTATCAAAAGGAATATGGCAACTTCTCTCTTGAGGGGGTAATGCCTGACTTTAAGCATATTCAGACCGTGGAAATGAAAGAAGGGCGTTACATCAACGAGCCCGACATACGCGATTTTCGGAAGGTGGCGTTGATGTCAGTAGCGGTTCAAAAAGCATTGTTCAAGGAAGAAACACCCCTGGGAAAGTACATTCGTGTGGGAGGGGTTCCTTTTATGGTGGTGGGCACGTTCGAGAATCCATCCAACAAAGATGAGAAACAGCTTTATCTCCCCCTGAGCACTATTCGCAAGGTTTTTAACGGGAGCAATAAACTGGGCGAGATGGCCGTGTCCACCAACGCCCTGACGGTGGCCGAAAATAAACGCATTGAGGAGGGAATCCGATCAACGCTGGCGCAACGTCATCATGTGGCGCCCGACGATAAGCAGGCATTGGGAATTTGGAACACGTTGGAGCACTTTAAGCAGGCCCAGGGCATCTTTGCCGGTATTCGGTTGTTTGTGTGGGTCATTGGCATCATGACCATTTTGGCGGGCATCGTGGGTGTGAGCAACATCATGATTATTCTGGTGAAGGAACGTACCAAGGAGATAGGCATCCGCAAGGCCATTGGGGCGACGCCATGGAGTGTCATCCGCCTGGTGCTGTCGGAGTCGGTGTTCATCACCACCATCGCCGGATTTATCGGGCTTGTGGCAGGGATGGGCTTGTTGGCCATCGTCTCAAATGTTCTGAAAGGCATGGCTGCTCAAGGAAACGATATTGAGCGACAGTTTTTTAATCCTTCGGCCGATTGGGGGGTGGCTATCTCGGCACTGGTGATTTTGGTGTTGGCAGGGCTCATTGCCGGTTACATTCCCGCACGCCGGGCAGCGGCCATTAAACCCATTGAGGCATTGCATGATGAGTAAAAAAAGCCCCTCTCCGCCTCCCCGAAGGGAGGTGACGCAGAGTCATAATAAACGCTGAGGCGCGAAGGCGCTGAGTTGGTTTGATAAATAGATTGCGTTTAAATATGAAAGCAGATAACTCAGCATTTAATCATCTTCCTCAACTTAACGAACTAAGAACTGACGCTGAGTTGAAGTGAGAGAAGATGAGAACCAGTGAGGAGAAAAAACCTCAGTGCCACTTGGTAAAAGAGTTATATAGTAGCAACTTTGAAAGAAAAGTCTCGCGTCTTTATACTCAAATCTTGATACTATTTTTAAACAACCGATAAAAACCCACCGAAATGTTTGATTTAGACCGTTGGCAGGAGATATGGACTGCCATTCGAAAAAATAAGCTGCGCAGTGTGATGACGGCCTTTGGGGTATTTTGGGCCATTTTCATGTTGGTGGTGATGAGTGGCTCGGGGCAGGGTCTTATGAATGGCATCACCGACGGGATGAAGGATTTTGCGACCAATAGTGGTTTCATGTGGGCCAACCGCACGTCGGTGAGTTACGAGGGTTTTCAGCGGGGGCGCTGGTGGAGCGTGACCAACGACGACATTGAGGCCATTCGCGACCAGGTGAAGGGCATCGACGTGATTTCGCCCCGTCTTAACGGCTGGAATTTGCGCAGTGGCGAGAATGTGGTGCGTGGCAAATTGTCGGCTGCCTTTAACGTGATGGGCGATTATCCGACCTATCGTCTCATTGATCCTTGCACCATGCTGTGGGGCAGATACATCAACGACGAAGACATTCGCTTGAAACGCAAGGTGTGCATCATTGGTGAAAAGGTGTACGAGGTGATGTTTACCCCCGGCGAAGACCCTGTGGGCAAGTATATGCGGGTGAATGGGGTCTATTTTATGGTGGTGGGCGTGTTTCAGTCCAATAACCCCAACATCAACATCGGCAGCAACAAAAAGGAGACCATTTACATGCCCTTCACCACCATGCAGCAGACCTATAATTATGGGAATAATGTTCATTTTTTTGGCATCACGGCACAAAAAGGGTATCAAATCAGTGACATCATTGAAAAAACGACCCTGTTGTTGCAAAAAAATCACAAACTATCGCCTGACGACAAAGAAGCCATTGGCAAGGTGGACGTTGAGAATGAAGTAAAGACCATGAGTTATGTCTTCATTGGCATCAACCTGTTGATATGGGTGGTGGGCATTATGACGCTCATTGCCGGTGCGGTGGGCATCAGCAACATCATGCTGGTGATTGTGAAGGAACGCACGCGTGAAATTGGCATTCAGCGAGCCATTGGCGCGCGACCGTGGACCATCGTGAGCCAGATTCTTACCGAATCGGTGTTCCTCACCACCCTGGCGGGTTTTCTTGGCCTGGCCTTTGGGACATTGGTGCTCAGTTTGGTTGACAGCATCATAGATGCCTCGCGCGCCACGGCAATCGGCGATGAGCCTACCTTTTTCCTGAATCCCGAAATTGGCCTCCCGCTGGCATTATCGTCATTGGTGCTTTTGCTGGTTGTGGGACTGATCGCCGGCCTCATTCCCGCCATGAAGGCGGTGAAAGTGAAGCCCATTGAGGCGTTGAGACATGAATGATTTAATATTTTGGTATCAATGTCGTTAACTAAAGAGAAAAAGACGTCAGACGATGAGACAGATGATAAGATTAGGAAAGATAATTTGATCTGTGGACTTCACATTCTAAACTGTCTGATGTCTAAAATTCTTCTTTTTTTTATTCGATTGTCAATCACTAAACGACATTGTTTTTTGCATTGCATTTTGTTTAACCTGATTATTCCAAACCTCAAACTTGAAACAAAAAACTTTAAAACAAATAGAGATGAAAAAAATCCTGAAAATTGCCCTATTGGTTCTTTTCGCTGTCCTGGTAGGATGGGTGGTGGTGTACCTTTACAAACAATCGCACAAAGATCCGGTGGTTTATGCCACTGAGAATCCCGAGATTCAAACCATCATTAAAAAGACGGTGGCCACCGGTTCGGTGATTCCACGAAAAGAGGTTCAGATTAAGCCGCAGGAATCGGGCATCATTACCGAGATATATGTGGAACCGGGCGACTTGGTGAAGAAAGGCGATTTGATTGCCAAAATCCAGATTATTCCTGAGATGTTACAGGTGAACGGTGCCGAAGCTCAATTGAAACAGGCTCAGCTGGTGTTTCAAAATGCCGAAACGGAATATAATCGCAAAAAGGAGTTGTTTGATGCCAAGGTGATTGCCGAGTCGGAGTATTTGGCCGAGCGACTCAACTACGACCGTGCCCGTACCGATGTGGAGACGGCCGAAAACAACCTGCAACTGATTAAAGAAGGGGTGCTGAAACGTGCCGGGGCGCAGACCAATACGCTCATTCGTGCCACCACCAGCGGGATGGTGCTGGATGTGCCCGTGAAGGAAGGCAATTCGGTGATTAAAAGCAACACTTTTAACGACGGAACCACTGTTGCCCTGGTGGCCGATATGGGTGAGATGATTTTTCAGGGCAAAGTGGATGAAACCGAAGTGGGCAAAATTAAGGCAGGTATGGAGCTTTTGTTGACCATTGGCGCCATTGACGACCAAACTTACACCGCCTCGCTGGAGTTCATCGCTCCCAAAGGGGTAGAGGAGAACGGCGCCATTCAGTTTCAGATTAAAGCGGCCGTCAACCTCAAGGAGGGTCAATTTATTCGTGCCGGATACAGTGCCACGGCCGACATTGTGCTGGCTCGTCGCGACAGTGTGCTTTCCATCAAGGAGAAACTCATCACCTTTCGCAACGATTCTGCCTTTGTGGATGTGGAATCTACACAGCCTCAGGTGTTTGAGCAGCGCGTCATCAAAACCGGGCTTTCTGACGGGATGGTGATTGAGGTGCTGGATGGCCTCAAGAAGGATGATAAAGTAAAAGTCCCCCAAATTTAATTTGTTATGAATTTATCAGTTATCAAGCCGATTGGCCGGTGGGTTTCCTGTGCATGGTTGACCATGGTGCCCCTGTCGATGGCGGCACAATCTGCATCGACCTGGACACTCGAACAATGCGTGGCACATGCCTACGCAAACAATCTGTCGGTGCGTCAGCAACAAATGAATGCGCAATACACGCAAAACCAGTACGAGCAAAAGCAACGTTACGGGCGGCTGCCAACGGTGAATGCTTCGTCGACCTACAGCATTGGTTTTGGGCGGGTACAGTTGCAGTCGGAGTTTCGTTACGTCGATCAAACCACCCACAACGGGAGCGTGTGGGTGGAGGGCAGCATGCCGTTATTTCAGGGAATGACGTTGAACAACACCATTCACAAGCGGGAAGCCGAATGGCAGGCGGCCATGCAAAAAGTTGCGGTGACGCAGAACGACATGGCGCTGACCATCGCCACCTATTATTTGCAGATCCTTTTCGACAAGGAGCTGTTGGTCATTGCCAATCAGCAACTGGAGGTGACCCGGCAACAGGCCGAACGTGCCAAGGTGTTGGTCGACAAAGGGAGTGCCGCCCCCAACGTTTATTATGAATTGAAGGCTCAGGCGGCTCGCGAGGCCATGAACGTGACGGTGCAGGAGAATAACCTGATGTTGTCGCGTCTCAATTTGGCCCAACTGCTCGACCTTGAAGACGTGGAAGGTTTTGATGTGATGGTGCCCGTGCTGCCCGATATGCCGCCGTTGCAGGCCGATCCGGCACAAAACATTTATCAGCAGGCGCTGGACGTGATGCCCGAGATCAAAGGGGCAGCGTATCGGGTGGAGAGCAGTGCTTACGACCTGAAGATTGCCCGTGGAAATCTGTATCCTTCGTTGTCTGCTTTTGGTGGTTGGAATTCAGGGATTTATTACGTGAAGGGCATTGATTTCGATTTCTCCGAGCAGTTTAAAAACAATGCCAACAGCTATGTGGGGCTGACATTGCGCATCCCCATCTTCAACAACATGGAAGCACGTTATGGCGTAAAGAATGCGACCATCGGGCTGGAAAGTGCCCGGCTGGATTTGGAGAACGAAAAAATGGTCTTGCGCAAAAAGGTGCAGCAAGCCTGGGCCGATGCCAATGCGGCGTGGAAGAAATATGAGTCGGGGCGTGAGGCGGTGGTTTCGTACGAAGAGTCGTTTCGTCAGGCCGAAAGTCGTTTTAACGTGGGTTTGTTGAATGCCATGGATTACAGTACAGTGAAAAATGATTACATTCGGGCTCAGTCCGAATGGTTACAGGCCAAATACGAGTGTATCCTTCGCAACAAGGTGCTCGATTTCTACAAGGGAGAGAAGATTGTTTTGTAACCAATTGGGTGCACACGTTTCACACGATAATCATGTTTCATAATTCAATGTCGTTTAGTTAAGAGAAAAAGATTCCAGATAAAGAGACAGATGATGAGATGAAGACAGATGTATAGATCTGTTCTCTTCGTCTCTTCAGTCTAATCATCTTCTATTTTCTTCTGTGAATCGGACTCACTTTACGACATTGTTTCATAATGACATACGTTTAAAAGACATCATCTTCTAATCAATCCCCTTAATGACCCTATTGTCATCACTTTTCAAATCCCAACAGTCATGAAACCCACCGTTTCCTCACCCAACACTTGGCGAAACTACTATTTACCCATGGTCATCATAGGGGTGATTTTTTTTGTGATGGGTTTTGGTGTGGGTATCAGCGGTTTGCTGATTCCCTTTTTGCAGAATGCTTTTGACCTGACGCAAACACAGTCGTACTTGGTGACGGCATCCATCTTTTCAGCCTTCGTGGTGTTTGGTCCCCCGTCGGGCTGGGTGATTGGCCGCTTAGGCTACAAACGATCGATGTTCATCGCTTTTTTGGTGATGGCGCTGGGCATGTTCCTGTTTGTACCATCGGCCGGCATGGGTAGTTTTGGACTGTTTCTGGTGGCATTGTTTGTTGGTGGCATTGGCAGCACGTTGCTGCAAACAGCAGTAAATCCTTATTTGACCATCATTGGCTCTCCCGAGAGTGCCGCCATGCGCATCTGCATGATGGGCATTATGAACAAGGCGGCCTGGTGGATTGGTCCTCTTTTTTTGGCTCTTTTTCTCGACATTCAGGCAGCCGATCTCGCCGATGTGACTTTGCCCTTTGTGATTGTGACGGCTATTTTGTTGCTTCTGAGTGTGTTTGTGTGGATTGCCCCATTGCCCGAAGTGACCGCTTATAACGAAGAGAGCGACCAGACGCTCACCTTTCGTGAACAGGTGAGGGGGGTGATGGCATTTCCCCATTTGTTGTTGGGCGTGGTGGCCATTTTTGTGTACGTGGGCATCGAAACGCTTCCCATGGCCTCGGTCATTGATTATGCCAAGACGGCGTTTCCCCGGATGCAAAATCCTGAGCAATATGCTAAATACGTTCCTATCGGTCTGGTGGTGGGTTACCTGTTTGGGGTGGCACTCATTCCTCGCGTCATCTCCCAGTCGGCTGCACTCAGGTTGTTTGCCATCCTTGGTCTTTTCTCGTCTTTGGCGCTCATCTTTTTACCGCCGTCAGTTGGCATCTGGTGTTTTGCGGCGCTGGGCTTCTCCAACTCGTTGATGTGGCCAGCCATCTGGCCCCTGGCCATTGCCGACCTAGGACGATACACCAAGGCCGGCTCATCGTTGCTGGTGACCGGCATCGTGGGAGGTGCCGTGATACCGCTTCTGTTCGGTTGGCTGGTGGATCTGATGAAAGGCACCGGAGCTCTCACCCCCGAAATTTTTCAGCGTGCCTACTGGATTTTGGTGTTGCCTTATTTGTTTATTCTTTATTATAGTGTGAAGGGGTATCGGGTGAGGAGGTGAACGTTTTTCAGATCTTGAGGGTTTTTAAAATCCTCATGGGCTATTTAAAGCACCCTTTTTCCTGCATGATTTCACGTTCACCCCTGTTTGTTTTTCATTCTCCTGCAGTTTTAGAACCTTATGCTAAGAATTATTTAAGTCCATGGTCAACTCGGATTAGTGGATGTATAAAATAGAAGAA
>NZ_QKZK01000046.1 GCF_003254275.1 Breznakibacter xylanolyticus | reverse complement strand
AAGCGAAAATCTGTAGTACACAAATCCGAACTCGAAAATGAACAATTCATTGAAATACAGGCGCTGGCTTTAGGATAGCTGCAAAATGGGTTAAACGAGGTGAATTTCGTCTGGGATATGCACGAATGGAAATGGGATTCAATGTATTCTCAACTTGTCGCCTATTCTAAAGAAAATGAATTTGAACCTTATAAAGAAAACAATGCAGAATTAGCAAGCTGGTATCGTACACAATTAAATCAATTGTCTGTAGGAAAATTAAGAGAAGACAGAATTCCTAAGATAAAAGCAATTAAGTTTAAAGGTCCTGCAAGTAGGAATAAATGGATACCACAATATGAGGAACTTGTTCGATTTCGAAAAGAAAATCCCGATAAATGGCCTCAATATGATAGAGAAAACCCTGATAGCCCAGAAACTAAACTAAATGTGTTTTGTCAAACTATAAGAAAACGTTATCGAGAGGATGATTTAGGTGATTATTGGTTTGAGAAAATGGTAGAAATTGATTTTAATTTTGAAGGCAAGACAGATAATTGGACAAGGTATTATGAAGAAGTCAAGAGTATAATTTCAGACCGTAATACTATTTCTATCGCAGAAATTGGTGATAACGCATACTCTTGGATAATTCGCCATAAAAAGCTATACGAAAGTGGTGAATTATCTAATTATCAGTCTGAAAAAGTATCAGAATTAAACCTTAATAGATTTTTTGAAACATGGGATGAAACTTTTTCTAAAGTTGAAACATGGGTTCAAGACAATAATAAAATCCCTACACGCAACGATAATAAGGATTTGAATAGTTGGTTGTATTCCCAAAGAGCACGATTTAAGAATGGTTTTCTAACGGCTGAACAAATTAATTGCTTGGAATCAATTGGTTTTGATTTGGAAGGTAAAGGCAAAGAAATAAATGAACAAAAATGGCTTTCTCAATTTGCTGAATACAAACAATTTGTCGAAAACAACGGTCGAGAACCAAGTGTAGTAACTGAAAACAAACTTTATATTTGGGTTCAAAGTCAGCGAGCTCATTATGCTGGTAATTTGCGAAATAGAAATGCAATGCCACAAAACAGGTTAGATTTGTTGAATTCAGTTGGGTTTAAATGGGTTGGTGAAGGCCCGGGCGGTGATGAATCATGGGAAAACAACTTTTTATTGTTTAGTCAGAAAATAGACTCTTTTGGCAATATTAATCTTCCTACACACATTGATGGGACTATTAATCCATTATATACATGGTGGTTTAATCAAAAAAGAGCATTTGAAAATGGTAAATTGTCTGAAATAAGAATTAACCGTTTTAAAGAAATTGGCTTTGACTTTAATGATTCAAAAAATAATTCTCAAAGGGATGGCTTTACAAAATGGTCAAAAAGATTAATTGAAATAGCTGATTTCATTAATATTAATGGACATTATCCCAGAGCAGGAAAAGATAAGTTGGAAAGCAATCTTTATCAATCATTAGCAAGAACCAAACGTTCATATAAAGACGGTGAATTATCGGATAAACAACTTGAATTATTGAAAAAATTAAAAATAGAATTTGAATAATGCCAACGCTTCGTAGTCAAGCACATTGGCTGGTCGCTCAAAAAGCTAACGCACGACCAAAACCAGCCAAAGAGCTTGTCTACCCCAACACACGGCAGACAGAAACGAAGTAGCAAATTGATAGTAAAATGACTGAAAACAAAGAACACCAGGCGGTAACACGCGGTATAAAAAATTGCCGGGACAGTAGGTTATTCAAGGGTTGTAGCCCGCTTCAGCTTTTGTGTAACTTGATAGGAAATCGCCCGCAATCGGCAACTTTTCATACCGCAAACCATGACGGTTTGCAAGTAGGTCTTTTCAAGCGATTGAGATTCAGTGTTTTGAATGGTGTTTTAAAATGCGACTCAGAATAGGGTGGACATACATTTTGCCATTATTTTTATGGCAAAAAATAAAAACAAGGTTGTTGATAACTTTCTTTTATTGCTATTTTATTTGTTATTGTGAAGGAGTGTTCCTCCGGTTTAAATAACATTTTACCCGTTAAACCCTCCTTATGATTTTTAACAGGTCTTCAAAATCTATCGGCTTAGTTAGAATAGGATAATCAGATGGCAAGCCTTTCTCAATTAATTTCTCTTTGATATAATGGTTTCCTGTCAAAATGACAATGTTTTTTACATCTAAATTATCATCCTTAATTCTCCGCAGAATTCCAAATCCATCCAATTCACTTTTTTTCGCTAATGATATATCTAAAAAGACATAATCAAAATTGACAATGCTATTGAAATGACGTAAATCCTGAGACTTAGGAATAACTGTGTATTCAATTGAATTGTTGAAATACAAATCATTCAAATATTCAAATGGAGTATCTATAAATGAGTACTCGTTTTCAATTATCAATATTTTCATCGTACTTATATTTTTTAAAATTTAGCGAGAAATATATTTTTCCTTCCTCTAAATACATTTCGGCATCTATTGCCATTTGATTCAGGAAGTCCTTGACTTCCAGTAATCCTCTGGAATTTCTGACTAAAATTTCCGCCCTGTCTGTGTTATTAAATTCTTCTACAAATTTAGTTCCCTCAATGTCTGTGCAATTTAAAGTATTAAAAAAAGTTACATTATAGAAGTCTGTTGATTCTTTAAATTCGACACCAGTGAGTCCTGTATTATATTTACTCATATTGGAAATCCAATTTGTCAAAACAAGCTCCATTCCGATTTGATTGTATTTTACATCGTATTTAACTCTATCCTTTCTCACCTCCCAATTAAGACTGAAGTTTTCAGTATCGAAATAGTAATTCCAAATTCTTCTAATTTCTGAAAAGAGTTGTTGAATCCCATACAATTCAATTTTATAAACATTAAATGGATTATTTGACCTTTTTAAAATATAGTCTGCTTTTTCCAAAATCTGAGCTATTGAAGAATTTAATTTTTGTCTTTCTTTAGTTAGATATGGCTCTATCTTCTTCTTCCTATCTATATCCTCAGATCTATTGTAATCTTCAACCATAGCTAAATAGCTTTTCACAGGGCCTAATTTATTCCTTATGAAATGCATCGAATTGACTGAATTAGTCACATAGTTTATTTTTTCTTCTAATTCTGTTAACTTAAGCTGCTCATTCTTTTTTTGTTGTAAATCAGCATCAATTACTTTAGAAAGTCTGAAGAAAAAAGGTTTCATCAGTTTTGCCGAAAATAAGTGGTAGGGGAATTGGTCAAAATTCCCATTATTCTCCGAGAGGAAAATATAGCAATAGTAATGAGAGTTTAATGGACAAATATGGATTAAATTATTCTTACTGTCTCTACCATCAATAGAAATTCCAATATTGAAAAGAATCGTTTTGTTATTCAATTTCGAGTAAAATTCTTTTTTATCAGAAATCTCAAAGTTCCACACAAAAAAAGATCCATTTACAATCACAAATTTATCACCCTCTACTTTGAGACATATTATTTTTGAAATCACTTGCGGCAATACGCCTGAATTGTTTAAGATTGGTATTATTCCTTCGTAAATTTTATATGGTCTATTGCTTGAGCTTTCACTAATAAAGAAGTCATCTATAACAGAGTTTAGCCTTTGTTGGAATCGAAAATACTTAGACCTAAGGCTATCAAAGGAATTAATGGAGAAAAACAACAAAAACGCAACGCTATACCAGTAGTTAAATCCATCATCCAAAAGCAATAAGGATAGGAAGGGCAAGACATACAAGATGACAGATTTTTTTTCGCCGCTGTGATTGTGTGTGTTTAGAACTGGGGCAAAGAGTAATGCTAAAGAAAAAAAGTTTACTCCTGTTTGATATATGATATACGAAATAAATAAATAATCATTTATGAGTCTCAGAATTGAGATCCACATGTTTTTATTATTCAGAAAAAAATAGACAACTAAATATACGATAATTGCGATTGCATTATAATACCATTTAAACTCACTATTGCAATATGATAGTATGAATACTGAATAGCCAATAATTAAGAATCTAAATATGACGGATATTATTTTTCTTTGATATTTATCAATTTCTAATATTGCTGACATAACTAACCATTTATTATATCTATAAACTTCTTATATAGATAATTAACAATAAAAACAAGATAAAACAATTTAATGGACATAATGGTGAAAATCCCTGTGAGATTTGAAGTTTCAACTTTGAAATCATTAGTTACGCCAAAAAGACTAGTGATAATGTTTACCATGTGATTTATGTAAAATGAATCTGAATAGGAGTGGTACACAACACTGAAATTCTGCCAACTTTCAATTGGGGCGGGAAGAAGCACAATATAAGTGATTATAAATATTGTGAAAATGGACAATGCAATTGATGACAAGCTATAACTTGACAAATGTAGGATAAGTTTAAAATACTTCCCTAGGAAGTACGGTTTGCTTTTGATTAATTGAGTTTTCTTTTGATTCATTATTGTTCTTAGAGTTTTACTCTCATCTTCAAACCCTTTAGTGCGCAATAATCGATAAGCATTTTGAGCTAATTGAAATTGTTCTTGGTAATCTCCAAGTAAATTTATACACTTTAGTATTTTATTTGTATCAATTACATCATAACCTAGGTCTCTTTCTTCTATCGAATTGATGTAGCAAGAAATGAATTTTTTGGCGTCAAGATATAAGGTATTAACCTCATTGCTCAACAAAGGATTATCCTTTTTTATTTGAATAATTGAAAAATACAAACCTGCTTTAAGATGATTATCCTCTTCTAATTCATATATCTTATCATAAATTTTTTGTATGTCCATTTTTCCGTAATTCAAAATTTGGATTTAATTGATAAGTCATAAATGTAGAACAAATATTTGAAAAACTTATTCCAAAGACGTTGTTTGTATAATGCAGTAAATTAGATAATTACACTTTATTGCAGCGCAAATGCGTTAGTGCACATCAAATGTGAATAGAGATTTACTGTAAATCAGTTGGGTAGTGTATTATTTCATCTTCAAATATACATGTTGAAAACACTAACGAATTAAGCATAAGTAGATTGTCGGAATTAATAGGGAATAGACTCCACTCTCCTCAACCACCCCTCCAAAAACTTCGCATTCTCCCCCTTTCTAGCAATGACCTCATAGTAATGAATCCGAGCTGCTTTGATGGCATTAAAGAGCTGCTCCGGGTTGCTGGCATTGATGGCCGCAATGGTCTGGTTCCCGATGATACCATCGAGTTTGAGGTCGCTGTCAAAGAAACGGTTCAGCACTTTCTGAACACCGCAGCTTCCCCAATAACCACTGTTGACACACCAGTCAAAGATGATTTCCTGCAAAGCCCCGTGGTTAATGGATTCGATGCGGTATTTATGGTAAAAAGTATGTCTATAAAACTCCTTGACCAAGAAGGTTAATCCGGGAATTTCGATTTTCGCATTGTGCTTGATTTTACCCACTTCCGATTTATAAACATCAATCACCGCCCAGCCTTCCCAATCCGGGTGGAGGTTACGGGCGATACCCATGTAGGTCTCGCCACCTTTATCCCCGGTTACATTGGCATAATAGCCTTCGTGGCGGATTACGCCATCAAACAATTCATCAAATGTCTTTTTCATTCTTGCGTTTGGATTTAAGGTTTACTTGGTTTACCCCGGAAATTGCCCCACCAAACAGGAAGTCGATGATGGTGCTTAGTTTGGTGGAGATACCACCGTTGATACTGCTGACAAAAGCGATTTGCCAATCCTCCAGTTGGATGTTGCCAAAGATGAAATACTCCAGCATTAGCACGGTCAGGCCGCACCACGCCACCAGAAAGAAAATTGCAAAGGTCTTTTGCAGCCAACTGTCATTGGCATACATGTTCCGTGCTGAATCCCTGTCTGTGATGGCCAGTTTGAAAAGCTCCATTTTTCCCTGAAGCTTTTCTTCCTGCGTGGTGAATATTTCATCAATGAGTTTCGTGCCTTCTTTGAGGGTTTCTGTCACCCCGGCATTGGTTAGTTTTCCAAATAGTCTCATTATTTCTCTACGAATTTTAGGATGGTATCCAGCTTCTCATTGAGCTGCTTAATGGTTTGGTGGAACAGCTCCTTGCTGACGTAAATCTCCTTGGAGCTGTCCCGTAAATCGGATATGCGTTTGTGCAGGATGGCAAACTTGGTTTCACAAGCATCCATCTCTTTGGTCAGGTGCGAAATGTCCTTCTCCAGTAAATCGGTCTTTGCATTCACATTTTCCTTGGTGGCATTCTTTGAAATGGCATTGCGGATAAGAAACGAGACGACACCCACCACCAACGACCCGGTGGTTCCCACGGTCACCCAAAACAGTTTGACGGCTACTTCCTCCATGACTAAAACATTTTAATGGTTTCGGTACTGCCGCCCGGAAAGCGGTTCTTTTCCATTGTGGCACTCTGGTTCTCGATGTGCATGATGGCATCCACATCATGTTCCCAATCGCTGCCACCCTTGGAGCTGCCGTCCCGGTTCGCTTTGAACACCAAAATGAAGGACGTTTCCGGGTACTGCTTTTTGAGTGCTTTGAACTCATCGGGTTTCATGCCTACCGTCTGGGTACTGTCGAGAAACACGGCATCATAACCCCGGAACTGCTTGGGGTTGTAGTCCTCCACAAAATGAATGGGACTGCCGATTTTTAAGCGCAACAACTTCTCCTGAAGCGAGCCTTTCACACCTTCCTCGTTGGAGACATACAATGCATTCAACCCACCTTTTACCAGCTCATCGGCCAAAAGCATGGCCACGGAGCTTTTCCCGTTGAAGCGGTTACCGTAAATCATCAGGTAAAAAGGCTTGTATGGTTTGCCCAATAACCTCCCGAACTTGCCCCCAATGGCGAAGGTGGAGAACTTCATCTTTGCCAACTGGTCAGCCGATACCACCTGACCCGGAGAAACCACATGGCTTCCGGCTCCTGTTACCCCTTGTAAATCATTGCCACCCCTACGCAAGGGCTTGGTAGAAGTGGCTTTTACTTTCCCACCCCGGCAACTCCTTTCAATCCGTTTAGCTGGATGTTGGTCACCAACAGCTTGTCGCTCTCAAGGTAGTCCTCCAGATGTTTCTGCACTTGATTGACCCGTTCGTAAGCATTGTCCCCGGAGCTGACCTTACCGCTCTTCTTGGCATTCTTGATGCTGGCCAACAGGCGTTGCGCCTTTTGGATGGTGATGTTCCCATACAGGTTGATGAACCGCTTGATAAGGGCAATGGCCGGACTGACACCATAACTGTCCACAATGCTTTTCAGCTTGCTGTGCAGAGCATCAGGAATCTCAAAGGTGCAGCTCGAACCCATCTGCTTGTAGGTACTGGCAAGGTCGTTGCCAATTTTGCTGATTTCATCGGCATACTTGCTTGTCTTGCGGATGGTTTTTTCGGTGGCCGCCTTTTGGATGACCTTGTAAAGAAGCGACACCTGACGTTCGGAAACCTTTTGCCCGTGCATGGACAGATAGCGTTTAATAATCTTAATCTCCAAGGGCATTAACGCCACCTCGTTAGGCTTGCGCTTGATTTGTTTGGGTGCGGCCTTTTTCCGGGCTGTCGCTTTCCGGGTTGCTGTCTTTTTCTGGCGTGATTTGGAAGCCGTCTTCTTGCTTTCAGACTTTGGAGAGGCTTTCTTTGCCGTCTTTTTGGGAGCCGTGGACTTCTTCTTTTCCGCTGCCTTCTTGGGTGCATCTTTCAGAAAAGGTTCCACAATGCGGAAGTGGTTATCCAGCATCTCCTTGATGTCCTTGTCATCGTTGTAGAACTCGGCAAAGGAGCTGAACTCCTTGTGCGCTTCCTGAGCGGCTTCGGGCAGTTTCTTGAAATCAATATTCTTTGTGGCTTCCTTGTAATTGGTTATTGTCAGTTTCATGCTGTATGATATTAAGTTCTAACACGTTTACATATTATTCGCTGCCCGTGGCAAGGGCTTGTTTCTGCTTGATGATAATGGCCTTAGCCCGTATTTTGGCCAGCTTCAGTTTGCGTTCTTTACCGATAATCACCCCTTTGTTGACCGTTCCCTCTTGGTTTATGTCGATATATTCATCGGCTCGTTGGGTGGTAAATGGTGCGAAGGATTTGATGGAGAGATGGCTTTTCATGGAAGCTATCAGGTGGTCGAAGCATTTGTTGATGCACTCCCGTTCCTTGCCTTGCGGATAGACCGGAAACCCGAACAGGCTCCCCGAAACAAGATAGTTGTTCACCCGGCCTTGCTCTTTGAGCTTATCGGCCACATAGCACTCAAAGCTCCGGGCAAACATTTCTGCGATGTTGCTCCAGTAAGAGCCTTGTAGTTTTGAATGGTAATACAGGAAGCTGTCCGTTGGCTTTTTGCCTTTGATGTCGTCCTGATGGTAGCTGACCATTGTTCCCTCGATGTGGTAATACCCAAAGCGAAGCATGGCAACCATTCCGGCCATGCTTTTGAGCAGAGGGCTTTCCGGGATATGGTTTTTTAGGTTGTACTCCATCTCACTGATGAAGTAATCCCCGCTCATGGAGGAGCGTGAACTGGTCAGGTATTTACGCCTGCTGCCAAACTTATCCATTAGCAAGTCTAAATACTGCTCGGAGCGCAAGGCTGGTTTGGTCAATGCAAAACCATTCAGATAATGGTCGAAGAAATGCCCCCATTCGTGGGCTACCGAACCATCCCCGTTGCGCTTGGTCAGGTTGATGAGTTGGCGTGTGGGGTAATAGGTGGCCATCGCTTTTCCGCCCCGGCCAAAAGCCCCGAAGGCAATGGCAAGGTTTTCATTGATGGAGAGGTTGATGTCCAACACTTCGCACAAATCCACGATGGCCGCCACAAAATGCCTGATGTGTTCCTGCGCTTCATTGTCCTTCACATAGTTGCCCAGTGTGAGCGATTTGAAATGCAGCTTTTCGATGACCGTCTTTTCATCCGCTTCCTCAATCAACAATCCCCCTGTGCGCTTGATGTAGGCCAAGGGTACGGCCTCCATCTTGGGCTTGGAGCTGCTTTGGGTGGCTGCTGTTTTCTTGATGTTCGCCCATGACCAGTCCGGTTCAAATTCCTTGTTGGGGAACTCTTCTTTCTTTTGGTTGAACTCCTTTTGGTGGTCGCCAATAAATCGGGTACACACCTGCGTGACATACTGGACGTATTGCTCCACGGTGCGGACACTGCTGAGCATTCCACCCCGAAAGGTCAGGTCATTTGTCCTGTGCTGCCTCATGTCCGCCTCGGAGATTATCTGTTTGGCCGAATCAATGCAATGTTGCTGGCGTTCTATAATCCGGTCGTAATACGCTTTTAGGTTGTTGTAGTGAGGCAAGGCTCTTTCTTTGGAGATGCCTGAATACCTGCGTGCCTCAATCAACGTTTGCTTGGCTGCACCCACTCCGTTGCCATAGCCATATAGCACGAATACCAGATTGCGGAGCTGCTTTCCGAACAGCATCCCGAAGTCTGTCTTGGGTATGATTTGCCCATCGGTGGCGATGGATAAGAGCTTCTTTAGGTCTTCAATGGTCACGGCCTCGTTGAAGACGGTATTGAAAGCCTCCGCCATTTTCACGTATTGCTCCCGTGCCAGCTTGGTGTTGGCATAAGGCGTGGCCGGGAAAGCTTGACGAAGCTTTACTTTCAGGAAGGCGCACCCTGAATCCGTTCCGTTTTCCTTCTCCAGTTGTGGGTCAACCTTTGGAAAAACCTTGTCTTTTTTGACCAGCTCGATGGCCGTGGCCTCGTCCTGTTCGATGCTTTGCAGGTCGCTGGAGCTGATGAGCTTGCTGTACATGGCCTGTTCCTTGCGTGAGCCATGCACACGTTTTCCGGCATCCTTGTATTGACGGTTCTTTTGCTTCTCCTGCAAGGCTTTTTCCACTTCATCGTCTATGCCACGAAGTTCCGGGAAGCGGTCAGTGCGGAGCTGAATCTTCTTTGCCTTACTCATAGGATGGTCTTGATTTTAGGATGGGAACCCAACCCGGCCACGTTTCGCATCTGCTTTTGTAGAATCAGGATGGCTTTAGCCCTGAGCTTGACCAGCTTCAAAACCTTGGTCTTATCCTCATTATCGGCCTTGCTTTTCTGGAAGCCTTGCTTTTGCTTGGCCAGTCGCTCAGGAAACTCCTTTTTATCCAGCTCGAAAAGCTCCATTGCCTCCTTGGTCAGGCTATCCACGGTATCGGTTCGGGTTGAGCCTTTTTCAAGGTATTCATCGAAGTAATGCCTTGGTATCTTCACCGAAAGGCTGAACCGTTCCCCAAAGATTTGTAACAGCTTGGGCATGTTACTTTCTGTCACCGAAGCTTTCATGTTGCCGGAGACCATCTCAAAGCCGTCCCGGTTGTTGACCAGAAGCTTTACCACATCCTTATCGGTGTAAATGGGAATGTGGCTCTTAGTCTTGGGCATGATAACCTGAAAGTTGCCATCGTAATGGCGCACGATGCTGATTTTGTTTTCGGTATTGATGGCCGCACCGCTACGAAGGCTCATGATGTGCTTTTGCAGCTTGGCAATGGGAGCCACCACATAAGCATTGGCCTTGCTGTCGCCATTGTCGGGCGACCATGCCTCGCTCATTAGGATGCCTTTTTGAACACCCTTGCCTTTGGTGGTATAGCTCACCAGCTTACCGGAAAAGTCAGCCGAACCTTGCAGGATATTGCCCGTAACGATGTAGCGGATTTGTCGGTCAGACGTGTAGGCTTTGATGGCTTCGTCCCAACGGTTAATCAGGTTCTCCTTCTGGGAGGTGGTCAATTGAAAGCTACGTGCCTGAATACGCTCAATCTCCTTAGCCGTATCACCCGAAGCCGGAAGGACGATGTATTTGCGACTGTCGGCAATGGCAAAGCGAAGTTTCACCGCTGACGGGGCATAAGGATTTTTACGCTTGGGATTGATGTCAAACCCTAGGAAGATGCAATAGGAATTGTCGCTACTGTCGGCTTCAAAGCTCAATGCAGGATAAAAGTATCCATGCCCGGTGCGAAAAAAGCGAAAGAAACCATTGAGGTAGTTCTTGCGGTTCTCGCTCTGGGTATGTGTCCGGGAAATGGCTTCCTGTTTGGCCGTTTCAAGCTCATCGGTGCGTTCGGCCAAGTATGTGTTTTGGGCGGCCTTGTCAAATACCGGAATCTTCTGGAACGGCTTTTCATTGACAATATCCGCAACCAGCTCCTTGTACTTGACCTCAATCTCCTTTAAGTCCTCGTTGAGCTTGGCCTGAACATGCTTTTCATGGGCTGCGATGATTTCTTCAGCAATGGCATCGGTGTCTTTGCCTTCCAGATGTTTCTGTATGAGCTTTTCCAGTTCTGACTTCCCGTATGGCTTTTTCAAAACGTTGCACTCACATTTATCCAGAAAGGTATCGTTCCCAAATACCGAACGGCCTCCTTTCCCGGCAATCACCACCCTGCGGTCTAAGGTCTCTGCTTTCAGGTCGAGAACTTCGACTTCAAGGTCATACTCGCCCGATTGCTTGAGGTACTCCACATAGTCGTTGTACCGCTCAATCACCTCTCCGTAAAACTTCTCCTGTTCCTTCACCGACAACACCGCCACACGTCCGGTCACTTTGGAGGCATCGCCCTCAGATGGCGTTTCATCACCGTCCTTGCCTTCAAATTTAAAGGGGTTGTCCAAGGCTTTGTTCAGCTCCGGGTTCTCCAGCATGTACTGGCGGACAACCTTGTCACCATACTTATTCAGGAAGTCATCCGATTCCAGTTGTGACTTGCTGTTTTTCTGGTTGGAGGTGGTATTGGCATCCAGTGATTTAAGCTTCTTTTTGAGCATCATCATAAACCGCTTCTGTGCCGGGATGGATGAGATGATGTAGTCGTAAATCGGCTTCATAATTTGCCCGGTGCGGTTGATACGGCCACGCTTCTGGATTTCGGTATTGATGTTCAGCTCAGGCTGGAGGATTATCATCACCCGTTGCTTCACCATTTCAGCCGGAACCTTGTCGGTGACAATGGCATGAGCCGATGCCCCGGTGGAACCGGACTGGTTGATGAGCAAACAGTCGATTTCATTATCGTTGAACTGGCGGAACAAGCTGGCCGTGTTTTCCTTTTTGCGGTTCAACACCAAAGCGGTGGTATTGCCTTTCTTGGTGGAGTTGTACTGCACACAAAGCTTGCGCCCGGTTACTTCGCCCACCGAATACCCGGCTTCCCGAATCTTCTGGATAATCAAATCCAAAGGGCTGATGGTTATCCCGGTGGAAGCTTTCTCTATTCGTTTGAGAATATCCCGGTAAGCAAATTGGGCATCTTCCGAAAGGTCGGATATGTTGAATGTCTTGCCTTCACTTTGTCCGTCAATGTCCTTTTCGGTATAGCGAAGTACGCTGTCCAGACCTTTCTCCAGCACGATGGAGAAATCCCCGTTAATCACATCGTCCGGCTTGGCCATGTCCTCCAAGAAACTGCCCATTGTGGAGGCAAAGGCAATCACTGGCTTTTTGCCTTCTTTCAACCGCTTGATGGCATGTTCGGCCACATCTTCGGCATTGAGGCTGAAAAGGAGCTGGTTAATCACGTTGAACACTTTGGAGAAATAGGGAATGTTGTCAACCCCGGCTTTCTCGGTTCCTTTGCGTGTCTCCACCTCCTTGCTTTCGGCTGCGGCAATCTTATCTAGCTGCTCCACCTGTTTGTTGATGTACTTTTCCTGAAAGCCGATGATGTCCCTGATGATGGAAGTTATCTTATCAGCGGTATCGGCTTGCTGGGCTGCTTTCTCTTTCAGCTCGATGTAATTGACTTCCACACCTTCAAAGGAGCGTTCCCTGCGTATCATCTGACCTTCGGAAACCAACTGAGCGGCCAGTATCTCTTGTAAGGCCACACCGCCCTTGGTGATGGCTTCCACCAAGTCCTCGCTGGTCATGTTGGCATCGCTCATGGATGTCTTTTGCGCATAGATGGGCATGTTGTCAGGCCGCTTGGCAAAGGTGGCTGACAGGAAACACACGCCTTTAGTTTGGCGAAGCACGTCCTGCATAAACTCACCCGTATTGGAGCTGCCAGAAGCATTGTGCGCTTCATCCATGATGATGATGTTACCACCGGAAACGGCACTCAAAAACTGCTGTTTGGCTGGCTTCTTGGGCTGGTTGAACTGCGAGTAGGTGGCACACACAAAGTTGTAACTGCCCGGCACGTTCTGGTTGTTGATGATTCTGTCCTGTGTGGGCTTTTCCGGTGCTGAATAGACCACTTCACCGCTTTTGTCCATGATGTTGGTCTTGCTCTCCTTGGCATTGACGATGAACGGCACAAGGGCGGAGCTGCCAATGTCGGATAGGTCACGGTACAGGTCGGTAAACAAGTTGGGCTTTTCGGAAAGGAACACAGGCTGCAAACCTTGTTTTACGCCATAGCGGATAAGGGCGGCTGCGGTTCGTCCTTTGCCAATCCCGGTCTGGTCGCCCACGATGATACCCTGATGGCGTTTTTCAATATTGTAGATAGCCAGTGAAACCGCATCAATCTGCTCACAACTCAATGCCTTTACCAGCTCATCATTGGAATAATCCAACTTTCCGGCTACGTAATCGAATAGCGGCTGACCGATGCTCTTTTTGATTTTACGGATGGCAATGTGCATCTCATGTCCCATGCTGTCCGGTACGGTGGTATCGAGAATAAACCCTTTTTCGGCTGCCGGGATATAGGCCATGCCCAACCCTTTGTGACCAAGCATCCCTTGCAGGTATTCATGTTCGTTTTGCGCCAACTTCTTGGAGCGGACAAAGCTCTTGTTGTCCTTGGTTTCAAAGCCCAATTCAACCAACCGGGAGCCAACATGTCGGGGTGGCTTCTGGTTGAATTTGATGGTAATGCTTTGCTTTTGAAATAAAATATTCGACTTCATAGCTTAGGAGTGTTTAAAATATTTGGTGGCATCGGCCTTGCGCTTGAACAGCTCGCTTTTCATGCGAATGTTCCGAACCTTTCCTTTGAAGAAATCATCGTATTCAATCATCCCGTTGGGGAGCTTCTTCACAATGATGATGTCGCCTTTAACCTCTGTCCAGAACTCATCTTTTCTGGCACGGAGACCGCCCAAGGATTGCTGTTTCTGTTTGAGCAGGATAGCCTTTGCCCGAAGTTTCATTTTTGTCATGTCGTTGCTGGTTGATTTGTCCAAGCCCACCCGTTCCCATAGTTCATCGTGGGTGTTGACCACGGTGCTTAGAGACGCATTGCCATGCGTCTTTACAAGTGGTGCAGCCCCTTCGGGTTTGTCTTTTGCCCCGTTGATAAGAATCAATCTGGTGTTGATGGAAGTCCCCTGACGGGAATAGAGCTTTTTACCGTTGATGGGGATGATGTCATCCACATTGTAAAAATGGTAGAGGTAGTTCAGGAAAATGCGGTTATGCCCGGCTGTCACCCGTCCCTGTTCGTCCCAAGTGGTGTGGCCACCGATGATGATGGCGGCACGGCCATCGTCCTTCATGCAGCGTAAAGCGGCCAGACACATGGCATGTTCCATCCGCTTAATCCGGAAGTTGCCAAACGGAATGGGTTCAGATAATGCACCAAAAGGCGGATTGGTTACCACTCCATCAAACTTCTGACGAAAAGCATAGGGTGGTTGCAAGGCATCCCAACTGCTGACCGTGGCAAAAGGCTGGTCTTGTAGATTGCTCAAGCGCACATCATCCAGCTCGTTCACATAGGTCTGGTGGTATGGCAAGGCTATGGTCAACAATCCGTTTCCTGCCGATGGCTCCAGATAGAGTGGTTCCTGATGGCTGCGCTCCGGTTGCAAATGGGCATTGCCTACTATCTTGGCGTTTTTGTCGCCCTTGACAATGTTCTTAAACGCCTTGTAGCCACTCAGCCCATCTTGTTTCAATACATAGCTGGAAGCCAGAAACGAAATGGGTGCAGGCGTGGAATATTGCTGCATCAGCACGCTCATGCTGGTTCGCATGGAGAGGTTGACCTGCGACTGGTAAAGGGCTACAATATCCAGATACTTCTCATAGGTGGTCAGGGAGCTGTCGTGGGCAATCTCACGGGCATTGAGTACAATGGCCAGCTCAGTGAACTCCTTAACCAAGTTTTTGTTGGTGATACCAAACCCCTTGGCAAGGCTTTCAATGGTGGTCTTGGAATGCCTTTGACCTGCTTTTAGTTCTTCCCGAACCTTGGATATGTAACCGTTTTTATCAGTCATTGCCCGAATTCCCTAACTTACCCAAGCGCAAAACAGTCCCATCTTCGATAATATCAAAATGCGTCACCCCGTCATTTTGCAGACAGCGGATAAATTCCAACAGCACAGGGGGGATGTTCCGTAAATTCTCATTCCAATCAGCACCAGCCTCTAAAGCCGCTTCATTGAGTCTGGCCAGTTTCTCTTGGTCTTCTACCGGGTAGCTTCGCTTTTGGGTGTTCGCCTCAATGGCTGCGGCCTGTTCAGGGGTGATGGTCACAGGCTTGTTCTGCACGTTGGTGTTCCAGTCCGCTCCAGCGGTTGCACCTTCCTCAATCCCTTCCAGCTTTTCTTGGTCAGCTTGCGGATAGCTTCGTTTTTGGCTGTTGGTCTCGATGGCCTCGGCCTGTTCGGGTGAAATGGTAACGGGCTTGTTTTGCACGTTCGTGTTCCAATCAGCTCCAACGGTGGCATTGGCTTCAATTCCGGCCAGCTTTTGTTCGTCCGCTTCCGGGTAGTTTCTTTTGGCCGTGTTGGTCTCGATGGCAGCGGCCTGTTCAGGTGAAATGGTGACAGGTTTGTTCTGCACGTTGGTGTTCCAGTCCGCTCCCACGGTGGCATTGGCTTCAATTCCGGCCAGCTTTTGTTCGTCGGCTTCTGGGTAGTTTCTTTTGGCCGTGTTGGTCTCGATGGCAGCCGCCTGTTCAGGTGAAATAGTGACAGGTTTGTTCTGCACATTGGTGTTCCAGTCCGCTCCCACAGTGGCATTGGCCTCAATCCCGGCCAGTTTTTGTTCGTCCCCTTCCGGGTAGTTTCGTTTGGCCGTGTTGGTCTCGATGGCAGCGGCCTGTTCAGGTGAAATGGTGACAGGTTTGTTCTGCACGTTGGTGTTCCAGTCCGCTCCAACGGTGGCATTGGCCTCGATTCCGGCCAGTTTCTGCTCATCGACTTCCGGGTAGCTACGTTTTTGGTTGTTGGCCTCAATATCAGCTGCCTGTTGGGTGCTGATGGTGACAGGTTTATTCTGTACGTTGGTATTCCAGTCAGCCCCTGCGGTGGCCTTGGTCTCTATTCCGGCCAGCTTTTGTTCATCGGCCTCCGGGTAGTTCCTTTTGGCGGTATTGGTTTCTATGGCTGCGGCCTGTTGTGCCGTAATTGTGGCAGGTTTGTTTTTTACATTGGTGTTCCAGTCCGCTCCCACGGTGGCATTGGCTTCAATACCTGCCAGCTTTTGTGCATCTGCCTGTGGATAGCTGTTCTTGCTTTTTGAGGCTTCGATGGCTGTTGCCTGTTCCGGGGTGATGGTAGTGGGCTTGTTTTCCAACTGCTGAAAATCGTTGGTCAGGTTCAGGTCATTCTCCAACTGTGAGAGCTTAGTCGGCACGGCAATGTCGATGTTGCCATTGGGGTTGGTGACAAATCCACCATGAATCTCCACACCTCCATTGGGCATATACACCGGGCTTTTCTCTGCAATCAAAAGGTCTTCCACGTTCCCGGCAATAATCATCCCTCCGCTCAATGACTTTACAATGGTTTTTGGCCGAAACTCCGCTGCCGACTTGCTCCGGGCAATGTTGATGAATGAACCCACGGAAGCCTTGTCCAAGATGGAATCCTGAACGTCCCGGTTCATCTTGAAGTAGGTGTCCGAAAACACAATCTTGTTATAACCCCGGTCTAAGGCACAACACTGGTTAACCTTGGCATCAAAACAGCAATCGTCAATATTGATGGTGCTGTTCAGGAATGCCACTGCACCGCTTACGGCATCAAAATACTCAAAGCGAATGTCGGCAAAGTTGACGGCACTGTTGTACACCTCGATGGCCTTATCGCTTTGGAAAACCACAGGCTTGACGTAAGAGCCAACCGTCCCGTCCACCTTGTTGGTAAGCGATTTGATGTTGATTTGGTAAGAGAAGTCACGCAACACCAACCACGTCCCCAAGTCGTTGACGTAGGTTCCGTTTTCAAACATGATGTCGATGCTGGCCTTTTCGTTGGTGTGATACTTCAATGCTTTGGGCAGGGTGTTGAACAAACGCTGGAGCTTTGAAAAGGGCGTACCCTTGGGGATGATGATGGCTTTCTCATCCAGACTGTATTTAAAGCCAGTCACCTTCTGGTCTTTGGCCATGTCAAACACTCCCTGAAAGACTTTGTATTCCCCGTTTTCCATGCCCAAATAAGCATAGTTCCCGTCACTTGCCCATTCCCCTTGCTTTAAGAGTGGAGGCGTATCTCCACTGAACATCTTTATTGTTGCCATATTTTATAAGTATCAAGTAGTTAGTATCAAGTATCAAGAAGTCTTGCATCTTGATACTTATGTCTTTTATCTTAAAGTCAAATCATTGCATAAGCCTTGTCAAAAAGCTCGTTGGTGATGTAATTGCCCCCATTTTCGACCCTGCTGATGGAGTGAACCAGCAGCCGAAGGGTGTTTTTGGTCGGCAGCAGCTTGGCCGTGGCACTGACCTTTAAATCCTTGCACACCGTCTGGATGTAAGCATCGGTGTTGTTCTCAAACCGGGGAGCATATTCGGTCATCAAAGCCGGAACCGTGTTCTTGCCCTTTTCGATGTCGTTTTTGATGTCTTTAATCATGGCACGAATACCATATTCCGGGGCGATAAACATCTCGAAACGCCTGTCCTTGTTCTGCTCTTTGGGCAGTTTGCCTGTCCAGTTGATGTTGGTGAAAATCAGGTTGCCCGGATTGTTGTTGCGGATGCCCCTTGGAGCCGAAGACAGGTAATCACTGCCACCGTTCCAGTTGCGGAAATTGGACGGCAAGGTGTTGCTGTTGGTGGTCAGGATATTGGCCGGACGTGTATCGGAACCACTTGGGGGCAATAGCCCACGTTTGCGCTTGTTTCGTCTTCGAATCAGCAAAACGGTGGTCACTATTGCCCCGGTGGTCAACACCCCTCCCGAAATAAATAATATCTTCTTGTGCTTCTTGTCCATAGTCGTGTCGGTGTTTATAGCGGAATGCCCCACTGGTCGAACTTGGGTTTGATTTTGGCCAGCTCGCCCTCGCTTAACTCAAAGCGCAGCCAGCCGACCAGATTGTAATCCTGACCAATGAAGGCCGCACGGGTTCCCCAGAGGTATTGCTTCATGCCAAAGGCTTTTATCACCAGCAGCATGTCGTCTTTTGTGGCTATTTTGTCGATGGTGCTGTAAATGGTCTTTTCGTCCGTACCAAAATCCAGCATGGCGCCATAGAGGGTGTTGGCAAACAGGGCGGCATCGGATGGGGTGATGGTCAGGTTTTTCGTTTCGATGACCGTATCCTTTAGCGAAGGAGCTACCCGTGAGGAAGTCCCATCCGGGTTGCTTCTCTTTTTGATAGCCCTTCGGATTAGGTAAATGCCCACACCAATGGCCACCACCGGGACACCGATTTTGATGCCAGTGGTTATCATGGCCGCCTTATTTGCTTGCGCTGCATCCATCAGATGAACTTTAATGCGGTTTTAACAATGCCCGGATTTTGTGATACCTTCTCCAGCAGTCGGATGATGTCCTTTTGCTCCACCTTGTTGACGGCATTCTGAATGAGGTTACCTACTTTTTGAACCGTTTCGGGCGTTTCGGCCTCGATGGTGATGGCTACTTTGAATTTTTTCATCTGTTTGTAATTTGATTTTTATCGGCCAGATGGAACTCGCCATTAATCTTCTTCCTGTGTGAGAAAGGGGTGCTCATGGCTCGTTTCATATCCTTGATTTTTTAGTTGTCCAGTTCTTCGCTCTCCAATTCCACTTCTTCGGGTTCCCCTGCCGGGGTTCCCTTGATGGATTGGCTCAAAAAGGCCAGTGTTTTGTTGATGAGTTCAGCCCTGTCGAGGCACAAGCCCACGATGTTGGCAATCTTGGCCACGTCCTGTAATTCCCATGTGGAGAGGGCATCGGAGAGGTTCCTGATGATTTCGGCCTTTTTCTTATCCTCTGGCGATTGGGGCGCACCGATTTCACTTATCTCCACATTGGCCTGTGGCATACCCGTGTTGTCGGTTGGTTCATCCACAAAGCCCAATGCTCCTTTGAGTTCGTTGGCGGTCAGTCCAAGGAGTTCTGCCGTTTTGGGGCTGTTGCTGAGTAGCCGTCCGCCAAGGGTTGCCACCGCACCAATGGCCACACGCTTCATGATTTCGTTGGGGGCATACCCTGCCAGACGGTTTTCAAGGTCTATCTTTTCGCTTTTCAGCTCCTTGTTCTCGTTCAGGAAGCGTTCTTTCTCCACTCGTAGTTCTGCGTTCTCGCTCCGGAGCTGTTCGTAGCGTTCCTGAAGGGTGTTGAACCGGGTCTCGAACTTGAAGTCATCCAACTGCTTTTGGTAACTGATTCTGTCCATCTCCTTGTTGTTGCCAGATATGGTATTGAAAAGGCCAAACAGCCCTTCAATGCCTTGCAAGCCTTCGCTGTTCCCAGTGAACATGCCCAAGAGGCTGTTCAAATCGCCCAACCCGCTTTGTGGTTTGGGTATCTGGCTGATTTCCGCTTTGATAAGGCTCTGGATTTCTTCCTTCTCCAAGCTTGGCTTGGGTGGGTTCAACAGTCCGCTCACATTGACTGTGTAAGTATTGAGTTTCCGGGCATTGGGGCTTTTACCGCCATACACATCCACACGGAGCATCCCGTGAGCCTGTTTGGCTTTATCCACGGCATTTTCAATGTCCTGATTGAACTTGCTGCTGCCGGAAGTGCGTGAGGTCAGGGCGGTCTCATCAATGCCCGTCAAAAGGACTATCTCGTAAGCGTAAGGGTACTTCTGCTCGGCTTCCGAACGCTTTAAAAAGTTGTATATGCTGCTTATTTGTTCTCTGTAATCTAACATAGCTTCATCAATTTCGGTGAGGGATAATCTTTACAAATTCCAGCCGGAAGGGCTTGAACTCATCCGTTTCGGTTCTGATGTCGATGTAATCGGTAAAAACCTGATAGCGGTACTCATCCATGAACTCGTATTCATCGGGGGTGGCCGTGAACACGTTGTCGCTGCTGGCCAGCTCCACTCCGGTGATGGATGCCGGAATCCTTTGGGTGTTGAGAATCCACATGTCGTTTTTCAGGTCGATGGTCTGTTCGGCCTTGGTCACATTGACCACCACAGGCTTTAGCTGGTAGCTGTCAATGGTTCTCAGTCCGGCAATGCGGTCTTTGGCGATGGTATGGAGTAACTCACTTGTGTTCATATTCGATATAGATTCTAATGGTCAGTGTGCTGCCATCGCTGTTTTTGTTGCTTTTGAAAACCGTATGGATATTGGAGTTCACCTCCAAAGGCTCGTGGAAAGGGATAATCTCCTTTTTGAGGTTGCGCACCTTGCGGTTGGCCGTCAACATGTAATCCCGGAGCAAGAAGCTGTTCCCGTTGATTAAAAGGCTGATGTTGCCGCACTCGTAAGGTTCCGGTTGTTTGTAAGCCTGCTTGGTATGGAAGAAGACCTCTTCCTTATTCAGGTAGGCAAACATCAAAATGTGTTGGGCTATGAAATCGGCAAAGTCCGTATTGCTCATGCCTTTGCCTTTCTCGTAAAGCCCCACTTCGTTGTAGAGGTAATCAGCAAACCCGGACAGAAAGAGCTGCGAAAGGTTGTCGGTCAACTGTTGTTGCTGAGTGGCATCCAGACAAGTGTACAGGATGTTCTGAGCCAGCACGCTGGTAATCTCCGGTAAGATGGAAGCCTCAAAATACTCACGGCTTTCCGCTTCACTGGAACGGGTGCGCAGGTAGGAATAGAACAGCCCGGCAATGCTGTCCATTTTGGTCAGGTTGGTTATCAAAGCTTGTGGAAAGACCAACTCACGGGTGGTATCTTCCATCTCTCCGGCTTGCTTCACCGTGGCAACGACCGTCACCCCGGTAATGAGTTTGCACGATGCAGGGAGTAAGTCCTGCACGTTCAAATGGCCGTTGTGCTGCGACTGGTGGGTGATGACAAAGTATCGTTTCATTTCTTGGAGGGGATTGAAAGGTTACTTCTTGCTTACTTCGGCCAGCAGGTAAGCCCTAACGTGGTAGCTGTCGGCCACGGCAAGGTTGGCACTGTCGTCTTTGTAGATGATGCGAACGGGGCTGTTCTTGGCTTTCTCATCCAAGGGAAAGGCCACATCCTGAATGGAGAGGTCATCGTTGTGGTGCAGCAGGGCGACTTCGGTATCGTCAGGGATAATCTCGGTATCATCAATCCATACCCGGAGCGTGGCTCCCTGCAAAGCGTTGGGGTTGGAAAGACGGAGGAAGATGCCTTTGATGCGGTCGTGTTCGGTCTTGGTGTTACCGTTAAACTCGTAGGTCTGGCCTTTTTTCACCTCAAACTTGATGACCTGAAGCTTCTTGATGGGGCTGGGCGTTTTTATCTCTTTTGTTTCCATTGCTTGAATTGGTTTTAGAAAAAAGGGACGGCTGCAATCACCGTCCCTGAAGATTTATGGACGCATCGTTTGCGGTCATCACAGAGCCAAAGTTTAGTATGGTTTTTCTCTTGGTTCCGACGGCAAACAGGATGGTTCTACGCTTTCTCGGTCATGGTTCCCAACAGGGTAATCTTCACCGCCGGGTTAAACACCTTGT
>NZ_QKZK01000045.1 GCF_003254275.1 Breznakibacter xylanolyticus | reverse complement strand
AAGCGAAAATCTGTAGTACACAAATCCGAACTCGAAAATGAACAATTCATTGAAATACAGGCGCTGGCTTTAGGATAGCTGCAAAATGGGTTAAATTATTTTCTGATAGTCAATGGTTAATTTTTGAGGGCATTTAACTTATGCGCTCGTGAGAGGTGTTACAAATGTAAATGGCATCTTTTGAATAGAAAATGACAGTAATATTACCGTCATGAAGAAATCCTTTGAATAGGCACAGCATCAGTGTTATGCAAAGAGAGAGTCAGTTTTTTAGCCCGCATGGGGGGATTAAAATGAGTTTTTTCGGGTCTGCTTCGCCCTTTCTTCGGGTCTGCTTCGGGACTGCTTCGACTGTTCTTCGACTCCGCTTCGATACCGCTTCGACCCGGAGTCGAAGCGGTATCGAAAATGGTACGGCGTTGGTGTGAATAAGACCCATGGTTGATGGTGCATGATGCCCGATGTTTGTTGAGATGTTGACCATCAATGACCGTATTCAAATACAATCACGCTATTCTCCAATGTTGTGATGATAAAGCATGTATGCTAAAACACATGATCTACCATACATTAGAAAGAAATGAAACCACGAATTATGTTGATCTAACGAATTATGGACTTGCGAATGCAAGTCATGGAAACAGCAAAGCTTTTTCTCAATTCGCATAATTCGTTTAATTCGTGGTTAAAACTCTTTAGTTCAGCATTATATTTCTTCATGCCACTACTTTGTTTATTTCATCACAATATTGGGGAATAGAAAGAATACAATTGAATTTGAAACAATCTATGAGTGTGTAGTTTCAGATTTTTTTGAAGTTCATTCTCTGAGATGATTTTTATTCATACATTTGTTTCGTCTTTCTACGAAATACTAAACATGAACAATAAACAAGTTTACACCCTTGAGCAGGAGAAATTTGCCCGATATGCCAAGGCGTTGTCCCATCCGGCTCGTGTGTTTATCCTCGACTATCTGGCCAATAACCTCCATAAGTGTTGTTACAGTGGCGATATGGCCGAAGAGCTGCCCATTGCCCGATCGACCCTTTCGGAACACCTGAAGGAACTGAAAAAAGCCGGCTTGATACAGGGCGAAATAAATCCGCCTTACATTAAATATTGCATCAATAGAGAGAAGTGGGAAGAAGCCAAATTGCTTTTTGCCGAATTTTTTAAACGCTAAAAAAATTTACAAATCCCTTTCGGGTTTTCCCGAAATAAAAACAACAACTTATGGAAATCAAAATTCTGGGCACCGGTTGCCCCAAGTGTAAGAATCTCGAAAAAATCACGCGCGAGGTGGTGGAGCAGAACGGTTTTGAAGCAACCATCACCAAGGTTGACGACATCATGGACATTATGAAGTACAACGTGATGGCCACACCGGCTTTGGTGGTCAACGAAAAGGTCGAAATCAAAGGGCGGGTGCCTTCGGCTGATGAAATCAAACAGGTGTTGAGTAAGTATTAATTCTAAACTTGCAAGTAGTTATGAAAAAGTTCTTTTCAATGACAATGGTGATGCTCTTGGTAATGGGCAGCTTTTCGTGTACCGCTCAAAATGGTCAGAAAAAGGAGTCGGCTGTGGCTGTTGATTCAAAAATTGAGGTTTATTATTTTCATTTTACCCGTCGTTGCATGACCTGCAATGCCGTGGAGTCGGAAACTAAAAATGCCTTGCAGTTGCTTTATCCTGAGCAGCTTAAAAACGGTGCCATTACTTTTACAAGTATCAACTTGGACGACGAAGGCAGTAAAGCTGTTGCACAGAAATGCAAAGCGGCCGGTCAGGGGTTGCTGGTGATGGCAGGCGACAAACGCATTGACCTCACATCACAGGGCTTTATGTATGCCGTGAACAACCCCGACAAGCTGAAGCAGGAAATTAAAAAAGCCATCGACCCATTGTTGACATCTAAATAAAGTCGTATGGAGTTTTTACAGAGTGTGCTTGAAAATACGCAATATTCGTTTGTTACGGCCATTGTATTGGGACTGATGACGGCCATCAGTCCCTGTCCTTTGGCTACCAATATTTCGGCCATTGGTTTTATTAGTCGCGATCTGGACGACCGCCGGCGGGTGTTTCGCAATGGCGTGATTTACACCCTCGGACGTACATTCAGTTATACAGCCTTGGCATTGGTCTTGTATTTGGGTGCTGACCAGATGAATGTGGCCATGCTTTTTCAAGGATGGGGCGAGAAACTTTTGGGGCCATTGCTCATTGTCATAGGCCTATTTATGCTCGACCTGATAAAAATCAATTTCCCCGGTTTTTCAGGTCTCACCGGAAGATTGGGCGAGAAGAGCCGTCACAGTTATTGGAGCACATTTCTTTTGGGGGTGGTGTTTGCGCTGGCATTTTGTCCATACAGTGGCGTCCTTTATTTTGGGATGCTCATGCCAATGACCGTGGTCGGTGTAAACGGATTGTATTTGCCAGTGTTGTTTGCCATTGCCACCGGTTTGCCGGTACTGGTTTTTGCCTGGGTGCTGGCTTATGCCGTGAGCAATGTTGGGAAACTCTATCATCGCATCAAAACCTTTGAGATTTGGTTTCGACGTGTGGTGGCGGTGCTTTTCATTGCCGTGGGCATTTATTATGTGGTGATTTTCTTTGTCTTATAAAAGGAGATAACATGCTTATTCAGAAACATACAAAACTGTTGGTTTCCATTGCAGTCGTTTTACCCGCATTGGTGTTGTTATACATCTATCTACAACCATTGGTCAATTTGTTGACTTACGATTTGTTTGGCCTTAAGCCAGACTCTCACTTAGGTGCATCCATCAATTTCTTTTTTTACGACACGGTCAAAATCCTCATCCTGCTGTTTCTCATCAGTTCGTTGATGGGAGTGGTCAACGTTTACTTTCCCGTTGAGCGGCTGCGTGTGTTTTTAACCACTAAAAAACTCTATGGCCTCCAGTATTTCTTTGCCTCCTTTTTTGGTGCGGTAACGCCGTTTTGCTCGTGCTCGTCTATTCCGCTGTTTATTGGGTTTGTGAATGGGGGTATTCCGCTGGGTGTGACGTTTGCCTTTCTCATCACCTCGCCGCTGGTCAACGAGGTGGCTGTGGCCATGTTTCTGGGATTTTTTGGTGTTAAAGCCACGCTGGTTTATGCAGTGAGTGGCATTGCGTTGGGGATGGTTGGCGGCTTCGTTTTAGGCAAGCTCAAACTCGACCGCTATCTCTCCGATTGGGTTAAAGCCATCCAAACCAATACTGAACGTGCAGACGAACAATGGGAAGCCGAACACACACCGTTTGTCGACCGTTTGCCCATCATCATCACCGAAGGGTGGAACATTGTGAAAAAAGTGTTGTTGTATGTCATCATTGGCATTGCCATTGGTGCGGCCATGCATGGTTACGTACCCGAAAACTTCTTTACCCAGTATTTATCGAGCGATAAATGGTACGCCGTGCCTATGGCTGTGATTCTGGCAGTACCCATGTATGCCAATGCTGCCGGTATTGTGCCCGTCATTCAGGTGTTTGTGGCCAAAGGAGTGCCCATGGGAACAGCGCTGGCATTTATGATGGCCGTGGTAGGCTTGTCGTTGCCCGAAGCCACTTTACTCAAGAAGGTGATGACATGGAAACTGATTGGCATCTTCTTTGGAACTATTACCGTTTTTATTATCGTTTTGGGTTATTTATTCAATCTTATTCTGTAAATCAGATGGATATTTCAAAAAATGCTTTAAAAGCGTTGCAAATATTGCTCAGGGAATCAACTCTTCCGGAAGGGTGCATTCGCGTGTCGGCCGTGTCGGGATGTGGTGCACCCCAACCCACGGTGGTCGTTGCCCGGCGGGCAGATGCCAACGATTGGGTAATATCGGTAGAGGGCTTGGCTGTTTATATCGACTGTCAATCGGCCGATGCCATTTCGGGCTACACGCTCGATTATAATGCCAATGGGTTTAGGTTTGACTTGTTGTTTCCGGCCGGTAGATGTTGTCGGTAACATTGATGTGTCACTTCAATGCTTCTCAATGTTCTGTTTTGTGGTATGACGTAGATATTGATTGAGTTATGGATGTTTTTTTGTGTGGAATTTTGAAGAATAATTAAAGTTTATATAAAATGAAAGTACTCATTCTTTGCACAGGCAACAGTTGCCGAAGCCAAATGGCACATGGTTTTTTACAATCGTTCGATTCTCGCATCACTGTATGTTCGGCCGGAACCCAAGCTGCCGGTAAACTCAACGCCGGCGCTGTGGCTGCCATGAAAGAGATTGGCATCGATATCTCGAATCACACCTCCGATCAGGTCGAGCAGTATCTCGATCAGGAATGGGACTACGTAATCACCGTTTGTGGTGGCGCCAACGAAGTATGCCCGGCTTTCTTAGGTAAGGTTAAGCACCGTTTGCACATGGGCTTCGATGACCCTTCACACGCCACGGGCACCGACGAATTTATCAAAAGCGAATTCCATCGCGTGCGTGACCAAATCAAAGACGGTTTCTATAAACTCTACATCGAACAAATCAAACCTCAACTTTCTTAATTGTTTTCATGTAAGGAGGCTCTGTGACTGAGGGGTTTAATTCGTAAAAACTGAATAATGGGGATGAAAAAGGATCTGGCAGTTGAATTGTTTTCTAAGGGGTTTAACTGCTCCCAGTCGGTGTTGGCAGTTTTGGGTCCCGATTTGGGATTGCCTCAGGAGCAATGCCTGAAAGTGGCTTGTGCTTTTGGAGCAGGTATGGCTCGACAGCAATTGACCTGCGGGGCTGTGACCGGAGCCCTGATGGCATTGGGCTTAAAATATGGTAAGGGAGAGCACGATGATGACGCATGTAAATTGCTTACTTATCGCAAAACAACCGATTTTGTAACTGCTTTTATGGCGAAACATCAAAGCATTGTCTGC
The DNA here is from genome assembly GCF_003254275.1 of Breznakibacter xylanolyticus. GTDB lineage: Bacteria > Bacteroidota > Bacteroidia > Bacteroidales > Marinilabiliaceae > Breznakibacter > Breznakibacter xylanolyticus. Next base: position 17,366 of record NZ_QKZK01000045.1, on the reverse strand, counting down.
CGTGATTTGCTTCATGGTCTTGACATGAACTCTCCTGTTGGGATTGACGAGATTAATCGGTTGAACTTATTTAATTCTTCATGCCCAAGGTATGTTGCTGATGCGGTGGATATTGCTTTGTGTATTGTGGAGGATGAATTGATGGTGTTTTGAAGCCAATGATTTTAAAAATTTAGCAATTTGATGTATGACAAAAAAACTCGAAGGTATCTCGTTCTTTGAACGTTACCTCACTTTGTGGGTAGCCATCTGCATTGTGGCCGGTATTGCCGTCGGCAAACTGTTGCCTGATGTCCCTGCGACCCTCGAAAAGTTTGAATACGCCAATGTCTCTTTGCCCATTGCCGTGTTAATTTGGATCATGATTTACCCCATGATGCTCAAAATAGATTTCACTTCCGTGGTGAATGCCGTGAAAATGCCCAAAGGCCTCACGGTGACGTTAGTGGTCAACTGGTTTATTAAACCATTTACCATGTTTGGCATCGCTTGGTTGTTTTTCCACTACCTTTTCAGTGCTTGGATTCCTGCCAATTTGGCCACCGAATATGTGGCCGGTGCAGTATTATTAGGGGTTGCCCCTTGTACTGCCATGGTGTTCGTTTGGAGCCATCTCACCAAAGGGAACCCCGCTTACACGCTGGTGCAAGTGGCCATTAACGATTTGATTATCATTGTGGCATTCATTCCTTTGGCCAGCTTCTTGTTGGGCATTGGCGGCATTTCAATCCCTTGGGACACGCTGGTGCTCTCAGTGGTGCTATTTGTAGTGATCCCATTGGCATTGGCCATGATCACGCGCCGTTCCATCATCGCTCACAAAGGGGTGGATTATTTGGAAAATGTCTTCATCAAAAAATTTCACAGCATCACCATCATTGGCTTGTTGTTGACCTTGGTGATTATTTTCGCATTTCAGGGCGATAAAATATTGCAAAGCCCTTTCAATATCGCCCTCATTGCGGTTCCGCTCATCATCCAAACGTTTCTGATTTTCTTTATCGCTTACGGGTGGGCATACAAATGGAAATTGCCTCACAACATAGCCGCGCCGGCCGCCATGATTGGTGCCAGCAACTTTTTTGAGTTGGCCGTGGCAGTTGCTATTGTGTTGTTCGGGCTCAATTCGGGTGCTACGCTTGCCACCGTGGTGGGCGTGTTGGTGGAGGTGCCCGTGATGCTCGCCTTGGTAAAAATTGCCAACCGAACCCGGGGATATTTTGTCAATCGTTAGAGATAAACCATTGGGTGCTATGCTTCTTGTGGTTCTGCAATGGTTTTGAATAGATCAAAACAAAAAAGGATGTTCCATCGTGGAGCATCCTTTTTTGTTGATTGAAAGGGGGGATTATTTCTTTTCAAATATTTTATAAAATTCTATTGTTAGGAACGACACGAAAGCAGTTCCCAGTGTAATGATGTTCCATTGAAAACTCACGCCGGAAGTGTGAAAAATATGGTTCATGAAAGGAGTGTAGGTGATGAACAGTTGTAATCCAATCATGATGACAATACCCGGGAGTAACATTCGGTTGGTTTTCATGCTTAAATGTTTGAAGGCGCTTCCCATTGATCGGCAGCTAAATAAGTAAAATACCCCAATGGCGACAATGGTGTTCACCACAACTGTGCGAGCCACTTCTATGGTTTCTCCTGCAGTGTGGATGAGGTACTGATAAAGCACAAAGGCTGCAAGGGTCATCAGAGTTCCAACAAACGCAGTGCGCCAAATGATGGTGCCTGATAAAATGGGAGATTCACTGTCGCGCGGGGGGCGATTCATGATGCCTGCCAGACGTGGTTCAAAGGCAAGGGTGAGTCCTAAGACCCCAGCCATGGTCATGTTAATCCACAGGATTTGACTGGGCAGAATGGGTAGTTCAATGTTCATGAACACAGCTGCCAGAATGATGAGACCAATGCCGATATTGGTTGGCAGGGTCCACATGATGATTTTTATCAAATTGTCGTACACTGCTCGTCCTTCTTCTACCGCTGCGTAAATGGAGGCAAAGTTATCGTCAGTCAGCACAATGTCGGCAGCCTCTTTCGATACGTCGGTGCCGGTGATGCCCATGGCCACGCCAATATTGGCTTGCTTGAGTGCCGGTGAGTCGTTAACTCCATCTCCCGTCATGGCCACAATGTGGCGCTGGCTTTGCAGTAGTTTCACCAGGCGTAGTTTTTGTTCGGGGGTAACTCGGGCAAAAACTTTCAGGGTTGGCAGGTTTTGCATCAGAGTGGCATCGTCCATCTCTTCCAGCTCTTTACCACTCAGGTGCGTCATAACGCCTTCGGGCAGGGTGGCATCTAATAAGCCGATTTGTTGACCGATGGCCACTGCCGTCAAAACATGATCGCCTGTAATCATTTTTACGTCAATGCCGGCCCCTTTGCAGTAGGCCACGCTTTCGATGACTTCGGGGCGCGGCGGGTCAATCATTCCTTGTAAGCCAATAATGCACAATCCGGTTTCCAGGTGATGGTGATCCAGGCGGCTGGTGTCGCTGTCCATTTTCTTGCGAGCAATGGTTAATACGCGAATGCCTTTGCGAGAGAGTGATGCGGCGGCATCAATAATGGCTTGTTTGTCAATGGCCACTTCTTCGCCGGTAGAGGTGAGCATGTGGTTGCTGCGCTGAAGCAACGCTTCAATGGAGCCTTTGATGTATATAATCCTTTCTTTTTCTGACTGATGCAGCGATGCCATGTACTGGTGTTGCGATTCAAAGGGGATGGCATCCAAACGTGGCATGACGGCAGCTTGCTTGGCATAGGTCATGCCTGCTTTGTGTGCTGATACAATTAAGGCTCCTTCTGTCGGGTCTCCCTGGATGTCATACACCCCGTCGGCATTCACCAATTGGCTGTCGTTGCACAGCAGTCCCGCCACCAGGCATTCATTCAGTGGCACAATGTCATTGGGGGTGACGGTCTCATTCCCCCGTTTGAAATCCCCCTGTGGCGCATATCCCGTTCCGTCCACATCGTACATTACCCCGCCGGTATAAATGTGTTTCACCGTCATTTGGTTTTTGGTGAGCGTCCCGGTCTTGTCGGAACAAATCACGGTGGTGCTGCCCAGGGTTTCCACCGCGGGTAGTTTGCGGATGATAACTCTCCGGAGTGCCATGCGCGAAACGCCAATGGCCAGTGTGATGGTAATGGCAGCGGGCAGACCTTCGGGGATGGCCCCCACGGCCAGGGCAATGCTTTGTAATAGCGACTGTTGTGACAGAGTACCTTCGCGGAAGTAACCAATGGCGATGGCTAAAACAGCAAAGCCAATAATCACGTATGTGATGGCTTTGCTGAATTCCTGAAATTTTATGGTGAGTGGTGTTTCAAGTGATTCGGCCTGGTTGAGCATTTGAGATATTTTTCCCACCTCGGTTTGGTCGCCAGTGGCTACCACAATGCCGGTTGCTTGTCCGTAAGTCACCAGTGTGCTGGCATACACCATGTTGGTGCGGTCGGCCAATCCGGTTTGTTTCTCCTTTATCTGGTCAGCTTGTTTCTCTACCGGGGCACTTTCGCCCGTGAGCACACCTTCAACCGTTTGCAGGTCACGTGATTTGATTAATCGCATGTCGGCCGGAACCTTTGCGCCAGAAGCCAGTAATACCAAATCACCCGGAACCAGTTCGCGGGCATCTACCACCAGTGTTTCTCCGTTGCGAATCACTGTCGCATTGGTTACTAAAGAACCGGACAACGAGCTGATGGCTTTTTCTGCTTTGTCTTCCTGAATAAAACCAATGATGGCATTAATTAGCACCACGCCATATATAATGGATGAATCGACCACGCTACCCATGAGTAAGGCAACGGATGCCGAAAACAGCAGGATGTAAATGAGTGGATTGTGAAATTGGAGAAGCAAACGGATTAAGGCACTTTTTCGTTTGCCGGGCGCTATGATGTTTTTGCCGTAGGCTGCCTGTCTTTCTTGGACTTCTTGTTCTGTTAAGCCTGTGGATGCTTCACATGCCAGTTGTTTACACACTTCTTCAGGTGGTAAACAATGCCATTCTTGAGTGGTTGTTGTCATTATTGTGTCGATATAAGTTTGTGCTAAAATAATAATCTTCCGATGATGTTGCGATCTATTTCGACCCTATTTATTTGTAATGTTTTAGTGGTTATATAAATGGCTTTGTCACTTTCTTTCTGCTTTGTTTTGAAATTTGATAGCTGTTGTTTTTTATTTGAATGGTCTTTTTTTTATCGTGTAATCATGTTATTGTGCTGTTTATTAGTTGTGTATGTGTTTATTGGTGAGGTGCTGGATAAGAATGATCTGTTTTGATTTTTTATGTCTGTGAATGATGAAATGATATCTGTTTTGGGGCATTCATGATAAAATGTTGCCTTTTGGATGCTTTGGATTGTTTTTTTTTTGATTTTTTTTGATTGACCTTTTGCTTTTAGTTTTATAATTTGATGTTTTATTTGGTCGTTCTGAAACAATCAGTTTTTAAACACCCTTTAAATGTTTTTAATTGTAGCTATTTGGTGCTTTATTTGTAATACATTGTAATTATGTGTGTTAGATTTGTTTTGTTGAGCGATTCATTATATTTGCAACCAGTTTAAAACTAAAAAACACGATAAAAAATGGATTCGACAAAAGTTGCACGCTACATTGAAGATTTCATGGCTATGGTTGTAGCCCGTAACCCAAATGAGCCTGAATTCCACCAGGCTGTTCACGAAGTGGTGGAAAGTTTGGCTCCGTTTATCCTAGAGAACCCTGCTCTGATGAAGAACAAGATTCTTGAGCGTATGACTGAGCCTGAGCGTTTAATTTCTTTCCGTGTGCCCTGGGTAGACGATAAGGGTGAAGTTCAGATTAACCGCGGTTATCGCGTTCAAATGAGCAGCGCTATTGGCCCTTACAAAGGTGGTTTGCGTTTTCATGCTTCTGTGAACCAAGGTATCCTTAAGTTTTTGGCTTTTGAGCAGGTGTTGAAAAACAGCTTGACTTCACTCCCGATGGGTGGTGGTAAAGGTGGTTCTGACTTCAATCCAAAAGGTAAAAGTGACCAGGAAGTGATGCGTTTTTGTCAGTCGTTTGTGACTGAACTTTACCGTCACGTTGGTCCCGACACCGACGTTCCTGCTGGTGACATCGGTGTGGGTGGTCGCGAAATCGGTTTCATTTATGGCCAGTACAAGCGTTTGGTGAATGCTTATACCGGTACTTTCACAGGTAAAGGTCCTGAGTGGGGGGGGAGCCCGTTGCGTCCTGAGGCAACTGGTTATGGTACTACTTATTTTGCTGCTGAAATGTTGAAAACTCGTGGCGACAGCTTTAAAGGTAAAACCGTTTGTATCAGTGGTTCTGGTAACGTTGCTCAGTATGCCGTTGAAAAAGTAACTCAAATGGGCGGTATTGTGGTGACCTTGTCTGACTCAAGTGGCTTTATTCACGATCCCAAAGGCATCACACCCGAGAAACTGGAGTACGTGATGATTCTTAAAAATGCGATCCGTGGCCGTATTCGTGAGTATGTTGAGAAATATCCCGAAGCGACTTATTACGAAGGTAAGCGTCCTTGGAGCATCAAGTGTGACATTGCGCTGCCTTGTGCTACTCAAAACGAACTCAACGGCGAAGAGGCTCAAACATTGGTTAACAACGGCTGTATCTGTGTGGCCGAAGGTGCCAACATGCCTTCTACTCCCGAAGCGATTAAGGTATTCCTTGATAATAAAATTCTTTACGGTCCAGGTAAAGCTGCCAATGCCGGTGGTGTGGCCACTTCCGGTTTGGAGATGTCGCAAAACTCTATGCGCATGACCTGGACTCGCGAAGAAGTTGATCAGAAATTGCAATCTATCATGAAAAATATTCACGCTGCTTGTGTGAAATATGGTCAGGAAGGCGATTTCGTAAACTACGTGAAAGGTGCTAACATCAGCGGTTTCATCAAAGTTGCCAACGCCATGATGGCTCAAGGGATTGTATAAGTTTTTCCCATTGATTGAATTGACAAAAAAAGACCTGTCGGATTTGTTCCGGCAGGTCTTTCGTTTTGTTTGATAGCGGTTGCTTTATCGAATTCGGTTCATGGTTCGAATCAACGCCTCATCTTTCCCAATGGCAATCAATGCCAAAATGGTCATTACAATGCCGATTATTGGGAACACCACCGTCCATCCATAGCTGACAACGGCTTCCAGTGCTTTTGCGGCTGTGTGGCCATAGTAAAAAATAAATCCGGTGATGCCGGCCATCAGCACGGCATTCATCCCGCACAATCGGATTTGCAACGGGCGGTTTTTAAATAAAAATATTGTCACTAAACTCATCAATGTGCTCAAACTTACTAAAATCATAAGCGGGTATGCGCCAATTTCAAGTGTGGAGGTTTCTCCGGTGTGTTGCCATATACCCCTGAAATCTAAATAGAAATTTCCTGTCGGGGATGCAAAATCAGCATAGCGGCTCATCAATAATACGCCTGTCAATATTGCTGAAATGAAGAGGTAGATCGTTTGTTTTCGTTGTATCATAATGCTTTTATTTTTTCGCAAATCTATAAAAAACCCTTTGTTTTTCGAATTCCTCCTGTTCATTCTCTTTTTTTGTTTTTCAGGTCGGCTTTTTTTCGTTTATTTATTCTGATTTTTCCTTGATGTTGGTTCAATTATTTATCAATTGTACCGCTTCATTTTAGTCAATGTTTTTTAAGCTATTTTTCATCCGTTTATGAGTAATTATATCGAAGCCTCTGAGCTGATTATCAATCCCGATGGGAGTGTGTTTCATTTACATCTCAAACCCGGTGACATTGCCGACACTGTGATTCTAGTGGGTGATCCCGGCCGTGTCGATCTGATTGGCGGGATGTTCGATCGTGTCGAACTCACTCGTAAGAACCGGGAGTTTTATTCAAAAACAGGTGTGGTCAACGGTAAACGCCTGTCGGTCGTTGCCACCGGAATCGGAACCGACAACATTGATATTGTGCTCAACGAGCTTGATGCTTTGGTGAATGTCGATTTTGATTCCCGCTCCGTTAAAGCCACGCGTCAATCCCTGCAGTTGGTTCGAATCGGCACTTCCGGTTCGTTACAAAGAGATATTCCTGTCGATAGTTGGTTGATCAGTACCCAAGCCATTGGTTTTGACGGGTTGCTCAATTTTTACGGTAATTCTCAACGTGTGATGGATTTGGAGTTTGAAGCCGCTTTCACGTCGCATCTCAATTGGGCGCCTCGTTTAGCCAAGCCTTATGTGGTCAATGCCTCTGAGCAATTACTCAACAAGCTGATGGTGCCCGAAATGGTTCCCGGTGTGACCATTTCTGCCCCCGGCTTTTACGGGCCTCAGGGGCGGGTCATTCGCTTGCCGCTCAACGATCCGGATATCAACGAAAAAATTACTTCCTTTCGTCATGGGCAGCTGAGGGTGACCAATTATGAAATGGAATGTTCGGCCATTTATGGCCTTGCAGCTTTGATGGGGCATCAGGCAGTGACCGTGTGTGCCATTATTGCCAATCGCCTTGCCGGAACCTACAGTGAAGATTATCACCCGGTCGTTGAAAAATTAGCCGCAACGGTTATTAATCGATTGACCTCTTCACCTGTGATGTAACCTTGTTGCCTTTTTAACCAAAACTATCCGCATGGAACTCTCGAGAATTCAGGCTTTAATCACTTTGCTGGACGATCCTAACGATGAAGTGTTTATGCAGGTTGAAAGTGAATTACTACGCCAAACCATTGACGTGATCCCCCACCTGGAAGCAGCCTGGGAGCGTTCGCGTATGGAATTGTTTCAGTCGCGCCTCGAAAATATCATCCATCAACTGCAGTTTCGCTATGTCAAGTTCGAACTGGCTCGTTGGATTGATTCCGGTGCCGATGACCTGCTTTATGGGGCTTATCTTATCTCGCGATATCAGTTTCCTTCGTTGCAATACAGTTGGGTTGAGAATCAGGTCAATGAAATACGTAAAGATATTTGGTTTGAACTCAGCGAGCATCTTTCGGCTCTCGAAAAAGTGAAAGCCATTAACCACATCATGTTTGATGTTTACAAGTTTACTCGTAACAACATCAACATTATGGCGGCCGAAAACAACTACATCAGTGAGGTATTGCTGACAAAAAAAGGGAACCCCGTTGCTTTATCGGTCATCTATGTGGTGGTGTGCCAACGTTTAGGGTTGCCGGTTTACGGGGTTAATTTGCCCAAAAATTTTATTGTTGCTTATCTCGATTCAGGTGAGTTGGCTTCACGTGCCATTACCGAGGGCGATGTGCTCTTTTATGTCAATCCTGTGAACAAGGGTGCCGTGCTAGGGCGTAAGGAAATCGAGTTTTTCCTCAAACAGCAAAAAATTCAACCCCAGACGTCCTATTTTTTGCCATGTAAGAGCAATGAAGAAATTGTGAAGCGCATGCTCAATAATTTGATTTTCGCTTACGAAACCAATAATGAGTTGCAAAAAGTGCGTGAGATTTCTGAGTTGATGTCTCTTTTTAGTAATTTCTATTGATTTTTTTCTTGTATCTCATTTTTTTGTCTGATTTCGAGATAATAACGATGGGCTTTGAGTGTCTCATTTCTATTGTTAATAGTTTCTTCATTTAATCGTGCTCATGAGTTTTTTACAATCGCTTCAATCTTCCTCTGTATTTAGTCACGGGGATGTTTCAGTATTGCCTGTATGGCAATATTTTTCGGAGATATGTCAAATTCCACGCCCCTCAAAACATGAGGAAAAAATCCGTCAATATCTACTTGCTTTTGCAAATCAGAGAGGTCTTGATGCCAAAACTGATGAGGCTGGTAATGTTTTGATATCCAAGCCGGCGATGCCCGGATGTGAGCACTTACCCGTGGTTGTGCTTCAATCGCACATGGACATGGTTTGCGAAAAGAATAGCTCCAGTCCGCATCGGTTCGAGCACGATGCCATTACTCCAATTATTGATGGTGAATGGGTCAAAGCTTCCGGAACTACCCTGGGAGCTGATGATGGGATTGGGATGGCTGCCCAACTTGCTTTGCTGGCTTCCAATAACATCACGCATGCCCCGTTACAGTGTCTTTTTACGGTCGATGAAGAGACGGGATTGACTGGTGCTGCAGCCTTGCAGACCGGTTTTTTTTCAGGCTCTTCGCTTATTAATCTCGACTCGGAAGATGAAGGGGAAATTTTCATCGGTTGTGCCGGAGGGATGGATACGGTGGCTGTTTTTCCCTTGGAATTAGAACCAATGCCTCAGGGATATTTTCCCTTCGAGGTGCGAATCTCCGGATTAAAGGGAGGGCATTCGGGTGATGACATTCATCGCGGGTTAGCCAATGCCAACAAGTTAATGGCTCGTTTTCTTTTTCATATTCAGCAGGAGTTAGGCATGCGATTGGTCGCCCTTGAGGGCGGAAATCTGCGCAATGCCATTCCTCGTGAGGCTTATGCCTTGGCTGTGGTTCCCATGAAACAAAAGGAACCTGTGCGTGTGGCTTTTAATCTGTTTATACATGAAATGGAGCAGGAGTTTTCGGATGTGGAGCCAGGTATGAGGTTTCACCTCGAATCGACCGATTTGCCCTCGCAACTTTGGCCCATCGATATGCAACATCGATTGTTGCGCGCTCTGATGGCTGTGCCTCATGGGGTTATTGAAATGAGCAAATCCATGGAGGGATTGGTTGAGACATCGACCAATCTGGCGTCGGTAAAGATGACAGAACAGCAGGTGGTGGTGACAACCAGTCAGCGTTCGTCGGTGGAGAGTGCCAAACATTACGTGGGAGCCATGGTTGAGAGTGTTTTTGTGTTAGCCGGTGCGCAGGTTGCTCATTCCGACGGTTATCCCGGATGGACTCCCAATCTCGATTCCCCTTTGTTGAAAATGGCACGGGAGCGCTATCAACAGTGCTTTGGCGTACAACCGCGCGTCAGAGCCATTCATGCCGGACTTGAATGTGGCCTTTTTCTCGAAAAGTTCCCTGCTCTTGACATGATTTCCTTTGGCCCGACCTTGCGGGGTGTGCATTCCCCCGATGAGCGCTTGCATATCCCGTCGGTATTAAAGTTCTGGCAATTCTTGGTCAATATGGTTCATTGATAGAGATGGTCGAGTTATTTGAAGTTTGTTATTCATGCCAATTACGAGTTGAAATTTGCATTATTAAGGCACGATAATTGATGTTCCATCATTAAGCTGACGATTTGTTGAACCAATGTTAACGTTCGTTGGTTTTAATAATGTGGGTTTTTAGTTATTTTTGTAAATCTAATATGGCCACCATGGAATACGGATTGATGTTTGATAAGCTGAAGCGGATGATTGAAGAGGATCCCGATAATGTTTCCATTTTGGAAGAAACCATCGATGTGAATCTTCAAATGAAATATTTCAGAGTGTCGGTGAAAGCCAAAAAGGATTTGGATGCCGATGGCGTGTTAGCCGTGAAGAATAATTTGTTTGACGAATCCATTCCTGTTAAGGACAAGAAGAAATTGTTGGCACAGTTGGCTTCGGTGAATAAGGTTGAAGCTTTCAGAACCATTGAGCAATATATGCAAAGTCCCGATAAGGAGTTGAAGGCATGGGCTGTGTTGGCATTACAGGAGAGCCGGATGCTCATTCATTCTGTGCTTATGGATAAAAGTCCTGTGTTTATTTCGACAGGACTGGGGGGGAGGAAAAACAAATTGCGCTATTTTGTGGTTTTTGTGACCCGAAATGGTGAGCCTTTTTCTGCTGTGCAGCAATCGTTGCTGAGTGGTGAGCTGGATTTTTTTGCCAAGAAATATCAGGCAGAAGTTGAAGAGGTGAAGTTTTCCCCCATTTACGCCACTGCTTCCATCTTAATTCCTTTGCGCGAGTCCGTAAAGGATTTTCTTAGCGCAGTAATAAATAATTGCAATGAGTTGGGCGATTTCCTTTTCCCATCCTTTATGGTGACCAATGTGAAGCGCTTGTCAAATAAAGAAATCCTCAAGGCCATTAACGAGAGCATTAATCCTGAAACGGAAGGAGAAGAGACTTTGGATGTGAATTTAAATTGACCTTTAGCGTACTGTTATAAAAAAAGAAAGCCGGTTTTACCGGCTTTCTTTTTTCATGGTTGTAAATTGTCAAATTCAATGGCCGAAAAATCAGCTCCATTAATCACCTCTTGCAGACTACCGTCTTCGACTGTCATGGGTGAGCTTTCGTCTATGAAATTGATCACGTCATCTAATCCATTTAGAAATTTTTCAAAATCTTCTTTGTACAAAAAGATTTTGTGTTTTTCATAGTACATGCTGCCATCGTTGTCGTGTCGACGCTTGCTTTCGGTGACGGTTAGGTATAGTTCTCCCTGGCGCGTTTTTTTTACGTCAAAAAAATAAGTTCTTTTTCCGGCCCGGACTTGTTTGGAATAGATTTCTTCTTTTTCTGTCTGTCTGATTCCTGCATGTTGTTCAAATCTTTCCATTGTTGATTAGGGTTAAATCAGTTTATGTAAATATTTAAACCAAATTTGCAGTTTATTTTTCAAAAAATCAAACCCATTTTCACATTAATTTACATGTTTGCATTGCTTTTCTGCGTTAGTGGTCTGATTGTTTTTGTGGCGAAATGTGTTTGTTATCAGGTTGTTAGTGTTTTGTGTGCGCTTTGATGGCGGGGAATGAAGTGGTTTTTTTATGTTGAAAAACATTTTTTGTTCGACTCGTTTCATTTCCTCAATCTGCCTACCATTTGTTTTTCAATGGTCCCATGGAACACTCCAATAGTCATTGGCTTCGCCCATCTGCGTTTTTTCGGTGTGAGAGAGGTGGCTCATTTTATGTGTTTAAAAAAGTATTGAGACATATGTATCAAGATACAAGGCAGTGACTTTTAATAATCATCTTCCTGTGTGTCGAAGCGTTAAACTTGGCTCGTTTCAAGGCATCGTTGTCAAGAAACGAGCCACGTAGCCGGGAGTATTTTTTTTAATAAAAATGATTGTTGGCCACGAAAAAAGACCTATTTTTGCATTCAAATAAAAAAGCTCTTCTACATGTTAAGCAGACGATTACTTCGGGTAAAGGTGATGCAAATGGTCTATGCCTATTATAATCAGGGTGATACTTCCCTGCAGCAGGCCGAAAAGGAATTGTTTCACAGCATTTCCAAATCCTATGAACTCTATCACATTTATCTCTTGCTGCTGCTTGAATTGCGTTTGCATGAGGAGAAACGCATTGATTTGAATCGTCAAAAGCGGATTCCTTCACCGGAAGATCTTAATCCCAACACCCGTTTTATTGATAATAAATTGCTCGATTTTCTTGGGGGTAATCGTTCTTTGTTACGTTACATCGAGGCAACTCATATTTCCTGGGTCGATCATCCTGAGCTGATTCGTCAGTTGTTTACCGAAATTCGTCAGTCTCAAATTTATATCGATTACATGGCATTGCCTGAATCTGATTATGAGACTGATCGAAAGTTTTTGGTCAAACTTGTCGAAAAAGTGATTGCTCCTTTTGAACCTTTGTATGTACACTTTGAGGAGCAAGGGATTTACTGGAACGATGAGGCTGAATTTGTGGTTAGCATGGTGATTAAAACTCTTAAAGAATATCGTGACGACCTGGGCGAGGAACAAACATTATTGCCTGAATTTAAAGATCCCGATGACCGTGAGTTTGTCAAAACGCTTTTCCGAAAGGCAATTCTCAATCAGGCCGAATTCCGAAAGCTTATTGATGCTCATACCAAAAACTGGGATTTGGAACGTGTGGCTTTCCTTGATATTGTATTGATGCAAATCGCTCTTTCTGAGATTTTTGAATTCACCAATATCCCAGTTAAGGTGACGCTCAATGAATACATTGAGCTGGCCAAACATTATTCGACAGCAAAAAGTGGGGTCTTTATCAATGGGGTGCTCGATAAAGTGGTTGAACAACTGCAAAAGGACAATAAACTATTTAAATCAGTGCTAAATGTTGCTGCTGAATAGTCTAGAATCGAGATTCATGCCAACTGTTTTTTATTTCCTGGGCATTCTGTTGTTCCTGACGGCTTGTCAATCCAAACCATCGGTGAATCAATTGGGCGAAATTCAGGGAAAACCGGTCATTACTTTTTCGCAACAGTCACATGATTTTGGTGACGTTTCAGAAGGTGAGGAGGTTGGCGTGGTTTATTGGGCGCGTAACGACGGACATGGTCCACTGCTCATCACTCATGTAAAAGCCGGTTGTGGCTGCACGTCGGTTAAGTGGCCAAATGAGCCGGTAGCACCTGGTGATTCCGGGCGTATTGATGTGTTGTTCGATACTCGCGGACGTCAGGGGCTGCAGTCCAAACAAGTGCTAGTTTATAGCAATGCAACCGAAGCTCCTTTAGAGCTCCTTTTTACGGCAAGAATTAAGTAAAATATATCAATCATCTAAAACTGTATTTATGAATTTATTTGTGTTATTGGATGCTCAAGCTGCTTCACAGGGAAGCATGTTGCAAACTTTTTTACCCTTTGTGTTAATCATCGTGGTGTTTTATTTCTTTATGATTCGTCCCCAGATGAAACGCCAAAAGGAGTTGCGCAAATTCCGCGAAGCGCTGAAAAAAGGTGATAAAATTATCACAACCGGAGGTATTTATGGGGTTGTGAGCGAGGTGAAAGACGATGCCATCGTGATTGAAATCGCTGACAACGTGAAGGTTAAAGTGGATAAGTCAGCCGTGGTTATGGACATGGCCGATGCTGTGAAACGTTAATTGTTTTGACGATATTTCATGAAGGCTGACCTCTGTGTCAGCCTTTTTTTATTTCTTTGCATTAACGGCGGCAATGATGAAATGGCATTGGAATATCGAAGTCGTTATTTTTTATAAATTTCACTAATTTATTGGCTTTGATGACCACTTTGCGGCGGATATGGCTGTTGATTTTGCGTTTGTCTGGTGAGGACAGGCGTGTGGTTGTTTTTATTGTGTTTTTAATGCTTTCTTCCGGATTTTGGTTGATCAATGCATTGCGTAGTGAATATGTGTCAACCATTTCGTACCCGGTTCTTTTTATTAATCTTCCTTCCGATAAGGTGGTTTCGAGTGAAGTCCCGGCATCAATTGATTTGAAGATTCGCGGAACGGGATTCTCTTTGCTTCGGTATCATTGGGCTGAGCAACTCTATCCTTATGCTTTTGATGTTACCAAAATGCGTCGTGTGTTTGACGGTACTCTCAAAGGGGCTTACTTGGTTACGCGTGATTACACCCATCGTCTTTCCGATCAGCTTTCTAGTGATATTGAATTGGTTGAAATGACTCCTGATACTATTTATATTAGTTTCTATGATAAGATGACTCGCAAAGTGCCGGTTCGTTTTAAAGGTGACATCACTTTTGTATCGCAATATAATCAAACCGGTGAGGTACAATTTATGCCCGATTCGGTGAGTGTGACTGGGCCTGAATATTTGGTTGATACATTAAATGCCGTAAATACCGAATATCGTCGGTTTGAGCAGATTGCTGATACAATTCGTCAAAGTGTGTCTTTGGTGCAAATGCCTAACGTAATGTTGTCTAATAACAATGTCAATGTCATGGTTCCTGTTGAAGCTTTCACCGAAGCGGCTGTGGATGTCCCCATTGTGGTGCGCGGTGTTGCTGATAAAATGGTGATTAAGACCTTCCCGGCTGAGGTTCGGGTGTCGTATCGCGTTGGCATTAGTCGGTTCGAATCGGTTAGTAGCCAGCATTTTCTTGCTGTTGTTGATGCTGCCGGTTTTGATTCCGGCAACCAGGTTCGTTTGAAAGTGAAGCTTGAAGGAGCGCCCGATTTTGTTTATTCTGTCGATTATTTTCCTTTGTTTGTCGACTATTTAATTGAGCGAAGTGAATGAAAGGGAAGTATGCTGTCGAATTTTTATTGACGAATGTTCTTTGTTGGTGAATTAAGGTGCTCATTGATATGGTTTTATGGTGTTGCTGTCAATTTTTAAGTATTATAGGTTGAATTCAAGAGTGCTATCGCGATGAAGATTGTAGGAATTACCGGGGGGATAGGGAGTGGGAAATCCACTGTTTGTCGCATTTTTGAAATGTTGGGGGTACCTGTTTATCGAGCTGATGATCGAGCTCGTTGGTTGTGTAACCACCATGCCGGTATTCAACAAAAAGTGAATGCCTTATTAGGGCCTGATGCATACATGAATGGAGAGTACAATCGTACCTGGATTGGGCAAAAGGCTTTTCATGACAGGTTGTTGCTACAGGCTCTCAATCAGATTATTCATCCGGTGGTGGCCAATGATTTTGTTTATTGGAGTGCTGCATTTCAACAGTATCCATTTGTGATGAAAGAAGCTGCTATTTTGTTTGAGAGTGGGGCGAATGTTCAGGTCGATTGTGTGATTACGGTGACGGCTCCGATTGATTTGCGTTTGCAGCGTGTGATGAAACGGGATACATTGTCCGAAGGTCAGGTCAGGGCACGAATGCAAAATCAGTGGTCAGATGAATTAAAAATCGGTAAGTCACAGTTTGTGATTCATTGTGATGAAACACAATTGGTGATTCCTCAGGTTCTTAATGTTTATCAATCATTGATTGGTGAGGTGGACAGATCGTTTTAATTGTCACTCAATGTACGCGCTTCCATTTATTAACAAATATCTGCGAACCGATTTGTCTTATCTGTAGTTGTATTTGCATAAAGGCTTGAAATTCAATAAGTGTAATGTGATTAAAGGGATTGTAAGATGGGTTTTTTAGGTTCATTAATAGGTGCCACTTTAGGGTGGTGGATGGGGGGCCCCTTGGGTATTATCATCGGATTGATTATTGGCCATGTGGCTCAGGAGTCCTCTACTGCTTCTGTTCTGACCGATCGGGATGATCAATCACGGCAGTCGGTTGGTGGGTTTGTGGCATCACTGCTCGTGTTGATGGGAGCAGTGATGAAAGCCGATGGCAAGGTGGTGCATTCCGAACTTGAGTTTGTGAAAAGATATCTTGTGCGAACGCTTGGCGCTGACAAAGCACAGGAAGCTTTGCTGATGTTGCGCGACATCCTTAAGCAGGAAATTCCAGTGCGTGATATTTGTTTGCAGGTGCGCATCAACCTGGATTATGCTTCTCGTTTGCAATTGTTGCATTTGTTGGTCGGCTTGGGAATGGCCGATGGTGTTCTCAGTCGTGATGAATTGATGCTCATACGTCAGATTGCTTTTGATCTGGGTATCTCCGAAGCTGATTTGGGTAGCCTGGAGAATATGTATGTCGATGATGTCCAAGCTGCTTATAAAGTTCTCGAAATTGCGGAAAATGCTTCCGATGATGATGTGAAGAAGGCCTATCGTGCGATGGCTGTTCGTTTTCATCCCGATAAAGTGGAGCATTTGGGCGAGGATTTTAAAAAATCGGCTAATGAAAAGTTCCAGCGAGTGAACGAGGCCTTTGAAAAAATCAAAAAAGCGAGGGGGCTGAAGTGATGCGGTTCTTTTAATTCTTTTGTATAGGAGAGGGGAGGCCTCGTTATGATGCATGCTTGCACCATGCATGTCGTTCATGCCTATGGATGGAATTTTTTGTTCCGATATCTTTTAATTGTTTCATTTTGTGGGGAAAACATTTCGGAAGACACATTCAAGTGATGCTAGGCGTGATTTTTCGTTTTCTTGTTTGATGAAAAGGTTTATTTTTGCTGCAAATTAAACTTTAATAATATGTTAAAAGAAATATTGGCTATCAGCGGTCAAGGAGGCTTGTTTAAAGTGATTTCTCAAGCTAAAAATGCCATTATTGTTGAGTCGCTTGTTGATGGAAAACGCATGCCGGCTCACGCATCCTCTCGTATCAGTGCCCTCGAAGATATTTCTGTTTATACCGAAGATGGGGATATGAAATTGGCTGTTGTGTTTAAACGCATTGCTGATAAAGAAAACAATGGAGAGGCAATTGATGCTAAATCTTCAAATGATCAATTGAAGGCCTACTTTGAACAGGTGTTGCCTGAATATGACAAGGAGCGTGTTTATGTATCTGATATTAAGAAAATTATATCATGGTATAATCTTCTTGTTCAAAAACAGATGCTTGACTTCTCAATTGCCGAAGAAGTTGAAGATAATACTGAAGCGTAATTTTTTTCATCGCTTTTGATTTGTGTGTGAAGCGATTGGATTGGTAGGGATTGATTGGTTGAAAAAATAAAACCATCAATGCTAGGAATTCTCAGAAGAACACCCTTATTTTGCACCCGCTTTCAACGGGAAGCCTGCCGACAAGGGATGATGAAAAGGCCGAATAAGGTGACAAAACACCGAAAAACGCCGACCGAAAAAACTTTGAAAAAAGATTTGGAAGTTAGAAAATAAATCCTTTATCTTTGCAGCCGCAAAAACGGT
>NZ_QKZK01000044.1 GCF_003254275.1 Breznakibacter xylanolyticus | reverse complement strand
CGTATTGTTTCTGTCTCGAGGGGTTGTTAATTCAAACTCTCCGGTAGAGCTTTTTACTGTTTTGGTCGTAAGCCCATTTCGCTTGTTTCCGCCCTCATGTTTAAGGTGTTGTTCAAGCTCTAGGGCCAATGCCTTTTCTAAAAAATGCTTGATCAGAGGGGTGAAAACACCGTTCTCACCCATGAAATTCTTTTTCTCATAAAGTCCCTTGATCGCTTCCCGTTCAAAGTCTTCGTAACTGAAATCTGGTTTGTCTTTCATTGTCTGCAAAATTAATATTTATATATTGCAGACACAGTTCCATGAATAGTCTCCAGTGTAACCCGGTGAAATAACATTCGGTCTTGCGTCTTGATACTCAAATCTTGATACTCACATCCTGATACTTTATTAAACAAATGAAAAGAATCTACACCCTCCCCTTGCTGTTGATGCTGGTTACACAAATGACATCACAAAGCAAGAGCACCGAAAGCAGTCTACTGCAAAACATCAAAACCCATCAGACCTGGCATCGACAGGAGAAATGTTTCATCCACACCGACCGACCCATCTACACCGGCGGCGAAACCTGCTGGTTCAGCATTTGGTTGATGGATGCATCGACCCATCGACTCAACCACAGTGAGCGGGTGGCGTATGTGGAACTGGCCGATGCCCATGAGACCCCGCTCATCAGACAGATGATCCGGATGGAAAAGGGCATCGGGCAAGGCTCGATGTTGATTCCCGAGAACCTGACGGCCGGAACCTACACCATACGGGGTTACACCAACTGGATGCGCAACGCCGGAAGCGACTTCTTTTTCAGAAACACCATTGCGATTGTGCCCCCCGAGGTCGCCCCCCCGGCAACAGAGGCCGCGACCCCATTGCCGGACACGTCGCCCAAAGCGCCGACGGCTGCCGACACCACCCTGATGGTTCGTTTTTTCCCCGAGGGAGGTGAGATCATCGAAGGAGTGCCGTGCAAGGTGGCCTACGAAGCCGTGAGCGCATCGGGCGTTCCGCAAATGTTTACGGGCATTGTCACCAACAAAGGCGGACAAATGGTGGCATCGGTCACCCCCATCTGGGCCGGAAGGGGATTCTTTACCCTCACCCCCGAAAAAGGGGAAACCTACACGCTCACCCTTCCCCGCCCGGAGGGCACGCCCCGCACCTTTCTCATTCCCCCGGCACGCCCATCGGGCACCGGCTTGTGGGTGGAACACTCGCGCACCTCGCCCGACCTCATCGTATCGGTGCAATCGACCGTCACGGCATCGACCGACACGCTATACCTGCTGACGCTGCAAAACGGTCGCCCCGTGACAGCGCAGCCCCTGGTGATGAGCAACGACATACAGAGCTTTCGCATCGACAAAGCGTTGTTTGAAGGCGGCATGGTACAACTCACCCTCTTTGACCGGCTAAAACGCCCGGTGAACGAACGGTTGGTATTCATCCATCAACCCTCGCTCAGGATGAGCATCCACGAGACGGACATTCCGGGGCAGCCGCGCGCCCGCGCCCGCTACCGGCTCGAAGCCCTTTACCCCGACGGACGACCGGCACAAGGCACCTTTTCGGTGTCGGTGACCGATGCGCAACGCATTCCCGAGGGTGCCTACACCGACTGCAACATGGTCAACACCCTGCAACTCACCTCCAATATGCCGGGACTGATTCAACAGCCCAACCAATTTTTTGCCAACACCCACAAATCGTTTTTACAAACCGAGCTATTGATGCTCACCAACGGATGGCGGCGATATGAGTGGCACCACGTGATGACCGACACCGTGCGCCTGCCGCGTTTTTTAGAAGAACCGGGCTTGTATGTCACCGGCAAACTGACGCGCAACCATGGCCCTGCCCCCGAGGGCATCGACATCACCATGCTCGTGAGCGAAAAGATGAGCTACTTTAACCAAAAGAGCGACAAAACGGGCCGCTTCACCTTTTTGCTCAACGATTTTAACGACACCATGCGAGCCGTGGTGCAAACCAAAAACAAGCTGAACAACGTTGCCGACTACAACCTTGAAGTCCACACCAACTTCAGGTCGCAACCCGACGACAGCCCCCGGCACCGCCCCCTCATTTGGCAACACACGCCCCCTCTGAGCCCCATCACGCCCTCGCAACTGGCCATGGAACTAACGCAGCGCATGAGCCACGAAATGTTTGTGGACACGACCGACGTATCGCTCAACGAAGTCACCGTATCGGCGCAAAACCTCAAGAATGTGCGGGGCGTCATGACGCAGCAATTTGGCCCGGCTCAGGAGAGCGTGGGGCAAAAGCAAATTACCGACCTGAATGGGGAGCGCCCCTGGAACAGCGGCCTCATCAGCCTGCTGAACGATGCCTTTCCCGGTATGGAAATTGACTTGATGGATGCCGACCTCACCAGCATCCGCTTCAGGGTAAAGAACAAAATTCAGCACCGCATTTTTATTTATGTAGATGGCCAAATGGCCGGGGCATCCGACGACCAGGGGCGACTCACCCACCTGCTCAACCAATACGGGCTGGAAGAACTCATTTCGATGGATGCCACTGTGGTTGAATCGGTAGATCTGATCTTCCCCCCCGTCGATAAAAAAGGGATGCAACTGCATGTGTTGACCGATCCGGCAAACCGGGCAATCGCCCACATAGGGGGAGAGGCCCTCCCCAACACCTCGTCATCCCAGGGATACTCACAGGCATCGATGACAGCCACCACATCGCCAACCCCAACCAACGATCCCTCGTCGGATGCCAAGGTCAACTTTGAGGCGAACATGAATTTGTTTCCCAAAAACCACACCTCCCCCATTGCCGTGGTGGCCATCTACACCAAAGATGGCGGCGGCATCAGCACCCGGGCGCGTTACAAAGGCATTCGCCACATCACCCTACAGGGTTTTTCGGGCACACAAACGTTTTACCACCCGGTGTACAACGGCACCGACAACTCCCACATCTTAAAAGATGAGCGCAACACCCTGGCCTGGTGGCCCCGCGTGCAAACCGACAGTTTGGGCCAAGCGGACCTCATCTTTTATAACTCCGATGTGGCCCGGCAGTTCCGATTCGAAGTCAACGGCCTCAGCACACAGGGGGAAGCCGGCGCTTTGCGGTGGATCACTGACGAGCTGAGCATTGACACCCCCCAAACGGGAGCCGAGCGTAATGAACGAAGAACTGACACTGAAGTGCAGTGAGAGAAGATGAGAGCAAGTGAGGAAAGAAAACTCAGCGGAACTCAGCGAAACCTCATCTTCCTCAGCGTAATGAACGAAGAACTGATACTGAGTGGCACGATGTACAATGACCTCAATCACCATATTGGTGGCAGCGGGGGAGCCAATCGGCTTACCCGGGGCTGCCGCACAGAGTGAGTCGAGCGACTCAGCGTCAGCCGATCGGGCGACTCAGTGTCAACGAATCGGGCGACTCAGTGCATCGCGTAGCCTCGGTTCGCATCGCACGCCCCGAGGCTACACGGTCAACAGAGAGGGAAATGAATAACTGACCGGTTGAATCAGAGGCTTTTGGGTGCCCGAAAAAGCCGACACGAGCGTCATGCGGTAGCTGCCCGGGGTCATCGCCCGTGGCAACACGAGCAGCAACTCGCGGGGATGGTTCTTCATCAGTTGAGACGCCCCAATCATCAGCTGGTGCCCCGAGTCGACATGCACCAGCGTTATCCCGGCCTGTGGATCATCGCCCACAATTTTGACGCGCGTGCCGGCAATGCGCAGGCCGCCACCGGGCGTGAGCCGTTGGTTGACGCTGCCCGTGGCCAGATCGGTGATGGTGTTGATGACCGTGGCGGTCGATGCCCTGCCGCGCATCTTCACCCGGGTGCGGTCGATGGCCTTGCGCACGGAAGACGTGGGGGTCGATTCTAAAACAAGATGGTGGTGGTCATCGTCCCACGCGTCGCCATCGCCACAAAACACCCCCTTCACCCCCAGCCGGTGAGTGGCCAGTCCGAATTGCACCGAGGCACCGTTGGCCAATTCATCAAGGGCAACATCGTGCAGCAGTTGGTAGGCCATTTTGAGGGTGGCAGCATTGAGGTCGGAGCGGCGAGCCACCACGGCATCCACCAACTGGTCGATGGTGAGGGTTCGCGAGCGCACCACCCGTCCCTTGCGGGCGTCGGAGCGCTGGCTCAGGGCATAGTCGTACAATTCGACCAGCACATGGTTCTCGGGTTGAGTCATCTTGAAGGAGGTTGAGATTTAAAAGGCGTTAAATTAAGAAAAGATGACGGCATCTCAATACCCGGACAAACCTGTCAGCCTGCTCAAACCTGACGGGTTCAAAAAACAATTACCCCCCCTCACGCCTTTTTATAATAAAGCAGCAGTGCGCCGCCAATGACGGCCATGCCGGTGAGGGCAAACACATCGGGCCCTTCGCCGGGCACCAGCAGCCAGCTCAGCAGCGCCCCGGAAACGGGAATGAGAAACTTCCACACGTTGAGATCCGACACCTTCACCCCCTTGCGCTGCAACAACAGGTACCAGATGGAAAACGCCACGGCCGAGATGGCACTGAGCCACACCAGCGACACGTAATACACCGCCGGGAAGTCGAAGCCCCGAAACGGCTCCACCACCCACGAAAAGAGCATCAGCAACAGGCCGCCCAGCATCAGTTGCATACTGCTGATGGTGATGGGCGAGCCAATGTCGTTCTTTTGGCTAATGATGATGTTGACGATGCCTGACGAAACGTTGGAGAGCACCAGCAGCACCAGTCCTAACACCGGTTTCCAGCCCCCGTCGCCCTCCAGCCCCTTGCCCACGGCAATGAACACCACGCCCGAGATGCCCACCACGATGGCGGCCATCTTGCGCCAGGTGATGCGATCGTGACGCAGGGTGTAGTGCGCCAGCAACGCCACCATGAGCGGCTGCGTGCCCACCGTGATGGCCGTAAGCCCTGCCGGTAACAAGCTGATGCCCCAATAAAACAGGGCATACTGCACAAAGGTCTGCGCCAGGGAGATGAGCAAAATCAAGCGATGGTGACGCACAAAGGTCGTCACATAACTGCCCTGCGCCAGGGCAAAGGGCAAAATCATGAGCCCGGCCAAAAAGAAACGCTCGCCGGCAAACTGAAACGGCAGGTTGTACTGCAACCCGATTTTAATGCCGGCAAAGGCAGTGGACCATAACAAACAGGCCACGATGGCCAAAAAGGGAGTGCTGGTGAAAATGTTGCGCATGGGATATAAAGAACTGTTTTTTAAAAAAACGAGAACATCGGAACTAACATAAACAAAAAAAAGCGACTCACACAGTGAATCGCTTTTTTTGAGCCGTTGATGGGAATTGAACCCATGACCTCTTCCTTACCAAGGAAGTGCTCTACCTCTGAGCTACAACGGCAATCTATGGAGCGAAAAACGGGACTCGAACCCGCGACCCCAACCTTGGCAAGGTTGTGCTCTACCAACTGAGCTACTTTCGCATGCTTTATCTGCCGTGGCTCGTTTGCCTTAGCGGATGCAAAAATAGAAAAAGATTCTGAAGTTGTATCGCTTCAGCGCAAAAAATTCAAGCATTTATTCAAGTTTCTCCGAACCTCGACAACAAACAACTGATTTTCAAAAGATCTAAATCAAAGAAAAAAGCAGGACTTCATCATTTTTATCACATCCCAGAACAATTCACAAAGAATGGATGTTGTAGAATGAGCAAAGGAAGAGAGGAAGAGTGGAGAAGTGGAGAAGTGGAGAAGTGGAAGAGTTCAAGAATGACAAAGAGAGTATAAGAGTAAAATACAATTAATATTCACACAACACCCCCTCATCCTCATTATGGGGATAAAGTGGGCTAAACCATTCACAACATGAATAAAGTAAATGTAAACGTGACATTCGCCGGCGGTGCGGTGACCATTGTGGGCAACGAAGTAAAAAAAGGGCAGACAGCACCCGATTTCACAGCCACCGGGGCTGACCTCAAACCGGTTAAACTAAGTGATTTCAAAGGCAAAAACGTGGCCATCGCCATCTACCCCTCCATCGACACCGGGGTATGCGCCCTTCAAAACAAGCAGTTCAACAAACTGGCCACCGAACTGAAAGACACCGTGGTATTGAGCATCTCGCTGGATTTGCCATTTGCCCAAAAGCGCTTTTGCGCGGCCGAAGGCCTCAACAACATCGTGACGGTGAGCGACTACAAAGATCGCGAGTTTGGTCAAAAATACGGCTTCCTCATTGATGAGCTCAAACTATTGACCCGCGGCACTGTCATTGTCGACAAAGCCGGTGTGATTCAATACGTGGAATACGTTCCCGAAATCACCCAGGAACCCGACTACACCAAAGCCTTGGAAGTCCTAAAAGCTCTTTCGTAAGGCTTTCACAACAACGCCACACAAACACCCTGCTCCGACCTCACGTCAAGCCGGGTGTTTTTGTTTTAGTGGTACTCCCGACAGGCGATGGTTCCTTCCAACACGCCAAGGGCATTCTCAGCCAGAGCAGCCATTTCATCTTCACCGGGAAACACCACCACGGGAGCCAAAAACTCAATGCAGTCGCGCAGTTGATTCATCAGCGCATCGCTTTGCGCCATGCCCCCGGTCAGGATAATGCCGTCCACCTTGCCACACACCACCGTGGCACACGCGCCAATGGACTTGGCCACCTGATAAAGCATGGCATCAATCACCAAACGGGCATGCGAGTCGCCCTGCTTCACCCGCTCCATCACTTCGGGCACACTGCTGGTGCCCAAATGCGCCATCAACCCGCCACGGCCATTGATAAGGCGCTTGACGTCATCGCGCGACAACGTCCCGCTAAAACATAAATCCACCAACGCCCCCGAGGGCAATGTCCCGGCACGCTCGGGCGAAAAGGGACCAAAGCCGTCCAGCGCATTGTTCACATCCACCACACGCCCCTGCTGGTGCACCCCAATGGAGATGCCGCCCCCCAAATGCGCCACAATCAGGTTGAGCGCTTCATAGGGACGATGAAGCATGCGGGCATAACGACGCGCCACGGCTTTCTGATTCAAGGCATGAAAGATGGATCGACGCGGCATTTGGGGCAGACCACTGATCCTGGCCACATCAGAGAGTTCATCTACCACCACCGGGTCGGCAATAAAAGCACGAACGCCGTGGGATGAACGGGCAATATCCAAGGCAATCAACCCACCCAGATTACTGGCATGTTCGCCCTGCACTCCGGTCAACAAATCGTTTTCAAGGGCACTGTTCATCTCAAAAACGCCAGACTCCACGGGTCGAATCAACCCGCCACGACCAATGACGGCATCGAGCGAAGACAGCACCACTTCAGCCATCGACAATTCGTGCAAAATCATCTCCTTGCGAAAAGCATATTGATCAGCAATGCGATCAAAGCGTCCCAAGTCGTCGGGCGAATGACGCACACTCTTTAAAAACTGCACCACACGTCCTTCGTACAAGGCTATTTTGGTCGATGTGGAACCCGGATTGATGACCAGAATTCGAAATGATGGATTCATATTTCAAGTCTATGATTGCTTCTTCTCTTTGGCACTTTTTCACTCTTACACTCTTACACTCTTACACTCTTACACTCTTACACTCTTACACTCATATACTTCCTTTCTCACCCGGCCATCACTGCCAATAATATGCTGTCGTATTTGGCCTGTTCAGAGTCGCTGCGAGAGGTGAGTACAATGGGCGCCGAAGCCCCCAACACCACCGACGCCACCCTTGCCTTGGCAAAAAACACCAGACTTTTATAGAGCACATTGCCCACTTCGATGTCGGGCATGAGCAACAAATCGGTATCACCGGCCACATCGCTTCGGATGCTTTTATGCAGGGCACTCTCGAAACTCACGGCATTATCGAACGCCAGCGGACCATCGATGACGCAATTACGAATCTGATCTCGCTGGTTCATTTTCGACAACAAAGCGGCATCCAGTGTGGCCTGCATGTTTTCGTTGACCATCTCCACAGCACCCAAAACAGCAACTTTAGGTCGGGCGATGCCTAAATGATTCAGATAATGCACCGAATTATTGATGATGGCGATTTTCTCCTTTAAAGTCGGGGCAATGTTAAGCGCCACATCCGTCACTGCAATGAGCTTGTGATAGGCTTCTACCTCAAACCATGCAAAATGCGACAGCAATTCGCCTTTGCGTAAACCCCATTCGCGATTGAGCACCCCTTTGAGCAACACAGGGGTAGCCACCTTGCCTTTCATAAGAATATGAGCCTGCTCCTGCTTCACCATCTGCACAGCAAGAGCCACGGCTTTATCGACATCAGGTTCATCAACAAACTCGGCATCCACGGCAACCAACCCACGCTCGTGCAATATGGCCAACGTTTGAGCCATGGATCCAACAAACACAGGCTGAATGAGCCCCTTAAGCGAAGCACGACAAACAGCATCCAACGAATGCAGATCGTGCGAAACAGCCAAAACCAACCGTCTTGGCAAATCGCTCCGACTCAAAGCCCTTTCCTCCAACTGAGATAACGATGTAAACATGAAACAGATTTTCAAAAGATGAAACCAAGCAGCCCCCTTACGCCAACAACAGGATTGTCAAATATTAAAACACCCGACAAATCAAAATGTTCCAAAAATGAGCACAGCACCCCCCTTCAACAAAAAATGGCCGAACCCACCAGGATTCGACCATTAGATATATGAATAGGACAACCAAGTTATCGATTGGACATCTCCGCCACAATCTCTTTGGTGTCTTTGGCAATCACCAACTCTTCGTTGGTGGGCACCACCAACACCTTCACACGGCTTTCGGGCTTGCTGATTACTTTTTCTTTTCCATGAATAGCAGCATTGATATCTTCGTCAATCTCAATGCCAAAGAATTCCATCTGATTCAATACTCCCGCGCGAATGTAAGTGGCATTTTCGCCAATTCCGCCGGTAAAGATGATCAAATCGACTCCCCCCATTGCGGCAATGTAGCTCCCAATGTATTTCTTAATGCGATAATTATACATCTCAATGCTCAACTGTGCCATGGCGTTGCCTTTATCGGCGGCATCGTGCACTTCGCGCATATCAGAAGAGATGCCGCTGACCCCCAACAAACCACTGTGTTTATTAAACAGGACACTGGCCGATCGGGTACCAATCATCTCCTTGTCCATGATGAAGGTGACAGCCCCCAAATCGAGGTCACCGGCACGAGTCCCCATGATTAATCCCTCCAGAGGCGTAAATCCCATAGAGGTATCAACCGAATGGCCATCCATAATGGCCGCTATGGAAGCGCCGTTACCCAAGTGGCATGAGATGATGCGAGCCTTTTGAAAATCGAGGTTCACCATCTCACAGGCACGTTCCGACACGTAGCGGTGACTGGTTCCATGAAATCCATAACGACGGATGCCGTATTTCTTGTACAAGGTAGCCGGGATGGCATACATATACGCCTTTTTAGGCATGCTTTGATGGAAAGCCGTATCGAACACACCCACTTGAGGAATGCCGGGCAACAACTGCTGCACCGCATAAACCCCCTTAAGGTTAGGCGGATTGTGAAGCGGCGCCAGCTCGATGCACTCCTCCATTTTACGAATCACCTCCGGGGTGATGAACACACTGGAATTGAATTCCTCACCACCATGCACCACACGATGCCCAACGGCATCGAGCTCTTCGAGCCCCTTGAGGCAGCCATGGCGTTCGCTGGTCAACACGCCCATGATATAATCGATACCCGTTTGGTGATCTAAAATCTCACCCTCGAGCAACACCTTTTCACCACTTTCTTTTTCATGCTTCAGAAAAGAGCCTTTAAGACCGATTTTTTCGATCGCCCCTTTTCCCAAGACAGCCCACTCGTCATTCGCCTCACTGTAAAGCTGATACTTAATCGATGAACTGCCGCAATTTAAAACCAATATCTTCATTTGTTTGATTTTTTGGGTTGGATGTCACTATACACATCACTTGTTGGTAACATTGAGAAATAACGCATCAAACACATTATTTCCAGGTAGACACAAAATCATCACCATGAATGATTTTACCCTCCTCATCGTATCGATAAAAACCGGTACCGGCCCAAATACCGAAACGCTTAGCACGTACCAACCGACGAACGAGCGGCGAAGCTTTATAACGAGGATCCCCAAACTCTTCGTAAAGGTTTTCCATCCACTTAATCACTTTTTCGAGCCCAATGATATCAGCCGTTTTGAAAGGGCCAAAACGCATACCCAGGCCAACTTCCATGGTTTTATCGATGTCGGTCATCGACGCCACACCTTCCATCAGGGTGGCACACGCTTCGTTGAGCAACACCACGTAAAGCCGCACGCTCACCAAACCGGCCGATTCGGCCACATGAATAACATCACGATTAATGAGTTTCACAAAGGTACACACCCGATTGTATGCTTCGTCGGAAGTATATAACCCCTTAACCACCTCAATGATGCGAGCCTCAGCCGAGGTCACAAAGAAATGCAGGCTGACACTGCGTTCGCGGTGCTGGAGTTCCGACGCCAATTCACTGATCACAATATGAGTGGCATTGGTCGCAATGATAGCATCGCGTGACACCACCTCTTCAATTCGTCGAAATATTTCCTTACGAACATTGATATTGCGCTCACCGGTAGCTGCATCACGAATGGCTTCGATGACAAAATCGCAATCGGCCAAATCCTGATAACTCATGGTGCCTTTGATGCGGGACATGATGGCTCGCTTTTCGCCCTGAGTGAGCCCCCAACTTTCGATAACCGAATCGAGCCCCTTGGAGATATGGTCGATGGCTAACTGAATTTTTTCTTCGGAAAGTTCAACAAACACCACCTCCATGCCATGCATGCTGGCTATTTGGGCGATGGTTTGTCCCTCTTTTCCACATCCGATGATTCCAATTTTCGAGAACAAAGTCTCGCCCCTCTGCTTTTTACTAAATGCATAGGCTTCAATAGGTTCAACTAAAAGCTCTGCCATTGATGCTTGGTATTATTGGGTTTGATAGTTTACGAACACATGAATATCACTTAAATGCAGCCTGATTGGCAGTAATGGCCACCAAATTGACGATGTCACTCACTGAACATCCGCGAGACAAATCGTTGATAGGGGCAGCCATGCCTTGTAAGACAGGGCCAATGGCTTCGGCACCTGCCATTCGCTGCACCAATTTATAGGAAATATTACCAGTTTCCAAGGTAGGGAACACCAACACATTAGCGAAACCGGCAATAGAACTTCCAGGAGCCTTTTTTTGGCCAATGGCCGGAATAATGGCAGCATCAGCTTGCAACTCACCATCAATTTGCATATCGGGCGCCATTTCCTTGGCCAAACGAGTGGCTTCGACCACTTTATCGACCATTTCGTGTTTGGCACTACCTTTGGTTGAGAAGCTCAGCATGGCAATTCGGGGCTCGATGCCGGCAATGGCACGGGCAGTTTGGCCACTGGCCACGGCAATTTCGGCCAATTCGGCCGCAGTCGGATTGGGATGCACAGCACAGTCGGCAAACACCATCATGCCATTTTGGCCAAACTGTTCATCCTTAAGTATCATGATAAAAGCACCCGACACCACACTGATACCGGGTTTGGTTTTAACAATCTGGAAAGCAGGACGCAAGACATCGCCGGTTGCATTATCAGCACCGGCCACTTCACCATCAGCATCACCACACTTAATCATCATCACCGACAGATAAAGAGGATCACGCATTAATTTGAGAGCCTGATCTTTGGTCATTCCCTTACTTTTGCGCATCTCCACCATGACATCGGCATAAGCATCAATTTTCTCATAAGTATTGGGATCCACAATTTGAGCTTTATGCAAATGGGTCAGTGCAAATTGCGATGCTTTTTGCCGAATGTCGTCAGCATCCCCAATTAAAATGATATCACAAAACCCTTCCTGCAGAATCACATCTGCAGCTTTCAAGGTCCGCTCCTCATGCCCTTCGGGGAGCACAATACGCTGCTTGTTGAGACCGGCCTTTTGTTTTAAATGCTCAATGAATTCCATAACCTATATGTTTGATGATTTGAATATACAACCACGAATTAAAATCGTCATTCAACAGCCACACACACGAAGCATCACAGCAGAGCAAATCCAAACCATTTGATAAATATCTGAATTTCTTTTGGAAGAAAAAAGAAAAATACAAACGATTGCACTGCTTTTTACAATCATGTTGTCACCATACAAAATAAGAGAAGAAAAACGACTCCAACAAATTTTTGCCACCTTGAGTTTACAAATTTGCTTTATTTTTAGAGTGTATAAATTGCACGATTTGTAAATAATTGTAAAACCACTATAACAAAAAAAGAGTCAAACACAGTTCAACTCTTTTTTGTATCATCATAAATATCAGAACCCTATCCGATTGGACTAAGGGCTGTGCGATAAAAAAAGCCAAAATTACCGCACCGGAGGTGTACCCGGTTTAGTCGTTATCTCAACGACACCATGCTTTGCCTTAACACCATAACGCTCCACAGCCTTATCGCCCTTAGAGACACGGATGGTTCGAACGTTGTAAGAATCAATCTGAACGATGCCATCGACAATTTTTCCATCTAAGACAAAAAGCGGTGGTTTGTTTTCAAAATCAATAGGCGTAAGAGCCTTGGCCGATTTGCGCTCAGAATCGGTCAACACAAAATCCACAGGAATCAACATCCGATAAGCGACAGGCCTGCCATTGCGCATGGCAGGCGCCCAAGCCCCCAAGCCATAAACAACCCGAATAGCTTCTTCATCCAATGTATCAGCTACCCCCTTGAAGATGCGACAATTTTCCAGCTTCCCATCGGGGGTAATAAGGCATTCGACCTGGACCACCCCCTCCACACCCTGCAACTTCATCAGAGAAGGATATTGCAAGGACTTATTAATTTGTCGAGTCAACGAATTACGATGATGCTTGAGATAAGGCACCCGATCGACTTGTTGAAAAATAGAATCAGGCTGCATCAGATTGACATTAAAAGAAGTCATTGCTTTCCCCGACACAGCAAGAGCAAAAAGAGTGAAAAAAATTGAAAGATAGGTTTTCATACGATTACAAGTATTAAGATTGAAGTATCAAGACACAAGACAATGAGTATTATTTACCAGACATTTGAGTGAAGAAACCTAAGACATGGCTTGTTTCATCACATAAAAGCCAAATCGACCAAACAACAAGAATTATACCAAACAAAAAAAGCCTGACCGAAGTCAGGCTAATCTATAAAAGGTCTGAAATTAACGTCTGTTTTGACGAATTTCATTGATATGAGAAAGCGCTTTTTTTAGACTTTCAATGGCCTCATCGGGCACAGGAGGCACTTTAGGAGAAGTGGGCAACTGTGGAGCCGAAGTGGCAATGGCAGAGTTACTCCGAATCTCAAACTGTGCACCGGGATACACGCGAGGTTCATAAAACGCATCCACTTCCTCAAACTCTACAAAATCGAAGTTTTTCATCAGCTCTTTAAAAAACTCAGCCTTATTATTGTGTACCTGTACTTTAAAACTTTTCATGATATATGGCATTAATTATTATCAAACAATACATTCAAACAAGAGCTTATTGGTTTGGTTTAACATGATTATCACACACAATCAGAGCAGTAACAATTGATTACATAATAACAACCAGCTAATGTTTAGTAAAGATAACACAAAAAATGACTTAATGAAAGAGAATATATTCAACACAAACACTTAAATAACGTTAAAACCGTCCCGGTCAAGAAAAGCGGGGAATTTAGCTCTGAATTTACGAAGAGCATTCAAGTCCAACTCGGTGCCCATCAAAACTTCCTGATCATCGGGAGCGGCAACCAGAGCCTGTCCACGAGGGTCTAAAATCACCGAATCGCCGGAATATCGATTGAGCAAATCGTTCCCAACCCGATTGACCGCTACCACATAAGACTGATTTTCGATGGCACGCGCCTTAAGCAGCACATTCCACACCTCACGCCGCGGGGTCGGCCAATTGGCAACAATCAGCATCATGTCGTAATCCTCAAGGTTGCGAGCCCATACCGGGAATCGCAAATCATAACAAACCAACAGTAAGATGCGCCATCCCCTGTATTGAATAACCATGCGGCGATTTCCGGGAGAGAAACGGTGGTGTTCGTTACCCATACGGAACAGATGTCGCTTATCGTACCAGGTAATGGAACCATCGGGATAGACAAAGACCAATCGATTGACATGAGAGCCCTTCTCAGCAATGACCACACTCCCGGCAAGAGCCGTTTGGTGACGCATGGCCGTTTGACGCATCCAAGTCAACACAGACCCATCCATTGTTTGAGCCACATGGGCAGGCGTATCGGTAAAACCACAATGAAATGTTTCGGGCAACACCAACAAATCGCAGTGTCCTATTTCATCCTGAATAATTTGGGAATACCGCTGAAGGTTTAACGATTCATTTTCCCACTCGATATGACATTGAAGAAACTTTACAATCATTTTATTTTCCATACTACAAACAATTATACACGACAGAACAATCCCCCCCAAAAAAAGGATTGGTAAGATAACAAACCAATGTCGTTTAGTGAATGATATTCAGATAAAAAACAAGAAGATTGTCAGACTTCAGATTTGTCTGAGCAACATCATCTTCTGATAACCAAACGGCATGGGTTACAAACTTAAAATCCATTGAGAAACTAATTTTTCAATGGACTTACGGACAATAGGTGCCGAAGCAGTTGAATGATTCACAATCACTGAGAACGCACACATGCTACCTTTGTGAGTTTTAAAATAACCAGCATAGCCAATTACCCCGGTCATTGAACCACTTTTGGCATACACCCGACCACGCACTGCATCATCGGTCCATAAATTTCTTAACGTTCCAGAAACACCCCCAACGGCCAGGGATGATTGAAACAAATCGGCATCATCGGAATGATGCATATTAGATAACAATTCGTTGAGCGAACGAACCGACAAGAGCGAAAAAACAGACAACCCACTACCATCATATAATTTCCACCGGGCGGCACCGTCAACCTGTTGTTCCACCCAATATTTCAACACCAGATTGGTCGCTGCATCCCACCATGAGCCTGCGCGCACAGCAGGCGCCAAAGCCAATAATAAATGATCGGCCAGTAAATTATGACTGCGTCCGTTGATGACCGCAATCATTTGTGAGAGCGAAGGAGAATCAATGGTACAGAGGCAGTTGGAGACCTGAACCGGATAGGATTGATTCACAATACGAATTCGTCCGCTAACGGCAATGCCCCTTGCTTGAAGCGCTGAGCGCAACTCACGTGCAAACAAGGCAGGCGGAGAAGGCAAGGCACCTTTCACCCTAAACTTTCGGCTCCCCGGGGGAATAGCCCCCTGAACCTGCATAAATGTACTGCCAGGAACACCATATATATAAGCACTATCGTGCTTGCTACCGGCAACCGCCCAACAATCGAACACCACATCAGGTAACTCAGGTTCCGTACCCACCACAGAACATCGGTGACCGACCGTCACAGGAGCATCGAGCAAAAGAGAGAAGGTATTTTCGCGATAAGACAAAGCAGCAGGCAGTGCGCCATAATAATTCCCCAAATCGTCCCACGATCGACCGGCAGGATAAGGCATCACCGGACAATAAGAGAGGTCGATGACCAAATCGCCATTGAAAGAGGAGATTCCTCGTGAGAGGATGGCGGAAGAAATCTTATTAAAAACCACATCAGAACGAGATGAAGCAAATAATGAAGACCCCAAAGAGGGATCCCCCCCTCCTACTACCACCAAATCATCGGTACACGTTCCACCAGCGACGACACCGGAAGCATACACAGAAGTTCGGAATCGAAAATCGGAGCCCAACAACCGTATGGCCGAAGCCGTCGTTATCAACTTGGTCAAAGAAGCCGGGGTCAATTGCAATTCAGGACAATAACTCACCACCGTAGTCTGACTACTTAAATCGATCACTTCGAGTCCCACCGAGGCGCCTTCGCCCACAGAATTCAAGAAATCATCCACCCCATTTCTATTCTGCGCCAAGGCAGAAAAGCCCGTTAGAACACATAAAATCCAGATACTAATTGAGAGGCGTGCCATATTGTTGTGAGAGTTTTTTAACATCGGCATGGCGTTTCACCAAATCCAAATAATAAGCTTTGGCCTTGTCAGCGTCATGCTCATGAGCAAACTTTTTTAGAAGAAACAATTCCCAACCATGGTAAGCCCATCGGGCAGCATCTTCCATCTTTCCCTGAATCTCCTTTGCCAAGGCAATATTCATTGCCAAACGGGCTTTTTCGGCACCACGACTTCCTTTATAGAGGTGAAACCAAATTTTTTCCGCCTCATCCCATTTGTTAAGGATCACCCATGATTGCGCTTCGGGATAATACCCGCTGCCACGAGGATAATAATGACGGACGACAGGCTCCCAATAGGGGGCAAGACGATCGGCATGGTAATACCCCATGTATTTTCCGGTTTCGACAATGGCAGCAGCCAAATCGGGAATGCCATCAACGGGGTACAACAAACCATTCACAGATCCGCGCCAATAAAGCGTATCAACCTGAATATGACGATCGAGCGAGATTCCGGTACGGGCATCCACAAACAACCATTCCACCACAAACCGAATGGACTGGATGCAATCATAAAAACCATAAATATCGGAACGAGTGTATTTGAGGGCCGGTTCATAGTCATAAGAATTCAACACCACGGCACCATCGACATTCATCGAATCGGACAACAGCGCAACACGGTCAAGCATTAAGGGTTTCCCGTCGAAGCCAAGGGGGCCGTTAAAAGAAACGGGAATGACATGAACCGTATCAAAGAAACGCCGTGCGGCTAACTCCTGAGCCAGCCCTTTATTGACCACCATCGCAATGGAGTCGACCACATCACGAAAGAAAATCTGCGTCGCAAAGGTATCTTGCATAAACACATTGACCCCCACAGAATCGGTAAGAGGGAAAGAATTATCGATCACCATCACCGATTTGATTAGCGGAGGAATGGTTACCTGCGCAGGGCGAATAACTTGCATTTGATAAGGCACAGAAGTCACACACCCCCACCACAGCAGGGGAAATAAAAGAACAAACCACATCAATCGAACTGTCGTCATAGCAGCATGTCATCAAAATAATTATCCCTGTCTACATCACACAGACAGGGATAAAACAAAGATAACAACGACTGAACAAAATCAATCGTCAAAAACCATAAAAATTTTACAACGCATTTAGATAAATGGCTTCCACATCTTTGGCTTCTAATTTAAAAAAGCCACCAATGGGGCCAAACAAACAAGCCTTTTGAACCATTCCGGGAATATCGTCGCGACGAATGCCCCCCTGGGTCAACGATGACGGCATTCCCAACGAATTAAAAAACTGTCGCACAGCGTCGATGCCCTTTAAAGCAGCCTCACGATCATCGTCTGCATCAACACCCCAAACATTACGAGCCATTTGAGCCAATTTGGGGGCAGTTTGCTCGTTGAGCACATATCGCATCCACACGGGAAATAAAATGGCCAGACCGGCACCATGCGTCATATCATTCACCGCACTCAACTGGTGCTCCATTTGGTGAGTAGCCCAATCACCTTCGGGCTTCGCAGTAGACGTCAAACCATTGAGAGCCAAACTTGATGCCCACATCAGGTTGGCACGAGCCTCATAATCGTCAGAGCGATTCAAGGCGCGAGGCCCATACTCGATGCAAGTTTTTAAGATGGCCTCAGCGATGGCATCCTGAATAAAAGTCCCCTTATCGAGGGTAAAATATTGCTCAAAGATGTGCGCCATGATATCAGCAGTCCCGGCAGCCGTTTGCCACTTATCGACCGAAAAAGTCAACGACGGATCCAATACCGAGAATTTAGGACGCAAGGAGTCGGCTCCCATTCCGCGTTTATCGGCCACATCGTCATTCGAGATAACGGCATTGCCATTCATTTCGGTACCGGTAGCCGCCAATGTCAACACGGTACCTAAAGGCAGGGGGTTGACCACTTTGGCAC
Source organism: Breznakibacter xylanolyticus (assembly GCF_003254275.1). Lineage (GTDB taxonomy): Bacteria > Bacteroidota > Bacteroidia > Bacteroidales > Marinilabiliaceae > Breznakibacter > Breznakibacter xylanolyticus. The sequence goes on along the minus strand of NZ_QKZK01000044.1, from coordinate 4,412 downwards.
GTCCCATGGGGAAATCCCAGGCATCGCCGTCGTAGGGAACGCCAGCAGCAATGGCTTTGGCACAATCGATGACACTACCACCGCCAATGGCCAGAATAAAATCGAGATTGTGTTCGCGACACAAACGCACGCCATCACGCACACTGGTGATTCGAGGATTGGGTTGCACCCCGCTTAATTCGACAAAGAAAATCGATTGCGCCTTCAACAAGGTCACCACCTGATCATACAATCCCATTTTTTTAACGGATCCCCCCCCGTAAACTAAAAGGACACGAGTGCCATGAGCTTTAATCTCGGGACCAATTTCCTCGACCTTGTTCTTTCCGAAAAGAATCTTTGTCGGCGCACAAAAGTTGAAGTCTCTCATATTCAGCAATGTTTTTCGATAAAATTAAAGAATCAAAAGTATGAAAAAGGTCAGAGCAATGGCAGAAAAAACTGTTAATGGAATGCTAAAAAAGGGGTACCGAAGCACCCCTTTTTATCAAATATCGAGAGACAATAAATTACATATTCATCCCGCCGCACACATGAATTACCTGACCTGAGACATAAGCAGACAAATCAGAACCCAGGAACACGCATACATTGGCCACATCGTCGGGCGTACCGCCACGTTTGAGGGGAATTTGAGCTTCCCATGCTTTTTTCACATCTTCAGCCAACACCCCTGTCATTTCGGTGATGATAAAACCGGGTGCGATGGCATTGCTACGAATGCCGCGAGAGCCTAATTCTTTGGCAATAGACTTGGTAAATCCAATCATACCGGCTTTAGAGGCAGAGTAGTTAGACTGACCCGCGTTGCCACTCACACCCACCACCGAACTCATATTAATGATAGAACCTGATTTTTGTTTAAGCATGGTTGCCTGTACCGCTTTGGTAAAGTTGAAGCACGACTTAAGATTGACATTGATCACAGCATCCCACTGATCTTCTGTCATACGCATCAACAAGCCATCTTTGGTAATGCCGGCATTGTTAATCAAAATATCAACGCGACCAAAATCCTTCACGATTTCGGCCACCACATTTTGGGTATCTTCATAATTGGCGGCATTGGAAGCATAACCTTTAGCCTTCACGCCCAAGGCGGCAATCTCTTTTTCAGTGGCCTGAGCGACATCATTATATTGCAAATCAGTAAATGCGACATTACATCCTTCGGCAGCAAAACGCATGGCAATGGCTTTCCCAATCCCGCGAGCAGCCCCGGTGATAATTGCTGTTTTTCCTTCTAAAAGCTTCATACAAAAATGTTTTGAAATTATTGACACATTTTATAGCGTCGCAAATTTAGAATAATTATGGAAAAACAAAACAACAAGAAATGAAAAGGTCAGAAGTTACCCCCAAGATTTAAGCGCATTGAGCATGGTTAGACCAATGTGAGCAGGCGATTGCACCACATGTATTCCACATTGGCGCAAGACATTCATTTTAGCCTCGGCCGTATCGCTCGCACCACCGACAATGGCACCTGCATGTCCCATTTTACGGCCTATGGGTGCTGTTTGACCGGCAATAAAACCAATTACCGGCTTTGACATGTGGTCATTCAACCAGATGGCAGCCTCGGACTCCATATCGCCACCGATTTCGCCAATCATAACAATCCCCTCCGTTTCGGGGTCATCCATCAACAATTTCACGGCATCGAGCGTGGTGGTTCCAATGATGGGATCACCACCAATGCCGATGCAAGTACTTTGGCCTAATCCCAGTTTGGTAAGTTGATCGACCGCTTCGTAAGTCAGGGTCCCCGAGCGCGACACCACGCCAATATTGCCGGGCTGATGAATAAACCCGGGCATGATTCCCACTTTGCATTTTCCGGGTGAGATGACACCGGGACAGTTGGGGCCAATTAAGCGAGATTGGTGTTGAGACAGAAAGTGTTTAACCCTCACCATATCGGCCACCGGAATGCCTTCGGTAATGGCAACAATGAGTTGCACACCGGCATCGGCCGCTTCCATAATGGCATCGGCGGCAAACTGTGGGGGAACAAAAATGATAGAAACGTTGGCATCATGCGTCACCACGGCCTGATGCACCGTATTGAACACAGGTAAACCCAAATGGGACCGTCCGCCTTTACCCGGAGTCACCCCTCCCACCACACAAGTGCCATACTCCAACATTTGAGAAGCGTGAAAAGAGCCTTCACTACCGGTAAAGCCCTGCACGACAACACGGCTTTGATTTCCAACCAATACACTCATGGCGATCAGATTTATAGAAAACAAACAACACCTTCACCATAAAACAACAGAAGCGGCACAATGTTCGACACACCACAAGCATCGACACCATGATTTAAACATCGCTTAACAATAACTTAACCACTTGAGGAATTCAGAAAATTAAGTTTGCCGCAGAAACCGATACACAAAATTGCACATGAACTGGAGAAACATCAAATTGAAACAAAAGTTAACACTGGCATTTGGGGGCATCCTCTTAATCTTTTTCACATTTGGTTTATTCATTTTTCTACTCATCCAAACCATTCAAAAGGAATCGAAACAACTATCGGCACAAAAAATGCCGGAGGTAAAAATGCTCACCGAACTGGAGCGCAACTGGCACAATGCCATCCTATATTACCGAACCTACACCACCGGCAAACGAGCTGTGGATTATTATCAATCGATGAGTCATCTCGATTTGGTATTCAAAGAATTGAACAACCTACGCATTTACAGTCCGGATTTGACCGACCAACTGATGAGTTTAACCCGAAAAACAGATGATTTTAAACAGCTGGCTCATGAAGCCTTTCACAACCAAACCAACAACGATGCCATCAAAGAAAACAACGTGATAGATGCCATCAACATTCGATGCAAAGACTTGATAGAACAACAAATATGGGAGTCATCCAAATCGGCAGAGAATACCACACAAATGATGCATCTGGCCATCAATCTACTTATCGCAACCATTGTCGTTATCCTTGCAATCACAGGCATCATCACACAACGCATCTCGGCATCCTTACTCAAGCCAGTGAAGGAACTGATAGGACATGCCAATAACTTGGCCGAGGGAAAATTCATGGACATTGAAGAAACAGGACGTAAAGATGAGTTTGGAATGCTTCAGCGCGCCATTCGACAAAGCAGTGAAAAACAGAAAGAAGTGATTCACGAACTCAACAACCTATCCCTCAAACTTGGACACATTAGCACCGTGCTTGATGACAAATCGGAAAAACTGACCGAAATCACCAACGACCAGGCCGTTCACTCACAAGAGCTGTCAGCAACGATGGAAAACCTGGCAGGGCTGGTCAACAACAACAGCGACAACGCCAAGCAATCGACCCGACTGATAGGCGCTTTTAAAGCCTCGTTGCAAGAAAACAGCCATCAAATCAATGAAGCCATCGACACGCTCAAACAACTCATCGACAAATCGGCCGCCATCAGAGACATTGCATTCCAAACCAACATATTGTCGTTAAATGCCAGCATAGAAGCAGCCAAGGCCGGAGAAACAGGCAGAGGATTTGCCGTGGTGGCCACGGGTGTGCGAGAGTTGGCCGAACAAACCCAACACCTGAGCGACGACATGAACAAGATCTCCGCCATGGGTATGGAACTCTCAGATACCATCAAGCAAAACCTGCATAAAGTAGAGAAAGATCTGGATTGCTCATCGTCACTCATTCATCAAATCGCCAACGATAGCAAAAATCAACACCACGAGATAGAACAAGTAAGCGAAAACCTCTTTATTGTCAACAGCGGAGTTCAACGCACAGCCATGGATGCCGAAGAAATCAGCCGAGAGTCGGCTCAACTGTTGCGCGAAATAGAAAAGATTAAAGAAACCCTATCATTTTTTGAACTGGAATGCATCCACATGGATGCCTTGCATGATGACGAACCCTATTTCCCGCAGCAGGAAGAAAGCGACCAGCCGACACCAACCATTCTTTATGAAGAAGAATATGCCATGTCGTAATCAAGTTTTTATTCAAACGAAAACAAACAAACCCATGCAGATCTACAACTTACCAACATCACCAAAAATTGAATCAATAATCACATAGAACGACCATAAAAAGAATACCCAAAAGCCCGCCGGCTTTTAACCCATCTTGCAGCTTTCCATCCAAAATTCATTAAAAAAACACCTTTTTTCACCTCAAAATAGGCTCTTTTGCTCTATTTGCTTTTGTAATACATTGATAATCAGTGTCTGAATTTTCGAAAAATCATTTGTAGTACACAAGGGGGTATTGTATATCAGCGGTTTACATGTTTACTTTGGGGCATGTATTTCAAAGTATCCATGCGCACCAACCCCGAAACGGGAATCTATAGCGGTTATTACCGTTTAGTGGAGAGCTACCGTAATCACAGCGGCAGGGTATGCCATCGTACGCTGTTGAATGC
>NZ_QKZK01000043.1 GCF_003254275.1 Breznakibacter xylanolyticus | reverse complement strand
CTGGTGGTTTGGTCGGGAGTAATTCGAATGGTGATGGGTTGTCTCTGAGTTACAGTGTTTGTTCTGTAACTGGTCAGTATAGCGTTGGCGGATTGGTTGGATACAATTATGCATCTATCCGAAACTGTTACAGTCGGGGAGCAGTCTCCGGAATTAGCAGTGTAGGCGGTTTGGTTGGGAGTACTTATAGCTATAGTTGGTCACCAGGTGCAATCGAAAACTGTTACAGTACCGGAGTTGTAACCAATGGAGGCGGCATGATTGGGACTAATAGCAATACCAGCGTAATGAATAGTTTTTGGGATACGCAAACATCAGGGCAATCAAGTAGTCAGGGGGGGGTAGGTAAGAGTTCTATTGATTTGCAGGGTTTTGATGTGTATTACAATTCAAATTATCAGTTTAAAACCATTCATGAGCAATCGAACTGGAATATCGGGCATGGGCGTAACAATGGTTATGCCTATTTAAATTGGCAGTTTCCTGATGATGTATACCCATCTGATCCGGTCAAGGCAACGGTTCAAACTATGAATGTAGCCGGGGTTGCACCTAATGAAGCAAATGTGTTGGGGAAAATCCTTTTTGTGGGAACGCCTGTTGCAACATCTTATGGTGTCTGTTGGTCGGAAAGTGAAATGCCTGATTTAAATTCAAATGTGATGGCGGTCAATTCCGGTATTCAAACAGGTAAGTTTAGTTGTGAAATAACAGGTTTGTCTGCTTCTACTTCATACTATGCACGTGCTTTTGTGACCAATAGTCAGGGGACTGCTTATGGCGAGCAGGTTACATTTACAACTTTAGCCCCGGGATCCATCACACTTTGCGAGGCTGTTGATAATTGTGATTTGCTGTTTTCGACCGGAGGTTATGACGATTGGGTTGCTCAAACTGAAAATAGTTTTGATGGTGTTGATGTTGTGCGTTCAGGTACTATTCCATCTTATTCAAATAGTTGGATTGAAACTTCGGTTGAGGGTTTTGGTGTCTTATCATTTTATTGGAACGTTTTAGCCTATTGGAACAATCAAATGCAGTTTTACATTGACGGGGAGTTGCAGTCAACTCGATATGGTAGCACAACTTCGTCATGGGATAATTTAACCTACTATTTAAAAGGAGGAACCCATACGTTGCGATGGGTTTATCAAAAGAACAGTTCAATTGTTGAAGGTTCGGATTGTGGTTACCTCGATCAGGTGGTGTTTACCCCCGTTCATTGTCCTTTTCCTGAAGATTTATCTGCCACTGATTTGACCACATCATCTGCTCTCTTGTCTTGGATTGAGATGCAAACAGCTGATCTTTGGGATATCGAATGGGGACAAATCGGATTTGTTCAAGGCAATGGTACGATTGTCGAAGATGTTAGTTCTAATCCTTATTTGCTGGAAGGATTGTCTGCTGCAACGATGTATGATTTCTATGTGCGAAGCAAGTGTTCCTTGACAGAACAGAGTTCCTGGGTTGGCCCATTTACTTTTATGACCAATTGCGAAGCAATGGCATTCCCCTTTACTTGCAGTTTTGATGAGGTGAATCATTTGCCAGTTTGCTGGAGTTCTAATGGAAAGAAAATCTATAGTGTTGATGTTACAAATCATCAGAATCATTCAGCCAATAATAGCGCGCGTTTGTATCACGCCGATTATTCAGAAGCATATTTGGTGACACCTGTTACTGAAACTTCTATCAATCTGCTGCGCTTGAATTTTAAAGCTTTGCAGGGGGATTGTCCTGAAAGTGGGAAATTGTCTGTAGGAACCATGACGAATCCTTCGGATCCAGCTTCTTTTAAAGCTATACATCAGCTCGAAATCACAAATTCGCCCGGGGAACCATGGCAAGAGTTTTCACTTTATTTTACTGGGTATACCGGTAGTGACAAATACCTGGCTTTACGTTTGGGTTCCGAACTTTCCAGTGGATGGTCAAGAGTATTTATTGATGATATAAATATCGGATTGAAGCCCCAAGTTCCTGAACCGACTTTTTTAGAGAGTGTGGTAATGGATGCCTACAATGCTTCGATGACATGGCGTGAGAATGGTTCTGCTTCTGAGTGGGAAGTGAAATATGGGATTCCCGGTTTTGATGTGGAGAGAGAAGGGTTTTCAGTTGTTGTCTCCTCATTATCTTGTAATCTTTCGGCTCTTACTCCTGAAACTACTTATCAAGCATATGTACGTTCTGTCGATGGATTAAATGTTTCTGAATGGTCGTTGCCAATTCTTTTTACGACCCAACCAACATGTTTACAACCATCTTTGTTGACTGCTGCATTGATAGATGAACAGAGTGTTCGATTAAGTTGGCAAGCTAACGGATCTGGAACGCTTTGGGATGTTGAATATGGTAATTATGGATTTACACAGGGATCTGGGACTTTTGTGGTAGGAATTGATGTGACGAATTATGACGTATTATCATTGGATGCTTCTACAGAATATACTTTTTATGTCCGTTCTAATTGTGGGAATGGTGATTATAGTGATTGGTCTGGTCCTTATGTTTTTGCAACCAATTGTGGGGTGATTACTGCTCCATATTCTCAGTCGTTTGATCAAGCATCTTCCTATTCGTTTCCGATGTGTTGGTATCGTACGGGGGCTGATGATTACAAAATTGATTTAACCATGGATCGTTATTACTCTTCTTCTTCTAGTGCTCGAATGTATCATGGTGATAATTCATATGCAATACTGGCTACTCCTGAAATTGGTCAGATGATAAGCTCGATCGTTTTGAATTTTAAAGCTCTTTTAGGTAATTGTCCGGAGGTTGGTAAATTGACTGTGGGTACGATGAGCAATCCGTTGGATGAATCAACGTTTGTTGCCTATCAGGAGTTTGACGTAATCAATCGCCCCGGCCAGTCATGGCATGATTTTACTGTTTATTTCGATCAATATACCGGAACCGATAAGCATATTGCTTTCCGATTAGGTTACACTGGTATTACTTCATGGGCCAGAGCTTTTATTGATGATGTTGTGTTAATAACCTTTCCTGATTGTATCAAGCCGTTGGGGTTAAGTGTGAGTGAAATAACATACACTGGTGCAACATTAAATTGGGAACAGTATGGAAATGCAAATCTATGGAATGTCGAATGGGGGCTTCCCGGTTTTATTTTGGGTGCTGGCAATCATGTTTCTGGCAATCGTTCGAATCAGTTGACTTTGAGTGATTTAGTTTCAGGAGCTTCTTATGAGTTCTATGTGCAGACACAATGTGCTGTTGATGAATTCAGTGAATGGACAGGTCCATATCTGTTTAAGACGAATGTTGAAGGAGATGATTGTTCTAATGCGTTTGATTTAAAACAACTAACATCACCATATATGGGAACTACATCCACTGCTTCCAATGATTTTTCTTTATGCAATATGGGGAGCTCGAACGATCTCATATTTTATAGGGATGTAGAGCATGGCGCCAGTATTAGGGTTTGGCAGTCGTTTAATGACTTTGATTCTCGTCATTCGATGCGATGGGGAGGAGCATGTCCCGGAATTAATGAGATTGCTTGTGTTGATGATGATGATTATGAGCCAATATTGTGGGAGAATACCACCGGTCAAACTCAACGTGTTTGGTTTGTATTGGGTGGTTATAGTTTCAATTCAGGAAATTTTACAATTGAATGGACTTATGTTGAGCCAATGTTCATACAGCCTGATGATTTGTTTGTTGATAATCAGACTAAGACCTCGGCGGATTTAAGTTGGCGTGAAATGGGAAATGCTAGTCATTGGGAGGTAGAATATGGTGTGGATGGTTTTATTCTTGGAACAGGTATTGCTGTTAATGACTTGATTGTCTCTTCATGTTCATTGTCCGGATTATCTCAAGTAACACATTATCAGTTTTATGTTCGTTCGGTTTACTCAGATGCCGAGAAGAGTGGATGGTCTGGACCTTATGCCTTTTCTACTTTAGGTGCAGGTACTTCAGTTGAATGGGAGAATGTGAATGAGGGCAATGTTGTAATATTCCCCAATCCATTTGTTGATGAATTGAGAATATTGAAAAATGATATTCCAGTTTCGACTCGTGCGAGATTATTTGATATGACCGGAAACCAAATTTCGGAATTTGAATTAGACGGTCAGCCTTTGAATTTATCTCATTTGTCTTCTGGTGTTTATTTTGTAAATATTGATGGGAATTCCTATAAGATAGTAAAACGATAGATTCTTGTGAAACTTACTAATTCTTAAATGTCGAGCCGGTAACTGAGATTTGGTTGCCGGCTCTAATTGTTTTATTTTTATGCTCGTCTCTATTGTCTAATGATTATTTTCTCAGTATGAATCCCGTTAAAGCTTTGTTGTTTTTGATTTGTGCTCTTCTTGTTGTATCTGGTTGCGCCTCCAAACGCTACGCCAAAAAAGCCCGCAAGCTCGATCAGGCCGGGTATTATCGCGATGCGGCTCAGCTTTATTATCAGTCGGTGGCGGCCAATCGCAACAACATTGAAGCACGCAACGGGCTTCAGCGCAGTGGGCAGTTGGTGCTCAACGACAAGGTGAATTTGTTTAAGAACTATCGGTCGTCTAATGCGGTGCGCGACGCGGTATATGCCTGGCTCGACGCTGAGGCTTACCATCGTCAGGTGACGGGCGTTGGCGTCGATTTGATGTTTCCCGTTCAGCTCAGAAGCGATTATGAGGTGGTGAAGGAACAGTATCTTGCCACTCGTTATCAGGAGGGGACGCGGGCGCTCGGCAGTGAAGATTTTGCCAATGCCGAGATGATTTTAAACGAAATCCTTTCCATCGACCCTGCTTATAAGGATTGCCAGACCTTGTGGGTGACGGCCAAGTATGAGCCCATTTATCGCTCGGGGGTGGCTAATTTCAATAGCAAGCTCTATCGTTCGGCGTGGTACGACTTTAATGATGTGGTGGTTGGAACCAATGGTTACAAAGATGCGGTGACCCGTCGCGAGGAAGCTCTTGCAAAAGCTCAGATTACCATTGCCATGGCTCCGGTTATGTACCTCTATAGCGTGGGGGCTGACCATGCTCAGAATGTCCGAAACAGCATTCTCAGCAGTCTCAATCGCATGCAATCGCCTTTTTATAAGGTGGTGCCCGATAATCTCATTACCAACATGCCCTTTGATGGGTTGGGCGGGCGATTACTCATGATGCCCGGGTGGATTAAGGGACAAAGTTCTGTTATCAAGGCGCAAACGGTGTTGGCAACGCAGGTGCAGCGGTTTCAGGTGATTGCCGGTGATCGTACATCGATGCGCAAAACAGGATATCTCAAAGGCACTGAAGATTATCTTGAAAACGGCATCAAAAAAAGCCGTCCCAAATACGACAAGGTTTATTATCACGAGTATCAACAGCGCAATGCCGTATCTCTGCAAGTGGAGTTTGCGCTTATTGAGGTTCGAACCGGCAATATCCTGGTGACCGATGTGGTGGGCATCAATCTCGAAGATCAGGTGTTGTATGCCGGATACGATGGTGATGTGAAGAAGCTGGTGCCCGGCTATTGGAAAAACAAGGATAAAGCATCGCCCGAAGATGCCGTTTACGACTCATCGGACAAGATTTCGCAGCTCACAGGGTTGCTCAATGCCCGTCGAGATCCTCTTCCCAGTCAAACGATGGCTTCTGATGCCATCAATCAGGTTGGAAATGCCATTGCTGCTGCCATTGAAGCTTATAATCCAGAGCGATAGATTTTTATTCACTTTATTCCCGAATGTTGTGATGAAGCACATGAAATGAAATCCCTGACAATGAATGAATCCAAGAATTAGACGAATTGAGAAGCAATTATGATATTTATGCAGGTTATGGAAATTCTTGGAATCAGTGTAATTCGTTGAGAAATCCTTTTAACTCATCACAACATAACGGGATTGAGAGTTTATTATTCTTCCTCCGGAATACTCCTGAGTGTCTCCACCAGATAATCCCAAAACCGACCCACCGATTCGATGTTCACCTTTTCGTCGGGCGAGTGGGGGAAACGGATGGTGGGGCCAAAGGAAATCATGTCCCAATGCGGGTAGGTGTGGCTCAGGATGCCGCATTCCAGTCCAGCATGAATGGCTTTGACGGCCGGTTCCTGGCCGTGATGTTTTTTGTAAACTTCTTTCATCACCGACAGGATGGTCGAGTCTGGGTTGGGTTTCCAGCCCGGGTAGCCACCTTCGTACCACACTCGGGCTCCGGCCAGTTTAAACAGGCTGTCGATGGAGGAGCATACGTCGTCTTTGGCCGAGTCGATGAAGCTGCGCACCAGGCTGATGACCATTACTTCGTTGTTTTGCGTTTGTACCACGGCCAGGTTGGTTGATGTTTCTACCACGCCGTGCATGGTGTCGCTCATGCGGATGACGCCGTTGGGGCAAGCCTGTATGGCGTTGATGAGGTCGTCCTGTGAAATGGGATCCATGATGTAAGTCACCGTTGTGGGAGTGATGGTCATCTGCATTTCGGGTTCTGTGTGACCATATTCGGAGATGAAACATTTATTCAGGCGGTCAATTTCGAGTTGTAGATGTGGGATGTTGTCGTTGGGCACGGCCACGGTGGCAAAAGCTTCGCGAGGAATGGCATTGCGTAGAGAGCCGCCATTGACTTCCGAGAGGTAACAGCCCTGAGCTGCCACCAGGCGTTTGATGACACGGAACAGTAGTTTGTTGGCATTGGCTCGTCCCCGGTGGATGTCTAAACCCGAATGTCCCCCTTTGAGGCCGGTGATTGATATTTGGTAGCCGGTCATGTTGGCCGGTATTTTTTCGCGTTCAAAGATGAAACGACAGCAGGCATTGGCCGCACCGGCGCATCCCACAAACAGTTCCCCTTCGTCTTCGGAGTCGGTGTTGATAAAGATGCGGCCTCTGAGCCAGTCGGGGCTTAGTGTGCGTGCTCCCCCCATTCTCGTCTCCTCATCTACGGTAAAGAGAGCTTCAATGGGGCCATGTGGTATTTCCGAATCTTCCAAGACGGCCAAAATAGCGGCTGCACCAATGCCATTGTCAGCTCCCAGCGTGGTGTCGGTGGCCATCACCCAGCCATCGACCACACGCGGTTGAAGCGGGTCGGTGATGAAATTGTGTTGGTTGCCGCTGTTTTGTTGGGGAACCATGTCCAGGTGGGCTTGAAGCACCACGGGCACCCTGTTTTCCATGCCCGGTGTGGCTGGTTTGATGATGACCACGTTACCGGCTTTGTCAGTTTTAAAGGTCAGTCCCTTGTTTTGGGCAAAGGCGATGACGTGTTCAATGGCTTTGTGCTCGTGCTTGGATGGGCGGGGTATTTGGGTGAGATCATAAAAGTGTTTCCACAACACCTTTGGGTATAGGGATGTGATGAGCTGCATCATATGGCGAGTATTTGGTTTGTTATTTGGGAGTTTCAAATTTAGTCATTCAGGGGGCGTTGTCCAAATTATCTGCGCATTCTTTCTGTTAAATTAACGACAGAACCGGTCGCCTTATCATCCTTTTTTATTTACCTGTTTTTTCAATCCCCACTGTTGTTGCATTGGGTGAATCCCCATTTATAGGGAGTTTGTTAATGTGTTGCAATGGTGCTGGAGGTGGCCATGTTGCTTTAAATGATGCATGTGTAACGGTGTTGTGTAAAAGCTTTGATGCAATTGTTGAACAAGGTGGTTGTGAATGCTGATAATAAAAGGATGTCAAAATCCTTAATAATTGGGATTGATGGGGCTCTTCCCTGATAGTAGGTTTGCAGTGTCGAAATATGCTTGTCTGGATGTTTGGCAGTGCTACTAAAACGAAGGGGATGAACAGAGGGGTGTTGAGTTTGATTTTATTAGTCGTGTGTTGGGTGAATGTCTGGTCGCAGCAGGGTTCTTTAACCGGTCGCGTGGTGTTTAAGGATGGTCAGCCGGCTGTGAATGCCATTTTGCATCTTCGCGAAGCATCCATTTATGCGGTGACCAACCTCGATGGTGAATTCGAGGTGAGTAAAGTTCCTTATGGACGTTACACGGTGTCGGTGAGCAGCATCGAAGCACGTCCCACCGAGCTGGCATTTGTGATGGAGCGACCCGATGCATTGCTCTCCATCGTGGCCGAACGTTCGGTCAACCACATCAACGAGGTGATGGTGAACGGGGCACACGAGAAGAAGGAAGTACGCGCCAAAGGCTTTGCCGTGAACGTCATCGACACCAAAGGCCTTGAAATGCAAAGCATCCAAACCAACGAACTGCTCGATCGCAGTGCCGGCGTTCGCATCCGGCAGGGTGGGGGATTGGGCTCGCGCATCGAGTACAACATCAATGGCTTGTCGGGCAATTCCATCCGCATCTTTATCGATGGCATTCCCATTGCCAATTACGGGTCATCCTTTTCGCTCAGCAGCATTCCCAGTTCCATGATTGAACGCATTGAAGTGTACAAGGGCGTGGTGCCCGCTCATCTCTCCGATGATGCCCTGGGCGGCGCCATCAATGTGGTGCTGAAAAAGAACAATGCCAACACGTTAGGTGCATCCTATTCCGTTGGTTCTTTCAATACGCATCAGGCCAACGTGAGCGGCAGCTATCGCAACGATTCCACCGGCTTTACGGCCAAGGGGGCTTTCTTCTACAATTATTCCGATAACAATTATAAGGTGTGGGGCGATCAGGTGTACGTGACTCAGCCCAATGGCAAGATTGCCTACCTCGAAGCTGAGCGTTTTCACGACCGTTATCGCTCGGGTGGAGCCAACGTGGAGGTGGGTGTGACCGATGTGCCCTGGGCCGACCGGCTGATGTTGGGTGCCGTGATGTCGCAAATGGACAAGCAGGCACAGCACGGTGCCACCATGGAGGTGGTGTACGGGCGTCGGTTTTCAGAGCAAACGACCCGCATGCTCAACCTGTCGTATCAAAAGAATGATGCCCTAATTGAGGGACTCGACGTGAACCTGTTTGCTTCGCGCTCGTGGCTCAATCGTCAGGTGGTTGACACTTCGGCGGTCATCTATAACTGGAAAGGCGAGTTGTCCGATTTCAACAACGACGGCCGATGGGATCGATGGGCCAGTGGTGCCGAAGGGAGCAGTCCCACCCTCGAGGAGAGTCACGAACGGGTGTACACCACTCGCGGCAACGTGAGCTACCGATTGTTTGGCCACAGCCGCGTGGCGATCAGCTATCTGTTCAATGACTTTAAGCGTGTGCCCGACGACGTGATGCGTGCCGATGCCGAACGAGAGCTGTTGGATACCCGCAAAATGCAGAAAAACATTGTGGCTTTCACTTTCGAGAATCATGCCTTCAACAAGCGCTTGCGAAGCTCGTGGTTTGTGAAACATTACGTGCAGACCCTGGGGCTGAAAGATCCCGTGAAGACAAATGGGGTGCTCACCGCCTTGGCGTTCGACAAACAGACCCGCGAAACCGGTTACGGACTGGCGCTTTCGTACAACGTGTGGCCTCGTGTGGCGCTGCTCCTCTCGGCCGAAAAAGCCATCCGCATGCCCGAGCACAGTGAGGTATTTGGCAACAGTGCCGAAAACATCGACAGTGCCTACGACCTCGACCCCGAGCAGAGCAACAATGCCAATTTGGGCTTCAACCTGGGGCCCTGGTTTTGGAACAAACATACGCTGGGCATCCACACCAACTTTTTTTACCGCGACACGCGCGACATGATTCGTCAGGCCGTGGCCAGCCAGCAGGCCGAGACCTTTGCTTTCGAGAATCAGGACGTGGTACTCAGCACCGGCATGGATGCCGAGGTGACTTACGGTTACGACAATAAACTGCAGGTGACGCTGGCTGTGTCGAATTTTAATGCCCGGTTTAACAAGGAGTATGATGCCTATGGGGCACGTTACATTTATTATGGCGACCGTTTGCGCAACGAACCCTATTTCACGGCCAATAATCATACGCGTTACCATTTGGCCAATGTGTTACAACAAGGGTCGCGCATCACCCTGTCGCACAATTGGGCTTATGTGCATGAGTTTTTCCGCGACTGGCCAAGCCTGGGGGGCGCCAACAAGGCCATCATTCCCACCCAAAGCGTGCACGACTTTGGCGTGTCGTACAGTTTTCCCGGTTATCGGTTCACGCTCAGTGTCGATGCCAAGAATGTATTCAACCATCAGGTGTTCGACAATTGGGCACTGCAAAAGCCCGGGCGTGCCTTTTATGCCAAACTCAATTATCGTTTATATTAACAATCAATTCAATGTCGTTGAATTTAGAGAAGAAGACGTGAGATCATCAGACAGATGATGAGATGAAGAAAGATTTTTTTAGATGGGGTCTCATGGTCTCCTATGTCTTTTCTATCTGTCTGAAGTCTATATTTCTTCTTGTCTTTTCCCCGAAAAGATCCGATTGAACGACATTGGCAAATATTTATTCATTATGCAACTCAAAGGATTTTTATTGATGATGTCGCTGGCCATGGGTGCCGTGGCTTGTAGTGACGATGATGCCAACGACAATGCCTCATCGGCCGAAGGCAAACAGTTTCACGTGGCGCTGGCCGTGGGTTCCGACAGCCAAAGCCAAACGTACGTGCAGTCGTTGACCGACTTGACCACGGGTGATGTTTCGTTTAACGGTTATGGTTTTGAAGTGCCATCTACCCGCACGGCACGCATCTATGCTTCGAACGATGGCGGCTCGCTTTACAACCTCGATTATGGCGGCGGTCGCATTTACAAATACACGGCCGGTGGCGGTCAGGTTTACACCAAGGTTGAGGAAACCAACGTGCAGTATGCCGTGGGGTCGGTGCATCCGCGATGGACAAAAATCAACGAGGAGTATGCCTTGTTGCACAACATTGTGACCGAAAATCTTTACGACGACAACGGGAATTATCTTCGCACCAAAGCCACTGCTTATTTGGTGTCCATCAAATTGGCCGACATGTCGATGGGCAGTGTTGAGCAGTTTGAAGTGCCCTACGATGCCACCGAAGCGGCCGCCGGCAACTACGTGATGCGCATCGATGCGCCCGTGGTGGCCAACGGAAAGGCTTATTACGGACTGGCCAAACGTCGTTACAACGCCTCTACGGGTGCTGCCGTGTCGGCCACCTACACCAACACCCAGACGCTGGTGGTCGATTTCCCGTCGTTGGCCAATCCCACCCTCATCTCCACATCTATCGCCAAAGGCGCCACCAACGGCTATCGCACGCCCGCTTCGCATGTGGATGAGCAGGGCGACATTTACCAAATTCTCACCGTTCCCAACAAGAGTTACGAAACCAGCATCCTGCGCATTCGCAACGGGGCGTACGACGAGAGCTTCAATTTTAACCTCTCAAAACTGCTGGGCGAAAATACCATTAGCAACGGTTGGTTTTACGTGGGCAATGGCATTGGCTATGTGCCTTATGCCAACTCCGACAAGGGCGCCCTGGCCGATCCCGTGTGGTCGGTGGCACGCGTCGATCTCAAAAAAGGCACTGCCGTAAAGCTCAACCTCCTCGAGGGTCTTTGGTTGCAACAATATCAGTACAGCGTGGCGCAGGACGGCAAGTTTTACATGGCCATCGCCCCTAAAGGCGAAGCCGGCCACATTTATGTGTTTGACGTCACTTCCGAATCGCCCGACGGATTCACCAAAGGTGCCGCCATTCAAACGGGTGCTGATGCCTATTATATTGGGATATTTTAGATGAAAGTACCTGAGTGGCAAAGTGGCAAAGTGCCTGAGGGAAGAAGTGCAAGAGTGCGGGAGTGCAGGAGTACATGATATAAGTATCTCAAACGCACTACACAACTTCAAGAAACTCTGTGACCCTGTGTCTCCGTGTTCATTGAAAACTCTGAGAATAGGTATTAAAATAAGGTAATTAACGACATATCGTTCCTAAGTCCCCCTTTGGGGGATGAGGGGGCTTTTTAAAATCATCATGATGAAAACAATCCAACAATTTTCTCTTTTGCTGCTCGCCCTTGTGCTGATGGTGGCGTGCGGCGACACGCAAAAGCCTGCCCGCAGGGGCATCGACTACGACAAGCTTAAAGCCGAGCTGGCCTTGACGCCTGAACAGTCGGCGCAATTCGATGTGGTGCTCGATAAGTACAATCAAATGCGCGAAGCCGGTCGTCCGGCTCAGGGCGAGAAGGTCGATCGCATTGCCATGTTTGAGCGCAACGAGGCCATTGCCCAATCGCAAGCCTCTGACATGGCCGCGTTTTTGACCGATGACCAACAGCACATCTATGCCGAATTCATGAAAAAGAACGCCCGCAAACGTCCCGGTTACACCGCCGGGCAGATGGCGCAGATGAAAACCGACTTGTCTCTCACCGACGAACAGGCCGCGATGCTCGATGCCGTCAACAAAGCTTTTGAAAAGGCTTATTACGATGCGCACGACATTTATCACGGCAACGCCGAACTGGCCAAAGAATACTGGAACAAGTTCGACGCTGAACGCAAAGCCGCCCTGCGTACCGTGTTCAACGAGCAACAGTACGCGCAATACCTGCAACTGGTGGCGCAAATCACCCAGCCCGAGGCCGAAAAGAAAAACTGACACGGCAGCGTCCTTCAATGCCGGTCGCCTTTTGAGGAAAAGCCCGTCGCCTTTTTACCAATCGACGGCCGTCGATTTAAATTTGACGGCCGTCATTTGGTAAAGTCACCCGGGTGGATTTTGAAACCACCGCGGTGAAATAAAAATTCACCGCGGTGAATTGCCTAAAAGCCCGCCGCCTTTTGTTGAACTTCTCTTTATCTTTTTAAGGAGATAAGAAGACGAAGCGACCTCGAGACAGATAGAAAAGACTGACGAGATGATGTCTGCATATCTCTCTTCATCTCATCCTCTGTCTCTGAGTCTAACGTCTCTGAGTCTAACGTTTTGATACTTAAATCAACCCCATGAATCGTCTCAAATCATTGTTCCGCCCACGGCGCGGCGCCGAGTCGATGTTTCGTTACATCAGTGCCATGCTGCATTTGTGGCTGGGGCTGCTCTCGTCGGGTGTCATTTTGGTGGTGTGCCTCACGGGCAGCATCTATGCCTTTAAAACCCCCGTGGCCAGCTGGATGAATCGCCGGGTGGCCAACGTGTCGTCATCGGCCATGTCACCGCTGACGCCGGGGCACATCGTTGAGGGCATTCAAGGCAACGGGGGCGTGGTGCATGCCATCACCCTTCCCGATGATGACACCAAAAGTTGGATCATCAGCTATGCCGATGGCCTCACGCAAAGTGCGCGCACGGTGTACGTCGATCCCTATACCGGCATCGAGCTGGGCGAGGGGAGCGATGCGTCGGCTTCGTTTTTTTCGGTGGTGCTGAGCCTGCACAAAACATTGTTGATGAATCGCGTGGGGAAACAAGTGGTGGGAGCCTCGGTGCTGGTGTTTGTGGCCATGCTGCTCACCGGACTGGTGCTGTGGTGGCCGCGCAACAAAAAAGCCCTGCGCGACGGTCTTTCCATCAAGTGGCGCTATCCCTGGTTGCGGGTGGTGCGCGACCTGCACAACACGCTGGGGTTTTATTCGCTGGTGCTGCTGCTTTTCATCGCCCTCACCGGACTGTACGTGGCCTACCCATGGGTGAAGAACGGCATCATTGTCATGTTGGGGGGGCAATCGGTCACCTCGGTCAGTGTGCATGCGTCGGATGCTTCGGAGCCTTCGGGTGACTTTGCCGGTTTGTTGCAACAGATGCTCGACAAGCAGGCTGAACAAACATCCATGGGTAATGCCGCCCCCATTGGCATCGACAGTGTGCTGTGGCTGGCGCGTCAACAGCTGGGGTATTCGGGTCACACCGTGGTGCGCTTCCCCGACGAGCACGACCCCCGTTACACCATCACCTGCATCAACGATCACAACTGGCTGGGCGTGCGCATGCCCGATGTGCTGAGCCTCGACAAGCGGGGCGACGTGAAATCGCTCGATCGTTTTGCCGACAAGCCCCTGCACAAGCAGTTCATGGCCCTGTCGCTGCCCCTGCACACGGGCGAATTCATGGGCCTGCCCGGCATCATCCTTTATGCTCTGGCTTCGCTCATTGGCTGTTCGTTGCCCGTGACGGGCTT
The DNA here is from genome assembly GCF_003254275.1 of Breznakibacter xylanolyticus. Taxonomy (GTDB): domain Bacteria; phylum Bacteroidota; class Bacteroidia; order Bacteroidales; family Marinilabiliaceae; genus Breznakibacter; species Breznakibacter xylanolyticus. Next base: position 10,065 of record NZ_QKZK01000043.1, on the reverse strand, counting down.
TTTGCTGTGGTGGAAAAAGGCACGCATATCGGGGCGCTGAGCAAGAGTAAGAAATAAACGCTGAGACGCTAAGGCGCTGAGTTAATATGAAACGCCTTGTGTTTAAATAAAAAGGCTCTATGTCGAATCCTGTGGGTAAACAAAATATGAATGCACGAAATCAAACAAGGTAACTAAGCCGCCTTCGGGAAATGGCGTTAAGAAAATCATAGGCCTGAGCGTTAAAAAATATGCGTTGTTTGAGCTTGCGAGTTCGCAGATTTTAGCGAAGGCCTATGATTTTTAGCCATTTTACGTCAGCGGCGGCCTTTTTTGCTTACTTTTTGGGGCTGTAGCCAAAAAGTAAGAGCCCGCCCGGCTCGAGGGCACGAAAAAATGGTTAGTGTGAATTGATACTTATGATTACCCACACAAATCAGAATAGAGCCAATAAAAAGCCGATATGGACATCCGTAAAAATGTCTATCCTACTACTATGATAACTCTTTTACCGAGTGGCACTGAGCCTTCTTCTCCTCACAGGTTCTCATCTTATTTCACTGCAACTTAGCGTTAGTTCTTAGTTTGTTAAGTAGAGGGCGAAGATTAAATGCTGAGTTGTATCACTCTGCACCTTCGCGCCTCTGCGTTTATCTCAATGTTACTTGCTTGTGTTCACCCGTTTGAGGGCGCCGGTAACGGGCGACAGCTCTATCGATACGTTGGGTTGTTCGAGCACCGCGGCAGGCATCGACATCACCTGCCCAAACTGGGCAATGTCCATTTCTTCTTCGAGCATCAGGGTGCTGCGGTCAACAATGCGGACGGTGGCTTTGCCCGGCTTGATGTGGTAGAGGCCGTTGCTTTTGGTTTCTTTTTTCGCTTCGGCGTGGGGCAACTCGGGGATGTTTTTGTGCTTCACCTCCAGGTAAACGGGTGCACCGCTCAAGTCCATGGGATCCACCATGCCTGCGTTGGCCGAGAAGCGGAACAACACCATGTTGTCGGGGTTGGTGCGTGTAGGGATGTATTCAATCACGCGCTTAATGGTCTGCACGGTTTCTTTGCCGGTAAAGAGTTCCATAAATTGGGTCTCCAGGGTGTCGAGTTCGGCTTTGGTGAGCTCCAGCGACAACCCGTCGGGCGGCAGTATCGGGAAGTTGGCCGAGAAGATTTTCGACCTCCGCTTGCGTATTTTATAAATGTAGTTGGCCGCTTCTTCGGCCATGGCTGCCGTGGAGGTTTGCTTCAGGAGTTTCTCAAGGCGCGGAACGGCGTCGAAGGTCACATCGGTTTTCTGCATTTCATGGGTGTAGACATACGAGGCAGCGGGAACATCCATGCATGGGGTGCTCAGGTTGATGCCGCATAGCACCCCCTGATTGTTGAGTGTCACGTTTTGTGCCACGCCCGGTCCGTCCATGGCTATGGCGTAGGCCTGGTTGTCGTCGGCACGACCCACCGGCACCACTTTGATGGAGCGGATGCGCCAGCTTTCGGAATCTTCGAGAATGACGTTGCTGATGTTGAGCAGTCGTTCGGTGTAGCGAAAGTAGGGACCGGCCTTGCGAATCACCTTGTCCATTTCTACTTCGACCCGCAAAACGGTTTGCGGAAGGTGATACACCACCACGTTATCGGTGGCATTGCTCATCGATGAGGTTGGCGTTACGCTCACTTTTACGGCCGCCTGACGTGCGGTGCTGCACGAAATGGTCATCAGCGATGCCACAGCGGCCGGGAGAAGGATGTGCTTCATGATAGAATCAATATGGTTTTATGGGTAAAACAGTTTTTTCGGGGTTTTATGCGAATTGGGTGTTGAATAATTATTGAGTCAATGAATAAGAATTAAACGCAGAGATGCCGAGGCGCAAAGTTGAAGGGTTTAATCGAGTTTTAAATCGATTGATGAAATAGAAGTTGCTTAGCGTCTTTCCAGGCATAGCCAAGCGACTGCGTTAATGAGCGTCTGAGCGTTTATTTTTACTCTGATGTTATTGGGTTGATGGTTAGTTTTTTCAGATGATGATAATTGTAATGACTATGAGTAGTTGTTTTTGTTGATCAAGTTCACGACTACTTTTATCATGGTCTCTTTTTCTTCCGGTTTGCTGACAGCAATCATTAATGTTAAGGCCACTAATGTGTTGTCTGCAATTCTTTTGTTTCCGTCAGGGGCAAATAAAATCCTGTTTTTTTCTAAAAAATATAGGAATATAAAAGCAGCAATTCGTTTGTTTCCGTCTGAGAATGAATGGTTTTTTGTGATGAAGTATAGTAGGTTGGCTGCTTTTTCCTCGATACTTGGGTATAAATCTTGTCCTTCAAATGTTTGGTAAATTGTGGCTATCGAACTTTTAAACGAATCATCTTTCTCGTGGCCAAACAGATTACTATTCCCGTGAGTGATTTTCACCATCTTGATTTGTGAAATTGCTTCTTCGTACGTTAGTTGGAATGTTTCTTTGCCTGATGTATCCTTTATTTCTAGTTTTTGATAATCGTATTGGTCAAGTATATCTAACGCAAATGCATAGTCAGTTATTATTCTAAGTAAGCCTTTGCTTTCTTCGTTTGATAGTGGTTTATAGTTTAGGACTGTTCGAAGGGCTTTTACTGATTCCTGTAATTCTTTTAATGATTCATTTTGCTTGGTCAATTTTTTTTCATTGATAGAATATCCTTTAATCAAGTATTCTCTGAGAATTTGATTTGCCCAAATTCTAAATTGAGTTCCCCTTTTTGATTTAATTCTGTATCCTACTGAAATAATCACATCCAGATTAAAATAATCAACTTGGTAGGTTTTTCCATCTGAAGCAGTTGTTGCATTTTTTGCAACAACTGAATCTCTTAATAATTCCTTTTCTCTGAAAATGTTGTTAATGTGTCTGGATATAACTGATTTATCTCGTTCAAACAAGTCGGCTATTTGATTGAGACTTAACCAGACTGTTTTGTCATCAATTTGAACGTTTATTTCTGTCTTTCCGTCTTCTGTTTGATATATGATGATGTCGGAATGGTTCATCGTTTGTTTGAATAATTTAGATCAGCTGACAGCAAGGGGTTTGTTTATGATTATTTTCTTAGTGCTGATGATGTGTTCGTCGTTAGTATCATTTGTGGGAAATCATAATGAAGAAACGGTCAATCGTAGATTTTATGTATTTCCATAAGATGATATATGTGGTTGATGTTTGTTTTTATTGAGATACTAAAACTCTTATGGTATTAGAGCAAGCTGTTAGTTGTTTTTCAGTTCTCTAAATGCCTGTCCCAAATGTCGAACCAGGTCATTGGCCGTGAGCGACTCCTCCGATTCGGCATTGGCATAGATATCGCCGGCACTGCCGTGCAAATATACACCTAAAATGGCTGCTTGCGCCGGGGCGATCTTCTGCGAGAGCAGCCCCAGAATGATGCCCGTGAGCACATCGCCACTGCCGGCCGAAGCCATGCCCGGGTTGCCGGTGGTGTTAAAGTAGCACGTTCCCTCGGGGGTGGCAATGGTGGTGTAGGCACCTTTGAGCACCACCACAATGCCGTGTTTGATGGCAAAGGCGCGCAACCGTTCCAGACGTTCGTAGTCGTTGCTCCAATTGCCGGCCAAACGCTGAAACTCTTTTGGATGGGGCGTGAGCACGGTCTCTCGCGGCAGTTTGTCGAGCAGTTCGGGGTGCTGCGACAGGATGTTGAGGGCATCGGCATCCATCACCATGCGTTGGGTGGTGATGTGATCGAGAAGCTGAGCCAGAGCCTCGCATGTGTTGGTCTTTAGCCCGATGCCCGGCCCGATGCCAATGGCATCGTAGGGCGTCAGGTCGGGAAACTCCGAAATGAGAATGTCCGACCGGTCGATGCTCACCATGGCTTCGGGCACTGTGGTTTGCAATATCTCGTAACCGTAGCGGGGTGCATGGGTGGTGAGCAGACCCACGCCGGCCTTCAGGCACGCCTTCGACGCCAGCACGGCAGCACCCATCATGCCATATGATCCCGACATTAGCAGGGCATGACCATAATGTCCTTTGTGCGCAAACTTGTCCCGGGCAGGAAGGATGGCTTTGGCGTCCATCGCACGGGTCAGATGCCAGGGCGTTGTCATGGCTTCGATGGTTGTGCGGTGTAAACCAAATTCCAGCACGTGCCATTCACCCACGCAATGGTCGTTTTCGGGGAACAGGAATGCCAGTTTGGGAAAGCCAAGGCTTAGCGTGTGGGTGGCGCTAACGATGGCATGGTGTGGCACATCGCTGTTGTCCTCGCCCCTGAGTCCCGACGGCAGGTCGATGGAGACAACCTGCAGCGAGAGCCGATTGATGGCCTGTATCATGTCGAGGACTGTTCCTTCGGCTGGTCGGTTGATGCCCGACCCCAACAAGCCGTCAATGACAATGCCTTCGTCGGGCTGCGGAATGGCATCGCCATTGGCCAGCAGGTGCAGTTTCACTTTCGTCAGATGGGTGAGTCGCGTGTAGTTGATTTGGCACTCGGGCGACAGGTTGTTGTGCGAGGCCATGCACACAGTCACTTCCCAACCGCCGATGGCCAGCATTCGAGCCACGGCCAATGCGTCGCCACCATTGTTGCCATTGCCCGCGAACACGGTGACCACTCCCGGCGCAAAGCGTGTGGTGAGCCATTGGGTCATGGCGATGGATGCCCGCTCCATGAGGTTGATGGAGAGAATGGGTTCGAGTTCGATGGTGCGTCGGTCGATCTCTTTGGTTTGGTGGGTGGTGAATATCTTCATATTTCAAATCATATAGAGTAATGCTTTCGGTTTCGAGAAGTGTTTAGCCAAAGTAATGCCTATGACTCAATTATGCAACCAATGCGGGTGATTATGGTTATTGGTAGTCGAAGAAGTTGTGTGGTTTTTGTGAGATGTCTTTGGGGGGGTTGGTAGTCTGGATTAAACAATTTGATTGGTTTGATGTTTTATCATTTATCGTAAATTATAAATCCATTAAAGCATGATCTCAACAAATTTTAAAGTCGAAAATCCGGTGCAAAACCCGCATGGGGTCGATGTGCGTCAATTGTATAACCATGATTCAGCCCAGGTTATGCACATCACCTTGCAACCGGGAGAGACCCTAAAGCCGCACAAAACGCCCGTTGATGTATTCTTTTATATATTAGAAGGCAGCACAACGGTACATATTGGCGATGAATCGCATGTGTTTGAAAGGGATTCATTGATCGAAAGCCCTGCCAATATTGTGCATTATCTGAGTAATGAAAGTCAATCGGTCACACGTATTCTAGTCACTAAAGCACCCCGCCCCACCAATCCAACCAAAGTTTTGTAACCCTTAATAATGAAGATATGAGCGAACTGCTAAACAACTCACACTATCGCAAAGTGCGATTAAAGGAACTCATTTTAAAGTTGCACGAAGGCGAGTCTGCGCAATGGGTTCGTCAACAACTTATTGATACGTTGCAAAACATACCCTATGGCGAAGTGGTTGAGGTGGAGCAGGAGCTCATTGCCGAAGGGTTGCCCGAAACAGAGGTGCTGAAACTTTGCGACATTCACGGTTCTGTCCTCGAGGGTAATGTCGATTTATCAGCCGCTAAAGCCATTCCCGAAGGACACCCGGTGGATGTGTTCAAACACGAGAACATCGAACTCAAACGGGTGGCCGACAAATCAAGGGAATTGCTTAAGTCGTTACCCAATGTGGTGGATTCCGATTTTACCAGGTATGTTTTTTCGCTTCAGGGATGCTTTAACGAGCTGATGGATGTGGATAAACACTACCAGCGGAAAGAGTACCTGGTGTTTCCCTATCTTGAGCGAAACGGCATCACCGGGCCGCCCAAAGTGATGTGGGGCAAGCATGATGAAATAAGGGGGCAGATCAAAGGTTGCATCGAATTGTTGCAAACGGCAGGTCTTACCAAAGGTGATTTGGTCGATGCCCTTGATTTGTTGTTCTATCCGACCCTTCAGTCATTGGTCGATATGGTGCAGAAGGAAGAAGAAATTTTGTTGCCCATGAGTATGGATGTGCTCACCACTGATGATTGGTGGAGTATTCACAAGCAAACCCTCGAATTTGGATTTTGTCTGTACGACCCCAAAGTCGATTGGACGCCCGAAGGCGTGCAACATTCGGATGTGGAGAGTTCCGTGGCAACCGATGGTAGCATTCAGTTACCCTCGGGGAGCTTCACTGCCAAGGAAATCATGGCCATTCTCAACTCTGTCCCTTTCGATATGACTTTTGTAGATAAGCACGATAAAGTGAAATACTTCACTCAGGGGAAAGAACGCATCTTTGTGCGCAACCGATCTATCATTAATCGCGATGTACGGTTGTGCCACCCTCCCGGAAGTACACATATTGTTGAGAAGATATTGGATGATTTCAAGTCTGGTAAAGCGTCTCATGCGCCGTTTTGGATTCAGATGAAGGGCAAATTTATCAAAATAGAGTATTTTGCCCTTCGTGACGAAAAGGGTGACTATCTGGGAACCCTCGAAGTATCGCAGGATTTGACCGAAAATAGAGCCCTTGATGGCGAAAAGCGCATCCTTTCATATTCTGACGGAAAATGATGACCGCATGGAAAAGTTGATCATTACCCCCAAAACTCGCATCTATGATTTATTAGAAGCTTATCCTCAGTTGGAGGATGTGTTGATAGATGCTGCTCCCCCGTTCAAAAAACTGAAGAACCCGGTATTACGAAAAACAGTCACCAAAATTACCACGTTGTCTCAGGCTGCTGTCATTGGCGATTTAAAGGTTGAAGCACTGGTGAACCGATTGCGATCGATGGTTGGACAGTCCGATGTTGAGAGTTTCGATTCCGGATCAAGCCATTATGTGACCCTCAAGCCCAGCTGGTTTCAGGAACACCAGATTGCCGAAGTGATTGACATTCGCACCATGCTCAACGCCGGGGATCAGCCGGTGCATGAAGTGTTAGCTGCCATGAAGCGGCTTGATACGAATCAGATTCTGATGGTTGTGGCGCCATTCATTCCCGTGCCGTTGATTGATAAGTCTTTGAGTATTAATTGTCAGCATTGGGTCGAAGTGAAGGGTGATGAGGAAGTGAATGTTTATTTTATTGTCGTTTAGTTAGGCGCCGAGGGTGTCAGATTCATGGACAATCGGTGAGCGATTGAATGGATTTTGTTTCAATCTCCACAACTCATTTGTCTTATGTTTCTGACAAATTATCTTTTTTTGTTTTTTTACTCATGCCGTAAGCTACCTTATTATCGACTTTTATAAAAAACTGTTGCATGTCTGAATTTTCCGAAACTGCTGTCGTTCGGTTGAACAAACTTCGAGAGCTTGCGCATTTGCTTTTGTACAGTGGCAACGCTCATGAATTTATTGTTGCGAACGAGGCTTTTATTCAAACTGTTATCCCAACTGATTTTATCCGATTGTTTGATGATATTATTCAGGAAGGACACCCGATGGGAGATGTCAAGGTGATGGTTAATAAGATTCTCAATGTCTTCCATCTGACCTTGCGCAATTACTCTCGCATTGCTCCGGCTCCTGATTCTTTTTTGGGGTTACTTGAACGAAATAACCGCGAAATGAAGTCGCGTCTGGATGCCATCAGGCCGGTGTTTAAAGCCTTTGTTGATGATGTTTCTAATGATGGGATTCGGATGCAGCTTCATGAGCTTTTTGCTCAATTAGTAGTATTTGTTAATCATTACACCATTAAAGAGAATTTATTGTTCCCGGTCATTGAGTCTCATTGGCCCGATTATCGGTGTTTGCAAATCATGTGGTCGTTTCACGATGATATCCGCCGTAATATCAAGGCTGTGCAGACTCAATTGGAGAATAGGGTTGTCGATTTCGAATTGTTTAAACGTCAGGTTGGCGACTTGTTCTTTAATATGCTGGCGATTAAGTTTCGCGAAGAGGTTATTTTGTTTCCTTACATTCTTGCAACCATTGATCCGAAGGTGTTGAATGCGTTGCTTCACGAAGGGAGTTGCATCGGTTTTCCTTATGTGAGTGCATTGCAGTCGGAGACTGTTCAGACTGAAATAGGTTTGACGAATAGTATGGTCAATTTTTCAACCGGGATGCTTAGTGTTGAGCAGGTGCAGCTGATTTTTAATCATCTGCCTGTTGATATCACTTTCGTTGACGAGCATAATAAGGTTTGCTATTTTTCATCGCCCAAGAAACGGATTTTTCCTCGTACCACGGCCATTATTGGTCGTGAGGTCAATAACTGTCATCCCCCCGAAAGTGTGCATGTGGTTGAGAAGATTGTAGAATCGTTTAGGAGTGGACAAAAGAATCAGGCTGATTTTTGGATTCGTATGAAGGGGCAAATGATATTGATTCAATATTTTGCTGTGCGTGATACAGGTGGGGAGTATAAAGGAGTCATTGAGGTGTCGCAGGAGGTATCCCACATACAGGCTTTGGATGGGGAAAAGCGGTTGCTCGATTGGTGACCCTTTTTAGTACATGTGCTTGATTTTACATTTCTGATGTGTTGAGATATATCTCATGGTTGTTTTTGATGTCTTACTTTTTTGTTATTCGGTTTGAATAACTGTTTTTGCTATTAAGATATTTGGAATTGCCCACATAATGTTAGTGAAATAAATGTTGCAAATTAGTTGATTATAATTTATATTTGTATCAAATAAAAGGATACAGCTATGGACATCTTCAAAGGCATGAGTTTATTTCAGTTTCAAGAGCGATTTAAGACTGATAATGATTGTAGAGAATATCTTGCATACTACAAATGGAAAGAAGGCTTTACCTGCACAAAATGTAGTCATAATGATGCATGGAATAGTCCAAGCGAACCTTTTACTAAGATATGTAAGCATTGTTTAAGACCACATTCTGCAACGGCACATACAATATTTCATAATATCAAATTTCCATTGAGGACTGCATTTCACATTGTCTTTGAAATGGCTACAACGACTAAATCTCTTTCTGCTTTACAGATGGCAAGAAAATACGACATCAATAGAAAAACTGCATGGTTATTCATGCGTAAATACCGTGAAAGCCTTAAATCAAGTGGGGATTATCCAGTAGATAATGATGGCGGTGATTCAGTGGTTTATGTTGATGAATTTGTCGTTGGTGAATATGAAGGGGGTAAAACAGGACGAAGCAATGATGCAAAGAAACGCAAAATCGTTATGGTGGTTGAAGCCACGAAACGTAATGGAATCAAACGAGTCTATGGATTGAAAATCAAGAATTACTCAGGTAAAGAACTACGAAGAATATTTGATAAACACATTGCATTAGGTACAGAAGTCATTACAGATGGTTGGAAAGGCTACAACCGAATGGATGGTGATTATGATATGATTGAGGATAAATCAGGAATGAAAAAGAACAATAACCCGATGAATCGAATGATTCAACAATTCAAATCATGGATTCGTGGTGTTTATCACAAATCTTCACATGAACACATAGAATCATATTTGAATGAGTTCTGTTTCAGAATCAATAGAAGTCAGTGGAAAGAAACTCACTTTCATTCGGCTATTCTTAAAGGTATTGCTCACCAACCATTTCCAAAGAAATTAATTCCATGTGCCGTTTAAGCCTAAATATTTACAAAAAATGACATTTTGATTTCAATATATACTACAAAAAACGTAGTATATGAAGAAATTAAAATACATAAAATTGTTTGAAAATTTTAATCAAGATAAATTTGATATAAATTTATCAAAGTATGATTTTAGTGATATTTCAGTGGTGTCACCTGAAATTAAGGCCATATGCAAAGCTGCTGAACAAGAACTGAAAAAAATTACAGGTATTCAATATTTCAGTCTTGACCATGTTTATGATACTGGTACGCTTTCCGAAGATAAAAGTACAGGTAATTTAACATTGGAATTTTCGTATGATGTTGATGAAGAAGATAGCTTTAGCGTGACATATCTATTTAAACAACAAGGCATTAATAGTCCCTTATTTAAGGTAATCAAAGACTAATTTTACAATGAATATCCATTGAGTGTGTATTGATAGTAATATACATATTCTTTCATGTAATATCAACTAACTCTAAATGGGCAATTCCAAAGAT
>NZ_QKZK01000042.1 GCF_003254275.1 Breznakibacter xylanolyticus | reverse complement strand
ATCCAACGCATCTAAGAACCCAGCATTCAACAGCGTACGATGGCATACCCTGCCGCTGTGATTACGGTAGCTCTCCACTAAACGGTAATAACCGCTATAGATTCCCGTTTCGGGGTTGGTGCGCATGGATACTTTGAAATACATGCCCCAAAGTAAACATGTAAACCGCTGATATACAATACCCCCTTGTGTACTACAAATGATTTTTCGAAAATTCAGACACTGATTATCAATGTATTACAAAAGCAAATAGAGCAAAAGAGCCTATTTTGAGGTGAAAAAAGGTGTTTTTTTAATGAATTTTGGATGGAAAGCTGCAAGATGGGTTAAATTCATTTTTCAACTCTTAATTCGCATTATCAACGAAAAAACCCGCCCGGACAATCCGGACGGGTCTCTCTCTGAAAACTCATCATAACAGTAAAACACTCCTAAAAAGCAGGGATAAGTCCCTCCGGACTCAACCTTTATTGTGCCGGAGACTGCCTTACAGGGTTACCCCCGACTTAAAGATGGCAATCTCACGATAGTTCCTTATCTCGTTATTAACGCGTTTGCCGTTGGCCACCTCAATGACATATTGCAGCAACTCTTCGGCCATTTCGTCCATGGGCTTACCGTCGGCAATCGGACCCGCATCAAAGTCAATCCAGTGGGGCTTGGCTTCGGCCAGTGGCGTATTTGAAGAGATTTTCATGGTGGGAACAAAACTGCCAAATGGCGTTCCGCGACCGGTGGTAAACAACACGATATGACATCCTGCAGCGCCCAAAGCCGTACTGGCCACCAGGTCGTTGCCGGGCGAACTGAGCAGGTTCAAGCCTTTGGTCGATAAGCGATCGCCATACATCAACACATCTTTGACCGTTGCCTTACCGCACTTTTGGGTGCATCCCAGAGATTTATCCTCGAGCGTGGTGATGCCACCATCTTTGTTACCCGGCGATGGATTCTCGTAGATGGGCTGTTTGTTCTCGATAAAGAAATTCTTGAAGTCGTTGATCAAATGCACCGTCTTGTCGAACACATTTGAGTCGCAGGCACGGTTCATCAAAATGGTTTCGGCGCCAAACATCTCAGGTACTTCGGTCAACACCGAAGTGCCTCCCTGGCTCACCAATATGTCGGTGACCTTGCCCAGCAACGGGTTGGCTGTGATGCCCGACATACCGTCAGAACCGCCACACTTGAGGCCGATGCGCAATTCCGAAATCGACACATCCTCACGCTTGTCGGCAGCTGCTATGGCATACACTTCGCGCAACAGCGCCATGCCTTCCTCGTGCTCGTCTTTCACTCGCTGCGTTTCGAGAAACTTGATGCGCGAGGCATCATAATCGCCCAAAAACTCTTTGAAAGCCGTGGGCTGATTGTTCTCACATCCCAAACCCAACACCAACACGCCCCCGGCATTGGGGTGCAACACGATGTCGCGAAGAATCTTGCGGGTATTTTCGTGGTCGTCGCCCAACTGCGAGCAACCATAGTTATGCTTGAAAATCTCGATGGCATCCACCTTCATGTCGCCACCCATCTCGCTGCGCAACTGTGCCAGCATGCGCTCGCCAATGCCATTGACGCATCCCACGGTGGGAACAATCCACACTTCGTTGCGGATGCCCACGTCACCATTTTTACGACGATAACCTTTAAAAGTAAGATTGCGCTGCGGCATGCTCACCTCTTCAAAATTGGGGTCGTAACGATACTCGAGCGTCCCGCTCAAATTGGTCTTCACATTATGCGCATGCACGTGCTCACCCACTGCAATGGGAGCGATGGCGTGACCAATGGCATAACCGTATTTCATCACATCTTCACCCACGGCAATGGGCTTGATGGCGAACTTATGTGCCCGCTTAATATCTGTTTTCAACGTCACGATACTTCCATTCACATCGGCCTGAAAACCGGCCGGCAAATCGGTGAGCGCTACCGCAACGTTATCATTGTTGTCAATCAGGATAATTTTTGACATGGCGTTGGTTTTTTGAATTTTCAGTACCGGAACCGGTTGTCACACCGACATTTGTTGCCGGACGAAACCGGTTCCGGGCACTGCCACTTAATCTATGAAAAACACAAACATTTACTTAAGAATCGTCAATTCCACGTGAATCAACTTATTTACAGCAGCAACCACACTGGCCGCTGTTGTTCACGCACTCTTCAACCACTTTAAACATGCCATCGGCAAGGATTTTCGAGAGGTAACAAGCCGTCATGTCGGCATAACCTTTGATTTGCGTCAAGTCTTCGCCCCACAAAGTGGTGTTGGTCAGAATGGCATTCACCACCCCGGCAGCATCCAATTGTTTGGCATCATATTTTGCCCAGGCACTGTTGAATACTTCCATCACGACAGCTTCGTCCTGAACATTAATGGGGTTACCATTTAAGGTTCCACGGTAAAAGGCGATGAGCGCAGCCATGGCCACCACCAGGTTATTGGGCAATTGCCCTTTTTTGGCCAGATATTCTTTCACCGTGTCGAGCACACGGGCTTTGTATTTCGATACCGAGTTGAGTGAGATGCTCATCACGGCATGCTTCACAAATGGGTTGCGGAAACGATCTACAATATCGTTGGCAAACGACACCAATTCAGCTTCGGGCATGTTCAACGCAGGAACAATCTCGTTGTAGATGGCTTGATGGATAAACTTGCCCAACACGGGATGTTCTACTGCTTCGCGCACATACTCCACGCCGCTCAAATAAGCCACTGGCGTGAGCACGGTGTGAGGACCGTTGAGGATACGCACCTTGCGGGTACGATAAGGGGTCACATCATCCACAAACAACACGTTCAATCCGGCTTTGTCGGCAGGGAATTCATTTTTGATCCACTGTGACCCTTCAATCACCCACAGGTGGAATTGCTCGCCTTCAACCACCAACGAATCTTCGTAACCGGCAGATGCGTTCACTTCCTTGGCAGTTTCGGGGTTGTAACCGGGAACGATGCGATCGACCAGCGTGTTGGTGAACACACAAGCTTCGTTCACCCACTTGGTGAAATCGGCACCCAGGCTCCAGAGTTCGCAATATTGATTCACACATTTTTTCAACTTGTCACCGTTGCGGTCAATCAATTCGCATGGCATGATGATCAAACCTTTTTGGGCATCGCCGTTAAAGGTCTTGAAACGGTGGTGCAACAACACGGTCAATTTTGCGGGATACGAAGACGGGGGCACCATGTCGGCTTTGTCGCGCTCATTAAAGGCAATACCGGCTTCGGTGGTGTTTGAAATCACAAAACGCATGTCGGGATTCTCAGCCAGTTTCAGGTACTCATCAAACTGAGCGTAAGGATTGATACCGCGCGAGATGGACTTAATCAACTGCACATCCTTCACCGGCTGACCATTCTTCAACCCTTTTGCAACCAATGTATAGAGACCGTCCTGGCTATTGAGCACGTCCACCATCCCTTTGTCGATGGGCTGCACCACCACCACGCTGCTATTGAAATCAGCTTTGTCGTTCATCTCCTGAATCATCCAGTCAACAAAAGCGCGCAGGAAGTTACCTTCTCCAAATTGAATGATGCGTTCGGGTGCGCGTGAAGCGTCTTTTACATTGGTTCTGTTGAGTTTCATAACGATATGTGTTTTTTTAAGTTGTTATTTAATGATGTTCTGCCACCACAGGCTGTTGTTTGATGGACGAATCACGCACCACCAGGGTGGTCTTCATCACAATTTGACGCGGCGTGGGTGGCTGCAATGACTCAATCTGACTGATGATTAATCGGGCGGTCTCCTGCCCCATCTCATAAGCCGGATGGGCAACCGTAGTAAGCGCGGGAGCCACCACCGATGAGTGAAACTCGTCGTTAAAGCCCGTCACGGCAATATCCTGAGGAATGCGCAGCCCGTTATCGCGCAACACTTTCATGGTCACGTAGGCAGCAGTGTCGTTCACACAAAAAATGGCATCGGGACGCTTCGACAACTTCAACAATCGGTTCACGGCCTCAATCACGTTCTCGGGCTTCATGCCCGTATGAATCAAAAGATCTTTGTCGAACTCCAATCCTTTATCGTTGAGCGCCATCAGGTAACCGGCAACACGCTCACGCGTGATATTCAGTTGCCGGGGGCCGGCAATGTGAGCGATGCGTTGCGAACCGCTATCGGCCAGGTGACAGGTAATGGCCTTTGCCGCTTCGGCATTATCAGCAATCACCGACGAAAACTCGTTGGTGCGACACACCCGGTCGAAAAATACCAGCGGCAGCTCCTTGGGACGCACCTTATCAAAATGCGAATAGTCAAGTGTCTCCTCGGTCAGACACATAATAAGTCCGTCGACATTGAGTCGTACCATGTTCTCGACACACTCTATTTCACGCTGATACGACTCCTGCGAATTGGCGATGACAATGAAATAGCCCTTTTTGCGTGCAAACGCTTCAATGCCACTGATCACCGAAGCATAAAAATAACGCTCCATGTTGGGTACAATCACCCCGATGGTTTTGGTGGAAGCATTCCGAAAGCCTACGCCCGACGCACTCACCTGGTAGTTGAGTGTCTTGGCCATCTCATGCACCTTTTTCTTAACCTCCAGACTGATGTCGGGATGATTTTTTAAGGCACGCGAAACCGTTGACACCGATATGCCTAACGCCTCCGAAAAATCCTTTAATGATACTGCCTTTTTTCCCATCGCAATGTTTAGCGCTTTTTTGTGATAATCGTCTTAAGCAAATTTAAAGAAGCAGGCTTCAATTCGCCAGCTTTCATTAGTTAATCGACGTTAATTAACACGCAATTTTTGCACTACACCTCAAATTGAGGGTAAAAGCCTGACACACCTGCAACTTAACGAAAAGCTTTTTGAGGTTTGTTTACACTTTCGCAACTCAACACGACCACCTGAAAACATGAATGTTAAAAGGGATATTTTTCTCTAATCCTTTCAAATGCCGCACACACCATGAAAACAAACTGCACACACACCTAAAAAATGGCCTCTAATTTTGCGCAAAAGTCAAACATGAGCTTCTGCCGAAAATTTGCGTCTCAACGTCATTTTTTTCGCAAAGAGTACAAACGATTGTATTTTTCATCCCAAAATAATTCCGAAAACAAATGTCATCCCAAATGAGCAATCATTCTTTGCATCGCATCATTTTGTCTTTTCATGCATCATCTGCAAATATTACATTTGCATGAGTCTCTTTAGATGATAAATCAATGTGCAAGGGCAGATCAATCCACCCACATCGCTTCCTTCACAACTCCAGATTCGGGTAATAATTAGACAATAACTTATAATACAGCCACATACTAAATCACAAACACAGAAATCAATCCTAAGAATCACAAAGCGAGAATAAATGTCGTTAGTTAAGAGAAAAAGAGGTCAGACAAAGAAGAAAGATGATGAGATGAAAACAGATGTTTAGATCTGTTCTCTTTGTCCCTTCAGTCCAATCTCTCTGTCTATAGTCTATTCATCTTCTTGTCTTTTTTGTGAATCGCACTCACTTGACGACATTGAAACGAAAATCGTGAGATAATTAAAAATTCTCATCGTCTTGCGTCTTGATACTCATATCTTAATACTTTATCTAACACATGAAAATCCTGATCCTCTATGCGGTAGCCGAAGAATTGCTCCCCCTCGATTTGCCGCAACATCACATCACGCTTGCTCAATCAGGCGTGGGTAAAGTCAACGCCACCATCACCGCTTTCGAGGCCATCACCCAACACAATCCCGACCTGGTCATCAACATCGGCACCTGCGGTTCGGTGCACCACCCGGTGGGAAGCATCCACCGATGCCACACCTTTATTGACCGCGACATGGAAAAATTAAAGGAATTTGGACTCAAAAGTCAACTCGATTTCTTGAACGAGATAACTGAAACTCCGGCATTGAATAAATGGACTTTCAATTCTGTCTGCAACACCGGCGACACCTTCCTCACCGATGCTGACGGCACCGGCGATGTATTCGAAATGGAGGCCTTCGCCATTGCGTCGGTGTGCAAGCACCTCTCTAAAACATTGGTCGCCATCAAATATGTCACCGACGTCATTGGTCAAAACTCTGTGAAACACTGGCAGGACAAACTTGCCGATGCAAGGGTGGTACTAAAGAGGGAGATAGAAGAACTACTCAATTAATTGCGCTGCTTTATCTAAACCTGGAAGGTTTTAGAACCAACCAATACAAAACTCAGACACTCAAGCATAAAATTAAAACCTCGTTCAACACGCGTCGTTATCTCCATTCCTTAGCGGTTCACCTCCGGATGAAAAGCCTCCTGCAAATGTTCAATCTCAAACGCATCGCCATGACGAATGATGGACACCACATCGAACCGAACCTCTAATTCAATCTGATGCAAATTAATATAAGCCTCCACAGCCTTGCTTAAAAATGAGATTTTACTGCGCCCAATGGCCTCCTTGGGGTGTTCCCACTCTTGTGTGGAACGTGTTTTCACCTCTACCACCACCAAATAATCGCCATCACGGGCAAGAATATCAATTTCGTAAGGATGATAACGCCAATTGGTCTCCCATATCTCAAACCCTTTGAGCTCTAAAAAGCGAACCGCTTCCTCTTCGCCAATGTGACCGGATTCGTTGTGTTGTGCCATAAATCAGAATTGATTTAAGGAATGAGTATGCAGTCCTGCGATGGGGGTATTCCCCTTCTTCAACTCACGGAACATCTTCATCCCTCTTAAAAACTATAAAATGGATGCTTTCAGCTAAAAAACGACTTAACAAATCACACACCCGAAAAATCAAGACATCCCTCTGAATGGTTAACCGTGAGCCTGACATCTCGCCCCATCACCAGCGGATAGTTGGGCGATGCATGCCCGGCCGGGAAGCCAAACATCACCGGAAAATCATATCCCTGCACTGCTTCCAGAATAATCTCTTCCACCGACTGGCCATAGGGGGTGACATTGTCCTTCATCTCCGTAAAGTGTCCAACCACCAATCCTGACAGACCGTCAAATACGCCACCCAATCTGAAATTCTGCATCATCCGATCGAGATGATAATGATACTCGGCCAAATCCTCGATAAAAAGTATTTTGCCCCGTGGGTCAAAAGCGTATGGGGTTCCGCGCAAAGCATACAACAACGACAGATTGCCTCCACAAAGTTCCCCACGTCCTTCACCGACACGATTCAAAGAATGTGGTGCGACTTGATACAATGGCCATTCGCCGACAAGGAGATCCATCAGCCGCAAAAAATCATCACTCACCGCATGACCATCCATCCACCCTTTGGGCATGGATGCGTGCAACGAAGCAAGCCCCTGTCGCTGCATGGCTGCATGCAACACCGTGATGTCGCTAAATCCCACCAGCCACTTGGGGCGAGCTGCCATCGCGGAAAAATTCAACCCATCCACCAAACGCATGGTGCCATAACCGCCACGAAGGCATAGGATCACATCCACCTCGGGCGCATCCATCATCATCTGCAAATCACTGAGACGCTGTGCATCGGTAGCCGAAAACTGGTGATGGACACCATCGATGTAACGCCCCTTGACGACACCAAATCCGGCATCCAGAAGCACCATCACCGCCTGCTGCACCACTTCTGGTGCGACTTTACCGGCCGGTGCCACCAAGCCGAAGGTGGCCTGCTTTTTTATAAACGAAGGAACTATCATATCCTAACTATTTTTTACACAACCTCGAAAACCGCTAACTTTCACTTCTCTCAAACCCAAAAGACACAAACACCCCAACACACCAGATTGATATATTCAGAATTTTAGTTAAAGTCGCATCGTGAACGCTAAAACGAACAAATATCTAAACAAAAAAACACAGTGTCTTTGCGCCTCTGCGTTTATATCTTACGCGGTGTTTTCTTATCTCTCAAAGATAACCGAATAGGCTATTTCACTATCTTTGCCAAGTTAAACATTTTTGTCGGCCTGCCACCTTCGATCCCAATTTTAAAAGAATCGCCCGTTATTTCAAAAATCATCATCAACCCGGCATATCCGAGTGTGTATTCAAATAGAGTTGCCTGAATTATGACAAACAATTACAAAAGAACGCTTGTAACCACCGCGTTACCTTATGCCAATGGCCCTGTGCACATTGGCCACCTTGCAGGCGTATATGTCCCTGCCGATGTGTATGTGCGATACCTCCGCCTCAAAGGCGAAGATGTGTTGATGATTGGTGGATCGGACGAACACGGAGTGCCCATTACCCTCAAGGCAAAAAAAGAAGGCATCACGCCTCAGGACGTGGTGGACAAATACCATGGCATCATCAAAGAATCTTTTGAAAAATTCGGCATCTCATTCGACATTTATTCGCGAACCTCATCGCCGGTTCACCATCAAACAGCATCCGATTTCTTTAAAACTCTTTACGACAAGGGCGAATTCATCGAAAAAACTTCTGAACAATTTTACGACCAAGAAGCCAAACAATTTCTGGCCGACCGGTACATCACCGGAACCTGTCCTCATTGCCATAAGGACGGTGCCTATGGTGATCAGTGCGAAAGCTGTGGCACATCGCTCAACGCTCTGGATCTGATCAACCCCAAATCGACCATCTCGGGCAGTACGCCGGTGATGAAGATGACCAAACACTGGTACCTCCCCCTCGACAAACACGAACCGTTTCTGCGTCAATGGATCCTGGAAGAACATAAAGAATGGAAAACCAACGTGTATGGTCAGTGCAAATCGTGGCTCGACCAAGGGCTGCAACCACGTGCCGTGAGCCGCGACCTCGACTGGGGCGTGCCTGTGCCTGTTGAGGGCGCCGACGGGAAAGTGCTGTATGTGTGGTTCGATGCCCCCATCGGCTATATCTCGGCCACCAAAGAACTCACCCCCGATTGGGAAAAATACTGGAAAGACAAAGAGACACGACTGCTCCACTTTATCGGGAAAGACAACATTGTGTTCCATTGCATCGTCTTCCCATCGATGCTCAAAGCCGAAGGGTCGTTTATTCTGCCCGAAAACGTCCCCGCCAACGAATTTCTAAACCTGGAGGGCGACAAAATTTCAACCTCGCGCAACTGGGCCGTGTGGCTGCACGAATACCTCGAAGACTTTAAAGATAAGCAGGATGTGCTGCGTTACGTGCTCACGGCCGCGGCTCCTGAAACCAAGGACAACGACTTTACCTGGAAAGACTTTCAGGCGCGTAACAACAACGAATTGGTGGCCATTTTGGGCAACTTTGTAAACCGCGCCGTGGTGCTCACCCAAAAATATTACGAGGGTAAAATCCCCACCGCTGGCCAACTCCAGGACTACGACAAAGAGACGCTGGCCGAAATTACTGCCATTGTGGCTCGTGTGGAGGAATCGCTCAACCTGTTCCGCTTCCGAGAGGCGCTGCGCGAAGCCATGAACCTGGCCCGATTGGGCAACAAATATCTGGCCGACATGGAGCCTTGGAAACTGGTGAAAACCGATGCCGAAAGGGTCAAAACCATCATGAACGTGTCGCTGCAAATCACTGCCAACCTGGGCATCGTGTGTGAACCCTTCTTGCCTTTCACCGCCGCCAAAATCCGCAACATGGTAAACTTAGGCAGCCTCACCTGGAGCGACGCCGGACGCACCGACCTGCTCGCCCCGGGACATCAAACCAACGAACCCGAGCTCCTCTTTGCCAAAATTGAAGATGCCGAAATTCAGCTGCAACTCGACCGACTGGCGGCCTCTAAAGCGGCCAACCAAGCCGCTTGTAGTGTTGCTGACCCGGCCAAAGAAAACATCTCGTTCGACGAGTTCTCTAAAATGGACATCCGCGTGGGAACCATCCTGGAAGCCGAACGAGTGCCCAAAACAAAAAAACTGATGAAACTGCTGGTAGACACCGGCATCGACAAACGAACCGTCGTGTCGGGCATCGCCGAATTCTTCACCCCCGAAGAAATAATCGGCCGTCAGGTCAGCATCCTGGTGAACCTGGCGCCCCGCGACCTCAAAGGAATCACATCGCAGGGCATGATCCTCATGGCCGAAAATGCCGATGGAAAACTCTGCTTTGTTCAACCCTCCGAAATGGTTAAACCCGGGTCGATGATCAAATAAAATATCATCATCACCTTAGTGGGTGACAAAAAATGAATTAAAAAAAGCCGCAACAGCGGCTTTTTTATTTTAAAGCAAGGCGGTACAAAATAACTCAGCGTCTTCGCGTCTTTGCGTTGAGTCTTAACTTTGTACTCATATAACAAACCGACTTATTTACCGACCGGTTTATTCAACAACACACGATAGGTAGGATCTTCAATAATATTGACATCAATCACCTCCTCGGCATTCTTCAACAACATTCGACAATCGGAACTCAGGTGCTTCAGGTGTATGGTCTTCCCTTCGTTGCGATAACGCTCAGTGATGCGATTGAGTGCCTCAATGCCCGACATATCAGCCACTCGACTGTCCTTAAAGTCAATGATCACCTCGGTGGGATCATTCAAAACGTCAAACTTCTCCTGAAATGCGGTAACTGACCCGAAAAACAAGGGGCCATAAATCTCATAATGCTTCACCCCGTTGTCATCGACATATTTGCGGGCACGGATGCGTTTGGCATTTTCCCACGAATAAGCCAA
Organism: Breznakibacter xylanolyticus; assembly: GCF_003254275.1. Lineage (GTDB taxonomy): Bacteria > Bacteroidota > Bacteroidia > Bacteroidales > Marinilabiliaceae > Breznakibacter > Breznakibacter xylanolyticus. Next base: position 16,215 of record NZ_QKZK01000042.1, on the reverse strand, counting down.
TGCCGAAATAATCACACCTATCAACACCGCCAGCGCCAAATTATGGAACACCACCGTCACCAACGCCACCACAACCATCACCAATACATCAACCACAGGCATCTTACCAAAGGTCTTTAAGCTGGCCCACTCAAATGTACCTATGGCCACCATAAACATCACCCCGGTGAGAGCTGCCATCGGTAATTTTTCAATCACCGGAGCCCCAAACATCACAAACACCAGCAACATCACCGAAGCCACAATACCACTCAATCGGGCACGGGCTCCGGAGGAGATATTGATGAGGCTTTGCCCGATCATCGCACACCCGCCCATGCCACTGAATAAGCCCGACAACATATTGGCAGACCCTTGTGCCACACACTCCTTGTTACCCCATCCCCGGGTATTGGTAATTTCATCCACCAAATTCAACGTCAACAAACTCTCAATCAATCCGACTCCGGCCATAATGAGTGCGTATGGAAATATCACACCCAAACTTTCGACATTAAAGGGAATGGCAGGAATGTGAAACGGAGGAAATCCTCCTTGTATCGATGCAATGTCACCCACCGTTTTGGTGTCGACACCAAAACCGATGGCAATGGCAGCCACCACCACAATGGCGGCCAACGATGAGGGGATGGCTTTGGTAAGCTTGGGGAGTCCCCAAATAATGAGCATCGTCAATGCGGCCAATCCCAACATCAAAGCCAGAGTGCTGCCGGTCATCCATTGCATCCCCCCTTCTGCGCCTGTCTCTTTAAAATGATCGAGCTGTGCCATGAAGATCACGATGGCCAAACCGTTCACAAAACCAAACATCACAGGATCGGCACCAAACGAATAAATTTACCAAGCTTAAGCACACCGGCCAACACCTGAATCATGCCTGCCAATACCACCGTGGCGAAAATATATTCCGGCCCATGCGACTTGGCCAACGCCACCAGTACTACAGCAACGGCGCCGGTGGCTCCGGAAATCATCCCCGGACGTCCCCCAAAGATGGAGGTCACAAAACCCATCATAAAAGCAGCATACAAACCGGTTAAAGGGGAAAGTCCGGCAATCATCGCAAACGCAATGGCTTCGGGAATCAGCACCAGTGCGACAGTTAAACCCGACAAGACCTCGGTCTTGTAATTGACTTTCTGCTGAAAATCGAAAAGATTAAATACTTGTTTAATATATGATACACATCACGGTTGACGCTTTAAATCATTAATGATGCATGCAATGGATTCACAAAATGCCTTCGATAAATGCGAACACGACAAACCTCTTCATCACAACCATGCCTAAACCACCGTCAGGCAATTCAAACACACAATTCGCACCTCAATTTGAGATGGAAACCAAACACCGGAACAACGATAATTTGCGGGGAGTGGCGGAGTAAGAAATAGTAAACGCTCCGTCGCTTTTTGTTGAAGCCACAAAAGTAACCCTTCACAGGAAACATCCCCAAAAGGTTTGTTTTTTTTAAAAAAAGGCACTTTATCAATAATCTTAAAGCAATGTCATTGAGTTAGTGACAATCGAATAATAGACAAGAAGAATTTAAGATAGCAGATAAATTAGACTGTGAAGACTGTGAAGACAAAGAAGACATTTCTGATTCAATGTCGTTAAGTTAAGCCCTGAAAGGGCGATAAGCAGTAGCGTGGGGCATCGCCCTACGATGAATGCAAACTCAATCTTAGAGCCCTAAATTGAAAATCGACGAAGTCAAAGGGCGTAAGCTTATGCCCTTTCAGGGCTTGAGTTCATTGTCTACATTTAACAGGGCTTTGCCCTGCTCTATTGCCGGCGCCCCGTTGGGGCTTAACTAAACGACATTGATTTCTAATTATCTTTCCTCATCTCATCATCTGTCTCATCGTCTCACGTCTTCTTTTCTTAACTAAACGACATTGTTGCATGTATTATCATTTACCACTTTAACATCACTCAATAAGAAACTACGATATAACTCCTTTGAATTATCTGCTTTTTATTTAAACGCAAAGCGTTCAAATGAACTCAGCGCCTTCACGTCTCTGCGTTTATTTTGACTCTAAAAAACAAATGTTAGACATCTGAAAACCGAAGATCGACACACGACATGACGCCATGAACAAAAAACCTCAAATCCCAACACACTCACAACCTGACAGATGCAAACAAACTGAAAAAATAAATTAAAAAACCCCTACCAACCCCTTGCAGAATTAAAACTTTCCTCTACTTTTGTGCCCACAACAAGCCCAGATGGCGGAATTGGTAGACGCGCTGGTCTCAAACACCAGTAGGTTCACCCCTGTGCCGGTTCGATCCCGGCTCTGGGTACGAAAAGCTCAACTTCAACTGAAGTTGAGCTTTTTTCATTTCACACCGGAGAGGCTTACGCCTCTACAAGCTCTAATAAAATACTATATTTGCCCATCTATCATTCATTGTCATGAGACTACTTTACAACATCGGATTAATCGCTTATCAAATCCTGATTCACCTGGCTGCCCTGTTCAACCACAAAGCGCGACTGCTGGTTCATGGACGTAGGGACACCATGAAAAAGCTCTCCTATATGCGATTCACCAAGCCCGTCATCTGGTTTCATGCCGCCTCTTTGGGCGAATTTGAACAGGGACGACCGGTGATCGAAGCCATCAAGAAACAATTCCCCGACAAACAAATACTGCTCACCTTCTTCTCCCCTTCTGGGTACGAGGTGCGCAAGAATTACTCAATGGCCGATCACATCTTTTACCTGCCGGGCGACAGCCCTCGCAACGCTGCACGCTTCATCGATACCATCAAGCCCGAAATGGCCTTTTTCATCAAATACGAATTCTGGTTTCACTACCTGAGCGCACTCAAAAAACGAAACATACCCATCTATGGCGTATCGGTGATCTTTCGCGAACACCAACCTTTTTTCAAATGGTATGGCAAATGGTTCCGTCAAATACTGGGATGTTACTCCAAATTTTACCTGCAGGATCAAAAATCGTTGGATCTCTACAAACGAGCCGGATACGACAATGCCGTCGTGTGTGGCGACACGCGCTTCGACCGCGTGTGGGAAATCGCTTCCCTCTCGCGCGAAGTGGAAATCGCCCGAAAATTCACTCAGGGATGCGACAAAGTAATTGTCGCCGGCAGCACTTGGCCCAAAGATGAAATCCTGTTAGCCAAATACATCAACTCACACCCAAACGTCAAACTCATCATCGCCCCCCACGAGGTACACGACGAACACATCTTAAAACTTGAAACGCTCTTCAGGGTACCTCATTTCAGATACACACAAGCACCTCACGGGGTCGAAAATTTCAGAGTCATGGTGCTCAACACCATTGGCATGCTCTCGTCGATTTATCGCTACGGCAGCGTGGCATACGTAGGCGGCGGATTCGGCAAAGGCATCCACAACACCCTCGAAGCAGCCACATACTCAACACCGGTTGTCTTTGGCCCCAACCACAAAAAATTTAAAGAAGCCATCGACCTCATTCACGTGGGCGGCGGATTCACCATCAACAACTACGACGACCTCAACGACTACTTTACACAATTCTTTAGCAACCCTGAATTCCTCATTCAATCGGGCGAAAAAGCCGGCGAATATGTCAACTCTATGCGCGGCGCCACCGAACTCATCATGAGCGAGGTTTTTGAAAACCAAGACACTATGTCATAGCAACTCACGATAGTTATCGACTCATGCAACATCCATGACGCCGATCGGAGACACTCAGAAACATGATTATTGGGCAAAGCGCAAAAGTGAAAGAGCACACCAGCAACATCATAGTTGCCATCACAATATCCAAATTCGACGAATTAGCCCCTGTCACTACTATATAACTCTTTTGAGCTATCTGCTTTGTTATTTAAACACATGGCGTAACAAAATAACTCAGCGCCTTCGCGCCTTTGCGTTTATTCTGACTCTGTGTTCAAACCAAACTCTGTGATTTACAAAACGCCAAGGCCGATAACCGAAGGGAAATTTCGTGTAATTCGTGTAATTCGTGTAATTCGTGTAATTCGTGGACAAAAAACCAAAAAATAAATTCACACCCAAAACAACAAACACACGAACCAAGCCGCAAGTATGCTTTACTCTCTATGAAGCACGATCATTGACGAGTTCCTTGTGCCCATTGCAAAACAAGACATTACCAAAATCAACTCAGCGCCATTGATGTTTCTAAATAACTCTTTTCCGTTGTTGCACTGAGATCTCCTCTCCTCACTAATCTCATCCTATCTCACTACAAATCAGTGTCAGTTCTTATTTAATTACACTGAGAAAGATGTTTTAAAGCACCACCTCACTTCGCCACATCTTTTCTCCGCCCGGCAAACGCCAACACAAAAGCCCCCAATACAAACACAGTCAGCAAAATAAAACTGACATACAGCGAATACATCCGCGCCACAAAACCCAACACCACCGGACCAACCAAAAACCCGACATTAGATGACGCCGCGATAAACGAAATACCGTCCGCGGGTCGTATCCCCGGAATATTGGTCGCCAAACGATAAATCTCGGGCACAACAATGGAGAATCCCAATCCCACAACCAAAAATCCGGCAAAAACACCCACGGAATGCGCGGTCAACACCAGCACAAAACCCAGCAGACTGGTGCCAATGGCCATCCCCAACAGACGCCACGAACCAAAACGGGCACTCAACCCATCACCGGTAAATCGCCCCACGGCCATCCCACCTGCAAACAACGCATACCCAAAACCCAAATACTCGGCGCTCACCATCACCTCCTTCTCCAGAAATAAAGCACTCCAATCGGCAATGGCACCTTCGGAAGCAAGCATAATCATCCCTATAGAGGCAATCAATAACAAGGGACGCCACACGGAATGACCGCTCCCTCCCTTGCGGCGTGCTTCGCCTTTGATATTCCAATATTCTTTCCGAAACAGTAGCTGCGCCGCTATCAACAACACCAATAAAACGGTCACATGCAACAACGGCTGACCAAAACGTCCGGCCAAATAACCGCCAATGGAGGCTCCTATGATGCCACCAATGCTCCAAAACCCGTGACTCCCGGTCATGATATACTTACCTGCTCGTCGCTCAATCTCGGCAATCAACGAGTTTAACGCAATGGCAAACACAGAACTCGTCATCCCATAATAAAACAAAGCTACCAACAACCAATGATACGTTGGCGCCGAAAAGATGCCATACAACGATGTCCCATACAACACGAAACCTATAAAGGCCTGACGACCCACCCCCAACAAATCGGTGAGACGATTACTCAACGGAATCATCACAAACGAACCTACAGAGGCACAAAAAAGAGCCGTGCCAACCTCCATCTCACTGATATGAAGCTTCGAAACCAAATAAGGAATGTACACAACCCAGGTGCTAAACACCATCGCAAAACACAAATACATAAAGGCCGGAGCAAAAAAACGGCGCTCCTGAAAAAAAATTCGCAACGACAACATATCTCTCACTTATTGATAATCGCACAAAAGTAGAGATTAATCATCCACTCATTCCAACATTATTTGATGATAACGCCATTTTAACAACGCCTAAAAAACGTCCCTCCCGTTTCAACAATAGGGCTAAAAAAACAAACAACATAGCGCTGCAGCCTCATGAAATCGGCGGTTTGAAACTGATTTCACCCGACTTACAAAACTTGAATCAATACAAAATTTTTAAACCGTTTTTTTTTCAACAATTTCAATTTCGGACAACTTTCACGAAGTTATCAACAAGCATACCCCTTGTTTTTCTGCCTATTGAACTATATATTTGAAAACTGGGGGCGTTTTTTAACACTCTGCAGTTTGTCCGTTTCAAAAACTAATGCGTAAATTGCATTCACAAAAATCAACAAGATTAAAATCTTTAAACCCCATATTTCTACATCTTTAAAAAATTAACCTCATCATGGCAACGCAAGAACTCAATCTGACCCTTATGAAAAAGACCTACTCTAACGACGAAGCCTTTCATGCAGCCCTGGAATACTTTAAAGGCGATGAACTGGCAGCTCGCGTTTGGGTGAACAAGTACGCACTCAAAGACTCCGACGGTCACATCTACGAGCGCACCCCCGACGACATGCACCGACGTCTGGCTGCTGAAATCGCTCGCATCGAAAAGCGGTATCCGAACCCCATGTCCGAAGACCAGATTTTTGAATTGATGCGCGACTTCCGTTACATCGTCCCTCAAGGTGGCCCGATGACCGGCATCGGAAACGAATACCAAATCGCTTCCCTTTCAAACTGCTTTGTCATTGGCAACGACGGCAACTCCGACTCGTACGGTGGCATCATGAAAATCGACCAGGAGCAGGTACAACTGATGAAGCGTCGCGGCGGCGTTGGCCACGACCTCTCTCACATCCGCCCGAAAGGTTCGCCGGTTAAAAACTCAGCCCTCACCTCTACCGGGCTCGTGCCTTTCATGGAACGCTTTAGCAACTCAACCCGCGAAGTGGCTCAGGATGGCCGACGCGGCGCCCTCATGCTCAGCGTTTCCATTAAACACCCCGACTCGGAATCGTTCATCGACGCCAAACTGGAACAAGGTAAAATTACAGGCGCCAATGTGTCTGTAAAAATTGACGACGACTTCATGCAGTCTGTGACCAAAGGACGTCAATATACCCAACAATACCCCATCGACGGCGATCAGCCCAAGTACACCAAAAACATTGATGCTAAAGCTCTTTGGGACAAAATCGTGTACAACGCATGGAAATCGGCCGAACCAGGCATCCTGTTCTGGGACACCATTATCCGTGAGTCGGTTCCCGACTGCTACGCCGACCTGGGATACCGCACTGTGAGCACAAATCCTTGCGGCGAAATACCGCTCTGCCCTTACGACAGTTGTCGATTGCTGGCTCTCAACCTATACTCGTATGTAGAGCACCCGTTTTCTCCCGAAGCTCGTTTCAACTTTGACCTGTACCGCCAACACGTGATGCTCGCTCAGCGCATCATGGACGACATCATCGACCTGGAGCTCGAAAAAATTGACGCCATCATCGAAAAAATTGATGCCGACCCCGAAAATCCCGAAATCAAAGCCGTGGAACGCAACCTATGGCTCAACATCCGCAAAAAAGCCATCGAAGGCCGACGCACCGGCGTAGGAACTACCGCCGAAGGAGATATGCTGGCTGCTTTGGGACTCCGATACGGAAGTGACATCGCCATTGACTTCTCTGTCGAAATTCATAAAAACACCGCATTGGCAGCTTACCGTTCTTCGGTGAATATGGCCAAAGAACGTGGCGCATTCCCAATCTACAATTTCGATCGCGAACGCAACAACCCATACATCCAACGTCTGCGCGCTGCCGACGAGCAACTCTACGAGGACATGCGCCAGTACGGACGCCGAAACATCGCCCTGCTGACCATTGCCCCAACCGGCACAACAAGCCTCATGACGCAAACCACCTCGGGCATCGAACCCGTGTTTATGCCCGTGTACAAGCGCCGCCGAAAAGTTAACCCCAACGACCCAAAAGTGCGCGTTGACTTTGTGGACGAAGTGGGCGACAGCTGGGAAGAATACATTGTGTTCCACCACAAATTCGTGACCTGGATGCAAGCCAATGGTTACGACGTGACCAAACGTTACAACCAAACGGAACTGGATGCGCTCATCGAAAAATCACCCTATTACAAAGCCACTTCCAACGATGTCGACTGGGTTAACAAAGTGCGCATGCAGGGCGAAATCCAAAAATGGGTCGACCACTCCATCAGCGTAACCATCAACCTCCCGGCCGATGCCTCCGAAGAACTGGTAGGGCGTCTATACGTCGAAGCATGGAAAAGCGGTTGCAAGGGCGTGACTGTGTACCGCGACGGCTGTCGAGCCGGCGTTCTGGTGGCCGATACCGGCAACAAAGAGAAAAAAGAATCGGAAGATATCGCCCGATTCTCCTCAACGCGTCCAAAGGTGCTCGAGGCTGATGTGGTGCGTTTCCAAAACAACAAAGAAAAATGGATTGCATTCGTGGGATTGCTCGATGGCCGTCCTTACGAGGTCTTTACTGGGTTGGCCGATGACGAAGATGGCATCCTCATCCCAAAAAGCGTGACCAGCGGCCGCATCATCAAAAACAAGGAAGATGAGGAAACCACTCGTTACGACTTCCAATACGACAATAAACACGGATACAAAATCACCATCGAAGGCCTTTCCTATAAATTCAATAAAGAATACTGGAACTACGCCAAACTGATCTCAGGCGTGTTGCGTCATGGCATGGCCATCGAAGACGTGCTCAACCTCGTGGCCAGTCTGCACTTCGATAACGAAAGCATCAACACTTGGAAAAACGGCGTGGAACGCGCCCTCAAAAAATATATCCCCGACGGAACAGTGGCCAAAAAAGGGCATTGCGAAAACTGCGGATCCGACACCCTCATCTATCAGGAAGGATGTCTCATTTGCCAAAGCTGCGGCTCGTCGAAATGCGGATAACCGATCAACTTTTGTACTTTTGTTTGTATCTGAACGGAGGGTGGCAACGGCCACCCTCTTTTTTTTATCTTTGCACAATGAATGCAGATGAGGGATCTGGATCTCTATGAAAACAATGGATGTAAATTGAATCTTTCATTCGTCATAAACCTTTAAGAATCCAACGACTGTGCCTCCCCATTCGCCCCCCCCCACGGTGGGCTGATTTAAATGATTTTTGGCTCTATGTCGAATTCTATGGGTAAACAAACATGAAAGCACGAAATCAAACAAGGTAACTAAGCCGCCTTCGGAAAATGGCGTTAAAAAAATCATAGGCCTGAGCGTTAAAAAATATGCGCTGTTTGAGCTTGCGAGTTCGCAGATTTTAGCGAAGGCCTATGATTTTTAGCCATTTTACGTCAGCGGCGGCCTTTTTTGCTTACTTTTTGGGGCTGTAGCCAAAAAGTAAGAGCCCGCCCGGCTTGAGGGCACGAAATATAGGTCTGAGTAAATACACACTTATTATTACCCACACAAATCAGAATAGAGCCTGATTTTTATTACCTCACACTTCCGTCATGGCAAAAAAAAACTTCTACGTCGTTTGGATTGGTCTTAAACCCGGAATCTACCGCACCTGGGACGAATGCAAAGCCATGACTCAGGGTTTTCCGAATGCAAAATACATGGGCTTTGCAACGCTCGTCGAAGCACAAAACGCGCTCGCCAACGGCGCCCCAAATGCTGACACCAAACAAAATCCCCCTCATCCGTCTCTTCAAAACAAAACAGGAAACTACATCATCGACAGCCTGGCCGTGGATGCCGCTTGCAGCGGAAACCCCGGCGTGATGGAATACCGCGGCGTGCACATAGCCTCGGGACAGGTATGGTTTCACCAAAAATATGAACTCGGAACAAACAACATTGGGGAATTTCTGGCCATCGTGCACGGACTGGCTGAACTAAAAAAGAGAAATCTAAACATCCCGCTCTACACCGACTCCGAAACAGCCCTCAGCTGGCTCCGACGAAAACGATGCAACTCTAAACTGGAAATCAATCAGCAAACCACGGCGCTCTTCCAAATCATTCAACGTGCCGAATATTGGCTGGCCAATAACACTTGGACTCAACAAGTATTGAAATGGGACACTGAAAACTGGGGGGAAATACCGGCCGATTTCGGACGCAAATAACTCACGACTGCGGAATGTGATCCATCAACTGATCTCGAACCGATACTGCATTGCCATTCAACGTAAATTCAGGCAACGTAAATTCAATCATCACTCCGGTAAACGTTTTTCCCGGTATGTCTTCAACATTCACCCGAATGTGATTGACCGTTTCATTTCCTTCATTCAAAATACGAATACGACGAACAACATCCTGATAAATCTTCGACCGCTCCCAGGCCTCACCCCCTTGTAATTCGGAATGACCCGCCGATATATCACGGTCATGAATGCGATAAACAATCGAATGATTCACCTTCGAAAAACTAACCCACAAAATCCCTTCTTTCCCCATTTCACTGGTACTACGATCTATGATGCGTTCCAAAAACGGCAATCCCAACATGGGGGGAATCAACGTGGCTTGTATGTCGATCGACTCATCAATGTGGATGATATATTTCAAGCGCTCGTTAAATCGCAATGCCTGAAGACTCAAATACAATTCCAACAGCTCCTTTTCATTTGACAACGTGGTGTATTCTTCTTCACTGTACTTCAACACCAAACGCATCAACTTAGAATAATCCCCCAAATACTCGATGGCTGTGCGCTGCTTGTTCTCCAATATAAAGGATTGAATGGCTGTGAGAGAATGAAACATCAATCCCGGCGAAATATTCGACCGCAACACACTCTGATCCAATGCAATCATCCGCTGATCTTCCACAGCATGTCTCCTGTAAAAAAACAGTGTCAAGCCACCCGCTGTCATCAACACCAACAACAATACAACGAGGAGCAAAAAATAAAAAAATTGGGTGTCGAGTCGATCATGTAAAGATGCTAACTCTGCCTGATGTTGTGTACGCAGCAACGCATCTGCTTGGGCCTCTTCCTCTTGCGCACTCAAAAGCAATGAATCATGAATCACCAACCATCGATCGGTGATCGACAATGACTTTTCAAGCGCTCCTATTTGACGATACGCATGACTCAAGTGCTTTAGGTTAGCAATTCGTTGATGTGGCGCATCTATCCGGGCATATAATCGCTCACTGATTTCATATTCGCGGGCTGCTGATACATAATCTTTCTGTGTAACCATCCCATCTCCAACTCGGGCATAACAGTTGGCCTGCCCCAATACATCGCCCAATCCCCGATAAACATCCAAGGCCTGTTGTATAAACAACAACGCCTTGCTATCGCCGGTCTTTTGATACAAAACCCCCAAATCTAACAACACATCCGCCCGATTGCCGTCATCATCAAGCGCCCAAAAATCTGACAACGCCTCTAAATAATGACTCTCGGCCTTTTCATATTGATGACGCTCCACCAATGCATCGGCCAAATCACACGACACCTCTGCTACCTTTGCCCGTATGCCCAGCGATTCATAAAGATCGGTCGCTTGTGCTAAACGATGCTCATAGCCTTCAAAATCATCCTGTGCAATCTGAACATCAGCCATCAGCGTGTAAACATACGCCAAATATGCTGTCAGTTCTTGTTGACGACTTAGTTGCTCTGCCCGGATGTAGGACTCCAATGCGTCTGAATATCTTTCCAACGCCCCATAAGCAAGACCAATATTTACATAAGCATCTAATAACCCGGACACATTATGCCCCATCTCATAGGCACGCTCGGCTTCTTGAAAGTAAGGAAATGATTCGGAATAATGATCTTGGTGTAACAACGCGCGACCAATGGCCATGTTCGCGTGAGCCACCGTCACAAAATTGTTACGCCCCACTCGTTCTAAAATAAAAGCGCCCATTCGCCTCGAACTGTCAGGCTGACTGTCCGAAACTTGCAAAGCATACACCGACATGTGATGAAGCTTGTCATCACCGACTGTGCGATCCATTAACTGCAACAAACTATCAATGCGTGATGCATGAAGATGCATCCCCGATGAACCAATCATCAGGATTATGCACAGCATCACCACTTTATCACAAAACCGCATATGACAGTCAATATTTTTTGAAAAGCAAACATACGGCAAAAATCGGAATATTGATATTATATAAAGTATTTTTTGACGAAAACTTCCATCCAAAAGACAAAATATCAACTTCGTAACACAAAAAACCGCAGGATGTGAACTCTGAAAAATATTTTTCAATCAACAATTCATTCCTTTAAACGAAACTACGATTCCCCCTTATTTTCGGATTCCTTCAACTGTTTATGCAAAGCGCAAGCTTTAATGGCATCGCCGCTCTCTCATAAGCTCATCTCACTGTCTCCTCCTCCATCCGCCTTGATTCTTGATACTCACATCTTGATACTTATCACCTCATCAATAATTGTAGAAAATAATAAAACACTCGAATGTGGAAAATTTGTATTTTTGAGCCTTAATTTTGAAAACCTAAAACACATAGCATTATGGCATTAATTGACAGCTACAACTTTAAGGGTCAAAAGGCAATTATCCGCGTGGATTTTAACGTGCCCCTCGACAAACAAACCTTTGCAGTAACCGACGACACTCGCATCCGCGGTGCGTTGCCTACCATCAAAAAAATTCTTGCCGATGGCGGTTCTGTCATCCTGATGTCGCACCTCGGCCGCCCTAAAGGTGTTGAGGAAAAGTACTCGCTTAAGCACATCATCTCTTGTCTGACAGCTCACATCGGTCGCGAAGTGAAATTTGCCGATGACTGCGCTGGTACTTCTGCCGAAAAAATGGCTGCCGATCTGAAAGCCGGTGAAGTGCTCTTGCTCGAAAACCTCCGTTACTACGCCGAAGAAGAAGGGAAACCACGTTTGCCCGAAACAGCCACCGACGAAGAGAAAAAAGCTGCCAAAGCTGACATCAAAGAAAAACAAAAGGCTTTCACCAAAAAATTGGCTTCTTACGCTGATTGTTACGTGAACGACGCCTTCGGGACTGCTCACCGCGCTCACGCTTCTACCGCTTTGATCGCTGAGTATTTCCCCGGCAAAAGCATGTTCGGTTACCTTATCGAAGCCGAATTGAAAGCCATGGACAAAGTGTTGACCCAGGCCGAAAAACCTTTCACGGCCATCATGGGTGGTGCCAAGGTATCCGACAAAATCCTCCTGATCGAGAACCTGCTCAACCGCGTTGACAACCTCATCATTGGTGGGGGGATGACTTATACCTTCATCAAAGCTCAAGGCGGTCAAATTGGCAAATCGCTCTGCGAACAAGATAAACTGGATCTGGCGCTGGAAATCCTCAAAAAAGCCGAAGCCAAAGGCGTGAAAATCTATTTGCCCGTTGACGCCATCAACGCCGATGCTTTTGATGCGAACGCCAACACCAACACATCTAAAACCAACGAAACTCCCGACGGTTGGATGGGATTGGACATTGCCGACGAATCAATCAAAATCTTCAGCAATGTGATTGAAAACTCTAAAACCATCCTTTGGAACGGCCCCATGGGCGTGTTCGAAATGGACAAATTCGCAAAAGGTACCACCGAAGTGGCCAAAGCCGTTGCTCGCGCGACCTCTAAAGGCGCTTACAGCCTCGTAGGAGGTGGTGACTCGGTAGCTGCCGTCAACAAAAACAAACTGGCCGACCAAATCTCTTACGTGTCAACCGGTGGCGGTGCCATGCTCGAATACATGGAAGGTAAAGAATTGCCCGGTATCAAAGCCATTCGCGGTTAATTCCCCTCCCTCTTCATCTATAAAAGCCCCGTTTCTCGGGGCTTTTTTTATTTTACACCCGACAATCAAACACAAATCGTGTCTTTTAAATGAAACTCCCCATCACTAACGTGTAAACTCACAACAGCACACATAAGGTCATGACAGCGTCAAGATCAATTTTATCTTTCCTTAAGATGATTAGTGTCCACATTTTAATGCAATAAATAAACTTTAAACTCTTATTTGACATAACAACTACATACCCCTTCCGAATTACCTGCTTTCTCACTTAAACGCAAAGTGTTACAATAATACTCAGCGCCTTAGGGCCTCGGCGTTTAATCCTACTCTGTGTTGCTTCAAAAACATTACGAAACCAATTCGGATAAATAATCAGCAACGACTAAATTCACGGTAAAAAACGAACAACCCATTTTTTTTAAAGTACAAACCAGAATTCCATCTCGTCGATCCTCCTCCGGCATCAATCCATCATACAAAATTGAAGGCTTTCGCATGATTTTTTAACCCATCCTCACCGACCGTTGCAGCAAAATGGGTTATATTTGGCGGCATCATTCATCTGGACATGCCCAAACAAAGCTGAAACCTTGCATTTTTTACAAATCAGGTTGTCCTTTTGACAAAAACAAAACAGAGAACAAACTCATATGTTATGAATCAATCAAATCATCCCAAATTCACAAAAAACACAACATACCTCCTCATTGCCATCGGATTATTATTGGCTCTGGTCGTCTATTTGATGATTGATAAAAAAGTGGTCGTGGTCGAAAAAGAAAAAGAAATTGACGAAATCACGCTCGAAAAAGCAATCCTGGCTCGCGACTACAGCGAACTCGCGCTCGAATACGACTCTCTACAAACCAACAACTCTGAAATTAACCAACACTTAGATCGCGAACGTGAACGCGTGTCGCAACTCCTCGAGGAAATTAAAACCATGAAATCGGCCAACGCGGCCCAAATCAACCAATACAAAAAGGAACTCTCGTCGCTGCGTAACGTCATGAGAAATTTCATCGTCCAAATCGACTCGCTCAACTCGCGAAACCAACAACTGACGCAGGAAAACAAAGAAGTGAGACAACAATACTCCCAAATTCAAGATTCATACTCTGAACTCTCCAAAGAAAAGGAAACGCTGGTTCAAAAAGTGGAAATCGCCGCAAAACTCGAAACCCACGGCATCACGGCCATGGGTCTCAACAACCGCAATAAGGAAACCAACAAGGCCGTCCGTACCGACAAAATCAAAGTCTCCTTTACCCTGCTCAAAAACGTCACTGCTCCCGTGGGCGAGAAACAAATCTTCATGCGACTGCAACGCCCCGATGGCGCGCTGCTCTTTCATGCCGATGAGGACCGCTTCGCATTCGAAGGTAGCCAAATCAATTTCTCGGCTGCAAAAACCGTGGAATACGGCGGTGAAAACATCGACTTGGCCATCATATACGACGCCGACGAAGGCGAATTAATGGCCGGAAAATACGACATCGATCTTTTCGCCGATGGAAAACAAATCGGCAAAGCAAAATTTGAACTCAAATAACGTAATACACAATAACAGCGGAGGGTAGTCAGCACATGACCACCCTCCGCTGCTCTTTTACACTTTAATTGAATCACGTGAGAATCGCGAATCCCTCACAAATCGACGCTCTCCATTATCTGAATCATGCTTATCTTGTCATCTGCACAGCATGAGCATGTAATCTCGGACATCCCTTTTCATAATCCTCCGCCTTCTGAAAGGGCTTCTTCACAAATTGAGGGCAACCCCCTATGAACACAGACTCACCCGGCAACAGGTTCGTCATGTCGTCATGGTTTCACTGCCATCATCCCTAATCTCCGGTTCCCGTAAACGCCAGCGTCCGCATCAATGATGGATTACGGATGAGTTCCTGGGTCGCCTCCGTCAATGGAAACGTCGACAACGAAGTATATTCTGTCTTGCTTTGATGGCACTCCTGGGGGACAAAATTCAAAAAGGCCTCGTAAAATTTCACCTGCTCAAAATATGTTAGACGAGCTCGCGTACCCGTCATCAGGTATCGACGCATCCAATAACCTACCGGCCCGGTTAAACCAACAACCTGAAGTCCTTTAATTTTCAAAAAGTAATCTAGCGCCTCTTCGTCACTCAAGCGCTGCAATGTGATTTCTCTAATCACCTGAATCACTTGATTCCGACAGACACCTCCTCGAACAAATAAAACCTTTTCTAAAGCTGTCTTGCCATACTTTTCTGTCATCCAACTGCCGATACGCCGATTCACAACAATCAATGCAATCAACACCATCACCAGGCCTATTATCACGTACAACATAACCGTCAATTTTTCTGTCATTACTTATTACGCTAAATCACGATGAAGGTTATCAGTGGTTCATGTTCTCTTACCGTCAACCGGACACATTGGTTACTTTTCATTGACTAAAAAACGTCCAATATAGATGAATGTCCGTTTTTAACAGACAAAAAAGACAAACTCGTCTTCCGCTCGCAACTGAAGCAGGAATAAATTAATAAATAATGCAAATAAGAGTTGAAAGCTTTATCTACTGTATTAACCCATCTTGCAGCTTTCCATCCAAAATTCATTAAAAAAACACCTTTTTTCACCTCAAAATAGTCTCTTTTGCTCTATTTGCTTTTGTAATACATTGATAATCAGTGTCTGAATTTTCGAAAAATCATTTGTAGTACACAAGGGGGTATTGTATATCAGCGGTTTACATGTTTACTTTGGGGCATGTATTTCAAAGTATCCATGCGCACCAACCCCGAAACGGGAATCTATAGCGGTTATTACCGTGTTTAGTGGAGAGCTAGCGTCATTACGCTACCTTTACAAAGCGAAAATCTGTAGTACACAAATCCGAACTCGAAAATGAACAATTCATT
>NZ_QKZK01000041.1 GCF_003254275.1 Breznakibacter xylanolyticus | reverse complement strand
GGTTGATTTTCAAGGTGCTCTGACGGTTTCCGTGACGGTGAGTGACGGAAAGGCCACGAGTGCACCTTATCAAACATTGGTGACAGTGACGCCAGTGAACGATGTGCCGGTGGTTGAGGAAGATCATTATTATACAGGAGAAAATACATCTGTGAATATGGCGGTTTTAGCCAACGATCATGATTTGGCCGATGGCATCAATGGGGGGATTAATCCAGCTTCCTTGCAGATTGTTCAATCGGCCGGTCATGGCATCTGTTTGGTGTTAGCCAATGGCAACATTGTTTATACTCCTTATCCCGGTTTTTCGGGGACAGACCAATTTACTTACCGTGTGAGCGATGTTGGGTTTCCGATGCCGGCACTCTCAGGAACTGCAAAGGTGGTGGTGGATGTTGCCCGCATGTCGCCTGTGTGTGTGGCTGATGCAGCATCGGTTTTGGAAGATGAGTTTGTGGATATTCATGTATTGACGAACGATAGTGACAGTGGCGGAGATATTGATGCGTCCACGCTGAGTGTTTTCTCGCATCCAATTCATGGCAATGCATCTGTGCAGCCCAATGGTGTGGTGCGTTATCGTCCGAATGTGAATTACCATGGTGAGGATTTATTTTCTTATACCGTCAGGGATTTGACCGGACTGATAGGAAATGTGGGCACGGTGCGGGTAACGGTGTTGCCGGTTAATGACGCCCCCGTGGCATTGACCGGGCAATTCACGACGCGCGAAGCAGTGGCTGTGACGATTCCTTTGGGGCAGTTGGCCTCTGATCCGGATGGAGATATTGATTGGAGTCGTTTCAAAATTGTGAAACTACCGTCAAGTGGGACTGTGAGTGTCGATGTGAAGGCTCTGACTGTTGTGTATCGACCCAATACAGCATATAGTGGTGCGGATCTGTTTGAGTTTACGGTTGTCGATTCTCATGGGGTTCAAAGCAACCGTGGTTCGGCTGCCATATCGGTTTCAAACGAAAGCCCGATGGTTGTCGATGATGTCGGAGAGGTGGCGGAGGATTCATCGATTGCGTTGGATGTGATGAGTAATGACAGTGACCTGCAGGGAGATTTGGATGGGGCATCATTGATGATCATTGTGCCTCCGGCTCATGGGATTGCCAGTGTTGATGCGCGCTCTCATCTTGTGAATTATTATCCGGCTCTTAATTATTATGGTGTCGATGAGTTTAGTTATCAGGTTTGTGATAATGATGGCTATTGTGGTCGTGCAACGGTGCGGTTGACTGTTCATCCTGTGAATGATGCCCCGTTGGCGTTGGATGATTTCTTTGAATTGGATGAAGATGAATCGCTGTTGGTGGATGTGTTGCTCAATGATTCGGATGGGGACGGCCAACTAGATGCCGGCTCTATTTCTGTTGTTCGTCAGCCTGCCCATGGGCAGGTGGTGGTCGATGCACAGCATGGTCGTTTGTTAGTTGTGCTTGATAACGATTTTTTTGGTGACGATGAGTTGACTTATCGGGTGTGCGATGATCGGGGTGCTTGTTCGCAAGCAGTTGCCTATTTGAAGGTGCGCCCCGTTAACGATGCCCCAGTGGCTGTCAACGACAAGTTGGTGGTTGAGACTGATGAACGGGTTGTGTTTACCCCACTCGATAATGATAGCGATGTGGACGATGGGCTGAATCTCTCTACATTGACCCTCATTGTTGCTCCCACTTGGGGTAAAGCAGAGGTGCTGGGGAACGGACAGTTGTCCTATCAGAGTGATGCAGGATATGTTGGCGTGGTAACGTTGCGTTATCGTGTTTGTGATGTGGGGGGGCTTTGCGCTCAGGCTGATGTCGAAATCAATGTCGTGTCAGGCAATCAACCTCCTGTTGCGGTTGGTGATTTGTTTTCTGTTAATGAAGATCAAGATATGTGGTTGTCGGTATTAGATAACGATTTCGATTCGCGTGATCACCTCTTGCTCTCATCGCTCACGGTCGTGGAAGCTCCTTTGCATGGATGGGCGACGGTGGATGCTTCTGCCGGGAAAATTATTTATCGTCCAGATGCTGATTATTGGGGTGTCGATTATTTAAGGTACAAGGTGTGTGATGATAATATTCTTCCATTGTGTGCCGAAGCATCTGTTTCAATCTCTGTCATGCCTGTCAATGACGCCCCGGTTGGTCACGCTGATCATTACGAAGCCTTTGATGTCGGGGAATACAATTGGAATGTTTTGATCAACGATACCGATGTGGATGACACCAAACTATCATGTCGTCTGGTGGATGCCTCCGGAATTGCAGGCGAGGTGACGCTCAGTGCGCAGGGGTGGCTTCGTTGGCGTCCGTTGCCCGGATGTTACTGTTCTGTTCAGTCGCTCATGTATGAGGTGTGCGATCCGGCGGGGGAGTGCGATGTGGTTCAGGTGCTGATTGATGTGCAATATTCCGATTGGGATGGTGATGGCATTCCCGATGCCGTGGATGGTGATGGTGATTCCGATGGTGATGGCCTGCCCAATTATCGCGATGCGGATAGTGATGGTGATGGCATTGATGATACCATTGAAGGGGGGGTGGCCGATGTTTGCACGCAGTTTCCTGTTGATAGCGATGGCGACGGCGTGCCCGATTTTCTGGATGCGGATGCTGATGGCGATGGTGTGCCGGATGCGGTGGAGTTGACTGATGATTGTGATGGGGATGGAATTCCAAACCATCTGGATGTGGTCGATGACTGTACCAATCGGGTGTTGGTTCCCGACACATTTACTCCCAATGGCGATGGCGTCAATGATCGGTTTGTGATTCCCATTGTCCGTGAATATCCGATCAATCGGCTCACCATTTTCAATCGATGGGGGAATCAAGTATATGTTGCCGATAATTATCGTAACGATTGGGATGGTCGTTCGTCGACTGTGACCATGGGAACCAATGTGCTGCCCGAAGGAACCTATTTTTATGTGTTGACTTTGGGTGTTGAGTCTCGTTTGATGAAGGGGATTGTCTATTTGAAAAAATAACATTCTCCCCCGTTGATAAGTGTTGATGTGTCTTTTTTAATCATCACCGGCATGAAGCAATGTGTGAGTGTATTTGTGGGGATGTGGCTGGTTTTATGTGGCTGTTTAACGGCGCAGCAAGATCCTTTGTATTCGCAGTATCAGTTCAATACCCTTGTGGTGAATCCGGCCTATGCCGGTAGTCGCGGGGTGCTGAGTGCCATGTTGTTGATGCGTCGTCAATGGGTGGGCTTTGATGGGGCGCCGGCTACGCGAGCTTTTACCTTGCATACACCCTTTACCCGTTCCAATGTGAGTCTGGGGCTATCGCTGGTGCACGACGAGTTAAAGCCTCTGTCGCAATCAGCTTTTTTTGCCGATTATGCGTATGCGCTTCGGCTGGGGGATGACCTTCGTCTTTCATTGGGCATCAAAGGGGGTATTAGTCGTGTGGTGACTGATTGGGCATCGTTACATGCCATGCCGGGAAGTGCCGATCCGGCCTATCCTTCTGCAAGCGAAGGGCGTTGGCTCCCCAATGTGGGGTTGGGTTTTTACTTGTATCATCCTCGATTTTTTTTCGGGGTTTCGGTTCCCAAATTAATGGAGAATGACCTTTCATCGCAGCAGCTTAATCAGGCCATTTTGTCCGGTCACGAGGTGCGTCACTATTTTGTGGCAGGAGGGTGGGCCAAAACCTTAAATGCTGTTTGGAGCTTGA
Organism: Breznakibacter xylanolyticus; assembly: GCF_003254275.1. GTDB lineage: Bacteria > Bacteroidota > Bacteroidia > Bacteroidales > Marinilabiliaceae > Breznakibacter > Breznakibacter xylanolyticus. The sequence goes on along the minus strand of NZ_QKZK01000041.1, from coordinate 23,312 downwards.
AGCCATCCCTGATGGCTCGGGTGGCGCAGGCAGCTCCCTGGTCGGTTGATGCCAATCTCAATCTTCTTTATCGAGACCGCTTGTGGTTGGGGGGCATGTATCGTTTTGGAGCTGCTTATGGCGGGATGGTCAAATTATTGCTTTCGGATCGTTGGAGTGTTGGTTACGCCATTGAGTATTCGGTTAACGACTTGCGTCGTTATGCCGGCGGTACTCATGAGGTGATGTTGGGGTACGAGCCTGTATTTAAACATCGTAAAGTTTCCAATCCTCGTTTTTTTTGATGATGAAATGATGTTGAGTGTTCTTTTAAATCAATGGCAATGAAACAACAGATCTATCGGAGGTGCGTTTTTTTTGTGATTGGGCTGATGATGGGTTTTGGGTCGCCTCTGGAAGCCCAAAATGCCCTTTTACAACGGGGCGATGAGATGTTTTCAGCTTACGATTACAAGCAGGCCATTGTCTTTTATCAAAAGGCTTTCGGACGTGGCGGGTCTCCTTATTACCTCACCCGGCGCATGGGAGATGCCTATCGGATGTTGCGACAATGGGACGATGCTGAATTGTGGTACCGTCGGGCGTTGTCTCACCCTAATGTACCCAACGAGGTTTATATGCAGCTCGGAGAGGTGTTGTGTGCCAAAGGTGACATTGTTGAAGGACATGAGCTCTTGGCTCAGTTTTATCGGCTCAGCGGCTTTACAATGGCAGGCATTGCCGCAGATTATCGTTCTTATATTGATGTGCTAAGTTGTGATTCTGCCCGTTGTGAGCTGTTAAATATGCCGATGAATGGGCTTGATGATGAAGTGGCTCCGTTTGTGTGCAGCGGGGGGCTTTATTTTTCGTCCAACCGAGCCGTTATTCATCCTGTGAATCGTAAAGATGTTCGCAATGGACAATCCTTTTTTGATATTTATGTTTATAGACTTGCCGGGCGTGATTCCGGACATGTTGTGGCACCTCCCGCAGGTTTCAACTCTCCCTATAACGATGGGCCGGTATGGATGTCTGATCGCTTGGATGTGGCTTACATAACCCGGAATCGAGCCAACAGCCAGGGCATTATATCGGTTTTAGATGTGATGGAGTTATCTATTGATGAAAAGGGGCAGGTGGCCGGCAGCCAGTTTTTGCCCTTTGGAGATGATGACTGGACTGTGGCGCATGCTTGTTTGTCGAGTGATGGCCGGCGACTGTTTTTTTCTGCTCAATTGCCGGGCGGTAAAGGAGGGTTGGATTTGTACATGAGTGAGTTTCGCAACGGTTTTTGGGGACGTCCCCTAAATCTTGGAGAAGGGGTCAATACTGCTGCCAACGAGTGTTTTCCTTTTTTAACCGCCGACGGGCTGCTCTTTTTCTCGTCCAACGGTTGGCCGGGTTTGGGCGGCTACGATTTGTTCTATTCCGTTGAGCGTTCAGGTGGTTTTGAAATGTCATTTAATTTGGGTGTCCCGCTCAATAGTGCCTGCGATGATACCGGCCTGTTTCTTTTTCCCGATATGAAGAATGGTTTTTTAACCTCCAATCGCCCGGGAGGGCAAGGAGGCGACGACATCTATCGGGTGTCGTTGCTGAGACCATTGATTTATACTCGTTTGCAAGGGCAGGTGATTGATGTTGATGGTCAGCCGGTCGGTTCTGCGTTGGTGACGGTTGTGATGCCTGATGGGAGGGAGTTTAATCGTTTATCCACAACGGTTAATGGCGAATTTCTCTGTTTTTTGCCACCTGGCCATTACCGTCTTTGTGTGCGTAAGCATTTATTCGAGGCATTAGAGTCAGAGGTGGTTGCTCGTGAACTGTGGCGCAACGAAATTGAGTTGACCCTAAAAATGAACTTGAAATAGTGCTGTGTAAATTGTTTGACAGTGATAACGAGGGGGCTGACCTATCTTAATGAGATGCTTTCAGTAATTAGGAAACAATTTCGTTTGGTTAAGAAACTGAACGATTCAGTTCAACGACCCTTTGATTGCTTACTTTACACGTGCAAAACATTTAGTGACCCCATAGGAGCCAAATATCGGTAGCATTGGGAGGAATCGTTTACCTCTCGCCCCAATCGGGGCGAAAGATGGTTTGGTTACCTTCATCTACCGAGCGATGGTGCCCATAGGCACAATAAAAGAACTAGAGAAGTCTACTCCGATAAGTGTTTTGAAACATGAGAATTGGTAGAAATAATCGCAAATCACGAACTAAACAACATTGGATTGGGATCTCTTTCGTGTGTCTAAATCTCCCCTTTAATCTGAGTGTGATGTCTATTAAGCCTTTGTGATCATTTAAAAGCAAAAAAAAAGCTGTCGGTGAGGACAGCTTTGTGATGATTATTTGCGTTTAAAGGAGCGCGGTTTTTTGTCGCTTTTAAAGTCTCTTTTAAAATCTTTTTGATACTCTTTTTTACCCGAGAACTTGGAGCCAAAGCGTTTTTCGCCCTTGGCACGTGCGGGACGTTCATCTTCTCCTTTGCTTGCTGCCGGTTCTACCAACAGACGCTCGCCATTGTATGTCTGATTGTTGAGGGCATTTACGATTGGGGTCACCCACTCCGGGGCGATTTCAAAGAATGAGAAATTTCTTAACACTTCAATGCGTCCCAAATCAATGCCTCGTTTGCCGGTGTAGCTTTCAATAAGATTGAAGAGTGACGGTGGATTAAAGTTGCTCGCTTTCCCCAGGTTGATAAACATGCGGGTGTAGCCTTTGCCGCCCTTGCGTTCATTGCGTCCGTCTTCTTTGCGGACGTTCAAGTCGGGTGAGTCATTGTAGTAATCCAGCAAGGTGTTGAACTCTGCTGTGACAAAGCGTTTGATCAGTTCGTCGCGGTCAATATTAGCCAATTTGGCATATACTTCGTCCATCAATGGGCTGATTTGATCCTGATTCACCTCGGTTTGTTCTACTTTTTCGATAAAGTGGAGCAACTGCTTTTGGCAAATTTCAGGGCCATTGGGAACCTGACGGTGTTCAAATGATATTTTTCCCAGTCGTTCAATTGACTGTAGTTTTCCTTTTTCTTTGGTGTGTATAATGGCAATGGATTCGCCTTTACGTCCTGCGCGTCCGGTACGCCCACTTCGGTGGATGTACACTTCTGGGTCGTCGGGAAGGTTATAGTTAATCACATGTGTCAGTTCATTCACGTCAATCCCCCTGGCTGCCACATCGGTTGCCACCAAAATCTGAAGGTGACGCGATTTGAAGCGTGCCATCACGTTGTCGCGCTGCACCTGTGAGAGGTCACCGTGCAGGGCTTCGGCGTTATAGCCATCTGAGATGAGTTTCTCAGCAATGTCTTTGGTTTCCTGGCGGGTACGGCAAAATACAATGCCGTAGATGCCGGGATAGATATCAGCCAATCGTTTCAGTGCGTCGTAACGGTCACGTGCATGTACCATGAAATAGCTGTGGGTGATGTTTTTTGAACCCGAGTTCTTTGAACCCACGCTGATTTCGTCACGGTTGTGCATGTATCGGTTAGCCATACCCGAGATTTCGGGCGACATGGTGGCCGAGAAAAGCAGTGTTTGGCGTCCCTGTGGGGTGCTGCCAATGATGGCATCTAACTCTTCTTTAAAGCCCATGTTGAGCATTTCATCGGCTTCATCTAAAACCAGCCATTTGATGTTGTCGAGCTTGAGGATGTTGCGGTTAATCAGGTCATTGACACGACCCGGGGTGCCGGCAATCACCTGACAGCCGCCTTTGATGGCTTTGATTTGGTTGCGGATTTCCGTGCCGCCATAAACAGCTTGGACATCCAAGCCTCTGCGGTATTTTGAAAAGCGTTTGAGATCTTCAGATATTTGAAGGCAAAGCTCACGGGTGGGACACAAAATAAGTGCCTGTACGGTGGCTTCGCCTATTTGCACCTGGTCAATGATGGGCAGACCAAATGCGGCGGTTTTGCCGGTTCCTGTTTGTGCCAGTGCAACCAGGTCTTTTTCTGATTTTAACAGGGTGGGGATGGTTTGAACCTGAATGGGGGTGGGGGTGATGAAGCCTAATTCGTCAATGGCTTTTAATACTTCCGGACTCAGCCCAGTTTCTTTAAATGTCGTCATACTTTTTTGTCTTTTTCAGCTTACAGCACATTCTCTGGGGTTCCATTCATGGTTGTATGCCGGCCGCTACGTTGCGGTTTCTTTTATTTTGAGCCGCAAATTTAGTTCAATTTTTTGGATATAAATCATTCTGAACGACGAATGTATGGCATGAAGATGAAAAGAGTGTGTCTGGCCAATCTTTTGGTTGTGAGTTGTGTAAAACAAAAACTGCCGGAATGTGCGTCCGGCAGTTTTTTCTTGATCATATGAGTGGCAATATCGGACGAGTCAAATCCGACACCGAATTTTGTACGGATTGGGCTCTCTGGTGTTTTTGTTTTTACATCAACTCATTGTTTTTGTTGAGTAAATTCCATGTTTTTGTTGATAGGACCATTTTCATGGCTATTTTAAATTTTGAAAAAGCCGATGGTTTGTTTCAATTCAATGGCAATATGGTTCATGTCAGTGGTGCCCGATGCCACTTCTTCTGAGATGGCCGCGTTTTGCTGGGTGATGCGGTTCAGTTCCACCAATGCTGAGTTTACCTGATCGGCGCCAATGGCTTGTTCCTGTCCGGCAGCCACAATTTCTTGTACCTTATGGTTGCTGGTGTTTAATGCCGGTAGTATCTGGGTGAGATGCTCGCCGGCTTGTTGTGTGAGGGTGGTGCCGCGGGCAATGGCTTCGGCAATGGTTTCGGCGTCCATTCGGCTGCGTTCAGCCAATTTGCGCACTTCGGCGGCCACTACGGCAAACCCGCGACCTGCATCGCCTGCCCGCGCTGCCTCTACGGCCGCATTTAGAGCCAGTATGTTGGTTTGGCGGGCGATGTCGCCAATGACGGAGGCCTTTCGGCTGACATCTTCCATGATCTCGGCAGCATCTACCGTTAATCGTGCACTTTCGTCAACGGCTTTCACCACCTGTGCAACGCTGTGGCCTGTCGATTGGGCGTTGTCGGAGTTTTGCATGATGTTGGCCGCCATTTCCTGCATCGACGAAGAGACCTCTTCGGCGGCTGAGGCTTGCACGTTTGCTCCCTCAGACATTTGCAACGAGGCAGAATTGAGTTGTCCTCCCAAGTTGACCACCGCGTCGGCATTTCCCGAAACGTTGGTCACAATATCACGCAGTTTTACCACCATGTTATCAAGCGATTGAGCCAGTTGTCCCACTTCGTCTTGGCGTTTCATGGCAATGTGTCCGGTGAGCTGTCCCTGAGCCACTTCTGCCGCAAATACGGTGGCTTGTTGAATTCCCTGTATGATGCCTCGATTCAGCAGTGTCAGTAATACGATAAATGCGGGGATGGCAATGAACACGCTCAGTAGAATTTTGAGCAAAAGCGAACGTAGTTCTTTGTTGATGCTGTTCACGTCCGAGCGGATGGCGATTTTCAATCCAACCTCCGGCATGGATTTGAAGTAGAGCCAGTTCCCGTTGTTTGATATTGTGTCGCGGCGGGCTTCGTTGCCGGTCAGTCGGTTCACTTCTGCGATCAAAGGTTGAATGTCCTGCTGAGTTCCTGACAGAATCAAATTGCCTGCCTGGTCAAGGATAAACGGTTGTGAACCGTCAGCCCCAAATTCAGTCATCAATTTTTGTAGTGACGACAGATCCTTCTCCGGAACGCCAATGTATAACATGCCTTTTACTTCGCCATCCACATAAATGGGGTCGTAAATGGTACGATACCATTGATTCATCACAATGGCACGTCCATTAAAACGTGTTCCACTGTTGACGGATTGTGCCACGGGGGAGTCGTAATTGATGTAGGTATCCGTGGCTCGGCTGCCGTCACTTCTACTCACGGTGGTGGCGATGCGCACAAAGCCGTGTGCTGTTTTTTGAAAGACAGTGGCCGAGGCGTGAGTCAGGCGGTTGATTTCATCCACCAGCGTGTTGTTGTGCAACAGTGTTTGATTGCCCAGTTTCCATTCGGGGAGTTCAATGGTCGATTGGGCATTGGTCTGTTGGTCAGTGATGATGAGGGGTGTCGTTCGTGAGTTGTTTTCCTTGAGTGTTCCCGTGTTGTCAAGTTGCTGCCAGGCCACAGCAATGGATCGTTCCAAGTGTTTGATGTTGGTGTTTACTTCGTGTTCAACAATCGATGCCAGCGTATTAATGCGGTTGTTGGCCAGTTGTTGCTCGGAACGGTTGATGCGGTCGCGATGTGTTTGATAGGAGTAAACGGCCAGTGCTGCAATCATTAAGGTGACAAATCCGCCTAGTAACACATTCAGACGGATGGAAATAGGTAGGTCATTTAATTTAGTTTTGAATAACATATTGCGAGAGGTTTAGTGTGTCGGTGGTTGTCGAACGATTGGCTTTGAAAGTCGAAAAGCAGCGTGTTTTCAAGCCTTTCATTCAAAATTAAACGCAATATACTATTCTTAGGTTACTTATTTTTCAGGTGGATGTATATTTTTTGTAAGAAATCTCGTTCCGTGAAATCGTCATCTACAATTTTATCGTTCCATTCTAATATGTCGAGGTCTATTTCGCGGGGGCCAAATTTAGGGCGACTTCGGTCGCGTCCCATTTGATTTTCAATTTGTTTAAGGTTTTTGTTGAGTTCGTTAAACGACTCGTAGGTCGTGCCGCTGACGGCTGTATTCACAAAGTCGGGTTGGGGGATTCCTCCGATAGGAGCGGTCACCAATCGTGGTGCCATTTTCTCTACTTGCATGTGTTTAGCCAACAAATTAATGGCCGCATCAATGTGCGTGTGCGCGTCGATGTTGGATCCGATGGAGATGATGATCCGGTTAAGCATCGCGTGTCAGTGTGAGGGTGAAGATGACATTGTCGGTAAAGCGCAAGGCGTTTGGCTTTTCCACGTCAACGGTTGTCGTTTTAACCTGGCTGTAGGTCATAATCACGCTGGCAATGCTGTGTGTGAGGGCTTCCAGAAGTTTAAACCTTTTTTCGTCCACCAAGGCAATGATGTTTTTATTGATGGCTTTGTAGTCGAGTGCCAGTGCCGGATTGTCACTGATGGCGGCCTCGCGCGAGTCGTAATCTATTTTGTAGCTGATGATGACATCTTGTAGTTTGTCTGTCTCGTGGTCGTTAAAGCCGATGTAGGCTCGAAGTCGTAGTTTTTTGATGTGCAAGGTGCCCATGGTGTGAGGTGTTGAATGTGAAGGAATAACACCATTGGACACACATTTGTTTATAAGTGACTGCCTGAATCTGCGTAAATGATTTGTCCTGTTATTTGTGGGGCACTGTTGAGAAAGTCGATGCCGTTTAGTAATGTTTCGATAGATACAGCTTGCTGCATGGGGCTTTGCTTAATCACGCTTTCGAATCGGTTGGGCAGTCCATCGGTAGCCGGTAGTACCGGTCCTGGTGCAATGGCATTGACGCGGATGCGGGGAGCCCATTCCAATGCTGCCATTTGTGTGAGGTGCATCAATGATTTTTTGGCCAGCAGGTAGGCAGCATGTGTGGAGGTGTTGCGGCAAATCTGAGTGTCCAGTATGTTGATGATGTGCCCTTGTGGGGTTTGTTTCTCGAAGGCACGCATCAGTTCTAAGGGGGCGAAAAAATTGATGGCATGGTTGCGAAGCAATTGCTCAGGGGGGGTGTGGCTGAGCGTGCCCGGCTCAAAAAGGCTGGCATTGTTGACCAGTAATTGCACGTGAGGCATTTCGGGAGGCAATTGCGAAAATATGGTACCTGCCATTTCCCAATGTTCCAGGTTGTGGCAGACCACCGGGAACATCTGTTGGGGATGCAGCACAGTGAGTTGTTGTGAGAGAGCCAGGGCATCATCTGTCGAATGATGACAGTGCAGTGCCACATGATAACCAATTTGAGCCAGATGAATGGCGATTTCACGACCAATGCGTTTGCTGCTGCCGGTGACCAGGGCTGATGAGTGTGGCATGGTGATTTTTTTTGGGGGGTTATTGGCGCACCATCAGACGAAGCGGCAGGCTGGTACCCCATTCCTGATTGGATCGGTTGAGCATGGACACCTTCATGTACCAAATCCCGGGGGGAAGTTTCAGGTCTTTGAGGCTTATTTGTCGTTCGCGCGTGATGCCTACGATGTTGGCGCCGTTGTTGAGGGGGTCTTGCGATGTGGCCTTGTAAGCATAAATCACAAAACGGGTGTTGTGGTCAATGTCTGTGGGGGTGTCCCACTTCACGCCTTGCCACATGCGTTTGAGTTCCACCGGATCCGATTGGGGTGGTTGGATGGCTGTCATGGCCGGAACCAACGCCTTGTGTTTATATTGCCCGATGATTAGCGAGTCCTGAAAGCCTTTAAGTTCACGAAACAGGTGATTGGCACTGAAGTGGATGCTGCCCGATACGCCTTGCGTGTTTCGGGAGATGTTGATTTGCGAAAGCAATTCTTTAGGGGTGTCCCATGGGGCTGCTTCTTTGTTGAGCCGGTACAATGCATGCCCTACAAACAGCGGTTTCTGACATGAATTGGCCGCCCACCAATGGATGAGCGTGTTAAATCCGGCCGATTTGTGGTTTTGATCCCAGTAAATTTGGGGTGCGACATAATCTATCCAGTTTTCCTTGAGCCATTTTATGATGTCGGCATGCAGGTGGTCGTAGTTGGTAATGCCGGCTCTGGTGTCGGAGCCGTTGGGGTCGTCACTGCGGTTGCGCCACACTCCAAACGGACTGATGCCAAACGAGATGTGTGGTTTGGTTTGTCGAATCACCTGCGAGAGCATGGCAATGGTGGTGTCAACATTCTCACGTCGCCAGTCGTTTTTCTGGAAGGGCAGGTAGTTCTTTGGGTTGTAAAGGCGGAATGACATGGTGTCGGCAAATGTCTCACCTTCTTTGGGATATGGATAAAAATAATCATCCATGTGAATGCCGTCGAGGTTGTAGTTTTGAACCAGTTCGCGAACCACGTTTACGATGTGTCGGCGGCACGAAGGGATGCCCGGATCGTATTGGTGGCGTCCGTTGTAGGTCACAAACCATTTGGGGTTTTGGTTTACCGGATGTGTCGGCGACATGGGTTCGTTCACCGACATGTTAGCCCTGTATGGGTTGATCCAGGCATGAAGTTCAAGTTGGCGAGCATGCGCTTGTTCAATCCAAAAAGCCAGGGGGTCGTAAAAAGGCTGTGGCGTCTTGCCCGATGTGCCGGTCAGGTAAATGGACCAAGGTTCAAACGACGATTGGTAAAATGCATCGGAGGTGGGTCGAACCTGTAAGAAAATGGCATTGAAGTTCAAACTTTGCGCCTTGTCGAGGATGCGGATGGCTTCTTTCTTTTGCTCTTCAACCGGCAAGCCCGGTTTCGATGGCCAGTCGATGTTTTTGACTGTGGCTACCCACAGACCCCGCATCTCATATTTGGGTGAATATTGGGCATAGGCGGGGCGGATGATTGCCAACATGGTAATCAGCAGCACTCGAATGGCGAAACGAATGGTCATTGGGTGCCGTCTCATAAGGATTGCAGCGTGTTTGATTCTGCCCGCAAATTAGTTAAAAAAGCAGTTTTTTGTTGCCCTAATCCATTCCTTTCAATTTTCTTTTATTGGTTCCAATATTTTCTGCGATATTTAAAGGGTAAAAAAATTACATTTTCAGTTAATTGTTGTTGTAAGATTGGTCGCGCAAATCTCTTGTGTGAAAGCATTATTCGTAAAAAAAAAGCATGTCACGTATGTCCATTACACGAAACTTTCGGCTGCGGTCGGTACGCCGAAAGGTTTTGATTGGCTTTGCAGTCAATTTGTTGATTCTCATTTTTGTGGGAATGATGAGCGTGCAGTCGGTACGACGCATCAACAACCTTATGGAGTCGTCTGATGAGGTTAATAACTTGCTTTCACATATTTATCAGGTTCGTATCAATGAAAAAAGCATTCGGTTGTTGACCAATCCGGCGCTTTCGTTTGTGACCATCGACAGTCTCACCACGTCCATCGAGACATCCATTCGCGATATTCAAAAGCAAAACGGCAGCAGTCGCTTAATTGAAAACCTCAAGCCCATTCCTGTTTTGATGGACGATTACACCCGTTTGATTCACGAGTATGCCCGTCTTGAAGGCGTTAAGATGCGCTACCGCAACGATGTTGAGAATATCATGACGGCTGTTGATACGCTTCTTTTTGGAAACCATGTTTGGCAAATGCGTGTGCTGTCGGTCGATGAAAAGCAGAACATTCTTCACGCTTCTAAAACCATCATGGCTCATCTCTATCAGCTGGGGATGATTGATCAGGCGGGGGCAAAGAAACAACTGCCTCGTTCTTCGCGCGACTCGCTGGATGTCATCATGCAAAAAATGAGCGATTTTTCGCGAGGGTTGAATCATGCCTCCATGCATCCGGCTGTCAGTGAGATGTTTCGATTGGTGCAGTTTCATCTGTTGCGCTATCGCGAAGCCCAAGATGGTTTAATCAATGCCCGCGAGCGGCAATTCCTGGTCGAAAACAAATTGTTGGCCATGGCTCAGCGCATCGAAGATTATGGTGAGAATGCCAAGAATCTTTACATGAATGACATCGATGTGTTGCGTGCCCGGGTGGTGAGCCTGGTGGTGTTTTTAGTTTTGTTGGGCGTTATCAGCAGTGGGTTGCTGGCTTTCTTGTTTACCCGTCAAATTCGGAAGGATGAAGAAGAACGTGAACTTGCCGAAGTACAGCTTACCGAAAGTCGTAATTTTCTTGAGGACATCATCCGAAACAACTCTTCGCTTATCTCGGTTAAAACCGTGGATGGTTTTTATACCCTGGCCAACGAAAACTGGCTTCGAACATTCCAAAAAAGCTTGGGCGAGGTGATTGGGAAAAAGGATGACGATTTGTTTGATGAGTCTTTGGTGACCCTTTTTGCTCAGTCCGATCAACAAGTGATTGACGCCCGCCGTGCCATTCAATTCGAGAATGAGTTTGTCTTTAACAAGCAACGATTCATTTATTTGACCAATAAGTTTCCCATTTTTGATTCCAATGGCGAAATCATGTCGGTCTGTTCGCTGTCTACAGATATTTCGCTTTTGCGCGAGGCTCATAAGGAGTTGGCCGAGAGTCGTGAGACCTTTAGTAACATGGTGCAGAGTGTGCCAGGGATTGTGTTCAAGGGACGTCTCGATGGGCCGCGTACCATGTTGTTTCTCAGTGATGGCTTTGAGCAGATTACCGGATACAACGAGCAATTGCTTATAGACGGCAAACGCCATTTCATGGATTTGGTGGTGGCCGACGACCGGGATGGGCTCCGTAAAACGCTTTTAGCAGCCCAGCTGTCGGGGGGGCAGTACGAAGCTGAGTATCGAATCATCGACAATCGGGGCTACGAACGATGGTTGCACGAGAAGGGCGCCTTTTTGAACGATCCGTCGGGTGACAACCTGTTGGTGCAGGGCGTGATGGTGGATGTTTCGCAACAAAAAGAGGTAATGGCTGAGGTGTTCCGTCGCGATCGCATCCTCGAAGGGGTGGCCGGTGCGGTGCGTGAGTTGATTGGTCATGCCGATATGGAGGTGGCCGTGTCGCGGGCTTTGCGTATTATTGGCCAAAATGCCGGGGTCGATTCGGCGTTTATCTTTCGCAATAGTGTCTCCGAAAAGGGAGAAGCCCTCTTTTCGCATCTCACGGAATGGGAGCGTGGTCATATCGATCCCATCCATCGTGGCGGGTTGCAAAACCTCTCTTATCGTAAGTTGGCGCCCGGGTGGTATTTTACCCTCTCGGGTGGCAATCAGGTGGTGGGGTTGCGTTCTGCATTTCCCGACGATGAGCAGCATCTGTTTAAATGGATGATGGTCGAAAGTATTTTGTTGGTGCCAGTGTTTGTGCAACAGGGATTTTGGGGGTTCATAGGGTTTGGAAACCGAAAAGGAAATGCTCTTTTTGGGGATTCTCAGCGTGCAATTTTTAAGGCTTTTGCCGATACTGTGGGCATTGCGGTGGCCAAAGACCAGGATGCGGCTTTGCTGGTCGAGGCCAAAGATGCGGCTGAGGCTGCCACCAGTGCCAAAAGTGAATTTTTAGCGCGCATGAGCCACGAAATTCGAACCCCCATCAATGCAATCGTGGGATGGACGCATCTGGCACTCAATAAAAATCCCGATGCCCGTCAGGCCGATTACCTGCGTAAAATTCAGTCATCATCCAACTCGTTGTTGGGCATCATCAACGACATTCTTGATTTTAGTAAGATTGAGGCCGGTAAGTTAGGCATCGAAACCATTGCTTTCGATTTGGAGGCGGTGTTTGAAGATTTGGCCGGCATTGTTTCCTATAAAGCAGCCGAAAAGGGGCTTGATTTGATTTACGACATTCGGTCGGATGTGCCTTTGAGCCTGGTGGGCGATCCTTTACGTTTGGGGCAGATTTTGATTAATCTTGTTAATAATGCGGTAAAGTTCACGCAAAAGGGACATGTGATGGTGACCGTTGAAGTACAATCGCTGACCGATAACGATTATCAATTGCTGTTTGGCGTTCGCGATACTGGCATCGGAATCAGTGATGAGCAAAAGGCGAACTTGTTTGACACCTTTAGTCAGGCCGATATCTCGACCACCCGTCAGTATGGTGGAACCGGTTTGGGTCTTTCCATTTGCAAACGTCTCACTCGCCTGATGGGGGGCGATATATGGGTAGAGAGTGTTTCTGGCAAGGGGAGTACCTTCTTTTTTACGGTGAAACTCACTTCACAAAAAAAGCAAAAGAAAGATCAAATTCATCAATTGGTGAGTGGCAATGGGGCGACGGTACTGGTTTGCACCGATTGCCCGTTGCAAGGAGCCGTGTTGTGCCGTATGTTGTCTGAGTTCGATTATGAGTTTCATCTGGTACGTGATGCCCGGCAGGTGATAACGGCAACGCAACAACAGCATTTTGCTGTGGTGATGGTCGATCGGGAGTCGATGGGGGGTGACTTGTTTGCCGAGGTGGTGCAGCATTTGAAAACCCGGGAGATGCCCGTTGTGGCTCTGGTGTCAGCATTTGGTGGTGAAGATGTGCTGGCCGAAATTGATCGACTTCAGGTCAAGTCGGTGGTGTATAAGCCTTTTGTTTATACCCGTTTGTTTAATAAGTTGCTCAAAGCAACCGGACAGGTGGGGTTAAAAGAGTTGAACCGTCAGAAACGTCAGGTGTCGGCATTGAATGAGTTGCGCAATCGTAAGGATGTGCGGGTGTTATTGGTCGAAGACAATGAAACCAATCAACAGATTGGGGTGGAGTTGCTCGAAATAGCCGGTGTGGCTGTCGATGTGGCCGATAATGGACAAATAGCCATTGATATACTTCGTCAACCTGGAGCACTTGAGCGTTACAGTCTTGTGTTTATGGATATTCAGATGCCCGTGCTCGATGGTTATGCGGCCACACGCGCCATTCGTGCTATGCCCGGGTACGACAGCTTGCCGGTGGTGGCCATGACGGCTGAGGCCATTGAGGGAACCCGCGAAAAATGTCTGGCCTCCGGCATGGATGATATGATTTCTAAGCCCGTGAATCCGGAGGAGATATATGAAACCATTTTGCTTTATCTGCCCGAAATTGAAGCGGATGAGTCGATTGCCACTGACGAGTTGAATGGCGAGAAACCCTTGCAGACGGCTTCGTCGATTCCTGTCATTAAGGGGTTAAATATTGCTGAAGGGTTAAAGAGGTTGGTAAATCGTTGGGATTTTTATGATCGCTTGTTGGTGCGTTTTTATGCCGATCATCTCAATTTTATCCAGCGAGTGAAGGAGTCATTGGCTGCGGGTGATCATGAAACAACCCATCGGATGCTTCATACTTTTAAGGGCATCAGCGGTACTATTAGTGCCAGTGAATTGTATAACTTGGCGATTTTGACCGAGCAGGCTTATAAAAACGATGATCCCGGTTTTATGGAGTTGTTTGAAAAAATGGCCAACGAGCTCGATGAGTTATTGCATGAACTGAAACACAGTAAGTATTTGAAGATTGAATAGTAGCTGCTTATAAGCGTTGTAATCGTCAAATACAAAGATGAGTTTTAAAGTTATAGATGTGATAAAATAAAAACCCCGCCACGACATTGTCGTGGCGGGGTTTTTTGTGGTTGTGTATTTTCATCAGAAAGGTAAATCGTCACCTTCTTCAGCGGGTGGGATTTGTGTTTCCTGATATTGAGGCAATGGTTCGTTGCTGGCAGCGGGTGTGTCAATGCCCTCGATACGCCAGGCTTCCAGGCTGGTGAAATAGCTGGTGCGTCCATCTTTTTCCCATTTACGGCCGCGGATGTCAAAGCTCACTTTGAGCATTTGCCCGGGTTTAAAGGCGTCAATGATGGCGCAACGGTCCTGCGTGAGCTGAAATTTGATGAAATCGTTGTAAGCGCTGTTGCGCTCGTTGGCCACTTCTATTACAAATTCGCGTTTCTTGAAGGTGGCCGTCACTTCTTGTGTGGCTTCGGTCAGAAGTAATTGACCTTTGATGTCGTAACTCATAGTTGGATGGTATTAGGCTTCAATAATGACAATTTTTTCAATCACATCGCCGGCACGGATGGCGTCAATCACATCTTCACCTTCGTAAACTTTGCCAAAACAGGTGTGTTGACGGTCGAGGTGTTTGGTGTTGGTGCGGCCGTGGCAGATGAAGAACTGTGAACCGCCTGTGTTGCGTCCTGCGTGAGCCATCGACAATACCCCACGATCGTGGTATTGGTTTTCACCATTCAGTTCGCAGTCGATAGAATAGCCGGGGCCGCCGGTACCCACGCGGCGATCGCTCATGTCGCGCGAAAAGGGGCATCCTCCCTGTATCACGAAATCGGGAATGACGCGGTGAAAGGCCAGGCCGTTGTAAAAGCCTTCGTTGGCCAGTTTCACGAAGTTTTCAACTGTTTTAGGCGCATCGGCCTCGTAAAACTTCACTTTCATCACCCCTTTAGAGGTGTGTATTTCAGCAGTTTTCATTAATGGATGTTTAATAGAAATAAGGTTTGCAAGTTAGGAAAAGCTCCCCATTTCACCAACAAAACATGAGTGGGACAAGCATAAAAAAACCATCTCCGGATGTGGAGATGGTTTGTGTGGCGCAGTTTATTGCGTCTTATTTTTTCACAATTTCGAGTAATTCGATTTCGAAAATGAGGGCTGAGTTGCCCGGGAGTTTCTCTCCACGTGCTTGTTCGCCGTAAGCCAGTTCGGCAGGGATAAATAGTTTCCATTTAGAGCCAACAGGCATGAGTTGTAACGCCTCTGTCCAGCCTTTGATCACGCCGGTTACCGCAAAAGTAGCGGGTTCGCCACGATCTACCGAGCTGTCGAACACAGTGCCGTCGATCAAGGTGCCGTGATAGTGGCATTTTACCTGGTCGGCAGTGGTGGGTTTTGGGCCGTTACCTGCTGTGATGATTTGGTATTGTAACCCCGACTCGAGGGTGATCACGCCTTCTTTGGTTTTGTTTTCTTCTAAAAAGGCTTGTCCTTTTTTGAGGTTCTCATCAGCAAGGGCTTTTGCTTCGGCATCTTTTTTGGCGCGAACTGAAGTAAACTGTGTGTTCAGAATGGCATCGGCCGACTGTTCGTTGAATACCCCGTTGTTGCTAGTTGCCAATGTGTTGAGGAAGCCTTGCATGTAGGCTGCTTCGTTGATGGTGTCGAACTGTTGCTTGCGGAATTTCAAATATTCTTCGCTCAGTTTTGATTTTGCAAACGAGCTGGCAAACGATTTGAAATCAATGGTGTCGAAAGTTGAGCGTTCGCCACTGAATTGTTTTACAAATTGGTCAGCTTCCATGAAGCCCAATGCGTAGCTAAAGCTGTCGATGTTGTTTTTCAGATCAGGCTTGCCTGTACCGGGCACTTTGGTACAAGAGCTCATGCCAATGGCTGCAGCTGCAGCGGCACAAAGAATGGTTCTTTTTTTCATTTTTATTGGTTATAACATTAATTGATTTGTAATAATTCTAATTCAAAAACAAGTGTAGAGTGAGGCGGAATAACGTCGCCGGCTCCCCGGTCGCCATATCCCAATTCCGAAGGGATAAAGAGCTTCCATTTTGAACCCACGGGCATCATCTGCAAAGCTTCGGTCCACCCTTTGATGACGCTGTTGAGGTTGAAATCGATGGGTTCGCCTCGCTCAATGGAGCTGTCAAAAACAGTCCCGTTGGTGAGGGTGCCGATGTAGTGGCATTTTACATTACTATCCATTGATGGAATGGAGCCTTCACCGGCTTTGATGATCTCGTACTGAAGTCCCGAAGGCGTTGTGTGCACTCCATCGCGAAGTTTATTTTGCGCTAAAAAAGCCTTTTCATTTTCGGCAAATTGAGCCAATTCTTTTTGTTTGGCTTCCTCGGCTCGCTGGCGTACTGCGTTGAACTTATTACGCAACACATTGTCGGCAATGGAGTCGGTGAAGATGCCGTTGCCGTTATACGTCAGTTGGTTGATGAAACCCTGCTTGTAAATGGCAATGCTCAGTGTGTCGAATTGCTCTTTGCGATACTTCACATAGCTTTCTTGTACATTTGATTTGGCAAACGATTTGGCCAGCAGGCTCACGTTGAGGGTGTCGAACGGGAATCCATCGTGCGAAAACTGTTGCAGGTATTGTTGTGCTTCAAGGAACCCCAGCGCGTAACTCACGCTGTCGGTTTGGTTGGTGAGTTTTGGAAGCGCTTTTTTGGGAACCTGTGCCAGGCAGAGGCCTGCAATGGCAAGTGTTCCGACCAATAGGGTTGTTTTTTTTGTGGTCATAATGATGGTTTTGTGGGGTTATTCAATGCCCAATAGTTCAACCTCAAAAATGAGGGTGGTGTGGGGGCCGATTTGATCGCCGGCACCTCGTTCGCCATAGGCCAATTCTGATGGGATAAAGAGTTTCCATTTAGAACCCACGGGCATCAGTTGCAGGGCTTCAATCCAGCCGGCAATTACACCGTTAACGGGGAACACGGCCGGTTGTCCGCGCAATACGGAACTGTCGAAAACATCGCCGTTGATGAGCGTTCCATGATAATGGCAGCGAACGCGGTCGGTCGCCTGAGGCTTCGAGCCGTTGCCTTCGGTGATGATTTGATATTGCAATCCGCTGGCCAGTGTTACCACGCCTTCGTTTTTGGCGTTGGCTTCGAGAAACTGTTTCCCGGCAGCGATGTTTTGGTTCATTTGTTCTTGTTGAAGGTTTTGGAAGAAAGCTCCCAATAACGCATTAGCTTCATCGGGAGTCATTTCCATGCCTTGTTGGGCCAGTCCGTGGCTGATTCCACGGCTGAATGCCGCCTCGTTTAAATCTTTAATTCCCGATGAGCGCAAGTTTTGGGCAACGCTCAAGCCCAGTGAATAGCTAATTTTTTCCATTTATGATGTTTGAAGAATATTTCTTGAAAAAGACTTGCGAATATACATTTTTTTTAGGTCTGCAAATGGTACTATTTTTTTGTGGCACGCAGCATTTCCCGTTTGTGAGGAGGTCCGGGAAGCCGTTCTGTTTCAAAGTCACAGGTATTGAGCATGCGTCGCACCGAGCCTTTGGCGCAATAGGTTACCAGTGTGGCGCCGGGCGTCATCAGTTGGTTGATTTTATTGAACACTTCATTGCACCACAAGTCGGGGTGTTTGTCGGGGCCAAAAGCATCAAAATAAACCAGATCGATGGGGGCTTGGGGGGTCAGGTCTCTAAAATCGCCTTCCCATTTCAAGAGTTCAAAGTTGGGGGTAAGGGGTTGCCATTGGTTCCAGTCCGATGCGTGTAATGCTTTAAAGAATTCGGGTTGGCCAAGCGTGGTGCCATAGTTGATTTTTTCGGCCAGATGGTTGTTGATGGGGTACTTCTCAACCGTTTGGTAACGGATGTGTTTATCATGAGCATGCACCCTGGTGAGCAAGGCGTTGAGGCCGGTGCCAAAGCCTATTTCAAGGATGTTGACTGTAGGGCGGTTGATATGGAGAAGGCCGGCCTTGATGTACACATGTTCCGATTCGCGAATGGCGCCATGTACCGAGTGGTAATGTTCGTCGAGTTCCGGTACATAAAGGGTGTGCGAACCGTCTTCGCTGACAATGAGTTCTGTTTTGATTTGGTTCATGATGGTAGTACTGTTTGCAGCGCAAAAATAGGAAGAGTGCTCCGGATGCGTGCAATCTTTCTGCTGAATTGTTATCATTGCACTCATGGAGCTTCGCAAAATCATACACGTGGATATGGACGCTTTTTTTGCCTCCATCGAGCAGCGCGACCATCCCTCGCTTCGGGGCAAGCCGGTGGCCGTGGGGCGTGGCGAAGCACGCGGGGTGGTGGCCGCAGCCAGTTACGAGGCTCGTAAGTTTGGCGTTCATTCGGCCATGCCATCGGTGACGGCCATACGCAAATGTCCCGGGTTGATTTTTATGCCGCCCCGTTTTGAGGTTTATCATCGCATCTCGGCACAAATCATGGACATCTTTCACGATTTTACCGATCTCGTGGAACCGCTTTCCATCGATGAAGCTTATTTGGATGTTACGCAAAACAAGTACAACCTTCCCTCGGCCACCATCATTGCACAAGAAGTTAAGCATCGCATTTGGCAAACCACCGGCTTAACAGCTTCGGCCGGGGTAAGTGTGAATAAATTCCTGGCCAAGGTGGCATCGGGTTATCAAAAGCCCAACGGGCTGTGTGTGATTGCGCCCGATGAGGTGGATGACTTCATTGCCCGGTTGCCCATTGGCGATTTTTACGGCGTGGGCACCAAAACGGCCGAGCGGATGCACGAGTTGGGCATTTTTAACGGGCGCGATTTGCAGCAGATGTCGCTCCCTTTTCTGGTGCGTCATTTTGGCAAGTCGGGCGCCTATTTTTTTCAGATTGCCCGTGGGATTGACGACCGTCCCGTAGAACCGCACCGCGAGCGCAAGTCGGTGGGCATCGAAAACACCTTTGAGCGTGACTTGACCCGACTCGAGGCTGTGGTGGTGGAGGTCAATCTGCTGATTGAGGGCTTGTGGGAGCGGGTGTTGGAAGTGGGGAAAACCGGGCGCACGCTCACGCTCAAGGTGAAGTATCACAATTTTGAGCAGGTGACCCGCTCGCGCACCCTTGCCGTGGGCATCGACCGGCGCGAGACCATTCAAAAGTTGGCCTACGAGCTGCTCGAGCAGGTCGATCTCACTCAGTCTGTGCGCCTGCTGGGGCTCACGGTTTCCAATTTTGAAGGTGAGCAGGTGCCTCAGGCCATCCAGCTCACCATTCGGTTTCCGGAAGTGGGGGAGGATGTTTAATTTATACCGTTTCGGTATTTTTCAATTTGATTTTGGGATTGTTTAATTTGTTGATGGATGAGTTGACTTTTTCGCGCGTCTCCGGTTGCAGGAAGGTTGGGATTAGATGATTTAAGTGAATTCCCAAAATGCGATGGATGATGACCAAATCTTTTAGCGAAAACTGCGAAACACCGTTCATTAACTCACTCATGTAGGATTTGGGATGGCCTAAGATTGTGCCCAAATCCTGTTGTGTCATATTGTGTGCTTTTAGCTTCGTACGAATTGTCTCTTTTCTTTTTTGGATAAAAACCGTTTCGTTTTCGATCAACACATTTGCTGTATCGGACTCTTTAATTTGTGAATCGCTGATGTTATCGAGGTCTGACCAATGGCGGTCTTCGTAATCTTTAATTAAATCACGAAGTTTGTTGCGTAAAGGCTTCAGGTGAGGGTTTTCATCGCTCATTAACCTTAGTTTGCGTTCCAGGAGTGAAGCCTTTTGTAGGTCATATTCGTTTTCAAGCCTTTCGATGCAAGCAATTTCTTTGATGTTGTGAATCTCTTTCATGATGGCTGATTTATTGAATCCAGTGATGGTTGCTTAACCACTTTTTTATCACGTTTCGATTGTTTTTAAATGTCTTTTCATAATCATCATGGTTGCCGGCCCATACAATGGTGGCTTCGCCATTGTCGGTAAACTCAATTAATATCATGGCTCGGTGTATGTGGATATTAAAAAAGTAGAATTCTCCGCCATACACACAATCGGCATCCGGACGATTGGCGGTGAGTTCTGCCGGGTTTTTCCAATGACTTTGTTCAATGTCGTTGATGAGCTGCTCAATGGATTGGATTAACCGCGTGTTGCCTTTGTTTTTTTGAATAATCTTGATTAAGATGTGTTTGTTGATTACTCTCAAGATGTTTCAGGGTTAGGTGTTATGCAAAGATAAGGATTTTGTTCGGGTGTGGTTAGAACTTTTTTGTGGTTGAATGTCTCTTCGAATGTCCTGACAGATCGTGTTGTGCCTGTGTTAAGCGACAAAGCCGGACAATTTCTGTCCGGCTTTGTGGTGTCATGTCCTTTGTTTGTTTACTGGCGCGCCAATCCCTCAGCCATTTCTGAGAACTGCGTCAGTAAGTCTTTGCGCAGGTTGCGGTAATAGGCTTTCACCACTTTGGCGTTTTCTTTGCCGTCGGGGTGGTTGGCACGGTTGATGAACTCATTGCGGAAGTTCAAGGCTTTGCTAACGGTAGCAGCCAATGCGCTATTATCTGCGTTTTCAATCATCATCATTCTGAAGTAGCATTCCGAAATCAGTTCTGATGCCAGAAAATCGATGTCTTTTTTCAATTCTTTGATAGATGCCATAACATTTGTTGTTAGTTGTTTCTAAATGCCCTTAGGCATTTGGTTGCAAATGTAGTGAAAATTAGATGGTGAATGCCATTGAAATTTTTGGCATTAATGATTGGTTGCTGACGTGATGGTGTATTCCCCATCGTTGATGGCATAGTTAAATCCAAAGGTTTTGCATATCACCTGCACCACTTTGTCGGGCGAGGCCTGACGGAAGGTTGCTGTAAATTGAAGGTTGTTTATTTCATCATTGATGGCATTCACCTGCACGCGATAGGTGCGGCTGAGTGTGGCAAACACTTCGTGCAGTGGCGTTTCCTCAAAGGTGAGCACGCCGGTTTTCCAGGCCAGGTAGTTGATGTCGGGGTTGAGGGTTTTCTCGAGCTGGCCGGTTTGCGTGTTCAGGATGGCTGTGTAGCCTTTGGGCAGGCGCACGCGTTCGTGGTTGGCATTGACTTCCACCAGACCTTCGTCCACAACTACGGTCATTTGGTGGTCGTCGGGGTAGGCCATCACGTTGAACGAGGTGCCCAGCACGGTCACGTTTATTTGGCCGGCATCAATGATGAAGGGTTTTGCTTTATCGGGGGCGACCTTAAAATAGGCTTCGCCCGTAAGTTTCACGCTGCGGGTGTTCCCGTCGAAGGTTTCGGGATAGGTGAGGGTGCTGCCGTTGTTGAGCGACACGCTGCTGCCGTCCAGCAGTTGCAGGTCGTTTACCGGGGCGTTGACAGCCATGGTTTGCAGGTATTGAACGGGCTGAGGTTGTGCCAGCCACATGTGCATGCTTCCCCAGCCGATGAGCAACGCCAGGGTGGCTGCCAGGGCTGCCACCACGCGCTGGTGCAGGCGCAGGCGGCGCATCAGGAGATCAGCTTCATTGGTGCGTTGCTCGGTTGCCGGGAGGCTGATCTGAGCCATGACTTTTTGCAGGGCAGCATCGGTTTGTATGTCGGCCGTGTTGAGGGCATCGCCGGCAATGTCCCAGCCCAGGCGGGTGTCGGTGATGAGTTGCGCCACCATGGGGTCGGCATTGGCCAGGGTTTCCACCTGCTGACGTTCGTCGGCCTCGGCTTCGCCCGACATGTACCGGGCAATGAGTTCCCAGTTGATGTGGTTATTTGTTGTTGACATGGTCGTTTGATTTGCAGGTTAGTTTTCGAAGTAAGGCGACGATTTGAGATAAGCCAGCGTTTCGCGCAGGTGTTTGAGGGCTTTGCCGATTTGCACCTCCACCGTTTTGGGGGAGAGTTGCAGGGCTTGGGCAATTTCTTTGTATTTCATGCCATCGAGGCGGTTCATCTTAAATATTTTTTTGCGTTGTTCGGGCATGGCCTCAATGGCCTGGTAAATTTTGTCCATCAGATGCGGGTCGGGCAGTTCGGGCGGCTCCTCCCAGGGTGTGTCGGGGGGCTGATGCTCGTATTTTCGAACCGTTTGCATGTGTTTGATTTCGTTGTGGCAGCTGTTGCGCACCGATACCAGCAGATAGGCCTCCACCGAACGTACTTGCAGTTGTTTGCGTTGCTCCCAAAATTTGACAAACACCTGCTGCACGATGTTTTCCGACTGGTCGCGGTCGGTGAGGTAGCGCATGGCCACCAGCACCAGCCGCTTGTAGTGCTGGCGGAAAACCTGTTGAAACGCCAGACTGTCGTCGTGGGCGATACGGGCAAACAAGTCGCTGTCGGTGGCTGCCGTGGGGTGTGACATGGGTTTGTTTTTTGATGAGACAACGGTGATGCGCCATTCCCTTATCCGGTTGGTCGCAGGATGATGGTTTTGGGTTGTTAAAAATAGTTAATCTGGTAATTCCTTCTGCCTTCGGTGCCAAAAAAAAGTGTTGTGTGGCGCATTCATGATGGCAGGTGGTGACGGTGATGGCGGTGTTGCTTTTAATTTGATATGAATCGACACTCTGAGATTGTGAAATGAAATCAAATCACCTCTTTGGTGTTTCTAAACGTGTAATTGTGTGGTGTTGATGTTTTGATTTGATAGTTTTAGGGTCAGAAAACGATTAAAAACGAAGCGCTATGTCAAAGCAACATGTTGAAGATTTGCTCACCAAGGGGGGCAGCGATAAGATGTTTCGCATTAAGTACGACAACATCTTTACCATGGAAGAATTTGTAGAACTGGCCAAGGTCGATGGTTTCGACTTTACGGTGGATGAACTCAAGCAGGTGTTGCGCGAGAATTGCGACTCGTTCGACTCATACGGCAACCCGCCTAAAAAGAGCATTTGGTTGAAGTGAAGGTTTGTTTTTCGACCCCGGCAACCGATGTCCCTGTGCGCAAGCGGCAGGGTGTCGGTTGCTTTTGGTTTGTGACGGGGATATGGCCCCGCATCCCCCCTTCAATCCCCTTTCATGGGGGGGTGACCGAGACTATTCATGGAACTGTGTCTGCAATATATAAATATTAATTTTGCAGACAATGAAAGACAAACCAGATTTCAGTTACGAAGACTTTGAACGGGAAGCGATCAAGGGACTTTATGAGAAAAAGAATTTCATGGGTGAGAACGGTGTTTTCACCCCTCTGATCAAGCATTTTTTAGAAAAGGCATTGGCCCTAGAGCTTGAACAACACCTTAAACATGAGGGCGGAAACAAGCGAAATGGGCTTACGACCAAAACAGTAAAAAGCTCTACCGGAGAGTTTGAATTAACAACCCCTCGAGACAGAAACAATA
>NZ_QKZK01000040.1 GCF_003254275.1 Breznakibacter xylanolyticus | reverse complement strand
GCTGGATTTCTACATGAGCCTTGATGGCCAGAACCGCCAGCTCTTATCACAAAAAGACTGGTGATGATGGATGCAACCCAAGTAATCGAACACATAAACGGGGAGATAGTCAGTGTCATCTCCAATTTTGTGGAGATGAAGAAAGCCGGAACCAACTTTTCGGCTAGATGTCCTTTCCACAACGAAAAGTCGGCTTCATTCCATGTGAACCCGGCCAAAGGGATTTACAAGTGTTTTGGCTGCGGCAAAGGTGGCGATGCGGTAAGCTTCATCAAGGAACACGAAGGTGTTGATTTCAAACAGGCCGTGGAGATTGGGGCGAAAAAGCTCAAGATTGATTTTGAGTGGAAGAAAAGCAAGGACTTTGACCAAGCCAAATACCAGCACCGGGAAAGCCTGCACATTGCCTGCAACATTGTGGAGCGGTTCTTTGCCGAAAAGCTTTCCCATCCCGAAGCCCAGAAATACCTCCAAGGGCGTAACATCATTAACCCCTCGCATGGGAGTTTTGAGTTGGGTTACGCCCCTAACGGCAATGAACTGCTGGCCTATGCCCGGCAAAATGGCCTCAAGGCCGAAATACTGGAGGAAATCGGGGTTCTAAAGAGCAGTGATAACGGGTTGTATGATTTTTTTCGGAACCGTTTAATCTTCCCCATCTCCAATTCACTAGGCCAGACCATTGCTTTTGCCGGAAGGGATTTAACCGATAACTCCAAAGTCAAGTACCTGAACACGCCCGAAAGCAGCATTTACATCAAAGGAAATGAACTCTATGCCCTGAATGCCGCCCGGATGGCCATCAAAAACGAAGACCGGGTGTATATTGTGGAGGGCTATACCGATGCGCTGCGGATGCACGCCATTGGCATCACCAACACGGTGGCCACCTGTGGAACTGCCCTGACAAATGCCCAGTCTGTGTTATTGAAGCGGTACACCAATAAAGCCACCCTAATATTTGACGGGGACAATGCCGGGCAACGGGCAACCGAGCGCAATGCCGAAATCCTGATTAAAAACCAGTTCCATGTATCGGTGATGGTTCTGCCCGAAAAGCACGACCCGGATACGCTGTTCACCACCAAGGAGCTGTTTCTTCAGCACAACGAACAGCAGACTGACTACATCATCTTCAAGACTCAGCAATTGGCTGAAAAAGCAGCTTCCGACCCGGTTTACAAGTCCGAAGCCATCAAGCGTATCTCCAAGCTGATTTCCAACTACGACAAGACCAAACAGGAGGTTTACACCGAGTTTGTGGCGGAACACATCAAACCCAAGAAGGCTTGGGTGGATGCCATTAAGGAACTGTCGCAAAACGAAACGCAACCCACCCACCGCTATACTATTCCCCAGCATGTCAGCCTGAATGATTTTAACCGATGGGGATTTTACGTGGAGGATAATTGTTACGTGTTCCGGAACAAGAAAGGCGATGACTTTGTGACCCATTCCAATTTTGTGATGGCTCCCTTGTTCCACATCGAAAGCCCCATTAATGCCAAGCGATTGTATGAAATCAAAAACCGTCACAATCTGGTGAAGATTGTGGAGCTGCCCCAACGGGATTTGGTGAGCATTACCAACTTCAAGTTACAGATTGAATCCTTGGGAAACTTCCTTTGGACGGGCGGAGAAAGCGAACTCAACAAATTGAAAGCATGGCTTTACGAGAAAACCAAAAGCTGCAAGGAAGTGGTTCAAATGGGCTGGCAACGGGAAGGCTTCTTTTGTTGGGGCAACGGCATCTTTGACGGGGAACAGTTTATCAAGGCCGACAAGTACGGGATTGTGCAGCACAACGAACGTTATTACTACATCCCGGCCTGTTCCGAAATCTATGCCAGTGATGACAGCCTGTTTGAATTTGAACGGCACTTCATCCACAACGAGGGTAACATCACCCTTTACGAATACGCACAGAAATACACGGCAGTATTTGGCAACAACGGTATCATCACCTTGTCGTTTTTCTTTGCCAGTTTGTTTCTGGACATCATCTCCAGACGGTTCGATAAGTTTCCCATTCTGAACATGTACGGACAGAAAGGTTCTGGTAAAAACACCTGTGCCGAAAGCATCCTTTACATGTTTGGCCGCAAAGGCAAAGTCCCCAACCTGCACAACTCCAGTAAACCGTCCATTGCCGACCATGTGGCCACCAGCTCCAATGCCGTGTGTGTGCTGGATGAGTACCGCAACGACTTGGAAATGGAGAAACGGGAACTCTTGAAAGGCTTTTGGGACAAAACCGGGCGAACCCGGATGAACATGGATAAGGACAAGAAAAAGGAAACCTCGAAAGTCAATCAGGGCATCATCGTCTGCGGTCAGCAGATTGCCACGGCTGACATTGCCCTCTTTAGCCGTTTCATTGCCTTGGGTTTCTCCAAAACCATCTTCTCGTTTGAGGAAAAGAGGCATTTTGAAGAGCTGGAGCAAATCAACAAACAGGGTTTGACACAGATAACCCACCAGCTATTAAAACACCGGGAGACTTTCAAAAAGAGCTACAATAAAATCGTTGATGCAGTCAGCGACCAGTTCCGGGAGTTGTTGGGAACAACGGCCATTGAGACCCGGATTTTCAATAACTGGTTGACGGTGGCCTCTGCCTATGCCACGGTAGCTCACATTGTGGAGCTGCCGTTTAAGTACGACAGCATCATGCAGCTTTTTGTAGAGCTGATGGTAACCCAGAACAGTGAAACGGCCAAGAATGATGATTTGGGTATCTTCTGGAAAACGGTTCAATATCTTATCAGCTCCAACATTCTCTTTCAGGAAGGTGATTACCGGGTGGTATATGCCGATAAGATTACGCACACCTTTAAGGAGAATGGTGAATGGAAGAAAAGTGAAATCATCCTGCCAAACCCTCAGAACATCCTCTATTTATCGGTTAGTAGGGTATTTGGCTTGTATAAATCACAGGCTTTGCGTGAGGGTGACAAACCCCTGCCGGATGCCACGGTGGAATATTACCTGAAGAACAGCCCAGCTTTTATTTGCGACACCAAGAAGGTGTACTTTAAAAAGTTCGATGCCAAGAATGGTTATCCCGAATTAGATGAGAAAGGAAACAAGAAATTTACCTACACCTCGGCCTTTGTATTTTATCTGGACAAGCTGAATCTGAGCATTGCCGATGAACATTTAAACGGGGAAAGTTGAAACGGGAAAGAATTAAAAGACCGAAGGGTTTCTGAACAAAAGCAGAAACCCTTTCTTTTTGCACTTGAAATTGAGTTTTACCATGCAAAACTGGTTACTTTAGTTACTTTAATTACTTTATTGAGTGATATTAATTGAATACTAAGAGATTAGAAGGTATTTGCCATTAAAGTAACGTTACTTTAGGTTACTTTAAATTACTTTAAAAATCGGCTAAAAACGATAAGGGTACTTTAATTGAGGCTAAGGTACTTTAAGTACTTTGTAGAATTATGGAGCTTATAGGTTTATATATCTGTAACTTAACCCCCATTAAAGTAACTAAAGTAACTAAAGTTCGGGTAATGTAGGTTCATTTGGGATAAAAACCAGCTCCAAATTATTTTGCAGAGTATTTAGTATTTTCATTTTAGTTTCATAAATTAGCCTCATGGTTAAAAAAATACACGTAATTTGCGTATTATGACTGAACGAAAGCAGATAAACAGGTTGAAAATTGTTCTGGCTGAGCAGAATAAAACAAATAAATGGTTGGCTGAACAGTTGGGAAAAAGTTTAACCACGGTTTCGAGGTGGTGTACCAATGAATCGCAACCCGGTATTGAAACCATGATTGAAATAGCAGCGAAACTTAATGTTGATGCCAGAGAACTGATTGTATCAACCAAACATGAAAAATAAACGAAGCAACAATGCCAACGCTAAATTGGATAGGAAAAGATAAGGTGATTAACCACCACATGGATGTACCATACAAGATTTTAGACCATGTTTACGGATTCGATAATGGAGAGCAAGCCCCAAAGGAAACCAATAGTGGAAACAAAATCATTCATGGCGACAATTTAGAAGCCCTAAAAGCTTTACTGCCTGAATACGAAGGAAAGATCGATTGTATCTACATTGACCCCCCTTACAATACAGGAAATGAAGGTTGGGTTTACAATGACAATGTGAACGACCCTAAAATTAAAAAGTGGTTAGGAAAAGTTGTAGGCAAGGAAGCTGAAGACCTCTCCAGACATGATAAATGGTTGTGCATGATGTATCCAAGATTAAAACTACTTCACAAATTACTGTCGAAGGAAGGAGCTGTTTTTATATCAATTGATGATAATGAACAGGCAAACTTAAGATTGATTTGCGATGAGATATTTGGTCAAGGAAATTTTATCAATAATGTAATCTGGGAGAAGAAATTTAACCCACAAAACGATGCTAGGTATTTTTCTGACAATCATGACTTTATTGTAACATATGCCAAAAGCAAATCTGATTGGAAAAGAAACCTTTTACCAAGAACAGATACTCAAAATAACAGATATACAAATTTAGATAATGACCCAAGGGGTGTATGGGCGTCAGATAATTTCACCGTAAAAACATATTCATCTGAATATGATTATGAAATTACAACCCCTTCCGGCAAGATAATCAAACCAACAGAGGGACGATGTTGGGCCACTTCAAAGGATAATTTTATAAAACTAGTGGAGGATAATCGGATTTGGTTTGGAAAAGCAGGAAATGGAGTGCCTCGTTTAAAAAGGTTTTTAAGTGATGTACAAGATGGTGTTGTTCCTTTAACTATCTGGAAACATACAGAGGTAGGAAACAATCAAGATTCAAAGCAAATACTAAAGCAAATATTTCCAGAAGATAAGAACCCCTTTAATACTCCTAAGCCTCCAAAATTGATAGAACGGATTTTGCAAATCGCTACGTGTCAAAATTCAATAGTTTTAGATTCATTTGCAGGATCCGGAACGACTGCTCAAGCAGTTCTTAACCTGAACAATCAAGACGGAGGCAATAGAAAGTTTATTTTAATTGAAATGGAAGAGTATGCCGAAAATATTACTGCTGAAAGGGTAAAACGGGTCATACAAGGATATGGAGAGAGGCTTAGGGTCAATAAAGGCACTGGTGGTTGCTTTGATTATTACCAATTGGGAAAACCCCTTTTCCTTGAAAACGACATGCTAAACGAAGAGGTTATTTTGGAGAAAATACGTGAATATGTTTGGTTTTCAGAGACCCGCCAACCATACAAGGCTGTCAACCAAAAAGAAGAACATCTTTTAGGAGTAAGCAACTCATCGGCTTATTACTTTTATTATTACAAAGACGAACTCACTACTTTGGATGACAGTTTTTTACGAAAAATAAAAATCAAAGCAGAGCAATACATTATTTATGCCGACAACTGTGTGCTAGATGACAGTTTGATGCAGAAATATCATATTACGTTTAAGAAAATCCCAAGGGATATAACCCGGTTTTAAACCTGAACAGTTATGATTGAATATATTGAAATAAAAGGTTTTAAATCAATAAAGCATTTAGAGTTGGAACTAAAACCAATCAATGTGTTTATTGGAAGCAATGGTGCTGGGAAGAGTAATTTCGTGTCATTTTTTAAGATGGTACATGCCATTTTTAATCAGCAATTGCAACGATATGTGATTGAAGAAAAAGCAGACAACATCCTCCACTTTGGTCGGAAAATAACGGAGACAGTGTTTGGTAAAATGATTTTTACCGAAGATGCGCAAAACAATAATGCTTATCGGTTTAAGCTGGCTCAAACAAAAGATGGTGGATTATTTATTGCCCATGAAGCATCTGGGTATAATGTAGAAAGGACTGATAATTCAAAAGGATATTATGGAACTTCAGATATTCAAGAATCGAATATTCCAAGTTCGAATTCATTTAGAAATAACTATCTGAAAAAGTATTTATCCAATATTCAAATTTATCATTTTCATGATACATCGGCCACATCAATGCTTCGGCGTGAATGCGATATAAATGACAACGACTCATTAAAATCCGATGGACGCAATCTTCCGGCTTTTCTCTACTTTTTGCAAGAGGAACATCCTAAACTGTTTACTCGACTTGAGAAAACGATAAAGTCAATTGCCCCCTATGTCGAAAAATTGATTCTGCAACCTAAAAAACTGAATAAAAACGAAATAGAATTGCGTTGGATTGAGAAGGGCGACCCCAATTCAAGTTTTAATGCTTATCAGTTTTCTGATGGCACCTTGCGTTTTATTGCGCTGGCAACGGTATTAATGCAACCGGAGCCGCCCAAAGTAATCGTCATTGACGAACCCGAATTGGGTTTACATCCTCAGGCCATAACCAAACTTGCAGCCCTTATTGAGATGGCATCTGGCAAAACGCAACTAATCATCTCAACCCAATCGGTAAATCTGGTCGATTGCTTTAAAACAAGTGATATTGTTACAGTTGACCGAAGCACCATAGAAAATCAATCCATATTCAAACGCCTAGATGAAGATAAGTTAAAAGGTTGGCTGGAAGAACACACCCTTGGCGAATTATGGGAACGAAATATTATTAACTCTGCTCAACCTTTTTCAAAATGAAGAGAATTATAATAATTGGTGAAGGGCCTACTGAGCAATTATTCTGCAATGATGTTTTGCAACCAGTCTTTAATGCTCATGACATATTTTTGGAAACGCCCAAAATTAAAAAGTCGAAAGGAGGCATAGTTGCTTGGGAGCATCTGAAAAAGCAAGTTGAACTGCACCTTAAAGATACAGGTGTTTATGTCACTACCTTAATCGACTATTATGGCATACATCCCTGTCACGCATTTCCTAAATGGGAAGAAGCAAAAGCAATTGTAAACAAAAGTGATAGAATAACATTTCTTGAGAATTCAATGCTTGAAGAAATTGACGAATCAATTCGATATAGATTTATTCCATATATCCAGTTACACGAGTTCGAAGCATTACTTTTCAGCGATATTACAGTCATAGAGGATAATTTTGAATCCGATGAGTTTAAAGACTATGACTATCTTTTGGAGACTGATAAAGCTTTTAGTAATCCTGAGAATATTAACGATGGAAAAACAACCGCTCCGTCAAAAAGGTTGGGTAGAATTATTGATGATTACAGTAAGGTGGTATATGGTTCGTTATTGGCACAGGAAATTGGTCTGGATAAAATTCGGGAAAAATGCCCACGTTTTAACAATTGGATTGAACGGTTATTAACAATTGAATAGTAACGACAAACTCATAGAAAAGTGGAATTAAAACCATATCAACAACAAGTAATCAACGACTTAGATGAGTTTCTTGAATATTTAAACACCTTTCAGGATTCTGCAAAAGCGTTTAATCAATTTTGGGAAGATAAAGTAGGGAAATACCAAGCCAACTTAGATGGCTCCTATTCAGGCATGCGCCCTTACAAAAACAATATTCCGGGAGCTACACATATTGCTATCAAAGTCCCTACAGCAGGGGGCAAAACTTTTATTGCTTGTAATGCACTTCATTCAATTTTCAAGTCGTTTGATGTTACAAGACCCAAAGCGGTCGTATGGTTGGTTCCTTGGTCGAATCTTTTGCAGCAAACAGCCGGACATCTATCAAACCCTACACATCCTTACAGAGAGAAACTGAATGCTCTATTTGGCAATAGGGTCGAGGTCTTTGAAAAAGAGGAATTATTACAGGGCGCCGGATTTAATCCAACCTCGACAAAAGAACAGCTAAATATTTTTGTATTCAATTTCAGCAGCATCCGAATTAATTCAACAAAAAAGGATGACCGTAAGGTATATGAGCAAAATGGAGCTTTAGAACAATTTCGGGGTTTTGTTGATAAGGATTCAGTGATTGATGACACCGATGAAACAGCTTTGATAAATGTGATTCGGTCATTAAATCCTGTTGTCGTTGTTGACGAAAGCCACAATGCCGAAAGCGTTTTGAGTGTAGAGATGCTAAATAATCTGAATCCCTCTATGGTTTTAGATTTAACAGCTACACCCAAAGAAAACAGCAACATCATCAGCTTTGTAAATGCAATGGCTCTCAAAAAAGAGCACATGGTAAAGCTTCCGGTAATTGTTTACAACCACCATAAAAAGGAAGAGGTAATTACCAGTGCTTTGCATTTGCAACGACAACTGGAGTTGCTGGCCATTGAGGAAGAAAAAGTGACAGGCAAATACATCCGCCCAATCATTCTGTTCCAAGCCCAATCGAACATTAAGGGGAAGGACAACACAACCTACATTCACATCAAAGAGCAATTAACGAAACTGAGGATTCCCGAAGAGCAAATCAAAATCAAAGTGAGTGGTTTGGATGAGTTAAAGGGTATCAATCTGATGGCCAAGGATTGCGAAGTCCGTTATATCATTACCGTCAATGCGCTGAAAGAAGGATGGGATTGTCCCAATGCCTATATCTTGGCTTCATTGGCCGATAAGTCATCAGCAGTGGATGTGGAGCAAATACTCGGTCGTGTTCTCCGCCAACCACATGTAACCAAGCACCAAAGCCCATTGCTTAACCTTTCATTTGTATTATCAGCAAGTTCCAAATTTCAGGAGACCTTGGATAATATTGTGAAAGCCTTACAAGATTCAGGCTTTAGCAAAGAGGACTATTATGCTGAAGAAGAGCCTGAGGTTGAACTGACCAACAATGAGGTACTACAACAAGAGCTATTTGGAACAAGCCCGGTGTCTTCTGGTAATTCAGAAGATGGTAAGGTTCCTGTTGACGAAATTAACATTGACGAAATTGATTTTGACCCAAATGTCGAGTTGGATTCTAACCAGATAGGAAGTACAACTGATATTGTTAAGCAAATTACTCAAAAGGGCGAATCAGAGGGTAAATCATTCGAACAAAAAGCAGAATCCTACACAGAAGATAATACTGACTATTTATTACGGGAAATTGGTAAACAGCCAAAGAAATATAGAATTGAAGACCCTTTTGTTGATGTGGTAAACGACTTGGCAATTCCTCAGTTCTATCGAAAAGTTCCGGCAGATGAACTGCATGACACCATCATGTTTGAGGAATTGAAGCAGGAGGAGCAATTATTGAACCGCAACAGTCTTTTAAAAGGTTTTAAGCTTGCTTCCAAAAGCACCGAAATTAATTTCGATGACACGGCTACCGAAGTATTTCAGGTGGATTACAACGAATCGAAGCATACTGCAACAAAACAAAAAGTTTCAATAAGAGCAAAAGCCATTCTTGTTGATACAATTCTGGCTAAGCCCAAAGAGAATCAGATTAAAGACATCACACAGCTCATCGTCCGTAAATTGGGCGACATGACCCCTATTTCGCATGAAGACATTACAAAGTATGTGACCCGTGTTTTTGAGGATTTAAACAACGACCAGATACGTGACATTATCAACAATGAATTCTTGTACATCAGCAAGATAAAGGCAAAAGTAAGAGAACTTGAATCGGAATACGCAAGAGAGCAGTTTCAAAAGCTTTTAGATACCAATAACATCTTGGTAAAACCAAGCTTTAAGTTTCCCAATGAATTAACTCAAATAAGCCCAAGTATTGCCATCGACAAGTCGCTATACGAAGCAGAAGCCTCAATGAATGGATTTGAGCAGGAGGTAATCATGAATATTGCATCTCTTGAAAATGTGGCGTTCTGGCACCGAAATGTTGAGAAGCGTGGATTTGCCTTAAACGGATTTGAAAGCAACCATTATCCTGACTTCATTATTTTTACCAGAAATGGAAACCTGATTCTCATTGAAACAAAGGGCGACCATTTGGATAACGATGAAAGTCGTGCCAAAAACCTACTTGGTAAAAAGTGGGCAGAAAAAGCCGGAGACAATTTCAAGTATTTCATGGTATTTCAAAAGAAGGAAGTGCCAGATACTTATACGGCACAGTCAATTACAGAGATTGTAAGGATGTTGTAATTTAATCAACAAAATAATGAGGAACAGAATCTGGACAGAATTAACACAAGCTAAACACAGTGCCGAATTTGCATCACTCTATTCAGATAGGCAAAGAACGATTCTTCGCATTTTTAATATTGGAATATTAGCCTTTTCATCTGCTGGCATTATGGGCTGGAAACTTTGGCAACATTTACCATTAATGGCTTGAATTATTAACGCACTGTTTTTTGTAATCTTGCAAATGAAAGAAGATATTGACAAACAACTCCAAACCCGGAACATCAAACCAACTTCTATGCGACAGTTGGTTTTGCAGGTCTTGACTGAACAAAAAACAGCCATAAGTTTACCGGAGCTGGAAAACAAATTTGAAAAGGCGGACAAGACCACATTGTACCGAACGCTTAAAACTTTTGTAGAAAACAAGCTAATTCACAGCATCGATGATGGCACGGGTTCGGTAAAATATGCTTTGTGCCAAGAAGCCTGTGAATGCCACCCCGAAGACCTTCATGTTCATTTTTTATGTACCGTTTGTGGGCAGACTTATTGCCTTACAGATGTAGCCGTTCCCAAAATTAATTTACCAGCCAAATTTCAACTAGAAAGTGTGAACATGGTAGTGAGAGGGGTGTGTCCCAGCTGCGACAAATAAACTTTGCAACCCGGTTGCATCAACTTTTTTATATCTTTGGCGTTATATAATTGATTAATCTTTAGAAGCAGGTGAATTTTAAAGGACAACATATAGAAAGGATATTTACCTTTTTGGCTGGGCTGATTATATTGGCTCATACTGTTGTGCCGCATCATCACCATTTTGAGATTTCGCACTCATCTGAAGAGGAATCGGCCTGTGAGGTGCCTGTTCATGGGCAAAATCAGGAAAAGCCAGACACACATTGTCACGCATTTAATATTCTGGTATCAGAAAGGACTAGCACCATATCTTTAAACAAGTCTTTATCTGACCATCTCAATTTTTTCACAGCTGGAGTTGTAATTCAAATCGAAACTCCACCTGTAATCGACATTCCCACAACCTTTTTTGGCAACCATGCCATTTTCAAAAAACAATATTTCTATACCGCCCACTTACTTCGGGCACCTCCTGCAATTGCTTAACTTTTGTTTCAATTAACAGGCCGGCAAAACAGCTGGTCTGCATGTTTATCTTAATCTTTTTGACATGAAAAAGAAGAAGTTAAGCAAGCATCAATTACGGGAAAAACAGGAAATCGAGGACAAAAAGTTTAATCGAACACTGATTATCAGTTTTAGCATATTGATAGTTGTCACATTTTCTGTTCTTACTTTCTACACCTATGGGTGCGATACCAAGTTTCTGTATCACAAATGGGCTTGGTATGGCAAGGAAATTCCCGGCGAATGGGCTTGTATGAACGGCGATAACTTACAGATTCATAAAACTTCAAAAGTCGTTTATAATGACAAGGTTTATTATTTCTGTAGCCAAAAATGCTTCAATCATTTGGTAAATCACTTTACGAAAGTTGCAATGGTTCGCGATGCTTTTTCGGGGGATTCAATCAACAAGTCCGAAGCATTAATTGGGCTTAAAGATAAAGGGAAACCGGAACTGGTTTTCTTTAAGAACGAGGAAACATTCAACCACTATTACGAATCAGTAAAGTAAATAAAGTTTTAACAACAAATAAAATCAACACAAGATGTCAATGAAAATTATAGCTCTTTCAATAAAGAGAACATTAAAATACAACATCAGTCTCTTAGTAATTAGTAGTTTAATTGCTTTTACTGGCTGCAAAGGAAAAAAAACAGATGAGCACGGTCATGCCGCAGAAACACATGCCGAAGAAGTTGACAATGGGCATGAACATGAGGTAGGCGATGGGCACGACCACTCCTCTGACAAAAGCCAAGAACATTCAGAAGGTGATGGTCACAATCATTCCGATGAAATAGGCCATGAACATGAGGAAGGCGATGGGCATGACCACTCAACAGACGAAGCTAACCATGAAGATGGTGATGGTCACAATCATGAGAAAGAAAGTGAACATACCGATGAGATTTCTTTTTCAAAAAAGCAGGCTGAATTAGCAAAGCTTACTACGGAAACCGTATCTCCCGGAATTTTTTACAGTGCCATTAAAACAAGCGGACAAATACAGGCTCCACAGGGTAATGAAGTTGTTATTGCAGCCACATCAAATGGAATTATTTCATTTACAAACTCCTCGATTACTGAAGGCACTGCTGTGAGTGCCGGTCAATCGCTTGTAACTATATCAGCCAAAAAACTGCTAGAGGGCGACCCTGCGGCTAAAGCGAAAATTGCTTACGAAACAGCGCTGAAAGAATACCAACGTGCTGAAATTCTGGTAAAAGACCAGATTATTTCGACAAAAGAGTTTGAACAAACCAAGCTGCGTTATGAAACGGCAAAAACAGCTTACGAGGCACAGTCGCTCAATATTACGGCAACAGGTGTTAGTGTATCCTCCCCGATTAGCGGATATATTAAAAACAGGTTGGTAGCGCAGGGTGAGTATGTTTCAGTGGGTCAGCCAATAGCAACCGTTTCGCAAAACAAGCGCTTGCAATTAAGGGCGGAAGTATCGGAGAGGCATTACAAAATGCTTAAAAGCATAAACAGCGCCAACTTTAAGCCCGCTTACGATAACACCCTTTATAGACTATCCGATTTGAATGGGAAGTTATTATCCTACGGAAAATCGTCGGGTGACCAGACTTTTTACATTCCGGTAACTTTTGAATTTGACAATATCGGGGACTTTATTCCGGGTGCATTTACCGAAGTTTACCTTTTATCATCTCCTCAGAATGATGTTATTTCTGTGCCCGTTTCTTCAATTACAGAGGAACAAGGACTGAATTTTGTTTACCTGCAATTGGATGAAGAAGGTTATAAAATGCAGGAGGTAACGCTTGGTCAAAACAACGGCGAAAGGGTACAAATCCTTTCCGGGTTGACCAATGGTGATAAGGTAGTTGTAACTGGTGTGTATCAGGTAAAACTGGCTGCAACGTCATCGGTAATGCCAGAAGGTCACTCTCATTAACCCTAAACACGATTCGCAATGTTAAATAAAATAATAAAATTTTCGCTAAACAATCGGATGGTTGTTTTAGTGGCATCCATATTATTAATGCTGACAGGGACTTATACTGCGGTTAATATGGAAGTGGATGTATTTCCCGATTTGAATGCACCTACCGTAGTGGTGATGACAGAAGCAAAGGGGATGGCGCCCGAAGAAGTGGAACGCCTGGTTACTTTTCCTGTTGAAACGGCATTGAATGGAGCTACAGATGTGCGCCGTGTCCGTTCATCTTCAACCACCGGATTTTCTATTGTATGGGTTGAATTTAACTGGGGAACGGATATTTACCGCGACCGTCAAATCGTTTCAGAAAAATTATCTGTAGTGAAAGATGCGTTGCCCTCAAATGTTGGAAACCCAACATTAGGACCTCAATCATCGATACTTGGTGAAGTAATGATAGTCGGTCTTACAGCCGATTCCACTTCATTGCAAGATTTACGGACATTGGCCGACTGGACTATCCGTCCACGTCTGTTGTCCACAGGCGGAGTAGCGCAGGTTACAGTGCTTGGAGGCGAAATAAAGGAATACCAGATTTTACTCAATCCTGAAAAGATGAAGCATTACGGCATCGGGATGGATGAAGTGATAAGCGTAGTTACAGAAATGAATCAGAACGCCGCTGGAGGTGTTTTATACGAATTTGGAAACGAATACATTATACGGGGCGTACTTTCCACCAATAAGGCTTCTGAATTGGGTAAAGCTGTCATTAAAACAACCAATGATGTTCCGATATTACTCGAAACAATTGCAGATGTGCAAATTGGCAATAAAGCGCCTAAATTGGGTATTGCGTCAAACCATGGCAAACCTGCTGTTTTATTGACCATCACCAAGCAACCGGCAACCAGCACATTAGATTTAACTCAAAAACTGGATAATTCGCTTGCCGACTTGCAAAAAACCATGCCGGCAGATGTGAAAATAGCCACAGATATTTTCCGTCAGGCTCGTTTCATTGATAATTCAATCAATAATGTGAAAAAATCCATCTACGAAGGAGGATTTTTTGTGATAATTATATTGATTATCTTCTTGATGAATGCCCGTACAACCATTATCTCTCTTGTAACGATTCCTCTTTCTTTGGTTTTTGCAATACTCTCGCTCAAATTCATGGGGCTTACCATCAATACAATGAGTTTGGGGGGCATGGCTATTGCTATTGGCTCTTTGGTGGATGATGCTATTGTAGATGTGGAAAATGTATTTAAACGGTTAAGGGAAAACAGGCTGAAACCTATTGAGGAGCAAAAATCAATAATGACAGTTGTTTTCGAAGCGTCTAAAGAAGTACGAATGCCTATCTTGAACTCAACGCTCATCATTATAGCCAGTTTTGTTCCCCTGTTCTTTCTTTCCGGTATGGAAGGTCGCATGTTGGCTCCTCTTGGTGTAGCATTCATTGCGGCATTAATAGCATCTACCATTGTGGCGCTTACCCTTACACCGGTTTTATGCAGTTATTTATTGGGCAAACCCCGAAAAAACGACAAGCCTGAGCAAGAACCCTTTATAGTACGGAGACTAAAGAATGTATATGAAAAAGCCCTCAGATGGACTCTTAATCACAAAAAGTGGGTAATTGGTACTACCGGTGTGGTTTTGGTTGCATCTTTAATCGTTTTCTTTTCTTTGGGCAGAAGTTTCTTACCGCCGTTTAACGAAGGTTCATTTACGATTAATGTAAGCACCGTTCCGGGTATTTCAATTGATGAGTCGGACAAGATAGGGCGTATAGCCGAAGATATTCTCCTCTCAATTCCCGAAGTCCAAACTGTTGCTCGTAAAACCGGTCGTGCCGAATTGGATGAACATGCCTTGGGCGTGAATGTGTCGGAAATTGAAGCACCCTTTACACTCGATAAACGCTCAAAAGACGAGGTATTGGCTGAAATTCGTGAAAAGATGAAAGTGTTACCCGGTGTCAATATTGAGATAGGACAACCCATTTCTCACCGTATCGACGCGATGCTTTCAGGAACACGAGCCAATATCGCAATCAAGCTGTTTGGTACTGACCTGAATAAGATGTTCTCGTTGGGAAACCAAATTAAAGCTTCCATCGAAGGCATTGACGGAATTGCCGACTTGAATGTGGAACAACAGATAGAACGGCCGCAATTAAAGATTGTTCCTAAAAGGGAGGTGATGGCAAAATATGGTATTACCCTTCCTGAATTTGGTGAGATTATTAATGTTATGTTGGCAGGCGAGGTCGTTTCTCAGGTGTATGAAGGCAACAGGTCTTTCGACCTCACCCTAAAAGTAAATGACGATAGCAGGGAAACAGCCGACAGAATCAAAAGCCTGATAGTGGATGCCAACGGACGGATGATACCACTGGGAAACATTGCGGAAATTACATCATCAACCGGCCCCAATACAATCAATAGGGAAAATGTTGCCCGAAAGATTGTTATTTCGGCCAATGTTGCTGAGCGTGATTTGAGAGGCGTTGTAAATGATATTCAAAAAACGGTGAATGAGAAAATTACTTTGCCTGAAGGATATCACATTGAGTACGGAGGGCAATTTGAAAGCGAAGAAGCAGCATCAAAAACGCTGCTTATTACTTCCATTTTCTCAATTATGGTTATTTTCTTGCTGATATTTGCCCAATTCAGAAGTGTAACCGAATCGGTGGTAATACTCTTGAATCTTCCAATTGCTCTTATTGGTGGCGTTTTTACTATATTTTTTACAGGTGGAATAATTAGCATTCCTGCAATTATTGGTTTTATCTCTCTATTTGGTATCGCAACCCGAAACGGAATGCTGCTCATCTCACGTTACAACGATTTGCAAAACGAAGGTTTGTCAAAGTTTGAAAGCGTAATTCATGGTTCCTTAGACCGCCTGAATCCCATATTGATGACAGCCTTATCATCTGTTTTTGCACTGGTTCCACTTGCTTTAGGTGGTGATTTGCCGGGCAATGAAATCCAA
This sequence comes from Breznakibacter xylanolyticus, assembly GCF_003254275.1. GTDB lineage: Bacteria > Bacteroidota > Bacteroidia > Bacteroidales > Marinilabiliaceae > Breznakibacter > Breznakibacter xylanolyticus. The sequence continues at coordinate 11,133 of NZ_QKZK01000040.1, read as the reverse complement.
AGTCCGATGGCCAAGGTTATTCTTGGTGGATTGTTAACATCAACATTACTAAACGGTTTTATCATCCCAATCATGTACCTTCTTACAAACAAAACAATTGTAAGAGAGGTGATGGAAGATGATGAAATAACCGAAAAACAAGATTAATATGAAACGAGCATGTTCGCTACAAACAAAATCAATGAGGAGAATTACATGCGAGTTCCATGTGGCAAATGAAAAACAAAAACATAATCACATGAAAGCAATAGTAATCAGTATAATGGCATTGTTTGCGACTATTTCGCTTAATGCCCAAAACGGTATCGAAACGGCCTTGAAAGCGATTGAAGAAAACAATCAAACATTAAAGGCGCTTAGAGAGACGGCCGAATCACAAAAGTTAGAAAACAAAACCGGGATATACCTTACAAACCCCGAGGTTGGCTTCAACTATCTTTGGGGTAATCCGGTTGATATAGGAAATCGTACCGATTTCAGCATCGTTCAAACATTTGATATTCCAACTATCACCGGCAAGAAAAGCAAAATTGCCAATGAGCGCAATGGTTTGGTCGAATGGCAATACAAAGCTGAAAGAATGCACCTTTTGTTGGAAGCAAAACAGTATTGCATTGAGTTGATCTATTTCAACGCCCTGAAAAAGGAGTTGCAAATAAGGTTGCAACATGCCGAAACCATTGCAACAGGGTATCAAAACCGTTTAAATAGCGGTGATGCCAATATATTGGAATACAACAAAGCGCAGTTGAGCCTCTCTGCCATTAAAGGTGAATTATCAGGTATTGAAGTTGAACGCAATGCACTTTTGTCTCAACTTAAAAGGCTGAATGGAGGAATGGATTTATCCATGGATGAGGCGAATTTTAACCAGAATCAACCTCTGCTTAATTTTGACGAGTGGTATGTACAGGCCGAACAAAAGAATCCCATTCTGGCTTACATCAAACAAGAAGTTGTAGTAAGCCAAAAGCAGGTTTCATTGAACAAAGCGATGTCATTGCCAACGTTTTCGGCAGGTTACATGAGTGAAAAGGTGGTTGGACAAAACTTCCAAGGTCTTACAGTTGGCGTTTCAGTCCCTTTGTGGGAAAACAAGAATCGTGTAAAACAGGCAAATGCAGCGGTTATTGCAGCCCAATCGCGCGAAACCGATAGCAAACAACAATTTTACAACCAGCTTCAAATTCAGTATAACCGCGCTGTGGGGTTGAAAAACATAGCCGAGGCTTACCGACAATCGTTAACAACGGCGAACAGTACCGTGTTGCTCAAAAAAGCGCTCGATTCGGGTGAGATTTCCCTATTAGATTACATGGTCGAATTAGGCCTGTACTACAATATGGTGAACCGAACCTTGGAGGCTGAACGCGATTACCAAAAAGCGCTTGCTGAATTGTCGGCAGTTGAATTGTAAAGCATGTACGGTTAGTTTTATAATGGTGAATACTCCATTTGTAATTTTATATCGATGGAAACAGATAAGTATTTAAAAAGACTGGAAAAAAGCGGTATCAAACCAACAGCCATCAGGCTGTTGGTGCTTGATGCCATCTCCCAAAAGACTGAAATCTTTAGCTTATTGGATTTGGAAGCCGTATTGGAGACGATTGATAAATCGACATTGTTTAGGACTTTGACGTTGTTTCAGCAGCATTTAATTGTTCACACCATTGACGATGGTTCTGGTTCGCTGAAATACTCGGTATGTGATGAAGAATGTGATTGTAGTCCCCAATGGCAGCATGTTCATTTTTATTGCTCTGAATGCAATCGTGCCTATTGTTTAAGAGAGATTCCGATACCTCAGGTTGTATTACCTGTTGGATTTGAACCAAAAACAATAAACCATGTCATTAAAGGCGTGTGCAACCAGTGTAATAAGTTTGCAAACAAGTTGCAGTGAACAACAAATACCTTTACAAAGAATACTAAACAACTGAGTCATGAAAAATAGTAGAAACTTGTTTAGATTTTTCGTTGTAATTGCAGGGATGTTCTTTATTACCAGCAAGGGTTATAGCCAAGAGTGCGGTCCAAATTGTCCGGCTTGCTCGGGCGGTAGCAGCGGTGGTATAATTGCAAAAAACAATTTGCTTGTATCGGCATTGGCAATGCCTACTTCTGATGACGAATATGCTGTGGCTAATATACGATATGGCGTTTTAAACTGGATGGACGCAGGGGTAGGCTATGCTTTTAAGGCAAAAGACCCCATATGGAGTTTACGTATTCAGCCTTTAGCTGAAAATGAAGACAAATGGTATCCGGGCGTTATTGTTGGTACTGGTAGTGTCCGGACAGGGGGTAGTGACCAGTCTGTTTATGGGATGATTACTAAAACAGTGGAGTTTAGCGAATCATTTGCGTTACAGGGTTATGTGGGAGCAGCATCTGTATTTAAGGATTTCGAAAACCCATTTTTCCTTTCGGGACTATCTGCTATCTTTCTCGAAAAGCTTACCGTTTTTGGGTCTTATGATGGTTTAAATTTTCACGAAGGCTTAGCATGGACAGCCACAGATAATCTAACGCTTTCAGCCATGATGATTGAAACTCGGTATCCGTCATTGTCTGTAAGTTATAGATTCGATTTGGGAAATTAAAACACATAGTATGCACTTAAAAATAAAAACATGTACTTATTTGTTTTCTACTGCATATTCTTGGTCGCATTATTTGTAATACCTAGCTACTTAACTTACAAACGAACCGGTATTAATCCGTTTAAGTTTAGCAAGGAAGAAACTGCAATAAATTATGTGGGCAAGGCATATAAGGTTATTTCGGCCATCGCATTTATTACCATTACAATAAATGCTTTTACACCTTCACAAATGCTTTTTTTGACGCCAATCGAAAGCCTTAAATCTGATAATTTGGTTTGGATAGGTTATGGGTTACTGCATCTTTCATTTATAACCATCTTTATTGCACAACGCAATATGGCGAATGAATGGCGAATTGGCATCGACAATGAGAATAAAGTTAACCTTATTACAACCGGTTTATTTGGTATTTCACGCAATCCGATTTTCCTTGGTGTAATTATCGTTTTTATTGGTTTATTCTTAATAATTCCAAATGTAGTTACTGCCGTTGTTTTAGTTTCAGGTATAATCGTTATTCAGGTTCAGGTAAGGTTGGAGGAAGAGTTTTTAATAGCCTCTTTAGGCGATGAGTATAAAGAATATATGGCGAAAGTAAAACGTTGGTTATTATGATAAAAACAGAATATCATATATCAAAAATGGATTGTCCATCCGAAGAAAATATGATTCGGATGAAATTGGAAGGATTACAAACCATCAAGAAATTGGATTTCGATATTGAAAACCGCAACCTTACGGTTTACCATTCAGAGGAAGATAAAGAAATATTTTCCCGCTTAGAATCATTAAACTTTGGTGCAAAACTCACACAATCAAATCCTATTAACGAAATGGAGGTTGTGATTGAAGGTTCCGAAGTTCAATCAAGGCTACTTTGGTCTGTTTTGCTAATCAATTTAGGATTCTTCGTAATTGAAATAACAACTGGTGTTATAGCTAAATCAATGGGCTTGGTAGCTGATTCTCTGGATATGTTAGCTGATTCTTTTGTATATGGCTTAAGCCTTTGGGCTGTTGGTTCAAGTGTATTGCGTAAAAAGAAAGTAGCTCGCTTAAGTGGGTACTTTCAACTTACGCTTGCTTTATTGGGAATGGTCGAGGTCGTAAGGCGTTTTATTGGTTCAGAGGCAATGCCTGATTATCGAATTATGATTGGAGTTTCCATCCTTGCCTTAATTGCCAATGCAGTTTGCCTGTACCTGCTTCAAAAAGCAAAAAGCAAAGAAGCACACATGAGAGCCAGCATGATTTTCACCTCTAATGATGTGATTATTAATGCAGGTGTTATTGTTGCCGGAGTTTTGGTATTGCTTACCAAATCGAAATTCCCTGACCTGATTATCGGAGCCATTGTCTTTTTGATTGTTGTTAGGGGAGCTTTCAGAATATTAAAACTTGGGAAATAGGTTCTTATGAGAATATTTTATTCCATACTTTTATTTGTTTTAGCTGGACTTTGCGAAATTGGCGGTGGTTACATGATTTGGCTATGGCTCAGGGAGAACAAACCTTGGTGGTTTGGGGCAATAGGTGCGATAATTCTTATAATTTATGGTGTTGTGGCAACATGGCAGTCTGCTAACTTTGGGCGTGTGTATGCCGCTTATGGGGGAATTTTCATTATTATGGCGATATTATGGGGTTGGAAAGTGGACGGTTTTATCCCCGACAGGTACGATATAATTGGAGGAATCGTGGCACTTATCGGGATGGCAATCATCATGTACGCACCACGAAATTAAATCAGTAAAATTATGGCGCATTCACACGGTCATTCACATGCAACAAACAAAAGTTATGGAAGAGCCTTTGCTCTGGGCATTGGCTTAAATGTAACTTTTATTGCCGTTGAAATCATTTACGGTTTAATTGCTAACTCATCTGCCCTGCTCGCTGATGCAGGACATAATGCCAGCGATGTGCTTGGTCTTGTTTTTGCGTGGACGGCCATGTGGCTTGCATCCATCAAACCACGGGGCAAATACACCTACGGGCTTCGAAAAACTACCATCCTTGTTTCAATCTTAAATGCCCTTCTGTTGTTTGGTGCGGTAGCTGTTATCGCATGGGATGCCATTGGTAAATTTAAAAACCCTGAACCTGTGGCCGGCAGTCAGGTAATGATTGTTGCCGCCATTGGTGTGGTTATCAATACTCTAACTGCCTTGCTTTTTATGAAAGGCCAGAAAGACGACCTGAACATAAAAGGTGCATTTCTGCACATGGCAGCCGATGCCGGGGTATCGCTGGGTGTTGTTGTGGCAGGTTTGTTAATCAACCTCACCGGAAAACAATGGATTGACCCACTTACAAGTTTTCTTATCATTGCGGTTATCGTTTGGGGAACCTGGCGTTTGTTTACCGATTCAGTCGATTTAGCCTTAGATGCCGTACCCAAACATATTAACCTTGAAAAAGTCAGGGAATTTCTGCTGGCACAAAAAGGAGTGGAAAACATTCACGACCTGCACATTTGGGCAATGAGTACTACAAAGGTGGCATTGACAGCACACCTGATAATACCTGAAGGCATTAATGACAATTTTATAGGCGATTTGCAACATGAACTCGAACACGAGTTTGGTATCAACCATACCACGCTTCAAATCGAAAATAAAAGTATAGAAGAAGATTGTGAAATAGATTGCTAAATCTGGCTTATGGAAATAAAATATAAATCAACAATCACTTGCCCCGACTGCGGATACCAAAAAGAAGAAACAATGCCCGAGGATTCCTGTCAGTTCTTTTATGAATGTGAAAATTGCAAAACCATACTAAAACCAAGGCAGGGAGATTGTTGCGTGTTTTGTTCGTATGGTTCAATTATATGCCCAGTATCCACAAAAAAATAAAATATTACTATTTTTCACTTTCGTAGTTTCTATTTTTCTATATCTTAGCTACGCTATCCGTCAAGGGTATAATTGAAAAATTATGCCCTACATACTCGATTATTATCTGCAAGCAAGTCCTATTCCGGGGCTTTTTGTTGTTTGTATCCACCATTTTCACCGAACACTCTCGGTTTTTAGTGCCAATTCCGGCAAAGTCACCCAAAGCATCTCAATTTTCCAGCAAGGCAGGATAATTCAGGCTGGTTATACCCTTCAAAATCGGGTCTGCCCTAAAAAGCATTTGAATTATCCTCTGGAAGCACCCAAAAGCATTTCGAACATCCTCAAAAGCCCTGAAAAGGAAGAAAAAGCAGTAGCAAAGCACTTGGCAAGCCTGCATTTTCAAGCTTTTTCAAGGCATTTTGCATTCTATTCACCGCTTAATCCGACAAGCTATGACCTTCCGTAGAACCGTATTGAAGCAGGACTTGGTAAAAAAGCTGTACCCGGACAGCATCTCCATTAGAAGTGCCTTGCAGTTACTGCGCAATGAAATCGACCTATGCCCGGAACTAAAGGAACGAATCAGCCGAGCTGGCCACATGCGCAAGCACACCTACAATTTTGAACAATTGCGGCTCATACTGGAACACTTTAGCCTTACACCCGAAGATTACAACCAACTATAACAGACGAATGAACTATTTTCAGAACATCACCGACTTGGAACAGGCCAAGCAACGATACCGCACATTAGCCAAACAACTGCACCCGGACAAAGGCGGTTCAGTACTCCGGTTTCAGCAGATGCAGGAAGAATACAAAACCTTGCTATTGGAATTGCAACGCAAACAGGTAGCCCCTACCGGACAAAACACTCCCCAGCAATCCGATATAATGGCCGAGCTGGGCAAACTGGCCAAAGTCCTCATCCAAAAACAAGTCCCCCAGCGATACCTACAAGAGAAAATCAAAAAGAGCCAATCCCCAATAGAAAAAGGTCTGTTCTCTAAACTGGTGGATTTTCTCAATGAGATTGAAATTAAATAGTTTACAAATTAGCCTATTCACTCGCAATGAAAAAGCAAAGGACAATATTAAAGCAGGATTTGGTAAAAAAACTTTACCCTAATAGTGTTTCAGTTAGCGCAGCAATGCAACAGCTCAGGCGTGAAATTGACATTAGCCCTGAATTCAAAGAAAAAATAGCAAATGCCGGACACCCTAAGCGACACTATTACAACAAACAACAGTTAGCCATTATATTAGAGCACTTTTGTATCACCATGGAGGAATTCCATGAGTTGTAGTTACCAAATATTTAAATTAACATAAAGAGGAGGAGTATGTAAAAAACTCCTCCTCATAAACTCATTTACTTCTTTGGAGGATTATAGTCCCTTCCCTTTCCTGAAGGCATGTGGTCTTTCTTACTAGGCCAGTTTTTTTCCTCATTCATTTTCTTTGACATGTTTAATTTATCTATGGTTAAACATTAGATTACATAGCTTGCACTCAATAATTGGGTGACGACGTTCATCTATCAGATGAAGTGGCCTGCCACAACTTACACATAGATGTGGGTTGTAGACATTTTCATGATATAGTATCATAAATAAAATGTTTTAAGAATTAATACTTACAAGTCATATTCTATGCAAAAAATCAATCTCGAGAATTCCAATATTCATCATTATTGGGATTCATTTGGTTAGAATGATTGTCATAATCAGCTTGACAATGGTCAGCTTCTGAATTCCATGCCATAATTAAATCATTTAAAAAATTAATAACTCATAAACGAAGTAGCTACACTCTATAAATCAATTGATTTTGTAAACATATAGTCATTTTATAAATCGATCAATAGTTTGGCATTTTCGTATTTATATTTGTATTATTGGGAAGAAAATGAAACGAAATGACCTTATCAAAAGAGATTCAGATTACAAGTAAAAATGGAGCTGTTTATAAGATATTTCTGTTTAATATTTTCTATATAGAGATAATAACTAGAGATAAACGCATTATCCATTTATCAAGACCAATTGATAATGTTGAGAGTATTGAGTCACATGGTCGTATTTGTAATAGTGGACTTTTATTTCATTCTCTTGGACTTGGTTCTGATCACTTTATACAAACACATCAAAAGTATATTATTCCAAAGTTTAGAGCTATTGGTCGCGACGCAAAATGGAGATATTTACATATAAAAACGACTGTTACGACACATTCACCAACACCTAACGAAATGTTTAGAACCAAGGAATTACCCATTGGTGCTGCATATCTTAAGAACGTAAAAGAGTTCTTTTTTAATGATGATTCTCGTGTAATGTTTCGAAATAAACCTGATAAGGACGTGGACGTAGAGCACGTTTATGTATTTATAGATTCAATAACTCATATTGCATCTAACAATGCCTCTTATAAAAGAACTATTTACTTAGATTCTCCTATAAGTTATATTCATAATTGTTATGAAATAGTTGAGCATTCAAACAAGCCTTTAGCTTCTTACATTAACCATTTGTCAACATACCCCATTCATTTTAGAGTTCATCAAAGTTATATAGTCAATTTCCTAAGTGTTATCAGTAGAGATAAACATTGGAAATACTTAGTAATTAGGGCATTTGATAGTGAGCATAAAGAGAAAACAAAAATTCATATCCCAATTGGGCGGTCTTTTAAAGAAGAAGTAAAAAAACTATTTGAAAATATAGCAATTGACGAATAAGTTTTGAAATACCCTTCCAACAAAAAACAACAACAAACAAGGTATAGCTACATCTAGGTACAAACTACTACATCGCTCTCTCAACCTATAATAGGTTTGCTCCCACTATGGAAGCAAGCACGAAAAAAATAGTAGGCACATTGGCCGTTGTGGCAGCCATCGGAGGCGGTTTCTACCTGTTCACCAAAGGCAAAAAACTACTGGCCGGGGCAAAGATGAACTTCGCCCTGTTGGGTTTTCGCATCCATAAGCTCACCTTGCAAGAAGTCCAGTTTGCGGTCAAGCTCCGCTGTTACAACCCCACCAACGCACCCATTACCCTTGCCATCAATCAGGTGGTGGCCAAATACAAGGGTTCCGACATTGCCTATTCCACCCTCGACATTAAAGGATTGACCATTCCAGCCGGACAAACCAAAGAGCCGGAAATTACCTTTCAAGTGCCTTACCTGAACCTCATGGGTAAAGGCTTATCAACGGCTTTACTCCAAAACACCCAGCAGCTCAAGGCCGATATGACCTTCACGCTCACCATCAGCATCAACGGGGAAACCATCACCACCACGCAAAATTTAACAGACGAGAATATGAACGGACTAGCATCGGGACAACTCGGTATTGTTTCCGGCCCACGCAATACAAAAGACGGAAGACAGTTCAACCACCTGATAAAACGGGCTGCCGGAGCCAGCACCTTTATCAAGAACGGCAGTGTGCTGGAGACGGTGGAGAGCTGCATCAACATCATTGCCGACCACTACCGGGAAGTCGAGGAACTGGCCGCCAACCTAAAGGCCGATTCGGTAAAGGAGACCTGCCGCAACATCTTCAATTTTGCCTACTCCTACCTGCAATACCAAAAGGACGAGGACGGAACCGAACAACTCCGCACACCAGCCCGAAGCTGGTTGGACGGGCAGATTAAGTTCAGACAACAGGGAAACACCGATTCCGGCATCGACTGCGATGATTACAGCATCTTTTGCGGATCCATCCTCAAATGTCTGGGCATCCCCTTTAAGTTTCGCATCACCAAGTATGACGGCAAAAGCTACTACCAGCACATCTATGTGGTTGTTCCGGCACAGGGCGACAGCGAAGATGAGATTGTCATTGACCCGGTACTATCCAAGTTCGACTACCAGAAGCCATACAGCTATGAGAAGTCCGACTTCAATATGTCGCCTTTGCAAATACTCGGTGGCGTTCGGGGTATCAACGGACTGACCGGAACGCTGGGGCTGGGCTTGCCCATTTACGCCCTCTCCGGTCTGGATATGGCGGGCGGACGCATTGCCGATGAAGACCACACCGAACTCATGGCCATCATTTCAGGGGTTGACTTTGATGATGCCATCAACGGGCTTGGCAGTGCCGATGATGCCACACTCAACTATCTGACACGCACCCGTGACTTCCTGCTGAAAAGCAAGGAGAATAAAGGCAAGATGTCGCACATCCAGAATCCCGACCAGTTCATCAGCATGATTGACCAAGCCATCAAGTTCTGGAACACCCCACAGCGTGACCAAGTGCTGGACAAGCTGGCGACCATCGAAGACAAGCTGGCAAAGAGCGGCTTTATCAAATACGATTCGGAGGCCATGCAGGGATTGGCAGAGCTTGACGATTTGGACGAAGAACTGGATGGGTTGAACGGCCAAAGAAGCCTTGGCGGCTTTTTCAAGTCCCTCAAGCGCATTGGCAAGAAGGTGGGCAAAGGCATTAAAAAGGGAGCCAAAGCCGTTGCCAAAGTCGGCAAAAAGGTGGTAAAAGCCATCGTTCGCTTTAACCCACTCTCCATCGCCATTCGCAACGGCCTGCTGGCAGCCATGCGACTGAATATGTTCGGCATCGCCAAGAAGTTGCAATACGCCTTTTTGCCCGATAATCTTGCCGCCAAGCACAACATCGACCCACAGAAGCTGGCCGACCTAAAAAAGCGTTACGCCAAGGTGCGAAAGCTCTTCGATGGCTTACAGGGCAAAGAGAAAAACCTGCGTTCGGCCATTTTGAAAGGGGCAAAACAAAAAAGCCCGGACTTTTCGGTGAAAGGGGTTCATGGCATTGTGGCCGGATTGCAGGGCTTGGAATCCATTGGCCAGTTGGCCGAATTGGGCAGTCTGGGCGTTGCGGCCACCGCAGCATCGGTGGGAGCAGCAACAGGTGTGCTGGCAAAAATCAAGAGCTGGCTCCAGCCAGTTACCAACATCTTCAAAAAAGCCAAAGAGAAGATTGTCGCCCGTAAGCAAGCCAGACAACAGGCAACGCAGGCACAGCCGCAACCGCAAGCATTGCCGCAACCCCGGAACATCATCGACACCAGCGAGGCATTCACAGAGAACCTCACACCAATAATGCCGATTGCGCCAACGGCCAGTTACACCATCCCCAGCCTTAGCCCGGCAAATGCCAACACACCGTATTTGCCATCGCCCACCCCCACGAATATGGCACGCACGCCCACAGCGGTCAGCCCGACCAAGGGCATCAGCAAGGGAGCCAAAGTGGGCATTGGGTTGGGACTGGCCGCACTCATCGGAACCGGGGCTTACTTCATGTTCCGGGACAAGGGCAACAAACCCAAGACCACCACCTCCCCCAAGGAAACGCCCAATAAGAAATCGTTGGGGCGCATAGAACTCAGTTAAAACCAGTACTTAAATTTTATAAACATGGCAGTAAGAAAAAAGACTTCGAGAACCCCGACCACTTCGGCACGGGCAACCAAGATTGACTTTATGAAAGCCACCAACAACATTGGAAAACCCGTTGCTGCCATAGCAGGGTTTGCCGTTGGCAAGTATGCTTTGAAAAAGTTATCGAAAAGCCAGACCGTTACCGGGCTGATGGGAACAGATATGAAGGATTACATCCTTCCGGCAGCCGTCACGATGGGCGGTTTGATTGGCACACAGTTCACCAAAAACGAATACATCCA
>NZ_QKZK01000039.1 GCF_003254275.1 Breznakibacter xylanolyticus | reverse complement strand
GCTTAGCCACAATTTCGGGCACAAACGTATTGTTTCTGTCTCGAGGGGTTGTTAATTCAAACTCTCCGGTAGAGCTTTTTACTGTTTTGGTCGTAAGCCCATTTCGCTTGTTTCCGCCCTCATGTTTAAGGTGTTGTTCAAGCTCTAGGGCCAATGCCTTTTCTAAAAAATGCTTGATCAGAGGGGTGAAAACACCGTTCTCACCCATGAAATTCTTTTTCTCATAAAGTCCCTTGATCGCTTCCCGTTCAAAGTCTTCGTAACTGAAATCTGGTTTGTCTTTCATTGTCTGCAAAATTAATATTTATATATTGCAGACACAGTTCCATGAATAGTCTCGTATTCTTCGTCTTCACAGTCTAATCTATCTATCTGCTGTCTAAAATTCTTCTTGTCTTTTATTGTCACAACTAAGCGACATTGATATAAGTATCAAGACACAAGTATCAAGATTTGAGACGATGATGTTTTTTTATCATTGGCTGCGCCAATCATTGATTCTCCGACATGTCGCTTGGTCACCGTCATAATGGTTTTATGTATTTATAATTTCACACTCCTCCACTCCTCCTTTTTTCCACTTTTACACTCCTCCACTTTTACACTTTTCCACTCTCCACTTCTCCCTCCTTCTTTATTTAATTCTAGCCAGATACTTCGCTTTAATTTCCTGAAGATAATTCAAGCTCAATGTCGGGTTGTAAATCCGAATCATGTCGGTGATTTCAAAGTTGTTGTGGAAATGGCCGATGGCAGCATCAAAGTTGCTCTTTTCCCAGTTGTTTTTGACCTGATGCGTGATGTCGTCAAATTCCTTCCACGACAGCAATTTGGGGATAACGATGTATCCATGGTCTTTTTCGGTCATGTCCAAATAAATGCCATGATCAATTTCCTTGAGGATGAAGAACTTTTTGATGCGAATGATAGCCTGTGCTTCGATTTTGTGGCTTGGTTTCTTAGCCAGTTCAAACCCTTCTTTTATAAATAATTCCTGAAGCTGGGCAATTTGGTCATACGTATCGAGGTGGCGGATGCGTAATACATGGTATAAGTCGTTATAAATGTTTACGGTTCCCGCTGCTGCGTGCATATTAACTGCCGGAAAGTGGGTGCGTATTTTCAACCATGCACGGGTTACTTCCTCAAGCGTGTAAAGATGCTTGAGCACGAAATAAACGTAAAGAGGCTTGGCATCTACCGGGACTTCATTGTAATAGCCAAAAAAGCCGGGAAATGGTTCCGGAGCTTCCAGTACAAACGTATTGGGCAATATCTTTTCGTCCATCGAAATCAATGACTCCAGTTTCATCAGATTTCCATACCGTTCAATGATGTGTTCGCTGTTCATATCGGTCGGTTTTAGGGGTACGGTTTTTTCTGATTAATTTATGCAAATGGTGTTACAATTGCAATGTTTTTTTTGTGCAGAGGTACGATGATCAGTTTCCTAAAAAAAAAATAGAGACGCGGCATGCCGCGTCTCTATAATGGATTTTTTTTTATGGATTATTTTCGTATCAATAGCACCACATTCTCAACATGATGCGTGTGGGGGAACATGTCCACGGGCTGTACTTTTTCAACGCGGTAGCGCACGTCCAGCAGGTTGAGGTCGCGTGCCTGGGTGGCCGAGTTGCAACTCACGTACACGATGCGGTCGGGCGCCACGGTCAGGATGGTGTTGGTGACATCTTCGTGCATGCCCGCCCGTGGGGGATCCACAATCATTACGTCCGGATGGCCGTGTGTTTCTACAAAATCGTGTGAGAGCACATCTTTCATGTCGCCGGCAAAAAACAAAGTGTTGGTAATGCCGTTGATGGCCGAGTTCACCTTGGCATCCTCAATGGCCTCGGGTACGTATTCAATGCCAACCACTTTGCGTGCCTGGTGTGCCACAAAGTTGGCAATGGTGCCGGTGCCGGTGTACAGGTCGTACACCAGTTCGTTGCCCGTGAGGGCGGCAAAATCGCGCGTGACTTTATAGAGTTCGTACGCCTGATGCGAATTGGTTTGATAAAACGATTTAGGGCCAATCTTGAATTTGAGGCCTTCCATCTCCTCAATCATGTGGTCTTTGCCGGCAAATCTGCAGATTTCCTGATCGGTGATGGTGTCGTTGGCTTTTTCGTTGATGACATACATCAGCGAGGTGATTTGCGGGAACTGCTGAGACACTGCGGTCAACAAAGCCTCGCGTGCGTCCTTGTCTTCGTGATAGAAGACCACGATCACCATCACTTCGCCATTGGATGAGGTGCGGATGATGAGTGTTCGCAGGAATCCTACCTGGTTGCGAAGGTCAAAAAAGCTGAGCCCGTGTTCAAGGGCATAGGCCTTAATGAACCTGCGGATGCCGTTTGACGGGTCGGCTTGGAGGTAGCAGGTGTCCACATCCACCACTTTGTCGAACATGCCGGGGACGTGAAACCCAAGCCCGTCGCGATCGCTGAATGTCTCGACAGATTTGAGTTCGTCGAGCGACAGCCATCGTTTGTTGGAGAAGGTGAACTCCAGTTTGTTGCGATAATATGTGTTCTTGGCCGAACCTAAAATGGGCATCACTTCGGGCAGTTGCACCTTGCCAATGCGCATCAGGTTGTTGGTGACCTCTTTTTGTTTGTAGATGAGTTGCTGTTCGTAGGGTAGATGTTGCCATTTGCAACCGCCACACACCCCAAAATGACTGCATACCGGTTCTACCCGAATGGGCGAATACTTTTGGTAGCGGATGGGAAATCCTTCAAAATAGTTGTTGCGTTTTTTGGTGACCTGTACATCCACCACATCGCCGGGTACGGCATGTTGCACAAAAACCACCCTCTCTTCGTATCGTCCGATGGCTTTTCCCTCGGCTGCGACATCTGTAATCTCCAATCCCATCAGGATGGGCGCATTCTTTTTCGATCTGCTCACTGCTTCTTGATTTTCGGCCGCAAAATTAGTCATTTCAATCTGCAATCGCAATCGTCAGAGGATAACATTATTTTGCATTTTGTGCAAGAATGGTGAGGTGGTGTTTGTGGTTGAATTAATATTTTTCATTTGAATTGAGGATTGGTATAACTCCGTGAAACTCGGTGTCTCCTACTAAATAACAATTTTGAGTTATCTGCTTTGTTATTTAAACGCATGGCGTAACACATTAACTCAGCGCCTTCGCGCCTTTGCGTTTATTCTGACTCCGTGAAATCAGTGAAATGATGTTGTATGACACAGAGTTGTATTCTATTGTTTCTGATGGTTTTGAATTCATTCGTGGAAAAACGTCTTTTTAGCATGTACTTTATACGTTTAATTCGCGCCATTCGCGGACATCTTTGCTTATCAATTGGTTGATTGTCTTAAATTTTTTTTCAAAAAAAAGCTCCGAAAAACCTCACCATAGATGAAAAAAACTATATTTGCAACATCAATCGAAAGCCAAGATGAACCATTCTGTATTCTTTTATAGCTTTTATTTTTACTTTTTTGGTTATTCAAAAGAGCAGGGTGGGTATTGTTTATAAAATCATTGAATCAATAGATATTAAAACAAAAGCTCACCCGAACGGTGGGCTTTTTTTATGATTATATTTTACGATTATGAACTCACAACGACGTAGGGTTGCCATTCAGGGGGGATACGGAGCCAATCACGAAATTGCTGCAAGAGCGTTTTTCGATGGTGAAGACATTGAAATTGTGCCATGTCATACTTTTCCCGAGTTGTTTGCGACCATCAAGGCCGACCCGTCCATTTATGGGATGGTGGCCATCGAAAACACCTTAGTGGGTAGTATTTTGGCCAATTATACATTGCTCAAGGATTCGGGATTGGTCATTATCGGGGAGTATAAGTTACGCATCCAGCACCAGTTGATGACATTACCGGGACAAACCATCGACGACTTGACCGAGGTGCGTTCGCATCCTATGGCGTTGGCTCAGTGTGAGGAGTTTTTTAAAGCTTATCCCAAAGTTAAGTTGGTGGAGCACGAAGATACCGCATTGAGCGCTAAGGAAATCAGCGACAATCAGGAGCGGGGGGTCGGTTCCATTGCGCCGTATTTGGCTGCCGAATTGTATAGAATGGAAATCATCGCTTCGGGCATCGAAACCAATAAACGCAATTACACACGTTTTTTGGTGGTGAGCGACCATGGAAAAATTGAGGTGGACGAACTGCTTAACAGTGGCCGCATCAACAAAGCATCGCTGGTGTTTTCGTTGCCCCACGAGGAAGGAAGTCTTTCAAAAGTGCTCACGATCCTGGCTTTTTATGGCATCAATCTCTCAAAAATTCAATCGATGCCTGTGGTGGGTAACGAGTGGGAGTATCTGTTTTATGTCGATGTGGTGTTCAATAACTACACGCGTTATCTACAGTCGCTCGATGCCTTTCGTCCGCTTACCAAAAAACTTCGCATCCTGGGTGAATATGAGAATGGACGCCAGTCGTACGCCGCTGAGGATGCCCCTGAGAATGAAACAGCAACTATGCATTGATCTAAAAATATTAAACAATGAATATACAACCCGCCCAACGGATTAGTCGTGTTGAGGAGTATTACTTCTCACGCAAGCTTAAGGAAATAGACCTGTTGCGCAGCCAGGGAAAGGCTGTGATCAACCTGGGTATTGGTAACCCCGATTTACCCCCGGCGCCCGAGGTGTTGGATGAACTGGCCAATGCTGCCGCCCATCCGGGACACCATGGTTATCAGAGTTATGTGGGGATTCCTGAGTTACGTAAGGCTTTTGCCGATTGGTACCGGACATATTTTAATGTGACACTCAATCCGGTCAATGAGATTTTGCCCATGATGGGTTCTAAAGAGGCCATCATGCACATTTCCATGGCGTTTCTCAATCCGGGCGATGAGGTGTTGTTGCCCGACCCAGGTTATCCCACTTATCTGAGTGTTTGTAATTTGGTGGGAGCTACCCCCCGGACTTATTTGCTCGATCCGGCTCGCAACTATGAGCCCGATTTGGAGGCTTTGGCCAAGCAGGATTTGAGTAAAGTGAAGTTGATGTGGGTGAATTATCCAAATATGCCCACGGGGGCGACCGGCAGTCGTGCTTTGTTAGAGAAATTGGTGGCATTTGGGAAAGCTCACAATATTTTGATTTGCAATGACAATCCTTATAGTTTCATTCTCAATCAGAACTATCAAAGCATTTTGAGTGTTGAAGGAGCAAAGGAGTGTTGCATCGAACTGAACTCGTTGAGCAAATCGCACAACATGTCGGGATGGCGCATCGGGATGATGGCTTCAAATGCCGAATTTGTACAATATGTGTTGCGGGTGAAAAGCAACATGGACTCGGGAATGTTTCGCCCCTTGCAAATGGCTGCCGTTAAGGCATTGAGCCTGCCCTCAAGCTGGTACGACGAGGTGAACCGCAATTACCGCGAGCGTCGTGAGATTGTTTTTGAGATGATGGATTTGTTGGGTTGTACTTACGATCCCAAACAGGTGGGCATGTTTGTGTGGGGGGCTATCCCTGCCGATGTCGAAAGCAGTCGGGCTCTCTCAGATAAGGTGCTGTATGAGGCTGATGTGTTTATTACGCCGGGATACATTTTTGGTGAGCGATGGGATACACACATTCGCATTTCGCTTTGTACCAAGGTGCCTGATTTGCAGGACGCCAAAGCACGCATTCAAAAACTGCTTGGAAAGTGATGTTTCGGGCGTTAAAAAATTAAAAAACTTAAAAAAACGATACAGTTATGGTAAATCTTGATTTAGAACCTTTGTCGCTCCCCGGGTTGGAGCTGAAACGACCCATCATTATTGCAGGCCCTTGTAGTGCCGAAACTGAAGAGCAGGTGCTTGAGACGGCTCGTCAGGTGGCCGCACAAGGCGTGAAATTGTTTCGTGCCGGTATCTGGAAGCCGCGGACACGTCCCGGTGCTTTCGAAGGCGTTGGATCCATCGGTTTACCCTGGCTTAAGCGCGTGAAGGAAGAGACCGGTTTGTTTGTGGGCACTGAAGTGGCCACCGGACATCACGTGTACGAAGCTTTAAAACATGGCATCGACATACTTTGGATTGGGGCTCGTACGTCGGCCAACCCATTTGCCGTTCAGGAAGTGGCCGATGCGTTGCAGGGGGTGAACATTCCCGTGTTGGTAAAAAACCCTGTGAACCCTGATTTGGAACTGTGGATTGGCGCCATTGAGCGCGTGAACCGTGCCGGCGTGAAAAAAATTGCCGCCATTCACCGTGGTTTCTCGTCCATCGACAAGAGCGAGTATCGCAATCATCCCCAGTGGCAAATCCCCATTGAGTTGCGTCGTCGGGTGCCCAATTTGCCCATCATCACTGACCCCAGCCACATTACCGGTAAGCGCGAACTGTTGTTCGATGTGATGCAGGAAGCCATGGACTTGAACTTCGACGGTCTTATTATTGAGTCGCACATGTGCCCCGAAAAAGCCTGGAGTGATGCCTCGCAGCAGTGTACCCCCGTGCAGTTGAAAGAGATGCTCGACAAGCTGGTGATTCGTCATCACAACATTGGCGACACCCCTCGTGTGACCCTGGACCAGTTGCGTAAGAAAATTGACAGCCTGGACGTGAAACTTCTGGAGCTGATGAAAGAGCGCATGGCCGTTTCCGAAGCCATTGGTAAATATAAGTACGAAAACAATATCACCATTTTGCAAACCCGTCGTTACGACGAGGTGATGAAAGATCGTATCGAAAAGGCCGCCAAATACAACCTCGATAACGAGTTTGTGGAAAAGATGTTCGAAATCATCCACGAAGAGTCCATTCATCGCCAAAGCATTGTGATGAACAAAGATTTGGGGCAGAAGTAATTTCCCCCGTTTGTAAAGGCCGGGTTTCCGGTCTTTTCTCTTGTGGTCTGTTTTCTCATTCAAATAATCCGGGTGTCGGGATGGCTTGCATCTTGATACTCATCTTTTCATGTGTAGATTGATTGACGTGCATCCGGCGAATGTGACAATTGTTTGGTGGATGTGCTAACGAAAAATACGAAATAACCACAACTCCCCCTTTGGGGGATGAGGGGGCTTAATCATTAAAAAATGAAAATATGTATTCTTGGTGCCGGAAAAATGGGCACCTGGTTGTCGGATGCCCTGTGTTTGCAACACGAGGTGGCTATTTTTGATACCGATGTTAAAAAACTCAAGTTCCTGTTTAATACCCAGCGTTTTTCAAAACTCGATGAAATCCGTGAGTTTGAACCCGAGATGGTGATCAATGCGGTGGCACTCAATTATACCATTGCTGCTTTTAAAGAGGTGTTGCCTTATTTGCCAAAGGGATGCATCCTCTCGGACATTGCTTCGGTAAAGACGGGGTTGGAAGCCTTTTATCGCGAGTCGGGATTCCGATTTGTGTCCACTCACCCCATGTTTGGCCCTACCTTTGCCAACCTAAAGGATTTGGGTCATCAGCATGCCATCATCATCACCGAGTCGGATCATTTGGGCAAAGCATTTTTCAAAGATTTCTATGCTTCGCTGGGCATCAACATTCACGATTATTCGTTTGACGAGCACGACCAAACCACGGCTTATTCGTTGTCGATTCCCTTTTCGTCGACCCTGGTGTTTGCGGCCTGCATGAAGAAACAAAATGCACCGGGAACCACCTTCAAGCGTCACTTCGAAATTGCCAAGGGGCTGTTGTCGGAAGATGATTATTTGTTGACCGAAATCCTTTTTAACCCCTATACTTACGAACAGGTTGAGAAGATTCGTGAGCAGCTCAAGGTGCTGCTTCATCTGATAAAAGACAAGGATTCCGAGGGCATGAAAGCTTATCTGGCCTCGGTGAGAAAAAATATTTTGGAATAAGGTGTTTTCATCTAAACCCTCAAGGTTTCAAAAACCTTGAGGGTTTTTTTCACCCAGTGAAATCTCCAATATCCATTTGGTTGTGTTGGTGATGCGATAGCGGTTGTCTACGCGTCGTCCCACCACCCACACAATGTTGTCGGACGAGAGCAGTAACCACGCATTTTCCTTTTCGAGCAGACTCATTTTTTCATCGGTAAAGAAATCGCTCAATTTTTTGAAGTTCGACATGCCCAGTGGCATAAAGGCATCGCCCATTCTCCAGTGGCGCAGGGTGAGGGGGAAGTCCACGCGGTCGGCATCCAGGTGGATGCAATTGGCATCGGTGGAGAAGCGGAAGTCAGCCGGCCGCTCAAAGGTGCGCAGATGCAAGCGCAGTGGGTTTTCAGTTTGGGTGATGTCGCCGGCGATGGTGAATGTTTCTGTTTCGGAGGCTTCGTGCCGCGGGGTGACCACCAGGTTGTGACGGTCACGTATGACACGATGGGTGGGGGAGAGGAACTGTTTGCCCGGTAACCCTTTGAGGCTGGCGATGATGTCGGCCACATGTGTGGCGTTGAAGTTCTTGTGGCGCAACAGCTCGAACAGGATGAGCCCCTTTTGAGGATGGTTGCTGAGGCGGCTCAGTGGGATGATTTGAATGCCTTCCTCATCGGCCACCGATTCGTTGCGAAAGGCCTCCACCTGTTGTCCCAACATGGCTTCGAGTTCCTGCATGCGCGCCATGGTGTTGTGCATGGTGGCCAGGAACGAGGGGTTGATGTGGCAAAACTCCGGCACAATGCGGTGGCGGATGTGGTTGCGCGTGTGGTCACAGCAGTCGTTGCTCGAGTCGTGTCGCCAGGTGAGGTGGTTTTCCCGGCAGTAGGTTTCGATGTCGATTCTCGAGAAATGGAGCAGGGGGCGAATGAGCTTTCCCGTGCACATGGCCATGCCGCTCAGACCCCTGATGCCGGTTCCGCGCGTCAGATTGAGCAGAAAGGTCTCCACGTTGTCGTTGGCGTGGTGTGCCGTGGCAATGTGGCTGCAGCCTGTTTCGGAGGCCAGTTGGTCGAACCATTCGTAGCGCAACACCCGTGCGGCCATCTCGATGGAGATGCCTTTTTGAGCCGCAAAATCCCGCGTGTTGAAGTGGCGGACGTGGAATGGCAGTTCGTGCGTTTGGCAATACAGGGTTACAAAGGCTTGGTCGCCATCCGACTCATCATCGCGTAGGTGAAAATTGCAGTGTGCCACCACCACCGGTTGTTGCACGGCCACCAACAGGTGCAGCAATGCCATGGAGTCGGCACCGCCACTTACGGTGACCAGCACGCGTTGGTGGGGCATGAGGCCACATGCGTTGGCAATGGTATGGCGAAAGGTGGCGGTGGTGAGCATGGTGGTGAATTTTGCGGTAAAGATATGAAACCCGAAGGTTTAAAAGAATCGCTTGTTTATCTTTGACATCCCAAAAAACGACTCACATGACAATGTTGTATGCCGCCCCGCTTCAGAGTTACACCACCGTGATGCACCGCATGGCCTGGAGCCGTCATTACGGCGGGATTGATAAGTTTTTCACCCCATTTTTCGATGAGCATCCCACGGGTGGTTTCGACCCTCGTTTGTTGCCCGAGCTGGAGCCGGCGTTCAATCAAGGGCTCCACGTCATCCCGCAGGTGCTGACCCATTCGCCCGATTTTTTGTTGAAGTTTGCCAACGAAGTCTCGCGGCTGGGCTATCGTGAAATCAACCTGAACATGGGATGTCCGCATGTGCCGGTGGTGCGCAAGGGCATGGGAGGGGGGCTGCTGGCACGTCCCGAGGTGGTGGATGCCTTGTTGCATGCCTTTTTCGAGTCGTGTGGCCACATGCAACTGTCGGTGAAGATGCGGTTGGGGGTGGAGGCGTTGCAACAATGGGAGGCCATGGCTGAGGTGCTGAACCGTTACCCGCTCACCGAGGTGATGGTGCATCCGCGCACCGTGAAGCAACAATACAAGGGAGAGCCTCATTGGGACGAGTTTGCCCGGATGGTCGACGTCATTCGGCATCCGCTGGCGGGCAATGGCGACATTGTGTCCGTTGAGGGTGGACGTGCGCTCATGCAACAGTTTGAAGGTGTGCAGCGATGGATGATCGGGCGCGGATGGCTGTCGCGTCCCTGGTTGGCCGAGGAGCTGGCCGGATGTTACCAGCCTCAGGACGAAATTAAGCGCCTTCAGGCTTTTCACCAGACTTATTTCGACCTGGTGGAGCAACACATCACCGACCCCAACATAAAACACAATCGATTACATGATTTCTGGTTTTATTTGTGCGAGAATTTTGACGGTGGTAAGCGCTGGTATCGTTCGCTGACCAAGGATAAAAGCCTGCGTACTTACATGACGCACGTCAGAACCTTGTTTGCGTGAGCCGAAGTTGCCTGATGCAAGGGCTCTATGTCGAATTCAGGGGGTGAGTAAATAGCGCACGAAATGAATTGGTACACCTGATTCAATGTCGTTTCGTTAAGCCCCAATGGGGCGCCAGCAATAAAGCAGGGCAAAGCCCTGCATATTTGTAGCAAACGAGCTCAAGCCCTGAAGGGGCGTAAGCTTAAACCCCTTCAGGGCTCTAAGTTTGTGGTTGCATTCTTCGTTGATCGATGCCCAACGCTACTGCTTATCGCCCTTTTATGGCTTAACTTAACGACATTGACTTATGATTCCCCACACAAATCAAAATGGAGCCTGAAAATTGTTACACCCCGAAATTTCGCCTCCCATTTTAGCTGCACGCGTGCAGCAGCCTAAAATTCCGCGTGGTTGGCTCCTGCAAACCTGCAGCAGCTTAAAATGAGGCGTGGTTGGCTCCTGCAGACGTGCAGCAGCCTAAAATGAGGCGTGGTTGGCTCCTGCAAATGTGCAGCAGCCCAAAATTCGGCGTGGAAGCTTGCTGCACTCTTGCGGCTAAACATTCACCCGCCCGCCACGTAAAAACGTTAAATCATTGTGCTTTTTTCGTGCTTCTGCGCTCTTCGTCCTTTTGTCCTTTTGCCCTCTCGCACTTCTTCCCGTCACTGCTTCATCAATTCGCGAGCATTCTTCAGCGCTGCTTCGGAGAGTTCGCTGCCGCTGAGCATTTTGGCAATTTCGGTGATGCGTTGTTCGGGGGCTAACAGTTCAATTTTCGACACGGTTTGTCCCGTTTCATCGGTTTTGAAAACTTTGTAATGATGCTGACCGCGACCGGCAATTTGTGGCAGGTGGGTGATGCTGATCACCTGTATGTTTTGACTCATTTCGGTCATGATGCGTCCCATTTTGTCGGCAATTTCGCCCGATACCCCGGTGTCTATTTCATCGAGCAGCAGCGTGGGCAATCCTTTCGCCGAAGATATGAGCGCTTTGATGCAGAGCATCAGACGCGACATTTCGCCCCCCGAGGCCACCTTGTCGAGGCCCGCCGGGGTGCCGGCCTTGTTGGCCGAAAAGAGGAATTCGATGTCGTCCTGCCCCTCTTCGCCAAATTCTTTCTTCAACTGGTGCGACACAATCAGTCTGGCATTGGGCATGCCCAGGTCGGTGAGTTTGCCTTGCAGCGATGATTCAATGACCGGGAAGGCTTTTTTGCGGATGGACGTGAGCCCGTCGGCGGCTTTTTGCACCTGTGCTTTCACCTTGTCGATGGCCGCCTGTAGCTCGGCCATCTGTTCTTCGAAGCCCGTGAGCAGGTTCAGGCGCGTGCGGTAGTCGTTGGTTAGGGCAATGAGCTCGGCCACCGAGGCGGCGCGGTGTTTTTTCTGAAGGTCAAAAATCAGGTCGAGGCGTTGCTGCACCTGTTGCAACTCTTCGGGTTGATGATCGGTGGTTTCGGTTTTATAGGCCAGTTCGGCAGCCAGGTCTTTGAGGTCGATGTAAGCCGCTTCGATACGTTGCAGCATACCCTCGGTGTCGGGTAGGAAACTCTGAATTTTGGTGAGGCTGTTGCGCACGCCTCGCAATCCTTCCAAAATGTTTTGTCCCTCGCCATCGAGCAGCGTGGACGATTGCACCAGTGAGGCTTTTATTTCGGCCGAGTGGGTGAGCTGTTGTAGTCGGTTTTCAAGTTCTTCCTGTTCGCCGTCAATGAGTTTGGCCGCTTCCAGTTGCGTGAGCTGAAAGGTGATGTAGTCCTGGTCGGCTTTTTGTTTGTTGTTTTCCTCAATCAGTCGATCCAGTTTGTGCTGCAAATCACGGTATTGGTGGTACACCTCGCGGTACACCATTTTGGCATCGGCTGAGCCTGCAATCACATCCACCACCATCTGTTGGTAGTGGTTATCGCCCAGCAGCAGCGTTTGATGCTGCGAGTGAATGTCGATCAGGCGCGAGGTGAGTTCCTTGAGGATGGTGAGATTCACCGGCGTGTCGTTGATGAACGCCCGCGACTTGCCGGCCGGGTGTATCTCGCGACGAATCACGGTCATGGGGTCGTAGTCCACTTCGTTGTCGTTCATCAACGACTCCAGGCCGTAATCGGCCACGTTGAATACGGCTTCCACCACGCATTTCTGGCTTTTGTCTTTGAGCACATCGGCGTCGGCTCGCTGCCCCAATATGAGACCCAGGGCTCCTAAAAGTATGGATTTCCCGGCGCCGGTTTCACCCGTGATGACCGAAAAACCGGGATGTAATGCAATGTCTGCCTTCTCAATGAGGGCGTAATTGGTGACTGTTAACGATTTCAGCATGGGCGTTAATTGTTAGCAGATATTTTTTTGTATTTGTCCAAATTGGTCGGGTCTATTTCGGTGAGCAGTTCCACCACCCGTTGTTTTTCCATCGAAAACGATTCGGTAAAGATGTTGACAATTTCGTCGCTCTTGGCGCTGAAAAATACTTGCAGATAAAATGAACCCGGCTTTTGACGGAAGGTTTTGCGCAGCAATTCCAGGGCAGTGGCCACTTCGCCGCGTCCGGTTTCGGCTTTCTCGGCCATGCGATCCAGCCCCTGGCGATGGTATTTGTACATGCACTCACGCACCGGCTTGTGGTGTTCGTTCAGGATGTTTTCGACCAGCCAGTAACGGTTGCGGGTTCCCTCAAACGACTTCCAGCCGGCTTCTCTGGCGCTTTGTGCCTGGTTCACCAGTTGTTCGGCTTTCTGAAAGGTGCCTGTTCCGCCCATGGGGGCAAAGGAGTCTTCGTCCATGCCGATGATGAGGTAGGCGTAGTAGGCCATGAGCCCCACCAAATTCGACTCAAACGAATTGGGATTGTAGGTCAGGGGCTCGTTTTCGACATATCGCACGTGAAAGTTCTGGTCGATGTAATTGAACAGCGTGGTGAAATACCCCGACTGATACACCGGGCGCCGAGCCTGCACCTGAATGGTGCCCTTGAATTCGTCGGTGGAGATCACTTCCTTGATGTTGATCATGATGTTGCATTCGATGCGTTCATCGGTGGCGTAAACCTTGTCGGTCCAGCGCTGCGAGTTCATAAACTCGTTGAGCGACGATTGCATGGTCTCAAACACTTTGCGGTTGGTACCCTGTATGGAGGGTGTCACCACCGACACGTTGCAGCGCAGCTCTTGTGCCGTGGCTGTTTGCCCCCAAAGGAGCAGTGTGAGAATGCCTCCAAGGACGATGATCCGCAATGGGCGTAAATGATTAAGAAGTGATTGTAACATCATGGTGGTTGTGAATAGGGGTTCAACAGTGCCGTCAGAAATAGCGCTCCAGCATGTCAACAATGTCGGCCGCCACTTCTCTCTTGCTTTTTAACGGGTAGTCCGTTTGTTTATTATCCTTGTCGATGATGGTCACCTTGTTGGTGTTGCCATGAAAACCCACGCCCGGCTTGCCTGCTTCGTTCAAAACAATGAAGTCGAGGTTTTTGTTGGCCAGTTTCTTGTGCGCGTTGGTCAGGGCATCGTGCGATTCAAGAGCAAAGCCAACCAAAACCTGGCCGGCTTGCTTGCTTTGTCCCAGTGCTGCGGCAATATCGCGGGTGGGCGACAGGGTGAGGGTGAGCTCGTCGCCGGCTCGTTTCATTTTTTGCTCTGCCACATTGGCGGGGGTGTAGTCGGCCACGGCTGCCGACATGATGGCGGCATTCATCTGAGGATAACAATCCACACAGGCCTGGTGCATTTGTGCTGCCGATTCCACACGCGTCACCTCGTGCATGCCTGCGGGTATCCCGATGCTCACAGGTCCGGTAACCAGGTGAACGCGAGCGCCGCGTGCAGCCAGTTCGTCGGCAATGGCAAATCCCATTTTGCCGGATGAGTAGTTGCCGATGAAGCGCACCGGGTCGATTTTTTCGTAGGTGGGGCCGGCCGTCACCAAAATGTTTTTCCCGTGGAGAGGGCTCGTTGGAGGGGTGAAAAAGTCTTTCAGTTTTTTGATGATGTTCTCGGGCTCTTCCATGCGTCCTTTGCCCCACAAGCCGCTGGCCAGCTCGCCTGTGCCGGGGTCAATCACTTTGCAGCCTCTTGCCATCAGCGTGCAGATGTTTTGCTGGTTGGCCGGATGTTCAAACATGTCCAAATCCATGGCCGGGGCAATCATCACGGGGCATTTGGCCGACAGATAGGTGGTGAGCAGCAGGTTGTCGCAAATGCCGTTGGCCATTTTAGCCAGCGTGTTGGCCGATGCCGGTGCCACCAAAAACAGGTCGGCCCACAGTCCCAAATCCACATGGCTGTGCCAGGTTCCGTCGCCGGTGTTGAAAAATTCGCCCAACACGGGCTTGTTGGACAATGCCGACAGGGTGACCGGGGTGATGAACTCGCGTCCGGCCTTGGTGAGCAATACTTGTACTTCGGCGCCTTCTTTCATCAGTAAGCGCAGCAAATAGGCGGCTTTGTATGCAGCGATGCTGCCGGTGATGCCTAAAATGATTTTCTTGCCTTTTAACATGACCCGTGATTTTAAAAAAAAAGATAAAAGGAAGTGGGTGAAACCTCTTTTATCTTTTTAATGTTTTTTGGCACGTGTCGGATAATGATGCATTTATGCATGCCGACGTGCCTTTAAATGCGGTTGAGTTTATCAGCCTTCCTGCTCGCGCAAGGGATTGCGTGAATACACTTTTCCTTCCTGAAATTCCTGAACTGCAATTGCATTGGGTTTGGGAATGCGCTCGTAGAAACGCGAAATCTCAATCTGCTCGCGGTTCTCAAACACCTCTTCGAGGTTGTCGGTGTACGAGGCAAATTCCTGCAATTTCTTGTTGAGTTCGTCTTTCAGCTCGGCACTGATCTGGTTGGCGCGACGGGCGCAAATTACCAGCGATTCGTAAATGTTACCGGTGTCTTTGGCCATGGCTCGCGTGTCGTAGGTCACGGTCGAGAGCGGGGCGTTGGTCTTTTTGTAATCGATTGCCATATCTCTGTTTGGTATATTTACTTAATTGACTTCTTCTTTGATCAATGCCGAAGATTCTTTGTAAATCTGTTCGGCTTTTTTCAGGTGCTTGCTTTCGGGAAACTCGTTGATGAACGAATAATATTCGTCAACGGCATCACGGGCGCGATCTTCCTGCTTTTCTTCAATACTCTTTACTGCCTGAATGTGTTTGGCTTCCAATATCAAAAAGGAGAGTTCTTCGCGATATTTGGTGTCGGGAAACTCTTTGAGACTGTTTTGTGCAGCAATCACGGCCGACAAATAGTTATTACCGCGGTAAGTCCCCAAGTCGAAATAGAGCTTGGCGTTGAGGTACGATTTGTACACCAACTTGTCGCGCATCTCGTCCATCAGGCGGGTCGACTCGGCAATGCGATTGCTGTTGGGATACATATTGATGAATAACTGAAAGTCGTTGATCGATTGCCGCGTGTAGCTTTGATCCAAGCGTGGCTTGGGCGATAATTTGTATTTGCAATAGGCCGTCATAAACTGGCACTCTTCGGCGTA
Organism: Breznakibacter xylanolyticus; assembly: GCF_003254275.1. Classification (GTDB taxonomy): domain Bacteria; phylum Bacteroidota; class Bacteroidia; order Bacteroidales; family Marinilabiliaceae; genus Breznakibacter; species Breznakibacter xylanolyticus. The sequence goes on along the minus strand of NZ_QKZK01000039.1, from coordinate 12,940 downwards.
ATCGCTGGCCGGATATGTCCTTACCAATTGCTGGTAATAATGAGCAGCCATCATGTAGTCTTTCAACCGATACAGGGCATCTGCGTATGAGTAGGTGATTATTTCGGCTTTGTCACTTCCCCTGTATATGCCAATGAGCTCTTCGAACAGTGTGGCCGCACGGGTGTAATTTTCAGCCTTGTAATATTCCATAGCCCGGTTGTACTTCAGCTCATAATCAGTGCTTTTAAGAAGACGCTGATATTCGCTGCAAGAGGCCAGCATTAAAGTTAAAACAAGGAAAACAATGGTTTTTTTCATCCTTATAAATTAAAAAAGTATGCACTGGTTGGTTGTTGTTTTCAGTCGCTTTGGCACACCTTTTAAATCAAAGCGCAAATATAATCCTTTTCGTCATATATAGTACGGCTTTTTTATCAATTAATTATTCATTGGGTGAGCCATTATTGTAGAAGGGTGTGGTTGATTTTGAGTTGTTTTTTTTGGTAATAATTTGGACAACATAGATGATAAACCATTACATTTGCCCGAATCATTTTAAAAAATATACGATCGTGGATATATTTAGTAAAATTAAAGAGAGCATGGGGCCTTTGGGACAATACAACAAAGAGGCTCATGGATATTTTACATTCCCTAAATTGGAAGGGGAAATCGGTCCTAAAATGAGGTTCCGTGGCAAAGAGGTCCTCAACTGGAGCTTAAATAACTATTTGGGATTGGCTAACCATCCCGAAGTGCGTAAGGCTGATGCCGATGCTGCTGCTGAGTGGGGGCTTGGTTATCCCATGGGGGCTCGGATGATGTCGGGACAAACCAGCAAGCACGAAGAACTCGAAGCCCGATTGGCCGAATTTGTTGGGAAAGAAGATGCTTTCTTGTTAAACTTTGGATATCAGGGCATGGTGTCCATCATCGATACCTTGTGTGGCCGTAACGATGTAATTGTTTATGATTCTGAATCGCATGCTTGTATTCTCGATGGTTTGCGTTTACATATCGGAAAACGTTTTGTGTATGCGCACAACAACATGGAGAGCCTCGATAAGCAATTGCAACATGCTACCAGGTTGGCCGAAAAACAAAACGGTGGTATCCTGGTGATTACCGAAGGTGTGTTTGGCATGGCCGGTGACTTGGGTCAGTTGGACGAAATTGTTGCTTTTAAGAAGAAATATAATTTCCGCCTGTTGGTTGACGATGCTCACGGTTTTGGTACCATGGGTAAAACCGGTGCCGGTGTGGCTGAGCATTTTGGCGTGTCTGATGGTATTGATGTGATGTTTGGAACATTTGCCAAGTCAATGGCCGGAATCGGTGGTTTTGTCGCTTCTACTGAAGAAGTGGTGAATTACCTCCGTTATAATATGCGTTCGCAAATCTATGCCAAGTCGTTGCCTATGCCGATGGTGGTTGGGTTGCTCAAGCGTTTGGTGTTGGTGAAAACCAAACCTGAATTGCGTGAGAAACTTTGGCAAATTGTGCAGAAGTTGCAGGCCGGCTTCCGTGAAAGGGGATTCGACCTGGGTAACACCGCTTCGCCTGTTACGCCGGTGTTCTTGTCGGGTACCGTGCAGGAGGCTACTCAGTTGACCATGGATTTGCGTGAGAACTACAACTTATTCTGTTCTATCGTGATTTATCCTGTTATTCCTAAGGGACAAATTATGTTGCGCATCATTCCTACGGCAGCTCATTCGCTCGAGGATGTTGATTATACGCTGAAGGCGTTCTCTGAAATTTCGGAGAAACTGAAGGCCGGTAAATACAAATCTGATAAAATTGCCAGCATCCTTTAATGCGGATGTTTTAAAATAAAAAAAAGCTTCCCGAGGGAAGCTTTTTTTATGTCGTTTGGGTTTATCACGCCTGTTCTGCCAACCAACGCTCGGCATCAATGGCGGCCATACATCCGCTTCCGGCAGCCGTAATGGCTTGGCGGTAATGCGGATCTTGCACGTCGCCGCAGGCAAACACGCCCGGGACATTGGTTTTTGATGAGCCCGGAATGGTTTTGATGTAACCCACTTCATCGGTATCAATCCATGGTTTAAAGATGTCGGAATTGGGTTTGTGACCAATGGCCAGGAAAAATCCGTCAATGTTGATTTTGACTTCCTCTTCGTCGGGTGTCCCTTTCTTTTTCCACAATATGGCACCTTCTACCACGTTGTCGCCCACCAGTCTTTTGGTTTGATGTTCCCACAATACTTCCAGGTTGGGTGTTTTGTGTACGCGTTCCTGCATCACTTTTGACGCGCGCAGTTCGTTGCGGCGAACTATCAGGTACACTTTTTTGGCCAATCCGGCCAGGTAAATAGCCTCTTCACATGCGGTGTCCCCGCCGCCTACCACGGCCACATCTTTGCCTCGGTAAAAGAATCCGTCGCAAGTGGCACAAGCCGATACGCCTGAACCTGCATATTTGGCCTCATCGGGAATGCCAAGATATTTGGCTGTTGCGCCAGTTGCAATGATGAGGGTGTCGGCTTCGATGAGTTTGCTGTCGTCGATGGTGACTTTAAAGGGGCGTTGCGATAAGTCGGTTTTGGTAGCCAGGCCAAAGCGGATGTCGGTGCCGAAACGTTGGGCCTGATGTTTGAGTTGCTCCATCATCTCCGGCCCGGTGATGCCTTCGGGGTAGCCGGGGAAGTTTTCAACTTCTGTGGTTGTGGTGAGCTGCCCGCCCGGTTGAAGGCCTTCGTACATTACGGGGCTCAGGTTGGCTCGCGCTGCGTAAATGGCTGCGGTATAGCCCGCCGGTCCTGAACCAATAATGAGCACTTTTACTTTTTCTGTTTCTCCCGGGGTGCCCGATTGGGGGGTCGAACTCCCTAAATCCGTAATCTTTCCAAATAATGCCATAATTGTATGTTGTTTAATTTATTTTAATGGTTTTTCTTCATCGCTTGATGATGGTCGTTGCTTCCTCAACAAGAATAATTCCTGATTGTTCTGCGTTAGACTTTTTTTATTGAATGTCAAAAATGATTGAACTGGTGGCATAGCCGGTGACTAATCCATAGCCGTTGCTCACGTTGGTTGGGATTTCAACCGGATCAAAAATAGACAATCCGTTGAGAGCTGTCGCAATTATTTGAGCTTTGTAATAGTTGTAATACGCTTCGGAGAGGCGATAGAGGCGTATGTCCAGTTGGCGTGAGTGGGCAGTGGTTGGTTTACGGAATTGGGTCGCATTAAATGACAATCGAATTCGATGCTGTTTGCCATTGATGTTGGCATCGGTAAAAAGGCCTTCAAAGTCAATGTCGGTGAGGCTGACGCTGGTTTGGTTGGTGTTGAATATTTGATTGTCTGTTTGCGGGAGTGTCAGTGTGTCCGTTTGAACGGTGGTGCCTGAACTTGTTTGTGTTTTGGTGGTTTGGATGATTTGTAATTGGTAGTAGTCGTTGGTTTCGGCAGGTTCGTCAATGGTTAACCCCAGGTTGATGTGGGCTGCCCAAAAACCATCGTCACCAATGCGGGTTTCGCTAAAGGTATCAATCTTCTCAATTTGAACCGGGTGAGGAATGTAGGTGCCTGCAACGGCGATCTCTTTTTCGTTTTCAAATAGTGTGATTGCAACGGTGTCGCCTCCCGCAAATCGTAGGGTTGGGTAATTGTTCCACTGTTGGGCTCCGTTGTATGATAGCACACGGTGAAGGGTTCCGTTTTTATAGAAATGGATGGTGGCATTGTCAATGGGTGCGAAGTTCGACGGCGTTAGGGTTGAGACGCTTTTGGTCACACTAATGGTCACTGCACTGTCGGGTTGCATAAAGGCATACACCACCGGCTTGCCTGCCGAGCTTTTCAGATCGAAGTCAATCTCTTTTTCACAGCCACCCCAAAGTATGGCTCCCATCAGAATCGGTAAAATACGGTGTGTGATGTTTGTCATTGGGATTAGAATTTTAGCGTGTAACGAACGTATGGCAGCGGGATGGGGAACAGGCTAAACTGTTTGAGAGATCGGGTCACTTCTCCTGTGTTCTTATTGATGTTGTCGGCATAAAATAGGAAAAAGGCGTTTTGCCGTCCGTACACATTCATGATGCCTACGCTGATGGTGCGTTCCCCAAGCTTGATTTTTTTTCTGAAATTGGCGCCAATGTCCATCCTGTGGTAGATGGGCATGGTGTAGCTGTTGCGTTCACTGTAGTGTTCGGCATAGCCAGATGTGTTGGGTGAGGCTGTGGGAAGCGAGGGTGCAAAGTATTTTTCATCGGCCAGCGTCACCGGTTTACCGCTTCCGATGGCCCAGGTCATGCTGATGTCGGCATTGGGTGATAGCAGGTACGACAAAAACAGAGCCGCATCGTGTCGGCGGTCGTTATTGGCTCTAAATGGGTTGCCCTGGTTGATATCGTCAAATCGGTTGACGCTTTTCGAGAGGGTGTAGCCCACCCATCCCGACCAGTCGCCCATTTTGCGGTGTAACAATAGTTCCAGTCCGTATGATCGGCCAAAACCCGAGGTGAGTTTGCTGATCCAATCGCTCGAGGTGTCAAAGTAGTTTTGGTTGTCTTTGTAGTCTATCAGGTTGTTCGTCTCTTTGTAGTAAACTTCTGCGGTGAGGTTAAATTCGGGTCTGATTTGCCATTCGGCACTCATCGAAGTTTGCCAGGCTTTCATGGGCTCAATCTGTTCGGTCACTGGCATCCATAAGTCGGTGGGCAACGACACCATGGCCGAGCTCAGCAGGTGAATGTATTGTGTCATGGCCGAATAGGAGGCTTTGAGCGAAACCGTAGGTGTGAGCAACAGTCGGGCATTGAGACGTGGTTCAATGGAATGATAGGTACGTTTGCCGGTTTGAAACATCGACATGTGTATGCCTGTGTTGACTTTAAGTGTGGGGGTTAGGGTAATGTCGTCCTGTAGGTAGGCATGCAGTTCGTTGCCCATGATGATTTGGCCACCGTAGGTGGTATCCCGCTTTTCGTTGCTCGAGAGTTCGGTCTTTACCACGTTAATGCCCGGGTAAAATTGGTGTCGCGTAAATCCAACGCCTGCTTTTAGGGTGTTTCCTTGTGAGGAGTAATAATCTATGTCCACTTTGGCCGTGAAGTCGCGGATTCCACTGAAGTATTCAAGGTTGATGGTGCTCCAGTCGTTGTTTTGGTAATTGCTCTGTTGTTGTTGGTTATAAAAACGATAGTCGCTGAACGATGTGGTCAGATTGGTGAATATCTTTTCGTTCACAATGTGGTTCCAGCGACCCGATACCACCGTATTGCCCCAGCCGGTCACTACTTCGTCATTCAATTGGCTGGTGGTGAGGTCGTAGTCGGTGTTGATAATCGATTGGGTGATGTCTTTAAAGTTGTATTTCGAGCTCACATCGTCGCTGCCGTTATAGATGCTCACGTATAGGCGGTCTTTGCGGGTGAGGGTGTGGGTAAGCTTGGCGTTAAGATCGTAAAAAAAATAACTGCCCGATGTCAGTCGATCGTTGGGAATGGCTTTTTGAATCAGGTCATAGTACGTGCGACGTCCTGAGATAGAAAATGTGGTGCGCCCTTTCCACAGCGGACCGTTGAGCGAAAACTTCGATGATAGAATGCCAATGCCCACTGAACCGTTCAGTTGTTGTTGGTTCCCGTCGTACGTGCGTATGTCGACCACCGACGACAGTCGCCCCCCGTATTGCGCCGGAAAGCCGCCTTTGATGAGCGATACTTTGTTGACCACATCGGGGTTGAAAATGGTAAATAGCCCCAGCAAGTGTTCCATGTTATAAACCGGTACATCATCAAGTAAAATCAGGTTTTGGTCGGAACTCCCCCCTCTGACGTACAACCCGCTAAACCCTTCGTTGCCGCTTTGTATGCCCGGAAACAACTGCATGGCCTTGATGATGTCGGGTTCGCCCATGAATGAGGGGATGTTTTTAATTTGCGCGACGGGGATGTCAATAATGCCGCTCCCCGAACGCTGTATGTCGCTCATGATGGGCTTGCCCAATACCGAAATTTCTTGCAGGGCGGGCATGGGTTTTAAGCGAATGGTGATGAGCGTGTCGCGTTTTACGTTCAGTTGCGTCAGGCTGGTGTTGTAGCCGATGTACGAACTACCCAGCGTGATTTGCCCCCCGTTGAGCGGCAGACTGAAATAACCAAAGTTATTGGTCGAGGTGCCTTTGTTGGCGTGAAAATCAAACAGGTTGGCGCCAATGAGTGGCTCCCCTGTGTCATGGTCGATGATGTACCCGTTGATATGAAATTCACGGTTGCCCGATTTCACCGGGATGATGACAATTTTATTGTTGCGTTCTATATATTCGACCTGGCAGGTTTCAAATATCTGATCGAGGAAAAACTTGATGCTCCCCTTTTGTTTGTTGAAGATGATTCGATTAGGTAGACACACCTGGTTCGAGTAGCTCAACACAACCTCCGATTGCTCTTCCAAATGAAGCAGCAATTGCTCGGCCGAACCGGAAGTCTTGCTGACTTCGACGATTCTGTCGAGCAATTGTTGTGATGCTGCCTGATGCCCGGCCAAAGCCAGGAAAAAGAACAGGAAAATGATTTTTAACAGGTTTGTCATTCAAGCTGTTGGTTGGTCGTGAACCGAACAGCGAAATTAATCAGAGATGACCAAAATACCGTCGTTTAAGGTGAACTTTTTGTTGAAGTGAATGGATAATTCTTCCAAAATTGCACTCAGGTTTTGGTTTTCAAATTTGGTGGTGATGCGTATTTGGTCGCTCTTTGTGTTGACTTGAACTGATTTGATGTCGCTCAGGTTCTCGGTGAGGATCCCTATCACTTCCGAAAGCGAGTTGTCCGTGAACTGCAAAATGTGGCTTTTCCAATAGATGGCATTGGCATCTGGCTTGGGCGCTTTTTCCAATCGACCGTTTCGATAAGTGCCGGTTTCGCCTTTGGTCAACAGCAACTCCTGATCGTCGGCCGTAAGTTTTACAATGCCTTCGGTGACAGTGACCTGTGTAAACTCTTTAAGCCCCTCGTTTTTGACATTGAAGCTGGTTCCAACGACTTGTATGGTGGTGTTGCCTGAGGTGATGATAAATGGTTTGTCGGCCATTTTACGAACATCAAAAAATGCTTCACCTTTCAGTTTTACCAATCGTTTGGCGTGGTCGGTTCCTTTAAGGTATACCAAGCGACTGTGATTGTTGAGTGTGACTTGCGAATGGTCGGGGAGCATTACGTTTTCGATGTGATTGTTGCTCGCTACAGCATCCCATCGACCAAAACCGGGTACCTGAAGATGTAGGTAAATGGCTGTGGCAATGATGGCCGCTGCTGCCGCAGCAGTAACCAATCGGCGTGTTGTCATCTGCAGTGATGCTCGACGGGTGTTTTGCATCGACATGTTGAGCATGCGTGCTTTTACCAGTTCGAAATCCTGTTTTTTGCAACACTCTATTTTGTGGTAAAGCGACAGCTGGCCGCTTGTTTCCCAAAGGTGCCGGGCGCTATTGATGTCGGCTTGTAGTTGCGGGTCATCCTGCGCCTGTTGTGTCAAGGCTTGATGTTCCGATTCGCTGATGGTACCGGACACCAGTTTGGCCAGCAATTCTTCTTGTGGTGTATTCACGGGGTGATGATTCAATGAAACTCAATGAAGTTGAATATGTTGGCTTGCTCTGCTTCAGGGGTGCTCAGCAGTGAACCAACTTCGGTGGCTTCTTCTTCAAGAATGGGCGAGATGTTTGTCGGGGTTTCCTCTTCAAATCCGGGAAACATATCGGCTAACAATTGCAGTATAAATTCCATTGGTGTCGGTTTTTTTGGTTTTTTACATCTTCATGACAAGTGTTGATACTGGTACACGTATGCAAGGCGTGTTAAAAAATCAAGGGTTTGATGATTTGTGTTTAAAAGATGTTGATAATGAAGCAGTATGCGTTGATGAGAAAAATGGTGATGACGTGTAAATAGTCACTGAGGTTGTCTCGCAAAAATTTTAATGCTTTGCTGATTTGTGTTTCTACCGTACGTTTCGAGATGGCCAATTTGTCGGCAATTTCCTGGTTCGTAAAACCTTCAAATCGGCTCATCTCAAATACCTCTTTGCATTTGTCGGGTAGTTGGGCGATGATGTGATACAGGCGTTGTTGCAATTCGCTGGTCTCAACAGCGTTTTCAAAATAACTCTCGCTCTCCTTGGTGTCGTCAAAGATGTGCTGATGATGAGTGCGCAACAGTTTTTCTCGTTTGAGATGGTTGAGACATCGGTTACGAACCGATTGATAAAGGTGTGATTTAAGCGAGGTGTGAATGCTCAGCACGGTGTTGCGTTCGTAAAAGCTCACAAAAATATCCTGAACCAACTCGCGGGCAGTGTCTTCGTCGTCTACCATGCGCACGGCAAAAACCACCAATGGCGTATAGTAGGCCATGAATAATGCTTCGTAGGCACCATGGTCACCTCGGGCTAAACCGTCTATGAGGAATTGGTCGTTCATCGTTTTTTTGTAGCCCATAAAGCTAATAAAACTCTTTGATTCCCCTTTTGGTAGGGTTTTGAAAAAAAATGAACGGTGTGAAATGGCTTTTTTTTTAATTTGTTTCGGGTTCTATTTTTTAGACACACAAATCATTAGCTTTTTAATGTTGGCACACTCGGTTTTGTTGATGTGAAAAAATCTCATCAGATGTTTGGAGGGAATGATGAAATCTCTATCTTTGCACCACCGAAACAAACGGTAGCGGGATGTAGCTCAGCCCGGTTAGAGTACACGTCTGGGGGGCGTGTGGCCGCTGGTTCGAATCCAGTCATCCCGACTTTAATTATCAAGAGGTTAGCATGAAAATGCTGACCTCTTTTTGTTTTGGTTGAAACATAGTTGAAACATTAAAAAAAGGTTGTTTAATTTGGTCATTGAGTTTTTTGTCCCATATGAACAGGATAAACACAGTGAGGTACGCACCTTTACATATAAAGACTTGTGGATGCTGTCATCGGGTTTACTGCCATTGCAAGGGGACGCAATGGTGAATTTTACTAGGATCCAGGCACAGGCCATACTTCCTTTAATATTGAGATGCGTAACCCCTAAAACAGGTTGGTGTAATGCCAATTAAACCTGCAAGTGTAGGTGAATCAAATACAGATAAAAGACGAAATCTGTCGAAGAGATAAAACAGCAAACGCATTTGTTTTAAAGGGGTTTGTTGTTTGCTAAATCTCGTGAAAGTATTTTTTTGTGGAACTGCGGGGAATCGAACAGGTGCAGTCAATTAGAGTGTTAAGATATTGGGATCACTTTGTACCCCAAAACTCAAAAATGCATGTTTTTAATAGCTTTTTTGCCTTGTGTTGAAGATCGCAAAATGAATCGTTTGGGATTCATTTAATGTGATAAATGAATCTATAAAAGCGAATGTTATTTTTCAAGGTATACATCGATTCGTTTGTTCGAAAAATTCATTGCAATAGATATTACTTCGTCGTAAATAGATCTGATTGCATATTCACTGGAATAAGTGATATCATCAGGCTGTTCATTCAAAATGCTCATGTATGAGGTTAACTGTTTGATAGCATCAGGCTCTGCTTCCAAACAATTGTTAATTGTATTTTCAATGGTTGATTGATAAGCGTACCATCCAGCCGAGTATTCAGTTTGCACTTGGACACATATTTCATCCCATGTATTATTCAACCCAGAATCCATTCCGGACAATAGCACATCATTTTTGAGTTTCTTTAATTGGTTGATTGCCTTTTTCGAAATTCGCTCAATTGCTATCTGATTGAGTCGTGTAAGTAGTTTTGATTGTGAGCGTTCATTATCATACTCACTCGCAAAATTTGAATGTTTTTGACTTGCATTAGAGATAGATAATTGCATACTATTGGATTATGGGGGTTCTAATTGATTTAATCTAAAGTAAGTATTTAGGTTGATTTGACGCAATTTTTTATGGCTGATTTATTTCTCTCTGTAATATACTACAAAAAAATCGTGTAAACCTGTAAACCTGTAAATCGAATGGTTTAAGTATTAGATATGAAGTTTGATATGGGTTTACAATGCGGTTTACAATGCATCTGTTGGTTTACATCGGAAAAGCTTCGTCAATCTTTTTCTTGTTTCACTATAATTCGTTTTTCACTTTTATATTGAAAAAGGCAATTATACAATTTGATGCTTAACCGCTTTTCTTATTTTTGCATGGTATTATAGAATAAATTATTGCGTCACTGACGCTTCTCCACGAAAAAACGACCAATTTTAAACGAGAGGGAAGCCAGAAAGTGAACGCACCTGATATGGGTGTGTTCCTTTCGCTTGTTTAATTCTCTCGGTGCTTGGTCGTACCATTCGTGATTAAATATAGCAAAGGTTCACGCCCACCTTTTTTACAGAGAGGGGGGTCTTATTTAATAGACCTATGAACGACTTTAAAAGCATAGAGCCGACAATTCACCCAAAATTGTCCCATTTATCCAAAGATGAGCTACAAAATTTGCTTCATGATTTTAAAGCAAATGAGTTAAAAATTAAGGAGCTTATTGCTAAATATCAATTGATTGGGGTTGCCACATCTCAGTTAAGAAGATACTTACCTCATTTTGATTATAAGAATAATATTTGCCCACTTTGTGAAGTGGTCTCCTGTCAGAATTTCGAATCAAGAGAAAGTTTATCGCTTCCCTATTGTCCTGTATGTCTCGAAAAAATGTTTGTTCATTTTTCTCCAGAGGATAGAATACGTCAAATGTCTTGGCAAATGAGTAATGCCAGATATCGGAAGGAGCCATTCGACAAATGGTGCGAGTTGTCAGATATCAATGTTGTTCCCATTTCAATCGACCAATTTGATTCCATAAGCTACGAAGCAAAAATATACCTGGGAACAATTGTGAGTTTGGTTATTTCTTCTGATTTGATAGTTGTTGACACCATGCTGTTAAGTGAGTATAAAATATTTCCTGGAAATACCCCGTTCATTAATTTGATGGAGGAATTGGAGATTGAACCACAATATCAGAAATGGGATGTATATAAATTAGACCCTTTGTTGACGAATTTACTGTTATTCCCTGATAACGCTTTATTTGGATCGGAAACTGAAAAGCTACAATTATGGAAAAGGATTGCTATTGAGGAAGCGAAAGAGTACTTGAAATACAGGATGGAGGAAAATCGGTTTTCATTATTACAAGGTAATATTGTCAATGAAATTTTTGAGTCGTTATTAGAAACCTACTCTTTGTCGAATATCTTTTATTTCATTTATATGTCAGTCACCGAGGCATGTAAACACTATGCTAAAAATAATAATCGAAATCATGCATCCAATACAGTTATATATAACTGTTTGAGATATGGTGAAAGATATAAATCCAATAATTGGGAAGCAAAACAATACAATCGAACAGGCCAAACAGCTCAATCCGAAATAAGTCGTTACTATTTTGATTCTGTTTTGAAAATTGGGGACAAGGGCTTTTATGAAAAACCCTCAATAGAAGTATTGATGTGTTGAACTTTCCTTATTGCTGTTATTGTTTTACCTTATATACCATAACTACCATAAATAATGGTTAAGTTAGTAAGTATTAAAATCAAGAATCGTAGTTTGATTTGCTATATTATTTGAAGATGCTCTAATAATTTTGGTACAAAGGTGATAATGCTCTCAATTTTGTCATCTATAGAAAATCGTCCGATGAATAGATGATTTTATTGCGTTGGTTCGTGCGAATTGCAAATGTGCTTGACTGTGTGGGCTGGCTTTCATTCAAGATTCTCTTTAATTGTTTTGAAACTTACTAATGCACTTTCAATATTTTCGATTATTTCATCAAGAATAGTATCTGGCTCAGGAAGATTATCTAAATCAATTAAATTCTCATCTTTTAACCAAAATATATCAAGATTCGTCTTATCTCTTGAAGTCAGTTCTTCATAGGAATATTTTCGCCAGCGACCTTCTTCATTATCTGGACTCCATGTTTCTTTTCTATTCTTTCTATCATTTGGGTTGAAGCATTTTACAAAATCTTCTAAATGCTCATATCGCAACGGATTCTTTTTGTGAGTATGTCGAATATTGGTCCTGTAATCGTAATACCAGACTTCTTTAGTTGCAGGAGTTTTTTGATTCTTATTTTTCTCGAAGAATAGAACATTCGCTTTTACTCCTTGCGCATAAAATATTCCAGTAGGTAACCTTAGAATGGCATGTAAATTAGTTTCTTCAAGTAGTTTTTTCCTAATTGTTTCACCAGCACCACCTTCAAATAAAACATTATCAGGAAGAACAACTGCAGCTCGTCCATTTTCATTTAGCATGGTTACTATATGCTGTAAAAAAGCTAATTGCTTATTACTTGTCGTAATCCAAAAATCTTTTCTCAGAAAATAGCCATCCTTTTTCGCTTGTTTTTCATCTGTTGTTGGAATATCACTACTGCTAATACCGAAGGGTGGATTCGCAAGAATAATATCTACTTTTTCGGATTTTGCAACCTCACCTATATCGCCTCGTTTCAAACTGTCCGTAACATCTATATCTGGCGTATCTTGCAAATCTCCAACTCCATGCAAAAACAAATTCATTAAACAGAGACGAGCCGTTGATTTTTCTATTTCCCAGCCTTTAAACATGTCAAATTTTATATGATCTGATATTTTAGTTTTATTTCCACTACTGACCGACAAAACTAGAAATCTCCAATCTTCAAAGATTGTAAGTGTTGATAAACAGCAATATAAGCATATCTTCAATTGTTTTTCAATTACCTACCCCCCCCTTTTTTTTCAGAAAAATGCGAGTTGTATGTCAGGACTTTTGTTTTTTGCTTTTACATTTTTGACATAAGTCCGTCTACAGTTTTCAATCACCCAATAAACGTCTAAATGGCTTATCAGGTAAATCCTAACCAAAGCGGCAATTGTAGAGAAAGCCTTTTTTGTGTCCGACTTTGCCCTTAGGACCATTAAAAGCAAATG
>NZ_QKZK01000038.1:29693-34425 GCF_003254275.1 Breznakibacter xylanolyticus | reverse complement strand
TTCTGAATCAAATTCCGCTGAGTCGCATCCAACGCATCTAAGAACCCAGCATTCAACAGCGTACGATGGCATACCCTGCCGCTGTGATTACGGTAGCTCTCCACTAAACGGTAATAACCGCTATAGATTCCCGTTTCGGGGTTGGTGCGCATGGATACTTTGAAATACATGCCCCAAAGTAAACATGTAAACCGCTGATATACAATACCCCCTTGTGTACTACAAATGATTTTTCGAAAATTCAGACACTGATTATCAATGTATTACAAAAGCAAATAGAGCAAAAGAGCCTATTTTGAGGTGAAAAAAGGTGTTTTTTTAATGAATTTTGGATGGAAAGCTGCAAGATGGGTTAAGACAATGCCAGCGGGCATTTATACGATGACTGTGAAGAAAAACGGCTATTCCCCACAGGTGGAAACGGTAGCCATTTCGGACGGTGAACGAACGGAAATAAACATTCAACTGACAAAGAACTAAAACAAAAGCCCCGCACAGCGGGGCTTTTGTTTTTTAGTTTTGTTTTTCCTGAACAAGGTGAATGAAGCTGTTTAATGTATGAATTTGTGGTCTATATTCTTCTGGGAATGAGCTTAAATAAGGTTGTGGCACAACCAAGCGTACATCATATTTATACATTTCAGCTAATTGATTTGATGAAATACCCTGCTGAAGTGTAAAAAGATATTTATATTTTATTCGGTCTGCTTCATTTAGAATCTGACGCCAACGGTCTTTACAGGTTGTTTTTGATGCAAGAAAAACAAGTTTGTCAGAAGGATAAGATTGATTGTGATATTGGACTGAATTTGGGAATATAAAATCCGGACGTTTGTTTTCTTCTGTTATAACCTGAGATTGATATTCTAATTTGAAATTATTAAAAACCTCTGCTAAATGATGCTCAAGTGATTTGCCAGCCCTACTTTTTCGTCTGTTGAGAATTGTATTGGCGCATTCAACTAACTCTTCGACATTGACAAAAGGTGTTTTGATACGTTCACTATAACGAACATTTTCAATAGTTTTAAATAGTTGATATTCGGAATTTAGCCAATTGATTAGTTCAGAGTCTGGATGTGTAATAATTTGAGAGGGTTTGATATTGAACGTTTTCAAATAACAATTACGGGCATTTGTTGCAAGGTCAATTGTTGAAGGAAAATCACATTTTAAAGTTGATAAATAAAGATTGAAACACTGCAAAAGTCTTTCCTCAGCTGTAATAGTAATTTGCTTTTCAATTAAACGATTGGTTTCATTAGATGAGATATTAAATGCTGCAAAAAACTCTTCAATGTCTTCATCCGACTGTAATACAAAACCTTCGTAATAATCATTTTCAATGTGACTCAGAATGAATAAATCACCAACGTTATTAGTAGTTAAGAAAGGAAAGCCACGCCCAAATCGGGTAAGACGATATTCATTTCTGGTACCTTGCCCATAATAGATAAAACGGCTTTGAGTTTCAAAATCATTTTGCCATTTAATGGTTATAAAACGTTCATCATTTTTACCTTTCTGTCGAGGAGAATCAAACATTAAAGGAATTGAGTTTTTAGGGATATAAAAACCTTCCTGATGTCCACCAGTTTTGCCAGCATCGTTGGCAGAGATAAACTTGCAAAAAGAAGTCTTACTCTTATTAACTGATTCAATTGCAATATTGGCAATGTCGCTCATTTAGACAATGATTTTAATAATTTCTTTTGCTACTGCTTCAATTAATGGCACAATAACCGAATTACCAAACTGCTTATAAGCCTGATTGTCAGAAACAGGTATTACATAATTATCAGGATATCCCATTAAGCGGGCACATTCACGAGGAGTGAGGCGACGGGGATTCTGATCGGGTTGAGGAATTAGAATTTCAGAACCGTCTTTATAATAACGTGCGCTAAGTGTTCTGGAAATACCATTCAGATCGGTCATGCCAAAACCAAAACCATTTCCTTTAGCTTTATGTTTTTCAGAGTAAGCTTGAAGATATCCCCATAACTTGTTTGATAATGTGTATTTATCTTCAGGAGTTGGTTCCAAAATTTGAGCGATAAATTTGTTTGCTTTGGGCATTTCTGGAAATTTAAAATTTTCCTGCCCCATAAATACCTTCTTATCATAACCAACAATGATTATTCGTTCACGATGTTGAGGAACAAAATGTTTTCCATCTAAAACCCGGAAATGAATTGAATAGCCTAATTCATCAAGGGTGTTATAGATTATTTCAAAAGTTCGCCCTTTGTCGTGCGATAAGAGGTTTTTAACGTTTTCGAGCATAAAAGCCTTTGGGCGTTTATGCTTTATGATGCGGGCAACATCGAAGAACAATGTACCCTGTGTTTCATCTAAGAAGCCGTGAACACGGCCTAAACTATTCTTTTTAGAGACTCCTGCGATTGAAAAAGGCTGACAGGGAAAACCGGCCAACAGGATATCGTGGTCTGGAATTTCAGTTTCGTTTATTTGTGTAATATCACCGAATGGAACTTCTCCAAAATTGGCTTCATAGGTTTTCTTTGCAAACTTATCCCATTCCGATGTAAAGACACATTTACCTCCCTGATTTTGAAAAGCCAGACGTACACCTCCAATTCCTGCGAACAGATCAATGAATTTAAACTTTGTTTTTTCAGGTATTGGAAATGGAACATCCCATTTAATGGGAAGCAAATACTGAAATGATGATTCTTCAACTATATTGCACTTTTCGTTGAGCTGTTTAAAATATTCCTCAGCCGAATCTTTGTAATAATGTGCAACTCCATTTCCTGAATTATGCAAATAATGAGTGAAGTTAGCAAGGCTATTATCTTTTTCTTTCTCAGGCTGTATGTTAATCTTTTTTCTTAACTCTGAGTATTTCAATCCTTTTGTTTTCAACTTCATTGCTTATTAATTGTACGCAAAATTCTAACTTTTTTTTAATATCATTACCCCAGAACCGAATTACTTTCCAGCCATTTTTTGACAAAGTCTCATTGACCAGTTTGTCTCTGGCAATATTACCTTCAATTTTCTTTTGCCAGAATGCTGTATTCGTTTTTATTCTTTCTTTTTCGGTTTCCCAATCCTTCCCGTGAAAATATTCACTATCGCAAAAGATAGCAATTTTTAGCTTTCTGAATGTAAAGTCAGGCTTTCCAAAAATTTTCGAATTATTACGACGATATCTGAACCCTGATTCTCTCAAGGCTTTAGCAAGCAACTCTTCAATTTTTGTATTCTTACTTTTTATTGCCTGCATGTTTTTTTTCCGCTGTTCAGGGGTTAAAACATCCATGTTGCAAATATAGTCTTTCTGGATATGAGTTTGCGGATGGGGAAAAATGCATGTGTTTGCTATGTTATAGTGTCTTTCAGTTCGTGAAGATGGCAAACTTATGCTTTGTGGGAGGGGCTTTTTCTTACGTTATGTGTGTGTTTTCTTTGGGTTGCTGCTAACGGGTAGTGTAGCATTAGTGGCGGATTGCGGGCGAATCTCCTTTCAAACCGCTAGATGGCTGATGCGGGAAACGAACTTTGCGGAACGTGCTTCAACCGCCATTAATGCTACACAATGTTATGGGCATGGTGTTTTAAGTCTAATATCTATTGTTTATTGTTTCGAAATTTCACTACTTGAAAATATGTATGTTCTACATTTCTATTGTGTTCATTCGCTGGTATCCATTTGGGGGATTTTTCAATGGCCTTAGTCGCAATTTCGTCGAAAGCTTTGTCTAAAGGAACCCAGGGATATACATTTTCAATTTCTCCATTTTCGTTTACTGTAAATGCAACAATAACAATAGCTTCATCTGCATTTACTATTTTGTAATTACTTGGAAAATAAATATTCTTTGATATATATTTTGACCAAGCATCAGGACCTCCTTTGAATTCAGCTTTTCTGTCTGTAAGTGTTGTATCATTAATTGCTTCACCGTTTTCGTTAAAATATTGTTTTGTAATAAGTAGAGAGTCGTTATATACTTCAATTGAGCTCAGCTTACCATTCATGTGGTAATATTTCCAACGTCCATTTTGTTTTTTACCGGCAGAATATCTCCCCAAAGAAGCGAGTACACCATTATCAAACCAAGATACACAAGAACCACTACCATCATTTAGTAAATAAACAGAATCACGTAAGAATCCATTAGGATGCCAATATAGACTTGTCCCAATTTCTTTTCCATTCTGATAAACAACAGAATCTCGTTTATAACCGTTCCAATAAAAACTCATCCATAATCCATCTTTTTCATTTTGATGGTAATACCCATTTTTTTCAATCCTTCCATTTGAATGAAACGTTTGAAAAATTCCATCTCGTACTTTACTCAAAGAATCTAAATAATTGAGTCTCAAATGAAGTTTACGTTCTTTGATATAATAATCTTCTCGTAGATATCCTGAATCATTTTTTACGGTTAAACTGTAGAATCTAGCTGAATTTGGTGCACATTCTTCTTTCATATAATCAAGAAACTTTTCTGTTTTTTGAGAATAAATTATGTGCGAATTAAGAACGCAAAAAAGAACAATAACTAAGGATTTCTTTAAATAATTCATTGGTTAAAGGTTTTAGATTGTTTTGTATATATTACACTTGCCCATAACGGTTGGCGGTATTAACCGTAGCCCTGTTTTTATTTGTTACCATTTGCTTTGATTTGGTTAGTTTTCAACAGTTTACCGAGATTCCAATTTTGATATAATACCGCATTTTTCTAGTTTTGGG
>NZ_QKZK01000038.1:0-27768 GCF_003254275.1 Breznakibacter xylanolyticus | reverse complement strand
CGGTTTTTTGACGAAAAAGCGTTTCGTATAACCATTTAATCAACCGAGTTTTCATCTCTTTTAAAGGGACAGCCATCGTATTGACCTAATGGAAGCAATACAAGACATGTTTTTATCATAATACTACAACCCAATTCAAAATATCACAAACATTGATCAATATACCCCGATTCCACATTTCATCCAAACACTCTAACTCCTCTTGACAATCGATTAAAAAGAGTACAACGGCTGAGAAATCCATAGCCGAACATCCGGGATATAGTTCAACCTGGGATTCGCGCTAGGCATTACATGCCGCTTAAATCCCTATATATTGGCGGTAGTTATTTTTATAATTCTTTGCTTATGGTTATTGTCTTTTGACAACCCTCAGTTGATTTTATTGATAAAACTGTATTATCAGTTAATTTAAAATAATTACTATCTGTAAGCATTTTGCAAGGTTCTACATTTTCAAAGGTCACACCATTTACTGTTAGAATTTGATCACCGCGCTTAATTTGGTCTTTCAAACTATCACTCCAAACAGTTGCTACTAATAATTTACCATTCTCCACCATAATATCGATAGGGAATTCTTTGTTGTCTAAATCATATGATTTTTCAAATGATTCAAAATAAAAACGTTTATTAATATAGTCAACGGTTACAGTTCCATAATCTAAAAGCTTTGCACCAATGCGCTCACTTCCTGATGTTGTTTTTATTGAAATATTTTTAAATTGAGTGTTATTAATCAATATTTCAGGAATTCTACCCATATAAACAACAGTATCATTCCCATTACCATATATACCTATGTCTCCTCCTCCTTTTGATTGAATTAAATGGTCAAATATTTTTTTCTTATTAAAGAAATTAAAATGATTTAAAGAAATTTGATACAATCCCGTCATCCCACTGTCAAACAATATTTGTTCTCTTACAGAATTCTTGTTTTTTGCCTTTATTCCAATAATTGGATTGCTTTGTCCTTTAGTTAGAATAATTCGTGTACTCTCTTTCTTTTTGAGATTCAATTTTTGAGTTGAATTACATATTGTTATCGTGCTGTCTTTTGATGAGAAACTGATTATTGAATTTCGAATCATATTACTCCCAATTATTCCATCTATTTTAAAACAGTCAAAAATTGTATTTGAAGGAAGAACCATTGCAGGTATATCAGTAAAATTTAAATCTCCAAGTTTGATATTGGGAACAATTGCAATAATCAAACTATCTGTCTTTCCATTTGAATCAAATACTTTTGTTTTGCTAATATTTTGGGAATTCAATTCGGTAAAAACATTTTGAGATAAACAAGCTGCTGCTCCAGTATCGACCATGAATTTATATTTTTTCCCGTTGATCTCGGTTTCTACTATAATAAAGCCACCTACATTTTTATAGGGAATCACGGAATAATAACTTTCTTCTTTTATTCCACCTTGGTTAAAATCAATAAATTGTTGTGAATAACCTGGATTTATAAATAGCGTAAAGAATAAAAATGTTAAGATTTTCTTCATAATTCACTTATTATCTGATAGTTATTTTCTTTTTATATAATTACCGCCAACGTTACGCATATGCCTAGTGGCGGATTGCGGATGATTCAACTGTCAAACCGTGGAGAAGTTTGAGCGGGCGAAAAGCCTTGCTAAGTGCTGTAAAACCGCCATTAGGTATATGCGATGTTGTGTGCCGTTTTTTTTCATTCTGTATTTGACTCCAAACTACGTACATTAATTCTAGATATCCATGGTCTCTTATCAACATAGTCAATAAGAATTATTTGATTTTGACGAAGTTGAAAGTAATCTTCACTGCAAACTTCTTCTATACCAAAGTATGACCAATCATTCAATTGATATTTATAGTGTACATAATGATACGTTGAGTGTTTGAGTGAAAATGATGTAAAATCCTTAATTTGAGCTTCAATAGTTTTTCCATTTTCTTTAAATAGTCTGTCGCGACGATAATTATAGCTAAATTCATACGTTGCGATTAGAATTACTGCTGTTATTATATAGTAAAAAGGTGATTTGAAAAAGGAGTATTTTTTTGGACTTATAAGGATGATGAAATACATACTAATAATTGGTCCAAAAAACACTAAAAACCAATGTAGAACATCATAAATTTCAATTGTAAGAAAAAGGAAGAAAAGTAAACATAAAACGGCAAGTGTAATTTTTTTGCTCTGAGATAGTAATTCTATGCGATTGGTAATCTTTTCAATAAAGCGAGAAATAAAATTTGATTTATTTAATGATGATTTCGATGGATGATTAGCCCAATCATATTCATTTATCATAGTAACATATCCGCAATTATCACACTTTATAATTCCTTTTAAAGGAATTATTTCACTATTGCATTTTTCACATAGGTAGATGTATTTCTTTCTATTAGCCATCAAACTTTATATTTTAATACTCTTACCAGCTATTTCTAATTCTAGATAGTTTTTTAATAAGTGCCATGTTGTGTATTTTTGTAAATCAAAGCTTTCCACAGTCTTATCCTTTCTTCATGCGAAATTAATTTAAATAGTAAAAGGTCAAGCTATATGGTGAATGGCACACAACGGTTGGCGGTATTAACCGTAGCCCTATTTTTATTTGTTACCATTTGCTTTGATTTGGTTAGTTTTCAACAGTTTACCGAGATTCTAATTTTGATATAATACCGCATTTTCCTAGTTTTGGGATATAAAAGTATGGCAAATTTCATGGTACATGTTTTGGCGAACAACCATAGAAATCTGCCATACAAAGATTGTATGTATAACCAAAAATTGCTTTTCAGTTATGTCTCACAAAGTTAGCACAGCAATCGTGCTTTTCAAAAAACGGCAGAAGAAAAATGGCAAGTATCCGGCAAAGCTCCGTTTGACGCACGATAGGAAACAGATGTACTATAACATCGACACCAAAGACCGGGTGTATGAGTTTACCGAGGATGAGTTTGAGAAAATCACCTCTCCCAAACCCAGAGGCGAGTACAAGGAGATTCAGATTGAGTTTTCGTTGATAGAGGAAAAAGCCCAGAAGATTATCAAGTCCATGAGGGATTTTTCCTTTGACCGATTCAAGACCCACATCGGCATCACCGGGAGTGATATGAAAAACGTCTATCACTATCTGGACATCAAGACCAAGGCTTTTGAAAAGAACGGCTATGGCGATAAAGCGGCCAAACCCATGAAAAAGGCTTTGCAAGCGTTCTTCAAGCGAGAGAAGAATTTGGCCTTTAAAGAAATCACCCCGGCAAAGCTTCGGGAACTGGAGCAATACATGCGCAACAAAGGCATTTCGCCCACCACTTATCACCGATACATTGATTCCCTTAAAAGCGTCTTCTTTATGGCTCTGAGGGAAAATATGATTTCTATGGATGTGTTCCCCTTTGGCCGGGATAAGGACAAATATCTGGCTCCCCGTGTTGTGACCGTTAAACGGGCTTTGAAGCTGAACGAGATTGAGAAAATCTACAATTACCAGCCTGAACTCTTTTCCCATGAGGATGAGGCCAAAGACTACTGGATGTTCACCTACCTTTGCAACGGCATCAATATGGTGGATTTGTGCAACCTGAAGTACAAGGATATTGGAACGGACTTCATCTCCTTTATCCGGAGAAAGACCGAGCATTCCTCTGCCATCAAACGCCCCATTACCATTCCCATCACCGATGATATTAGGGCAATCATTGAGAAACGTGGAAACAAGGATAAATCGCCAGACAATTACGTCTTTCCGGTGATTACTGATGACTTGAGCCACAAGCAAAAGGTGTATAAGATTGCTTGGAGGGTGCGCAAGACCAATGTCCACATGGGGAAGATTGGTAAAAAGGTGGGTGTGGATAAGCACATCACCACCTACACCGCCCGGCACAGTTTTGCCACCATATTGAAACGCTCCGGCGTGTCCACCGAGTTCATCAGCGAGAGCTTAGGCCACAAAGATGTGACCATCACGGAGACCTACCTTGATAGTTTTGAAAACGACCACAAAAAGGAAATTGCCAAACACCTGACGGCATTTAAGAAATAAAACTGAAAGGCTTCCACGTAAAAAACGGAAGCCTTTCTTTTTCAATCCTTTTCTGTTTTGCTCTGTCCATCAGCCATTGATACGAATAAAAGTTATTAACAAAGCCGAAAAAAGTGCGGCTCAGTTACGCCAATTCACCGCCGTTAGAACTATAATCATAAGTGAATATTTTAACATTAAAAAAAAGAAATTAAGCTTATGAATCAAAGAGAAATGACAACAGAGAATTTTGAGAGGGATAGCCTTACAGCATTTGAGAAGATGCTGCAAGGCTACAAAAAAGCGAAGCAATCATTGGTATGGGAATCGAACATGGACGACCTGATTGAAAGAATGACCCATCTGCCAACGGCTCCATTCCCAACCGAATTGATGAAACTGTTCGATTACAACTATCTGGTATTATCCGAAGACATCAGCACCCTTATCCAAAAAGCCCTGCAAATACGTGAACAGATGCAGCACACGCAGCGATTTGTCCACATCGAGGAGAAATACTACTCGCTGCCCTTTTTGCCCAAAAACACCTTCCTGAAGAAACTGAAAGTCTTTAACAATGAAGGCGAACTGTGTTACCAGCAGATGGGCAAGCTATACATCCGCTTTAACAGGTTGCTGATTTGGATTCTTCCCGGAAGAAAGTCATTTTCCTTCCACGACATCTTCACCTTTAAGCAGAAATCCATCCAGCTCCGTGATTTAGAAATCTACTATTACTCCCCTTTTCTGGATTTGACCACCACAGACCCTCAATGTTACTACGACTTCTTTTGCGACTACTACGGCAAAATCCAATTCCTCAAATATTTCAATACCAAGGACATTATCAGCTTTGCCCTCGACAACTCATTTGACAACACCCTGCACAACACGCCCAAGGCACTGGAGGAAATCCTCAAACTCACCAGCTCCCAGCAAGTGCTTTGGGCTTACTTCCTTTTCCGGCTCATGGGCATGAAACTCAGGCTGCATATTGATGCGGCCATGATGACACGCTTCCTGCTAATTGTGAACCGGAACGACCTTGAGGACTACAAAAAATCCTACTTCTACAAGTTGGTATCCAAAGCTCCTTTTGTGAAGGAGGACAAAAAGCTGTTGGCCGATTTGGAGACCATCCGGCTCCATTTCCAAAAGAGCAAATTGCCCACCGGGGACATCGAAAAAGAGATACTGAATTTGATTACCAATTAGCAATTTCAAAGGCCAATTACCTTTTATTGCTATTTGGTGCAGTTTTCATTATCCGACACTTTTCAGGGAAAACGGGTTTTGAGGCTCAAAACACCATTTGTATAAATCACAATATCAAACGGATATGATTTTTCTTTAAAATATCGGACAGTCCGACGACGGAAATTAGGGCATTGGTGACTTAAAATTGTCCCAGAATTTGGTTCAAAAAACACATCAAATATGGACGAACAAAAGAACATCAATGCGGCGGCTTTAAGGAACCTTGAACTACTCAACAAACAGGTAGCGGAACTTCTTCAGGTGCAACGCAAGGCGGTATCAGGTTACGACTACCTGAACGCAAATGAGCTGGCCGATTTATTAGGCGAAAGTATCAAGACAATTTATGCAAGGGTGCATAACAGACAAATCCCCTTTTACAAGCCGGGTGGAAAGATTCTGCTTTTCAAACTGGACGAAATACGGGAGTGGATAAAATCCGGTCGCCATGCGACTATGGATGAACTGCGTCAGAACGTGTAATTGGTCATCACACCAAATCTATGAAAAAAGCGCAGAAACTAAGGGAGGAAAAAGACGGCAAACAGATAGTAAGGCTTTCGCTGGTAAAGCTCTTTATGAAAAAACGGTCGCACATTCAGTCAGTACCGGAGAATAAGTTTTGCAGGTTTTTAAATCTAACAAAATAGCATTGATTATGGCAACAATTTATATCTGTGGGGTTGACAACCCCGATGATGAAAAGGATAGCTGTGTTGACACCGAAAAAGTAAAAGCCCGGCTCAAATCATTGAAGTGTGCAGTGGTAAACCCATCGGAAATGGCTTTTTCTAAGATGAGCTGGTCGGATACCCTAAGCAACCGGGTAGAACTGCTTAAAAAGAGCCATGCCGTGTACGTGCTGCCCAACTGGAGGGACAGCATCATGGCACGCATCGAGCTGACCGTGGCAATGGATTTAAAGCTGCAAACCTTCTTTCATCCCATCAGCAACAAGGAATTAAAGCAATTAGTAACCACCCTTGACGGATAGCAATGGTTCCGGTGGGGCTGTACAAGGGCAGCCCCACTACTTTTTTTGTATTCAAACTTAGATTGACAATTATGGTAACAGCATTGCATCCAAATACGGTCTCAAAGCTTTACTACCTCGACAACAGGATAAAAAGCTTCTATGAAAAAAACGGTTATTCATCCATCCCTTTCGATGGCCGGAAAGTGCAGGAAATGATTCAGGCATCGCAAAAGGAGCTGGCCGAATTGTTTCTCAAAATATGGGGAAAGAGCATGGGCGCACATCTGCTCGATAAATTTTACGAGAACCGAGGCAATGTGCTGGATTTCTACATGAGCCTTGATGGCCAGAACCGCCAGCTCTTATCACAAAAAGACTGGTGATGATGGATGCAACCCAAGTAATCGAACACATCAACGGAGAGATAGTCAGTGTCATCTCCAATTTTGTGGAGCTGAAGAAAGCCGGAACCAACTTTTCGGCTCGATGTCCTTTTCACAACGAAAAGTCGGCTTCGTTCCATGTGAACCCGGCCAAAGGGATTTACAAGTGTTTTGGCTGCGGCAAAGGTGGCGATGCGGTAAGCTTCATCAAGGAACATGAAGGCGTTGATTTTAAACAGGCCGTGGAGATTGGTGCAAAGAAGCTCAAGATTGATTTTGAATGGAAGAAAAGCAAGGACTTTGACCAAGCCAAATACCAACACCGGGAAAGCCTGCACATAGCCTGCAACATCGTGGAGCGGTTCTTTGCCGAAAAGCTTTCCCATCCCGAAGCCCAGAAGTACCTCCAAGGGCGTAACATTATTAACCCCTCACACGGTAGTTTTGAGTTGGGTTACGCCTCTAATGGCAATGAACTGCTGGCCTATGCCCGGCAAAATGGCCTCAAGACCGAAATACTGGAGGAAATCGGGGTTCTAAAGAGCAGCGACAACGGGTTGTATGATTTCTTTAGGAACCGCTTAATCTTCCCCATCTCCAATTCAAGAGGTCAGACCATCGCTTTTGCCGGAAGGGATTTAACCGATAACTCCAAGGTCAAATACCTGAACACGCCCGAAAGCAGCATCTACATCAAAGGGAATGAACTCTATGCCCTGAATGCTGCCCGGATGGCCATCAAGAACGAAGACCGGGTGTATATTGTGGAGGGCTATACCGATGCGCTGCGGATGCACGCCATTGGCATCACCAACACGGTGGCCACTTGTGGAACTACCCTGACAAATGCGCAATCTGTTTTATTGAAGCGGTACACCAACAAAGCCACCCTAATATTTGACGGGGACAATGCCGGGCAAAGGGCAACCGAGCGAAATGCCGAAATCCTGATTAAAAACCAGTTCCATGTATCGGTGATGGTTCTGCCCGAAAAGCACGACCCGGACACACTGTTTACCACCAAGGAGCTGTTTCTCCAGCACAACGAACAGCAGACCGATTACATCATCTTCAAAACTCAGCAATTGGCCGAAAAAGCAGCCTCCGACCCGGTTTACAAGTCCGAGGCCATCAAGCGCATCTCCAAGCTGATTGCCAACTACGACAAGACCAAACAGGAGGTTTACACTGAGTTTGTGGCGGAACACATCAAACCCAAAAAGGCTTGGGTGGATGCCATTAAAGAACTGTCGCAAAACGAAACGCAACCCACCCACCGCTACACCATCCCCCAGCACGTCAGCCTGAATGATTTTAACCGATGGGGTTTCTACGTGGAGGACAATTGCTATGTGTTCCGGAACAAGAAAGGTGATGACTTTGTGACCCACTCCAATTTTGTAATGGCTCCCTTATTCCACATCGAAAGCCCCATCAATGCCAAGCGTTTGTATGAAATCAAAAACCGTCACAATCTGGTGAAGATTGTGGAGCTGCCCCAACGGGATTTGGTGAGTATCACCAATTTCAAACTGCAAATAGAATCCTTGGGAAACTTCCTTTGGACGGGTGGAGAAAGCGAACTCAACAAACTGAAAGCATGGCTTTACGAGAAAACCAAAAGCTGTAAGGAAGTGGTTCAAATGGGATGGCAACGAGAAGGTTTCTTTTGCTGGGGTAACGGCATCTTTGATGGGGAGCAGTTTATCAAAGCCGACAAGTACGGGATTGTGCAGCACAATGAGCGATATTACTACATTCCGGCCTGTTCCGAAATCTATGCCAGTGATGACAGCCTGTTTGAGTTTGAGCGGCACTTCATCCACAACGAGGGCAACATCACCCTTTACGAATATGCCCAGAAATACACGGCTGTATTTGGCAACAACGGTATCATCACATTGTCGTTTTTCTTTGCCAGTTTGTTTCTGGACATCATCTCCAGACGGTTCGATAAGTTTCCCATCCTGAATATGTACGGCCAGAAAGGTTCCGGTAAAAACACCTGCGCTGAAAGCATCCTTTACATGTTTGGCCGCAAAGGGAAAGTTCCCAACCTGCATAACTCCAGTAAACCATCCATTGCCGACCATGTGGCCACCAGCTCCAATGCGGTTTGTGTGCTGGATGAGTATCGAAACGACTTGGAAATGGAGAAACGGGAACTATTGAAAGGCTTTTGGGACAAGACCGGGCGAACCCGGATGAACATGGACAAGGATAAGAAAAAGGAGACCTCCAAAGTCAATCAGGGAATCATCGTCTGCGGCCAGCAGATTGCCACGGCTGACATTGCCCTTTTTAGCCGCTTCATTGCCTTGGGCTTTTCCAAGACCATTTTCTCCTTTGAAGAAAAGAGGCATTTTGAAGAACTGGAGCAAATCAACAAACAGGGATTGACCCAGATTACCCATCAGCTGCTGAAACACCGGGAGACCTTTAAAAAGAGCTACAATAAAACCGTTGATGCAGTCAGCGACCAGTTCCGGGAGTTGTTGGGAACGACTGCCATCGAAACACGGATTTTCAATAACTGGTTGACGGTAGCCTCTGCTTATGCCACGGTGGCTAATATTGTGGAGTTGCCGTTTAAGTACGACAGCATCATGCAGCTTTTTGTAGAGATGATGGAGACCCAGAATAGTGAAACAGCCAAGAATGACGACTTGGGTATCTTCTGGAAAACAATTCAATACCTTATTAGCTCCAATATACTGTTTGAAGGAGGCGATTACAAGGTGGTTTATGCCGATAGGATTAACCGTGTATTCAAAAAGAATAACGAATGGCAAAAAAGCGAGATTATATTTCAGGAACCACAGGATATTCTTTACTTATCGGTCAGCCGAGTGTTTGGATTGTATAAAACACAGGCATTGCGTGAAGGTGACAAGCCCCTGCCGGATGCCACGGTGGAATATTACCTGAAGAACAGTCCTGCTTTTGTTTGTGACACCAAGAAGGTCTATTTTAAGAAGTTCGATGCCAAAAGCGGAATGCACGAATACGATGAGAATGGGAACAAGAAGTTCACCTATACATCGGCGTATGTGTTTTATCTGGATAAGCTGAATTTAAGCATTAACGATGGACGTTTAAAGGAGGAAAACTGAAACGGGAGAGAATTAAATGGAAGGGCTTCTGGGTAAAAATACGGAAGCCCTTTCTTTTTGCACTTGAAACCGAGTTTTACCATAGAAAAATGGGTACTTTGATTACTTTATTTACTTTAGGAGCTGATAGAAATTGATTACTAACAGCTTAGGGTGTATTGCTCCATAAAGGATGGTTACTTTGCATTACTTTAAGTTACATTAGAAAAACGAATCATCCGGTTTTGGTACTTTAAATTTGGCTAAGGTACTTTATGAACTTTGTAATACAGAAACACTTTACCATCAGTCATACAATCCTTTAACCTCTACAAAGTAACCAAAGTAACAAAAACTACGGGAATGTAGGTGGTTTATAATATTTCTAATGAAAGGAGGCTTTAGAATGAAAATCAATCAAATAAATTTCATAAATTAGCATTTTCATTCATATAATATACCTAATTTGCGTATAATGACGAATAAAAAGCAGATTAATAGGCTTAAAATAGTGTTGGTCGAACAGAATAGAACCAATAAATGGTTAGCTGAACAATTGGGGAAAAACATTACTACGGTTTCAAGATGGTGTACAAATGAAACACAGCCGGCTATTGAGACAATGATTGAGATTGCTGGGATATTAAAAGTTGATGTGAGAGAATTACTGGTTTCGACAAAACAGGAAAATAAATAAATATGGAAGTTAAAGACAGCATATTTAAGAATGGATCAACTTGGTTAAAGGCAGATTTTCACCTCCATACCAAGGCTGATAAAGAATTCGATTACAAACAGGAGCCAAATGAGTTCATTAAACTATATGTTGAGCAACTGAGATTGAAAAATATATCCATCGGATTAATTGCGAATCACAATAAATTTGATGCTGAGGAATTTCGAAACTTGAAGAAAAAAGCGTTCAAAGAAAATATTTATTTGCTTTCTGGGGTTGAGTTATCTGTAAACGATGGAGCTAATGGCATCCATTGTCTAATAGCATTTGATTATAGCTCTTGGATTAAGAATGGTGATAATTTTATTGAACAGTTTCTAAACTCTGCCTTTGAAGGAGTTGCAAACCGGGAGAATGAAAATACTCGGTGCAAGTATAGTTTGACTGATTTGTTTTCAAAACTTGAAGCTCATCGAAAAGATGGTCGGGATTCATTTATTATCATGGCTCATGTTGAGCAACGTAGTGGTTTTTGTAAAGAATTGGATGGTGGACGAATATCCCAAATTTCATTAGATGAACATTTCAGGAGAAATGTTTTGGCTTTTCAAAAGCTTAGGACTTTCGATTTAATCACTAACCTTTCACTGTGGTTCAAGGAAGCCAACAATATTCCTGCTTTTGTAGAAGGCTCAGATTGTAAGAATCTGGCAGAAATTGGTGTATGTGGCAAACAAAAGGATGAAAATGGCTATGAAACTGATAAAGAATCTTGGCTAAAGGTTGGAGACTTTAATTTTGAAGCAGTAAAGTATGCTTTAATTGATAAAAAGAACAGACTTTCTTCAGTAGCTAGAAAGAACAATAACTCATTTATTAAATCTATTGCTTTTGAGGGGGGGCTTCTTGATAAAACTGAAATTGGTTTTTCTCCGGAACTTAATAATTTTATAGGAATCAGGGGAAGCGGTAAATCATCCATCTTGGAAATATTACGCTATACTCTTGGAATATCTCTTGGTGAACAAACAAGTGATAAAAAATACAAAGACAGTTTGATCGAACATGTCTTAAGAAGTGGCGGGAAAGTCATAGTAAATGTTGTTGATAAATTACACAGGGAATACAGGATTGAAAAGATTTATGGTCAAAAAGAGGATATTTTCCTCAATGACGAAAGATTGAACATTCCAACTATTGACACCATTTTTAATACCCCTGTTTACTTTGGACAAAAGGATTTGTCTAATAAAGATATAAACTTTGAGGCCGACCTTGTGAGGAAGTTGATTGGAAATAGATTAGATTCAATCAAAGCCCAAATTCAAAATAAAAACAATGAAATAATTGATGTCATCACGAACCTTCGAAAACTTAAAAATCTTGACGAATACAAAAAAGAGGTTGTAGCTACAATCTCTGATGCTGAATACAAACTCAAAGTGTTTAAGGAAAAGGGTATTGAAGGAAAACTTAAGCAACAAAGCAAATTTGATACAGATATTTCAAAGTTTAATAATGTATTATCTGAGATAAAGAGCTTTCACAATGACCTTAAAGAAGTTTATAACAACTACAAAACATTTTTCTCAGATTCGAAATTAGTGTCAGAAGACAATAAAGATGTTTTCGAAAAAGCTGATGAAATTTTCAAGCAATTGTCTATTGAGTTTGAAAAAATAGGTTCGGCAAGTCAAGTTATTGCGGCCAAATCAAATGAATTGAACATTTTGCATAAACAGCTCCTAGAAAAGAAAGAGGCATTGAAGGAAGAGTTTGCCAAAATCAAAAGGGAAATTAACATCCCCAATGTTAATCCAGATGACTTTTTGAAGTTTAATCGCATCATCGAAACTTCTAAGTTGAAGTTGGTTGAGATAGATAAATCTGAAAAGAAAAACGAGGAACTCAAACGATTATTAAACGACAAAGTATCGGAGCTTAATCAGCTTTGGCATAAAGAATTTCAGATTTTAGAAAGTGAAGTTTCACGGATAAATAAAAATGATAATAGTCTATCCATTGACATTGATTACAAAGGACGCAATGATGTGTTCAAGGATAAGCTTCAAGAAGTTCTAAGAGGAAGTGGTCTCCGTGGAGCTACGTATGATTCAATCGTGAATGTATATAAAGACTTCATTGAAATATACCGAGATTTTCCAAATGTTAACGTTAAGCTTAATATTAGTGAAAGTCTTATTGCGGAGTTTAAAAGTAGAATATCTTCCAATCTTGAAGAGTTGCTAACATTTAGAGTGCAGGATAAGTTTACAATCAATTATAATGGTAAACCTCTTAAAGACCATTCATTGGGACAAAGGGCTACTGCATTGATTTTATTCCTTCTTGCTCAAAAAGAAACAGATGTCTTAATTATTGACCAACCAGAGGACGATTTAGATAATCAAACAATTTATGAGGATGTAATAAAAGAGATTAAGCAATTAAAGGGAGATATGCAGTTTATTTTCGCAACTCATAATGCAAATATTCCTGTTCTTGGCGATAGTGAAAGAATCGTTTCGTGCAGGTATCTTGAATCAAGAATAGACGTGTCTGCTGGCACAATTGATAATGCAGATACGCAGAAGGAAATTGTAACCATTATGGAAGGTGGCGAAGAGGCGTTTAATAGACGCAAAAATATTTACAGTATTTGGAACATAAACAAAAAGAACTAAGATGGATACAATTGAATTACTAAATATCATTGGTCAGGGAGAAACCAGTAAGGTTCAATTCAAACAGGAATTACCTCACCGGGACAGTATTTCCCAAGAAATTGTTGCAATGTCAAACTCATCAGGTGGTGTAATATTACTCGGAATCCAAGATGTAACTGGCGAGGCTATTGGTTTGTCGCATGAATCAATTGAAAGTTATGATAAGATTATTGCCCAAATAGCAGATAATATAAAACCAACGGTTTACATTACTACTGAGGTCGTAACCATAACAAAGGCAGAATCCAATGTTCATATTTTGGTGGTACATGTTCCTGAAGGAATCAATAAGCCTTACAAAACAGCAAAGGGTGAAATCTATATAAAGCAGGGTTCTAATAAGCGATTGCTCACTGACAATGCTGAAATCATGAGGCTTTTTCAGCATAGTGCCAATTTATTGGCCGATGAGATGGAGGTATATGATACTTCGATTGAGGATATTGATAAAAATGTATTCGCGGAATATTTCAAAAAGGAGTTTGGACAAACGTATGAGGAAAAAGGACTTACTTACGAACAAGCTCTTCGAGCGAAACGTGTGCTACGGAATAATCAAGTATCATTGGCTGGCCTTTTGTTTTTCGGTATTTCTCCACAATCAATCAAACCAGCCTTTACAATAAAAGCGGTCTCCTTTTATGGGAATGATATTTCAGATACAGAGTTTAAAAGTAAACCAGCAGATTTCCAAGGAACAATACCCAAATTATTTGAGGATTGCTTGAGTTTCCTGAAATCTAATCTACACTTTTTGCAAAAAGACACTGAATTTAATTCTAAAGGCCAACTTGAAATCTCCGAAATTGCACTAACAGAATTGATTCAGAATGCACTGGTTCATAGGGATTACTTTAAAAACTCGCCAATAAGAGTGTTAGTTTTTAAAAACAGAGTTGAAATAATTAGTCCGGGTAAATTACCAAATAGTTTAACTATTGAGGATATTAAATTTGGAAATCCTGTTATTCGGAACAATCAACTTGTTGCTTTTAGCACACATGCTATGCCTTTTAGTGGACTTGGTTCCGGAATCAGGAGGTCAATTAAAGAGCAGCCAAATATTGAATTAATAAATGATATTGATGGCGAGCAGTTTAAAGTTATTATTCCCAGACCTGAAACTAAAGAGTAGTTTTTGGTCTTAATACTTGGCCGTAAAAATGTTATGATACTAGACAACGAAAACAAAGAGTTTAAAGTCCACGAATGGATTTCAAAATACACAGAGGAAGGTAAATTTGACTTAGTAACCGGATATTTCACTATTGGTGCATTGGCTTTTTTATCCAAACAAATAAACAACAAAATTAGTGAATTCAGGCTCGTACTTGGTGACATTGTAAATATTGATACAGAGGAAAACAGGCCTCTCGACCTGTTAAACGAAAACATCTCTATTGAAGCCGCATTAAAACTCAATAGCGTCTCAAAGGAGGCTGTTAATTTCCTTAAGCAAGACCATGTAAAAGCAAAAACCCTAGAACCTAACTTTTGTCATGCGAAAGTCTACCTATTTGACCCACATAAGAATGATGACCGAAATAAGTATTTTATTTCAGGGAGTTCTAATCTTACAGAAGCAGGAGTTGGGTTGAAACAAACGAACAATGTTGAACTTAACATTGCTGAAACTGGAAATAACAATCAATATAAGGAACTTGTTGAGTGGTTTGAAAGTCTCTGGAGTAAACCTCAAGCCCATTCAAATAAAACAATTATTCACAAAAATGGGGAACATACCAAGGTAGATTTTAAAGAATATTTGATTGGCGAAATTGAAAAGATATTTATTAAGTACACACCTAGGGAGATTTATTATAAAATACTATTTGAACTCTTTGGGAATCAAATATTAGAAACAGAAGATGACCCTGAGTTTAATCGGCAAGTCGGCAGGTTGGAAAATAGTGTTATATACAATAGCCTATATGATTTTCAGAAAAAAGGTGTTCTTAGTTTAATCAAGATGCTTCAAAAGTATAACGGAGCAATTCTAGCTGATGCAGTTGGTTTGGGTAAAACGTGGAGTGCTTTAGCTGTAATGAAATATTTTCAATTGCAAGGGCGTGAAGTGTTGTTGTTGTGCCCTAAAAAATTGGAGCATAACTGGAATAGGTACAAAAAACATCAGGAATCAAAATTTGAAAAAGACCAGTTCGATTTTTTTATTCGCTTTCACACAGATATGAGTAGTGAACGAATGGAGAAATATTGTGATAGAGCTGATAAGCTTTTCACTAATGACAAACCAAAACTGATTGTCATTGATGAAAGTCACAACCTAAGAAATGACAAATCAAACCGCTATAAGTTCTTACTTGATAATATTATCAAACCCAATGAAGATTTAAAGGTATTATTGCTATCGGCAACACCCATAAACAACTCCTTAAATGATATTCGTAATCAGTTTAAGTTAATGGTTAAGGGCGACAATAAAGGATATGAAGAATCTTTAGGAATTCGTAATCTTGAGGCTTCATTCAGGTCTGCCCAACAAGCATTCAATGATTGGCGTGAGGAGGAAAAACCTAAAATCAGTAGTTTTATAAAAAGCTTACCTGCTAACTTCTTTACGCTTACCGATTCTTTAACGGTTGCGCGAACTAGACAAATGATTGACGGACATCAAAAAGGTTTGGTATTCCCCGAAAAAGTAAAACCTATTAATCTATTTGTTACTCCAAACGAGTTTGGAAACTTTGAGAGTTTTGAAGAATTATTTGAGCATTTTCCGCCAATGTTATCGGGCTATCAGCCATCATTTTACGTGGATATTGACGATAGTGAAAAGAATGTTCTGCATGATGAACGTCAACGAGACAGGTTTCTTGTAAAAATGATGTACATCCTTATGGTAAAACGATTAGAATCTTCTTGGTTTTCGTTTTACTCTACCGTAGGGAAAATTAAAGACCACCACCAAAATGCTCTAAATAAAATCAAAAGT
This sequence comes from Breznakibacter xylanolyticus, assembly GCF_003254275.1. Lineage (GTDB taxonomy): Bacteria > Bacteroidota > Bacteroidia > Bacteroidales > Marinilabiliaceae > Breznakibacter > Breznakibacter xylanolyticus. Next base: position 11,677 of record NZ_QKZK01000038.1, on the reverse strand, counting down.
TATCTTGAAAGTAAAAACAATGATATAATTGAAGATAATGATGGTTTATTTACTGATGATGAGCTAGAAGACCAATTTGAGGAATATACACTTGGAAAGAAACGTAAAATTAGTTTGGCTGAAATTGATGAAGCTGGAAATATCCAAAACTTCAAAAAAGACCTCAAAAAGGACTTAGATGCCCTTGATAATCTGCACATAAACCTTCAAAAATTTGAAAATAATCTCAACAAAGAACTAAAACTACCCAATAACTTAAATTCATCGGACAATAAGTTGCAGGAACTGATAAAACAGATTCAAAACAAAAGAATCAAAGGGGAAAACAATAACAATCAAAAGTTGGTGATTTTTACAGTTTATCGTGATACAGCCAAATATCTGTTTGACCAACTTAAAGCTAGAGGATTTGAACGTATTGCTATGATTTCCGGTTCTGGTTCCTTTACTTGGGATTCCGAGGAGGAAACAAAACTGTTTGAACCAATATTAGAACGATTTGCTCCTTATACAAAGCTATACAGAGAGAAAGAGTGGAATTTTGAGGTTAATACAAAAGAGAAAGACAATTATTTGAATTGGGTTGAGTATATTTCAAACTACCATCCTAAAGCCTATCAGAAATTACAAAAACCAATTGATATACTTATTGCAACCGATGCGTTAAGTGAGGGACAAAACTTACAGGATGCCGATATGGTAATAAATTACGATATACATTGGAATCCAGTAAGAATAGTCCAAAGAATGGGACGTATTGACCGATTAGGCTCTCCAAACGATAAAATCTTTGGCATTAACTTCTGGCCATCAAACAATATTAACTCATATCTCGACCTGCAAGGACGAATAGAGCAAAGAATGGCAGCCATGAAATTAGCTGGTTCTGAAGTGCATCTTGAATTTTCAGACTCCTTTAAAGAAATGGCACAGGATGAAAATCTTGAAAACAGACTTAAATCCCGTATGATGCAACAAATGGAAACTACTTGGGACGACATTGAAGTAAGTGACCAGGGATTAGGCTTTGATGACCTTTCACTTGAAAGATACAGACAAGACTTATTGGAAGAGTTTAATAAGGACAAAGAAAAATATAAACGTATGCCGAAAGGTGTTTATACGGGTTTTAAAGCGAATAGCGAAGTTTGCCCAGAGGATGGGATTATTGCTTTAATGGGCTATCCAGCCAAGCCTGATAAATCTAAAGACCATGATTACAAAGTTTTTGAACTTATTTATATTGACAATAACGGAGAACAAATATTGCTAAATCAGAAAGAAGTATTTGATTCAATTACTCATCATAAGGATTTAGAACGATTTGTCCCTAATGCTATCGACAATGGAGATGAAACGGCTATACAAATATTAGTAACTGCTTTAAAAAATTACCTTGACAGCCAAAAAGCAGACGTTGAGAAACAAGCTGATGGCTCTGAGAAAAAGGTAATGGGTAAAGAATCAAAAGACTTACTGGCAAAGCTTCGCAAAGGAGATAAGAAAGCTGTTGAACGTGTTAAACAGAACGTGACTGTTGATGAAAAATACCAGCTCACAAATTTCGATTTAATTACATGGTTTATAGTTACAAACTAAACTGAAAACATTCTATATGAAACTGAATATATTCCACCGATTTGATATTTTGGCAGCAACCAAAGCCTTGTTTGCCGACCTCAAAATTCCTGTTAATTATGTAGCTGATGAACCTACTACTGCCAAAGAAATATTACAGGATACATTTAAAGAGAATGAGACTTTTCAGCTTATTAACGATGTGTATTTTGTAGGAATGGTTGATGATGCTGCATTCAATAAAACAGAAAGTATTGCTAAAGAAAACATTAAATCAGATTATGATGGTATCTTATTGTTTGCCATCACTTTACATCAACGCAACAATGATTTGCTTCCGTCCCGTTCGCAATTGGCTGAAATATCAAGGGCTTTTAACAGAGAGTTTTATTACACTCCTGTTGTAATTGTATTTAAATACAAGGATTCAAAAAATGAATATGTTGCATTTTCCAACACAGAACGTTTGCCTTACAAACAGGCTTGGAGAGAAGGAGAAAAGGCTGGCAAAGTTTCATTGTTAAGAGACATTAATATTGAAAAACCCCATGCCGGGCATGAGCGAATAATTGAAGAGTTACGTATTCCTACAAGTGGTAAAAATGCCGTAGATTCTTTTGATAAACTATATAAATACTGGCAGGAAGTTTTTAGTGTAAGCATCCTTAATAAACGGTTCTATCAGGAATTGCAGAGTTGGTATTTTTGGGCAATTAAAGAGGTTGCATTCCCTAATGCACCAATGCGGATGGCTACCAACGAAAACGGTGAATATCTGTATGCTTCAACAGCACAATTTGAGGATGCAATTAAAGAACACAAAGGGAAAAATGTTATTCGCTTGCTTACCCGTATATTGTTTATATGGTTTATTAAAGAAAAGAAACTGATTCCCGATGAAATATTCGATGAAGAATTTGTTGCCAACAATCTTCTAAAAGATTTCACACCGCAAAAGCCACTAGGCATATTTGCCACAGGCAAGCATACAAGTATGTATTACCGTGCCATATTGCAAAATCTTTTCTTTGCTACCCTTAATCAAGAAATGGGTAAACGTGAATTCCGAAAAAAATCTCACATGAATGTTACTAACTTGATGCGGTATCAAGATTACTTCAAGGATGGTGGCGATGAAAAGTTTGTGCAATTAATGGAATCGGTTGTGCCATTTATGAATGGCGGTTTGTTTGAATGTTTGGACAAACCTCACCCTACAGCTAAAGGCAAACAAGGCGGTGATTTAATAATTTACGAGGATGGTTTTTCTGACAGAATTGATAATGTTTTACAAGTTCCGGATTATTTGTTTTTCGATGTTGATGAAGAGGTAGATATTAGTGATGAGATTGGTAGTACCCAAAAAATATACAAACAGGCTAAAACTAAGGGTTTACTCGAACTACTGAAATCATACAAGTTCACGATTACCGAAAATACACCTATTGAAGAAGATGTTGCTCTTGACCCTGAATTGTTGGGTAAGGTTTTTGAAAACCTTTTGGCAAGCTATAATCCTGAAACAAAAACAACAGCTCGGAAGCAAACTGGTTCTTTCTATACTCCCCGTGAAATTGTAAACTACATGGTGGATGAAAGCCTTATTGCCCATTTAAAAAATTCAATTGCCGATTGGCAGGGACTGGATGAGAAGCAAGTCGATGAATCATTACATACTTTGGTTTCATTTGACAACCCTCAAAATCCCTTTGCAGAAAAATCTGATTTGCAAACTCAGATAATAAAGGCTTTGGATGCTTGTAAAATACTCGACCCTGCTTGTGGGTCGGGTGCATTCCCTATGGGTATTTTACAAAAAATGGTACATATACTTCATAAAGTAGATGCAAACAATTCGGAATGGAAACAACGCCAGATTGACCGGGTTAACGAAGCCATTGAAAAATTGGAAGATATTGATGATGTTGATTTTCGTGAACGCAGTATAAAAGAGCTTGAGGCACAAAAGGCTGATATTGAGGAATCGTTTAACAACAATGAGTTGGATTATGGTAGAAAACTTTATCTGATAGAAAATTGTATTTACGGTGTAGATATTCAAAGTATTGCCACCCAAATATCAAAACTCCGTTTCTTTATTTCATTGGTAGTTGACCAAAATATTGATAGAAATAAACCCAACTTTGGGGTTCGCCCTTTGCCAAACCTTGAAACAAAATTTGTTGCAGCAAACACATTAATTGGTATAGATAAGCCAGAAGCTCAAGGTAATTTATTTGACAAACCAGAGGTAAAAAAACTAGAAGACAATCTTAAAAAAGTTCGGCATAAATTATTTAGTTCAAAATCACCCAAACGTAAACGGGAGTTACGGAATGAAGATAAAGAATTACGTGAACAAATATCAGACAAGCTGATAGAGAATGGTTTGGGTAATGATTCTGCCCGACTACTTTCATCATGGGATCCTTATGACCAAAATGCGGCTTCTCCATTCTTTGATAAAGAATGGATGTTTGACATTACCGATGGTTTTGATATTGTTATTGGTAATCCTCCATATGGAGTTTCCATAAAAGGGAATTCAAGAAAGAATGTACTTAAATTTTTGGATCAAGTGCCAGATTTTGAGATATATTACTTTTTTATTGAGATTGCTAAAAAACTATTATCATCTAATGGAGTTCTATCTTACATTATACCAAACACATACTTGTTTAATGTTTTTGCAGAAAAATATAGGGAGAAACTGATGAGTAGTTGGGGAATCCTGCTTTTAATTGATTTTACAAATTACTCATTGTTTGAAGGTGCAACTGTAAGGAATTCTGTCTTTGTTTTGAAGAATAATGGGAATACAAAGGATATTAGTTATCTCCCATCAAATAATTCAGAATTAAGTTTAAATGATTTTATTAATCAACAGCCTAAAAATCTGAAAAAGGAACTATTATACAGTTTTTCTCAAAACTGGGCACTTGCATTCAAACTACCAAAAGAAAGAATTAACGCTATTTCAGAAATAAAGTCTAATTCGAATTGGTTAGCTCACTACTTCCCAGATATATCACAGGGGCTTATTGCCTACGATAAATACCAAGGACAAGAGCAATCAATAATTGATTCGCGTGCATATCATTTCTCTACTTATAAAGAAGGATTAAAAAAATGGTTGTGGGGAGAAGATGTTACGAAATATAAAGTCAAATGGAATAATAAGGAGTATATTGATTATTGTGACGGAATTGCAAATCCCAGAAACCCCATCTATTTTAAAGGTAAGCGATTGTTAGTTAGAGAAATAACTAATCCTTCTATTTTTGCAGCTATTACCGTGGATGAATTATATAATGACCCAGCTATAATCATTGTTAAAGAATCAAATTTCTGTATTGAAGTTATATCTCTAATTTTAAATAGCAGCCTTGGAACGTTCTATCATTTTAACGCTTCTCCGAAAGCTACGAAGGGAGACTTTCCTAAGATTCTAGTTAAAGACATTAAAGAATTCCCTATTAGTAAAAACATAACAACAATAGATATAGAACTTTATAAAACTATACACTCGATACTTGAATGGGCTGTTGAAATAAATCGGAATAATAAAGTTCTATATTCAATCGTTGATGGATTAATATTTAATTTATACTTTCCTGTGCATATGCAAGAGCTTGAGATTGACATAACTCAATTTATTAAGAGCGATATGGAGGAAACCCTACAAAATAGAAATTTTTCAGAATTACAAAACAATGAAAAAACTGAAGTTATAGAAACCCTACAAAAAAAATGGTCACACCCCGATAATGAAGTACGCAACCGGATAAAACTATTTGCAGTGCGTAGCCCTGAAATTTTAAAACCGATACTGGAAAGCTGAGATGAAAAAAATTGATAAAGTTAAAATCCAACACTTCAAGGCATTTCAGGCGGAAGAAGAGTTTAATTTCAGAAGCAAGCACGTTTTGGCTTATGGGAATAATGGTTCCGGTAAATCATCCTTATTTTGGGCTTTATATACCTTTTTGCAAAGCAGCATTAAAACCAATGATGATGAAGTAAAAAAATATTTTGCAGATTTTGTTGAAAGTAACCGTGCAACACATCAAACACTCAAAAATATTTACGCAACAAATGATAATGAACCACATATAAAGTTGATTATCAATGAGGCTAACGGAAATTCAAAGACTTATCAAATTGGTAATTCAAATCCGGGAACCAGACCCGAAAATAATGGTAACGACACTACGATTCAGGAACTGAACTTAGCCAGCGATTTTATAAACTATAAATTGCTTCATAATTTTTATCGTGCTACGCACCGTCAGGAAATAAACTTGTGGCAGGTTTTTGAAAGAGATATTTTTCCTTTTTTAACCGAAGGAACTAAAAACTGGTTGGATATAATAAAAGAAAAAACAACCGATATTCCAAGACGTAATGGAGGTTCGGCTCGTAGTGGTCATGCACGGTCAAATTTTGATACAGCACTGGAAGCTTTAAATCAAAACATCGAAGACAAACTTTCTGAAATTGCAAATACCGCCAATGACTTTATGAAAAAACACTTCTTTAATAAAAAAGATGTGTTAAAAGTTGAACTTAAATTTTTAAAGAAATTCAGCTTCGACCTTGTAAAAAGGAAAATTTGGGAGGAAAACCATGAAGCAATGAGGTTAGATTCCTTGAAAATTGGCTTGGTAGTTAAACTTAAAAGGAATGGCTCTGAAAACTGGGATACACTTCAACGTGTTCAATCATTCCTGAATGAATCACAACTCACAAAGATAGCCATAGGCATACGTATCGGTGCATTGAGAAGTCGTGTTCAGTCAACAGACTTCAAGATTTTAGTGCTTGATGACATGTTAATTAGCCTTGATATGTCAAATCGAATGGATATTATCAGGGTATTATTAAATACAGATAACGACCCTGAGCTTGAACAAATATTTGGAGGATTTCAGAAAATTATACTTACCCATGATTTAGGTTTTTATGAATTGGTGAAACGATATACCTCAGCTCATGATTGGGAATATTTCAAATTTCACTCATCAGATAAACTTTATGAAGCTCCGATTATCCGTAAGGACAAATCCCGACTCGAAAAAGCAGAATCGTTTTTAGTTGATGGTGAATACGATGCTTGTGGCAACGAGTTAAGAAAAGAAACAGAAGCTGTTCTTGATAAATACTTGAAAGGTTTAAATATGGCAGCAAATGGTGAATTTGAACCTCTAATGAGTAAATTGAATAGGGCTTTGAATCAGTTAACAGAAACCAAGAGACGTGATTTTACCAAGGCTATCTCCAATCGGGGCATGAGTAAGGAACTCATAGAAAAACTAAAGACAGATTTTGAGAATGATGCAACTTTAGAGCCAGCAGAAAAAGGGAAATTGCGTGGTTTAAAGAATGACCTGACTAATTATGTATTAAAACAAATAGACCTTCGTAATGATTCCGAAAATTTAATTAATGAAGCCAAGGATATTCTTAAACGCATAATGAATCCTGCATCACATTCTTCTTTTGAACCTTTATATGAGGCTGAATTAAGAAAAGCAATTAATGGTGTTGTTGCATTAAAAGAAAAATTAGAAAGCATCTAACTCTTTTATTCCTATCTTAGCTCCGCTATCCGTCAAGGGTATAATTGAAAAATTATGCCCTACATACTCGATTATTATCTGCAAGCAAGTCCTATTCCGAGGCTTTTTGTTGTTTGTATCCGTCATTTTCACCGAACACTTTCGGTTTTTAGTGCCAATTCCGGCAAAGTCCACCAAAGCAATTCTATTTTCCGGCAAAGCAGGATAATTCAGGCTGGTTATACCCTTCAAAATTGGGTGTATCCACAAAAGCATTTGAATTATCCTCTGGAAGCACCCAAAAGCATTTCGAACATCCTCAAAAGTCCTGAAAAGGAAGAAAAAGCAGTGTCAAAGTACTTGACAAGCCTGCATTTTCAAGCTTTTTCAGGGCTTTTTGCATGGTATTCACCGCTTAATCCGACCCGCTATGACCTTCCGTAGAACCGTATTGAAGCAGGATTTGGTAAAAAAGCTGTACCCGGACAGCATCTCCATTAGAAGTGCCTTGCAGTTACTGCGCAATGAAATCGACCTGTGCCCGGAACTAAAGGAACGAATCAGCCGGGCTGGCCACATGCGCAAGCACACCTACAATTTTGAGCAGTTGCGGCTGATACTGGAACACTTTAGCCTCACACCCGAAGATTACAACCAATTATAACAGACGCATGAACTATTTTCAGAACATCACCGACTTGGAGCAAGCCAAGCAACGATACCGCACCTTGGCCAAAGAACTGCACCCGGATAAAGGAGGTTCTGCCCTTCTGTTTCAGCAAATGCAAGAAGAATACAAAACCCTGCTACTGGAACTGCAACGCAAGCAAGTAGCCCCTACCGGACAAAACACTCCCCAGCAGTCGGATATAATGGCAGAGCTGGGCAAACTGGCTAAAGTCCTCATCCAGAAACAAGTCCCCCAGCGATACCTGCAAGAGAAAATCAAAAAGAGCCAATCCCCACCGGAAAGAATTCTCTTCAATGGGTTAATCAGCATTTTAAATGGTTTTGTAAAGGCAAAAGAAGACGATTGAAAACCGATATGCTTTTGATATATCGTTTTTTAACTCGAAATTTAAAGGCACAAAAATTCAGAGTGGTGTTAATACAAATTTGTTACATGGGATTGTAGGATGAAGATGCCATCTAAAATAGACGATTACTTTTTCGCTCCCTGCGGTATAAATTGCATGGTTTGCTATGTCCATCTGAAGGATAAGAAACCCTGTGCTGGTTGCTTGGGGGAAGATGTTTCTAAACCTGAACGTTGTAAGTCTTGTAAAATAAAAAATTGTGCCACCGAAAAAGGATTTAAACATTGTTTTGAATGTCAATATTTTCCTTGCGTTCAGATAAAAAATCTGGACAGGAGTTACAGGAAACGGTATCATATTAGCCTAATTGAAAACAGTAGAAAAGTTCAAGAAATCGGACTTGTCGCTTTTCTATCAATCGAGCGAGAAAAATGGACATGTGGCGAATGCTCCGGTGTTATTTCACTTCACGATGCTGAATGTTCACATTGCCACAAAAAATCCTAATACAACTGCCAATAAGTACGATTATCTTCTGAGAAGACGAGCAATTGAAAATGCAAAAAAATTGCCATTAATACACACCACAAAACACTAACAACCACCACCAGCCAATAACGGCCAAACCCTTACGTGCCTGCTATTTTAAGTTTGCTTCCCTATGGAATCAAGCACAAAGAAAATAGTAGGCACATTGGCCGTTGTGGCAGCCATCGGAGGCGGTTTCTACCTGTTTACCAAGGGCAAAAAACTACTGGCCGGGGCAAAGATGAACTTCGCCCTGTTGGGTTTCCGCATCCATAAGCTCACGTTACAGGAAGTCCAGTTTGCGGTCAAGCTCCGCTGTTACAACCCCACCAACGCACCCATTACCCTTGCCATCAATCAGGTGGTGGCCAAATACAAGGGTTCCGACATTGCCTATTCCACCCCCGACATTAAAGGACTAACCATTCCAGCCGGACAAACCAAAGAGCCGGAAATCACCTTTCAAGTGCCTTACCTGAACCTCATGGGTAAAGGCTTGTCCACGGCTGTACTCCAAAACACGCAGCAGCTCAAGGCCGATATGGCCTTCACGCTCACCATCAGCATCAACGGGGAAACCATCACCACCACGCAAAATTTAACAGATGAGAATATGAACGGACTAGCATCGGGACAACTCGGTATTGTATCCGGCCCACGCAATACAAAAGACGGACGACAGTTCAACCACCTGATAAAACGGGCTGCCGGAGCCAGCACCTTTATCAAGAACGGCAGTGTGCTGGAGACGGTGGAGAGCTGCATCAACATCATAGCAGACCACTACCGGGAAGTCGAGGAACTGGCCGCCAACCTAAAGGCCGATTCGGTAAAGGAGACCTGTCGCAACATCTTCAATTTTGCCTACACCTACCTGCAATACCAAAAGGATGAGGGCGGAACCGAACAGCTCCGCACACCAGCCCGAAGCTGGTTGGACGGCCAGATTAAGTTCAGACAACAGGGAAACACCGATTCAGGCATCGACTGCGATGATTACAGCATCTTCTGCGGCTCCATCCTCAAATGTCTGGGCATCCCCTTTAAGTTCCGTATCACCAAGTATGACGGCAAAAGCTACTACCAGCACATCTACGTGATTGTTCCTGCACAGGGCGACAGCGAAGATGAGATCGTCATTGACCCGGTACTTTCCAAGTTTGATTACCAGAAGCCTTACAGCTATGAGAAGTCCGACTTCAACATGTCGCCCTTGCAAATGCTCGGTGGCCTTCGGGGTATCAACGGACTGACCGGAACGCTGGGGCTGGGCTTGCCCATTTACGCCCTCTCCGGTCTGGATATGGATGGCGGACGGATTGCCGATGAAGACCACACCGAACTCATGGCCATCATTTCAGGAGTTGACTTTGATGATGCCATCAACGGGCTTGGCAGTGCCGATGATGCCACACTCAACTACCTGACACGCACCCGTGACTTCCTGTTGAAAAGCAAGGAGAACAAGGGCAAGATGTCGCACATCCAGAACCCCGACCAGTTCATCAGCATGATTGACCAAGCCATCAAGTTCTGGAACACGCCCCAGCGTGACCAAGTGCTGGATAAGCTGGCGACCATTGAAGACAAGCTGGCCAAGAGCGGCTTTATCAAATACGATTCGGAGGCCATGCAGGGATTGGCAGAGCTTGATGATTTGGACGAGGAACTGGATGGACTGAACGGACAAAGAAGCCTTGGCGGCTTTTTCAAGTCCCTCAAACGCATTGGCAAGAAGGTGGGCAAAGGCATTAAAAAAGGAGCCAAAGCCGTTGCCAAAGTCGGCAAGAAAGTGGTGAAAGCCATCGTTCGCTTTAACCCTTTGTCCATTGCCATTCGCAACGGATTACTGGCAGCCATGCGCCTGAACATGTTCGGCATTGCCAAGAAGTTGCAATACGCCTTTTTGCCAGATAATCTGGCCGCAAAGCACAACATCGACCCACAGAAGCTGGCCGACTTGAAAAAGCGTTACGCCAAGGTACGAAAGCTCTTTGATGGTTTACAGGGCAAAGAGAAGAACCTTCGCTCGGCCATTTTGAAAGGGGCAAAACAAAAAAGCCCGGACTTTTCAGTGAAAGGGGTTCAAGGCATCGTGGTCGGATTGCAGGGCTTGGAAGCCATTGGCCAGTTGGCCGAATTGGGCAGTCTGGGCGTGGCGGCCACCGCAGCATCGGTGGGTGCTGCAACCGGGGTGCTTGCAAAAATAAAGAGCTGGCTCCAGCCTGTCACCAACATCTTCAAAAAAGCCAAAGAGAAGATTGTCGCCCGTAAGCAATCCAGACAACAGGCAACGCAGGTACAGGCACAACCGCAAGCATTACCGCAACCCAGCAACATCATCGACACCAGCGAGGCATTCACAGAGAACCTCACACCGATAATGCCAGTTGCGCCAGTTGCGCCAACAGCCAGTTCCACCATCCCCAGCCTTAGCCCGGCAAGTAGCAACACGCCATATTTACCATCGCCCACACCCACGAATATGGCACGCACGCCCACAGCCGTCAGCCCAACCAAGGGCATCAGCAAAGGAGCCAAAGTGGGCATCGGATTGGGATTGGCCGCAATCATCGGAACTGGGGCTTACTTCATGTTCCGGGACAAGGGCAACAAACCCAAGACCACCACCTCCCCCAAGGAAACGCCCAATAAGAAATCGTTGGGGCGCATAGAACTCAGTTAAAACCAGTACTTAAATTTTATAAACATGGCAGTAAGAAAAAAGACTTCGAGAACCCCGACCACTTCGGCACGGGCAACCAAGATTGACTTTATGAAAGCCACCAACAACATTGGAAAACCCGTTGCTGCCATAGCAGGGTTTGCCGTTGGCAAGTATGCTTTGAAAAAGTTATCGAAAAGCCAGACCGTTACCGGGCTGATGGGAACAGATATGAAGGATTACATCCTTCCGGCAGCCGTCACGATGGGCGGTTTGATTGGCACACAGTTCACCAAAAACGAATACATCCA
>NZ_QKZK01000037.1 GCF_003254275.1 Breznakibacter xylanolyticus | reverse complement strand
CGCATGTCACATCCGGAAGCCTTGTGACCATTTGATGGGGCGATGGGTAAATCCAATCTGCCAAGATTGATAAATGCCATTTCGGAATCGCTGGCGCGAAACGCTCTTTGCGGTGATCTGGATCTCTTGATCCAATAGCGTAATTTGTGTGCCGTGATGCCAATCTGAGCAGCGTAACGGGCAACACTCATCCCACTCTCCTGCTGGTGGGATACGTGAGCAAGCATTTGTTGTGCAAGTGAGGTTCTTTGTGTCATGTCGTTTTTTGACACCAAAGATAGGGGGACGGATTATGTGCTAATAGATGGGGTTGGTGGGGGGGATACCGTTATTCAACCCAACGCTGAAAACCGTTTAAATTTCAGTATCGAAGGGTTCGGTATAATTGCCAGTGTGGGTAATGCCAATTTAAAATATGTTGATACATATATTGGCGTATCTCGCAAAGCATGGCATGGACGTGCCCTAGTGGTAATCAGGAGCACTCGAGAAACGGGAGTTATTAAGCTAACTGTAAGCTCACCGGGCTTACCGGATGAGCATATAACCATTAATTCGATACAAGCGAAATCGCCGAATTAATCTGCCAGCACATTCTCGATTCCCCATTTTTCCAGTTCGCCAATAACTGGCGATAAACTTTTGCCCAAATCGGTGAGCGAATATTCCACCCTGGGCGGTATTTCTTTGAATTGTTCCCGCACAATCAATCCGTCAGATTCCAGCTCTTTGAGTTGCTCGGTAAGTACTTTGCGCGAAATTTCGGGAATGCGAACCGCTATTTCGCCAAAGCGTTTTGTACCGTGGGTAAGTGTGTATAATATAATGGTTTTCCACCTTCCTCCTATCAATTGCAGCGTGGCTGTTACAGGGCATTTCGTTTTGTAGTTCAATTTTGACACGATGGTTACATTTGGGTGACTACTATTTTCATGGTTACCAAAAGGTAACCTGTTTCGCATATAAACTATTAATAGTTACTTTACGTAACAAAAGTAATAGAAAACACGACAACTAGAAAACAACTTAATAGAAAGGAAAATAAATAATGAAAATTGGAGTAACAGGTGCGACAGGTCAATTAGGCCGGTTAGTTGTACAAAGTTTGAAAGACAAAGTTGCAGCAGATAACATTGTTGCATTGGTGAGAACCCCCGAAAAGGCAACCGAGTTGGGCGTTGACGTTTGCGCATTCGACTACTCGCAAACAGAAAATTTGGTTGCCTCGCTGCAGGGAATTGATAAACTGTTGCTTATCTCGGGCAATGAAATCGGTCAACGCCTACCCCAACACAAAGCAGTGATTGCCGCAGCCAAACAAGCGGGCGTTCAGCATATTGTGTACACCAGCATCCTTCATGCCGACAATTCGCCGCTTTCGTTGGCCATTGAGCATTTGGGAACCGAGGCGGTTCTCAAAGAATCAGGAATGACTTACACAATTCTTCGAAATGGTTGGTACACCGAAAATTATACAGGTTCGGCAAAGGGTGCCATTGGTGCCGGAGCATTTATCGGAAACGCCGGAGACGGGAAAATATCATCGGCAGCCCGTGCTGATTATGCCGAAGCGGCGGCTGTGGTATTGGCAAGTACTGGCCACGAAGGCAAAACCTACGAGCTGGCAGGCGATGAAGTTTATACACTTGCCGAGTTGGCAGCTGAAATTTCGAGCCAGAGCGGTAAAAACATTCCTTACAACAACCTGACAGAAACGCAATATGCGGATATATTGAAGAGTTTTGGACTTCCTGACGGGTTGGCTCAGATGTTGGCGGACTCTGACACGGGTGCTTCCAAAGGTGGATTGTTTGACAATTCGCGCACACTCTCAACGCTGATTGGCCGCCCAACAACGCCGTTGGCCAAAGTGGTGGCCGATGCATTGGTATAATGGCTCTGTTCTGATTTGTGTAGGTTATCATAAGTATCAATTCGCACAAGCCATTTTTTTGTGCCCTCAAACCGGGCGGGCTCTTACTTTTTGGCTACAGCCCCAAAAAGTAAGCAAAAAAGGCCGCCGCTGACGTAAAATGTCTAAAAATCATAGGCCTTCGCTAAAATCTGCGAACTCGCAAGCTCAAACAGCGCATATTTTTTTTATGCTCAGGCCTATGATTTTTTAACGCCATTTTCCGAAGGCGGCTTAGTTACCTTTTGTTGATTTCGTGCTTTCATCTTTTGTTTACCCACAATATTCGACATAGAGCCAAAATTTTCAATCCCCAGTCATTTACTCAGCCCGTTCACTCCGCCTCTTCAAATCAACCGCCTTTACTTCATCACCCCAATTTCGCGCAACCACCGTTCCACCAGCGGCTTTGCCTCTTTCACCGAGCTGCCGCGGATAGGGAGCCCCTTTAGGAATGTTGCCTTCGGGCAAAGCTTTTTCATGTCGGCTTCGCTGCGCCCCATGCGCGAACCTTCGTGGGTGATGAACGGCACAATGGTTTTGCCCGAAAAGTCATGGCTGGTCAAGAAAGTAGCCACTGGCGGCGCAAACGTGTTCCACCAATTAGGCGAGCCCACAAATATCACATCGTATTGGTCAATGCCCTGGAGGTTGTTTTTGAGGGGTGGTTTGTAGTCGGCATTAATCTCTTTTTTAGCCTGTTCAATCAACGCTTGGTAGTCGGTGGTGTAGTCGCGTGACGGAACCAGTTCGAATAGGTCAGCACCGGTGAGTTGTTGTATTTGCGTGGCTATTTCTTTGGTGTTTTTTGTGTGCGAAAAGTACACCACCAGAATTTTGTTGCCCGAAGTGTTGTTTTGGGCTTGCATTTTAAGCCCGAACGGAATTAAGATGGCCATTGTCAATAAGATAATTTTAGCATTCATGCTCTTTGGGTTTACAACTCCTCCACGCGGGATGCAGGGAGGAGCTTTGGGTTTTACTTCGCATTTTCCAACACCCCGGTAATCATGTCGCGGGTGTAAAGCGCCTCGGCACCCCACAATTTGGCCACGGCCTGCAGCTTGTCCGTCAGCATGGGGATGTCGGTTTCGGGAATGTTTCCCTCTTTTAAGGTCACTGGCGCGCCTATTTTCGAGTACCACGTTTTTAAGGCGTCAATGCCCGCATCGGCGCCATTTACACCGAACATGATTTTTGCAAACCGCTCGAAACGTTGGGGTTGGTGCTGCTTTTGCCATTTCATCCATGCCGGCATGATGATTGACAAACCCGCGCCATGGGCAATGTTGTACTCGGCCGACAGGGTGTGCTCCAAAAAGTGGGTGTCGAAACGGTTGTTCTCCACGCCGCAAAAGGTGGTGAAGTTGAGCGCCTGCGTGGCGGCCCAGGCAAATTCGGCGCGTGCGTTGTAATCAGTGGAATCAGCCAGCAGTAACTCTGTGGTGCGCATCACCGTTTTCAGGATATTCTCCACGTATCCGGCCATGTATTCAGGCAGGTAGGTGGCCGACAGGTACATGTCGAGGCTATGGGCGAAGATGTCGGAGGCCGAATAGGCCAGATAGTCGTTGGCAACAGTCGCTTGCAGTTCGGGGTTGATGACCGACACGGTGGGGTATGTGGTTGGCCCGGCCAGGCTCAGCTTTTCACGAGTCATTTCGTTGGTCACCACGCCGTAGTTGTTCATCTCGCTGCCGGTGGCGGCCAGGGTCATGATGTCGAAAATCTTTAACGCCTGTTTGGGAAACCCTTTGCCAATAAAGAAGTCCCACACATCGCCGTCGTATTTGGCTCCGGCGGCAATGGCCTTCGACGAATCGAGCACCGAGCCGCCGCCCACGGCCAGCACGGCATCCACGCCCCTGGTTTTGGCAATTTCGATACCTTCGTAAACTTTGCTTAGTAAGGGATTGCTCACCACGCCGCCCAGGGTTTCGTAAGCAATGCTGTTTTCGACCAGCGAATTGACCACCGAATGGAACAGCCCGTTTTGCTTAATCCTGTCGGATCCGTAAACAATCAGCGCCTTTTTCACGCCATATTCGGCCATGTACTGGCCAATCAATTTTTCTTTGCCCTGCCCAAACTCAATGCGGGTGGGGTTGTGATAAGTAAATGCTCTCATTTTATGTCGGTATTTAAATGTTACATTGGGAAATAAATCCACATTGCAAACATCGGGGTAAAAAACCGACCGGACTTTACCCGTATTACGGGTTTAACTACCCATATTACTGGTTCGCAAAAACACCATCAACGCTTTACGGTGGAAGTATGGTTTTAGGATGACATCTGTCATCACAAAAGGATGCCGACTCAATACCGGATGATCAAAAGGAAATCAATAAATTTGGGCTTGTGTAAAATAGCCCTGCCAAATTGCCTCCTTACAGACCAATGATGACCAACAATTTATTCGATACCCTTTTTTCGAACGCAGAATGCAAGGCTCACCTTCAGGAGCGATGTATTGAAACGGAAGTTGCTGTAAAAACAGTGCTATTGCGCGAAGGCGATATCGCCAAAAGCATTTATGTGGTTAAGAAAGGGTGCCTTCGCGAATGGTTCAATAAGGATGGAAAGGACATCACTTTTCAATTCTTTTTTGAGGGGCAACCAGTGGCATCAATCGACAGTTTCATGAACCAAAAGCCAAGCCTTTTCACCATCGAAAGCGTAGAACCATCAACAGTGATAGAGATAAAAAAGGCTGACTTCGAGTTCGTTTTGTCAGCCTCACCTGAATTCGAAGCTGGATTTCATGATTTTATTTTTCAGCGATTCAGTAATTACGGGCAGTTGTTTATGTCGCGCATCAAAGACACGCCCCGGGAACGATACGAGGACTTGGTCATACACCATCCCGAAATCATCCAAAGGGTGCCACAGCATTATATTGCATCTTTTTTGGGTATAACGCCTATTTCGCTCAGCCGAATCAGAAACCGGAAAAAAAGCTGATTTCTTTACAATTGTTATCTTTTTAAATGCCGATGGGGATGTTTATTTGCCGATAAAAACATCAGCCATGAAACGAGCATCATCCACCCTTACCAAACACATCGCGCTCAATCCCCATCGTTGTAAAGCATGTTGGCAATGCCAGCATGTCTGCCCACATCGTGTTTTGACCAAAATCAACATCCTTTGGCACAAGCACGCCCGCATTGTCAATGCCCAATTATGTGTAGGCTGCTTCAAATGCGTCAAGGTTTGTCAATCACAAGCCATCACCCAAATTGACCGCCCTCACCATAGACGGGGTGATGTTTCTTAACAATTGTTATCGTTCCACAATGTGAGATGGCAGACCTTTGCAATGCAATCATTCAAGGACACCATCCTGAAACGAACCAAGAGCAACGTTGCTCACACAGGAGAATCGCAGATCGGCGAAGCCAATGATTATTGGCGAGCCTGCCTGTCGGCAGACAGGTTCCATCTGACAAAAAAAATCAAAGTATAAACAGATGAAAAACACAACCTTTGCATTAACCATCAACCTCGCATTGTTGATTTCAGGGGCGTTGGCCATTTTTTCGGGACTATTGCTTCAATTGGCTTTCCACATTGGCAGTCATGCAGATTTTCTAATTGACAAAATTGTAATGGGTGCAAGTTATCACGCATGGTCAACCATCCATAAGGGTTCAAGTGTCTTGCTATCATTGGTCATGATTTTTCACTTTTACCTGCATTGGCCATGGTATCGGACTGTTGTCAAAAAAAGGCTGTTTTCAAGAAACAGACAGGTACTGACGCTTACCGTGCTTTTTAGTGTGGTTGCGGTCACCGGATTTGTGCCTTGGATTGTTAAATGGCAACACGGTAGCCCACTCATTCGTCATGCCTGGGTGGAGGTACACGACAAACTGGCCATCGTGCTTGCCATTTACATCATTCTCCATGCAGTCAAACGGTTGAAATGGTTTAACACTGCCATGGGAAAGCTAAAAACGAAACCAGTTTCTTAGCCATACCAACGATATATCTTTCGCCAATTATTCACGGTAAATCAATACGAATCATTCTTCGGAACGAGCAAGGCTCATGCGTGGTTATTCCAAATCAGTTCTCTCTACCCAATCTTCACCGAAGTCATGGTCAACGAACCGGCCACGGGTTGGTCGTTAAAAATGGCTACCTCGTCTTTTTTGTCCTGTAATGCCAAGGCATAAAGCAGGGGCAAATAATGGTCGGGCGTCGGGATGGCCATGTCAAAGGCTTTGCCTTGTTTACGAAAGTCAATGAGCGCTTTATGGTTGCCATTGCCAATGAATTCCTTCATTTTATTATTGGCCTCAATGGCCCAGTCGAAGCCAAAGTTCTCGTTCAACTTTTGCCAGTGCACCATGCCCAGGTTGTGCACCAGGTTGCCACTACCCACAATCAAAATGCCTTTGTGCCGCAATTGGGAAAGCTCTTTGGCCAGTTCGTAATGCTGTTGTGGGGTTTTTAAATAGTCGAGGCTCAACTGTATCACCGGAATGTTTGCTTTGGGATACATGTGCCTGATAACCGTCCATGCACCATGGTCGAGGCCCCACTTTTCATCGAGCACTACCTCGGTGCTTTTGGCCAAGCCCTTCACATCGTTTGCCAACTGTGGATGGCCGGGAGCAGGATACTGAATGTCGTACAGTGCTTTGGGAAACCCGCCAAAATCGTGAATAGTCTTGGGTTGTTCCATGGCCGTAACCTGCGATCCCTTGGTTTCCCAGTGAGCCGACACCACAATGATGGCTTTTGGCGTTTCAATCTGCGATGAGACATTGCGGAACCCGCGCACAAACTCATTTTCCTCAATGGCGTTCATGGGACTGCCATGCCCCAAAAAAAGCACTGGCATTTTGGGCGTGTTGCCCAATGGTTGGTCAAATAGTTTCATAGCGGTCAGTTTTGAGCCAATAGCCAATCCGAATGTGGCGGATAGCACCGACTTTAAAAAAGTACTTCTGTCCATTGTTGCATTTGTTTCTCACATAACAAAAATAGATGAAACCATGCCCCCGCACACTTAACCTATGGTAAGAAATAGGGTTGCCTTCGGACGAGGCGTTTATTTCTGCCTTCTGATGCGGCTCAGGCTTTCGGGTGTGATGCCCAGGTACGATGCAATGTAAACCAATGGTACGCGCTGAAACACTTCGGGATGCTCCTGAATCATGTCGTTGTAGCGGTCTATGGCCGTTTTCCACATGGTGGCGTTGAGGCGGTTCAGCGCATTCACATAGGCTTTTTGGAACAGGATGCGGAAATACCTTTCGAGCCGGGGCACCTCAACCAGCAGTTGCTCCATGCGCTCGTGTGTAATGCAAAGCAAGTGCGAATCTTCAAGCGTTTCGATGTGATATTTCGACGGTTTTTGGGAAAAGAAACTCTCCAGGTCGCTGATCCAGTTGTTGTCCATCCGAATTTGGTATATGTGCTCGGTACCTTTCGTGTCAATGTAGTATGAACGCAAACAACCCTTTGTGATAAAATACAGATGGCTGCAAACCTGCCCCGCCACCAGCATCTCATTCTTTTTTTTGATGACCACCGACTCAAATACCGACATGATGATGGCTTCTTCGGCCTCAGTAAGGTCGGTCCATTTTTTAAAATAGTAGAGAAGCTTGTTGGGTTCGCTCATTTTCAGGACTTCATTCCATACAAATATAAGCCATCGTGTGATTTATTCTCAACGCCATGTTACTGTAATTTCAGAAATCCTCAAGCTGGTTCCGCCAATGGCCAACCGGATACGGTCAGATGTGACGATTTACCCCGATTACGGTTTCTCCTACCCAAATCACCGTTTTGCAATTTCGTCCTCACCACCCTGCAAATAGTTGCTTAAATTTGTCATAAAGATGAAGGACAAGTATTCGGTGTTAAAACGAAAGCATCCTATATAAATTATAGACTTGATTCTTGCATCTTGATACCTACATACTCCAATAAGAAACGTCAAAAATGGCCGACATCACCCGCATCAACACCGTGACCGAGTACAACCATTTGGTGGGACAGGAAACGCTTCACCCGCTGGTGAGCGTGATCGATTTTGCCAAGACCGAGCCTTTTTGCTTTTTCAGGCGGCAATTGGGCTTGTATGCCATCTTTTTAAAGGAGTCGATGTGCGGCAACATGACCTATGGGGGCGGCACCTACGACTACGAGGAGGGCACCATGGTATTCATTGCCCCCGGCCAGGTGTACGGCGTTGAGAGCCCAACACCACAAAAGGGCATCGGGCAGGCGCTCGTTTTCCACCCCGACCTGGTTCACGGCACTGCCTTGGGGCGCAACCTGAAGGAATACACCTTTTTCTCGTACGAGGTGAACGAGGCGTTGCACCTCTCCTTGCGCGAAAGAGCCATCATCAACGACTGCTTCGATAAAATCAGCTTCGAACTGCAACACGCCATCGATGCGCACAGCAAAACGCTCATCGTGTCGTACATCGAGCTGTTGCTCAACTATTGCAAGCGCTTTTACGACCGGCAGTTCATCACCCGCAACCCGGTGAACAAGGATTTGCTGGCGCGTTTCGAAAAGGTGGTGGACGATTATTTCGCCTCATCCCAGGCCATCGACATGGGGCTGCCATCGGTGCGTTACTGTGCCGACAAGCTCTTTATCTCGGCCAACTACCTGGGCGATTTACTAAAAAGAGAGACCGGCAAGTCGGCACAGGAACACATTCAGCTAAAAATGATTGAAGCGGCTAAAGAAAAAATGTACATTCCCGGCAAATCCATCAGCGAAGTGGCCTACGAATTGGGCTTTAAGCACCCGCAACATTTCACCCGCATGTTCAAGAAAAACACGGGCCTTTCGCCCAACGAATTCAGGCACATGAATTGAGCACCGGAGATTTTTCATCAACTACTGCATTTCTACCATATAAATCACTTGAGTTATCTGACTCTTATTTGAACACGGGGTATAGCTTCATCAGAATTACATAACAAATCGAAATAAAACTCTGTGGCCATCCTTTCTCATTCCCCCCAATACCTAAAATCCCGAAACGTCACATCGCCATCGCCAATGGCCGCCAACCCAATGCGCATGCCCATGAAACCGCCCAGCACGTTATGGTGGAATCCCGACACCTCCAACGAATTTTCGGTTTTCTCCCATTTTTGGCCATCGGTGCTGTAATACATATCCACCACCTGACCTGTTTTTTTGATGCGCAACCACACGTGGCGGTCAATTTGGTTGGCTTGAGTCACAAACTGCCAGCCGCGTATGTTGGTGAGGATGTTTTGGCTATCGGCCAAAATGCCCGATGCGGCTTGCTGGTTGTAGAACAGAACCAAACCACCCATTGCATTGTCGGCAATTTGCAACTCCACCTGCGCGGTGTACGAATGGTTGACGGGCATGCAGAGCAACGGTGAACAGTCGGCCACCGAACCGCCTTGCCCTTTGATGGTGATGCCGCTGCCGCACATCTCGAAACGCGCGGGGTTGTATTCGCCAAAGAATTTCCAATGGGGACTGAGCGATGCGCCGGTGAAGGCATCATTGAGAGAGAAAGGCTCTGCGGTGGATGCGGAAAGTGACGCCGCCACCGTTTTTTCGAGCGAGGCCGATGCGGGGATTTTGTACCAGCCATCGGCCGTCCATTCCACGGGCAGCATGAGCGTTTGGCGACCCATGTTGTAATGGCCGTTTTCGTAGCCGTGCAACACCATCCACCAGTTACCGGCGGCATCATCGAGCACGGTGCCATGACCTACCGAACACCACCTTTCCGATGCATCTTTGGTGCGGATGATGGGATTGTGGGGCGAGTTCTCCCAAGGGCCAAGGGGTGATTTGGATCGTGCCGAAATCACCATGTGCCCCGTTGCAGGACCGGCGGTTCCCCCTTGGGCCACGGTGAGGTAGTAATAGTCGCCGCGCTTCATCAGCTTGGGGCCTTCCATGCAAAAGCACTCAATTTGCCAGTCGCGAGGGATGGGCCAACCATCGTAGGCATGGCGCAGCTCGCCCGTCACGCTCAGCCCGTCGGGGCTCAGGGGCACGTAACCACCATTGCTGAAATAGAGGTAACAGTTGCCCTGCTCGTCGGCCACGTGGCCGGGGTCGATGTTGCCCACCTTAAGGTCAATGGGATCGCTCCAGGGCCCTTCCATCTTGTCGGCCCACACCACATAGTTGGTGTTGCTCACCGGAAAGTAAATGAAGTATTTGCTGTTGTGCTTCACCAAATCGGGCGCCCACACCGAGCCCACGTATTGGTGCAGTGCATTGGCAATGGGTTTCCAATTCACCATGTCGGTGGAGTGCCAAATGGTGAGGCCGGGATAATACTCGAACGATGAATGCACGATGTAATAATCGTTTCCATCGCGCAGCATGCTCGGGTCGGGGTAATCGCCCGCGAACAGGGGATTGATGAAGGATGCTTGTCCTTGGGTGCTTTGAGGTTGTTGACACCCCAACAGAACACCCAACGTGAGAAGAGTGTAAATGAATTTCATGTGTCTATAATTTGTTTTTCAATGGCCATAAGGAACTCGCCAATAGTCATACTCCTGTGTGTGAAGAGGCTTAATCATGGCTCGTTTCATAATTGAAGAAAGGTGCCCTTCCCGGTCTCCCCTTTTGGGAAGTGTCGGGAGGGGCGTTAATTATTTGTTGTTTGGATCGGTGCCGCATCAACGAGCAGCATCTTACTTCATCTTTCTCAACATCACCATCACCACATCATTTTCGTTGAGCGGGAGGTCGCGTTTGAGCAGACCATCGGCAGCAATGGTGACCATTTCGGAGGCAACGGGCAGGCCGGTGCTTTGACGCTTGAGGAACGCCACCTGCTGACGGTTGAGCTGTGAGGGGCGCCCCATTTGCGCATAAAGCTTGTATGGGTCGTTGATGCCGTAGCCGATTTTATAGGTATCGAGATGATAAGTGCCGGAGGGGATGCCCTTCAGGTCGAGGGTCACCCGTCCTTTGCTTTTGGCGGGCAGGTCGCGGATGTAATATTGCTGGTTGTTCACATCGTCGGGCAGGGTGTAAGTGAAATCCCACAGCAACACCTGCATGTCGCCGTTGCTGCTTTTGCACACCCACGAAGCGCTGTCGGCATTGGCCAGCTCGATGCCGCCCAGTTGATTCATCAAGGCATAGGCATGGTAGGCCGGTTTTTTGATGCCCTGAATGGTCATCAACCCAAAGCCGCCGTGAAAGGGGGTGAAACGCGGCCCGGCCTCTTCAAAGATGTCGGTAAACACCCAATACGACATGGAGTTGGCCGCATGGCCAACTTGTTTGATTTTTTCGAGAATGTAAGCCGCCTGATGGTAACTGTCGTGCATGGGGTCGGCCGGGGTGTACGACGAGCTCCACTCGGTGTAATGCAGTTCCAGATTGGGCTTCACCGACTCGGCAATCTCCTTGCGCGACTGAATCACATCGCCACTCACGCTCCATTTGTTTTTGCTCAGGCGGGTCCCGGCCTGGCCGAACTCATCCAAATAGCCCACATCCACACCATACGAATGAGTGCTGATGAAGTCGATGGGCACATCGTTTTTTACGCAGAAGTCGATCATCTCGGGTTCCCAGGCAGCGCCGGCCGTGGCAGGGCCGCCCACGCGGTAGGCATCGTTCACCCGTTTCACGCCCCTGGCGGCATATTGGTACAGCTTGAAATACTCCTGCTGCGTGCCCGTCCAAAAGCCAGGGGTGAGGTTGGGCTCGTTCCACACCTCAAAATACCACGTCTTCACCTCATCGGTGCCATAACGTTCGGTGAAATGCAACAACAGGTTGTAAATGAGCGCCTCCCACTTGTCGTAATCTTTGGGAGGGGTCACATTGCCTCGCCACCAGAAGATGGTTTCGGGGCCGCTGGCCAGTGCGTTTGGCATAAAGCCCAGCTCGACAAACGGTTTGATGCCAATTTCGAGCATGTAGTCGAACAGGGCATCGACATACATGAAGTTGTACTCGGGGTTGCCGTTGCGATCCTCTTTGTACACGGCCATGTCGTCGGTAAACAGGCCGTGCATGCGGATGTATTGGAAGTCGCACTCGGCCTTGGCCTCACGCAGTTGCTGTTGCCAGTCGGCACGGAGGCCCTCATTGGCGCGCCCGGCACCTATGCACTCCTTAAACATGGGGTTCATGGCCCCTTTCTCGTTTTGAAAATCGACAGAGATGGTGCGCACAGATGACTGAACTTTCGCCTTGGATTTACTTTGCGAATAAATGACAGGACTGCCGATGAGCAGCGTCGCCAAGGTGAATAAAATGGTGTGTTTTTTCATGGTTGATGTATTAAGCCCCCTAATCCCCCAAAGGGGGACTATGGAATATTTCGTCTTTAATTACTCTTTCAGTCTTCCTTTTACACTTCTAAACTCTTACACTTCTACACTCTTTTACTATCGTACTTTTGCACTCTCCTGCTTTGTTACTTTGCCACTTTGCTACTTTGCCACTTTGCCACTTTGCCACTTTCACTCTTATAGTTTTGCATTCTTCCCACTCCTCCCCTTCGGGGAGGCCGGGAGGGGCATCTTCTATTTCGCTCCTTCCATGATGGCATCGAGCGCCACCTGATCGAACACCGTGTTATTTTTCCGATTGAACAAGGCCGAAGCATTGGCATCCATGTTGCCGGCATCCCAATAAAACGGCAGCAGCCCGTTGGCTTTGGCTTTTTGAGTGAGATATTTGAGATAGTAAGCGCGGGAGGCCAGATGCAGTTTCAGGTTGTCGCCCGTTAAATTGGTGCGGCGGATGACGGCATATTCGCCCATGATCACGGGGATGCCCTTATCGACAAACTGCTGTTTCATCATGCCCATGAGCTCCTCCAACCGGGCTTCCTCACCCCAACTGGCGTTGCGGCCGGCATCGGTGGCCGAATGGTAATCCTTGCCCCAATAGTAAAACATCTTGCCCCAGCTGGCATCTTCGCTCATCAAACAATACTGAAAAGGGGTGTAATAATGTATCTCGGCCATCATGCGGTTGGGCACTACATCGGTGGGCATGGCGGTCATCAATTTTTGAGTCATCTCCACATCGGTCGAAGGTCCCTGCACCACCAGCGTGCGGTAGTAGTTGCGTCCTCCGGTGGCACGCACGGCATCTACAAAAGTTTGCAGGTAAGTTTGCAGCACGGCCATCTGGGTCGCATTTTCGACATTGGGTTCGTTAGTGCCGGCAAATATCAGCCGCTCGTCAAAATCGCGCAGGTGGGTGGCAATTTGCGTCCACAGTGCTTTTTGCTTGGCGTTGTTCTCAAACTGCTTGTCGGGGGTACAATGATTTTCGAGCCAGCCCCCATCCCAATGGATGTTGAGAATCACATACACATCATTGTCGACACACCATTGCACCACCTGTTTGACTCGGTTGAGCCACGACTCTTTAATTTTGGCCGTGGCATTGCTCTCGAGATACTGGTTCCACGAGCAAGGAATGCGAATGGCATTGAAGCCGTTTTGCTTAACCAGCTTAATCAGGTTTTCGGTCACCAGGGGATTTCCCCAAGCCGTTTCACCACCAATGGCCTCGAGGGTGTTGCCAATGTTCCAGCCGATTTTTATTCTCGATGCCAGTTCGGTGGCCGTGCTGCCCATGCCTGTGGCGTCGGGATCAATGGGAGATGTGTTATAGTCGGGATACGAAGCCCTCTGCGTCACCTCAATGACCGAGGCAGGAGCCGCCTCGCCACTGAGCGTGACTCGGGCGGTACGATTCTGCGAGCCGGTATAGGGCGCCGCCACTACATTCACTGAGGCAGTGCCGGCAACACCTTCGCCCTGGCTCAGCTCAACCCAGGGGGCATCGGCAGTGAGTGTCCAACGGGGGGCAGTGCCGGTCACCGTCATGGGAAGCGAACCACCCTGAAAGGAGAAATCGGCCGAGACGCGGTTGACAGCCAACTGATACAAAAAATCGGATGCAGCCTGCGACACCACCACATTCACCGGCGCGGCATTGCCGGCACGGATGACGAGCGTGTCGGTGCGGGGCGTCAGGCTGCGAGTGGCCACGGTTAACGAAATGAGCGCCCGGCTTTGCGTGCCGCTGCTCTGCGACAGGGTCACCCAATCGGCAGCCGGGTTGGTGATGGCCCAGGCGCCGGCATCGGTTTCGACCACAAAGCCGGATACCACTCCCTCGGGCGCCACCTCAATGAGACTCTCCGACACGGTGAGACGTGCCACCTCTTCGTCGTCACATCCCATGGTAAACAGGATGAATAACAGACTTAAAAAACTTGTGATTTTTTGCATGATTCTCATTGATTTGGATTGAAAAACACTGAGCTTGTTGGGCTAAGATGTGAGAATGATAAAGATTTCTCAGGGACGGATGTTTCACGAAGGCTGAATGGTGACAATCACTCTTTTGTAACTCGACAATTGGGGCTGCCCCCGATCCGTAACTTTTAAAATAAAATGAACCGTTTCATCTTTATCGACTTTAGGGGCAATAAAGAATGCCGCGTGAGCATTATTGGCGCCTTCCACCCCAATGGGCTGATGGTAAGTACCGGCCTCGGGATAATGAAACCACAAAAAACTAAAACTATCCCCATCGGGGTCGGTTGTCTCAAAAGCATCCAGAGCAACCCACTGTCCACTTTTCACCACCATCATATCGGGATGACTCAACACTATTTGCGGGTGGTGGTTGGCCGCCTCGTAAGGCTGGCAACACCAATCCATCCGGGCAGCAAAATCATTTTGAAAATCATCGCGCCAACGCCACAGCGACACCTTATTATCGCGAAACACAACCGTATCGGGTTTGACCGCTCGCCCATAATCATACGACACATAAGGAGAAAAGGCATCCACGGCATGCGTCCAGATCTTACGGGTTTCAGGTTCAAAAGGCACGCCGGATCCCCCTTTTTTCTGAGAAGAAAAGTCGGGCTGATAAAGCTCATATCGACCGCCCCAACCGCCCCAGTCAGGATGCTCGGCATTGCTTAAGCCATTTTGAATCAGAGACAAAAAAGCAGGGGTATCGCCTTCCACACCCCAGGCAACATCGGGGTAAAGGGCGCCAAGAGAGCCGTGTCCCTGCTGAATGTGTTGAGCAATCCAGGTGTTGCTGATTCGGTGATTGTCGATCCCACTGATATAACCATTGATGGCACTCCAGGTGGCACTGCCATAATCATCGCCGGGACTGACAATGTAAAACAGATCGGGAAAGTTATTTCTCAGCCATAGCCCGCTGTCGTCCTGATCGGAGATAGCATAAACGCGAAGCCGGCTCACCAGTTGTTTCAACGCTTGAGGGTTTTGGGTTTGTTTAAGCTGATAAAGCGCCTGAGCCAACGTATTAGCACCTCCCCAAACCGAAATCCACAAGGGGCGTTCATCAGCCTTCTCCAACTCCCGAATGATCCACTCCGAACCTTCCGAATCATTGTTGGAGCCAACACCAGCCATGCCGTAACGGGGCAATCCTTGCTTGATGAGGGCATACAACGCCTCGGCCTTGGGATACTGAGCGTGATGCAACATTAAGTTGTGGTGCACCTTCTCGTAACCCTGAACCACTTTTTTGATAGATTGAGGATTCACCATGTTTCGATGCCAGCACGAAGTGGTGGCAATCAACCCTTTGATGTCAATTTCGTTGGAGTATAACAGCAACCGAACCAACGACTGCGTGTCATCCGGATCAGCTTCAATGTCGGTGAGCACAATAAGTCGGTGCTTTTGTTGATTTTGTCCCCAAAGAGAAGCCACTGTCATGGCTAACAACAACACTAAAAACGAAGCCCTCATAGTAGAAGTTTTTTAATGAATAATCGTAAAAATGCTTATTCTGCTCCGTGGCTCTCTGAGTCTTCTGGTTCTTCCTCTATGAAACATTAAATTACACAGAGAACCACTGAGTTGACGCAGAGATTCACCGAGTTTTAGAATCTCTGTTGATGATGAAAAGCAAATAGGTTCCCACACGGATATTCATTAGTTTATTTATTTAAGTCTTAAAGCATCAACCCCGCTTCATCAGATACCACCCCCCTTGTCGAGAATGGCGCAGGATTTAATCCCCATGCACCGGCAACCAGACCTTCATGCGCCCCACACCTCTGTTTGACCACAAATGGTAAGGAATCAGGGTCAGCCCGGAGCGATTGCCTTTCAGAACGGGCGACTCAACCGAGTGAATCGACATTTGAGAGATGCTAAACCCTTCGTCGGGTGTGAGAAACCGCTCCTTCAGCCCCGGGTTATCGACCTCTTCGGCACAAAATACAATGGGACCATATTCAATGGCAACTTTATTCTGATTGTCGACGATCACCGGGGCGGATGCCACTTTTCGCACTTCAAAAGGCAGATTGATTTCAACCACATCGCCTCGCTCCCATTTGCGACTGAGGGTTGCATAACCATTTTCGAGCACGATGGCCTCACTTTTTCCGTTAACAAAAAGCTCAACCTTGGGTGTCACCTCATCAATGTATTGATACAATTGCCCCGGAAGAACGATGTTTTGCGCCCACCCCGGAATTCGTACGAGCATGGTAAATTCGGTACTTTTTTGAGGATTCACTTCAAGCACCACAGGACCGCTATTGGGATAATCCGTCTTTTGAATGATTTCGACGTTCTGTTTACGAATGGTAACTTTCGCCTTGTTAGCCATAAAAAGATTCACAAAAAGGCGATCGTCTTGTTGAGCATAAATCAGGCTTGGCAACGAAGGGATAAACCGAATCAGATTGGTTGGACAACACGAGCAATCGAACCATGGAGAGCGGGTACATGCCCCATGATTAAATGTATAAGTCCCATCAGACTCCAACGGATTGGGATAAAAAAACTTTTTGCCATCGATTGACAAACCCGCGATGAGACCATTATAAAGGGTTCGTTCGAGAACATCAATATATTGCACATTGCCGGTCAACTGAAACATCCGCTGATTCCAATGCACACTGCCAATGGCAGCACACGTTTCGCTATAAGCCGTGAGATTGGGCAGCTCATAATTCTCACCAAACATTTCCCCCTCATGACGTGCGCCAATGCCCCCTGTGATATATGTTTTATAATTCACCACATTGTTCCAAAGCGTATCGATGGCCATGCAATACGTCGAATCCTTAAAAATGGCCGCCACATCGGTCATGCCGGCATACATATACACGGCACGCACGGCATGGCCCACTGCCTGGGTCTGCCGGGTGACGGGCAAATGATCCTGAGCATACAAGCCATATAATTGATGGGTGGCAGTATCACCACGCCAATCGAGGTAATTCTTAGCCAGATTTAAATAATCAGGATTGTTGGTAATGCGATACAGCTTCACCAAACCGGTTTCGACAATTTGATGCCCCGGCGGGATTTGCAATTTACCGGGGCCAAAATTTGCCACCAGCAAGTCGGCATTTTTAAGGGCAATATCAAGAAAGTGGCGCTTGCCCGTAGCCCAATAATGCGCCGCTGCAGCTTCAAAAAGGTGTCCGCAATTATAAAGCTCGTGGTTCATATCCTCATGATCCCAGCGTTCTTTTGACGGTTTGAACCACTCAATCCCGGGGTTAGACGGGTCGATGCTAAACCAGGTTGACAAATAACCGTCAGGCTCCTGCCCAACCTTGATAATTTGGATGACAGAATCGACATAGGCCTCGAGGTGTGGATTGGGCGCACTGATTAACGAGTAGGATGCCCCTTCAATGATTTTGTAAAGATCGGTATCGTCAAAAGGCATCTTGCCGTGTTTCTTACCCGGTTTCTGACCTCCTGCTATCAGGAAGTTTTCCATACGCCCCTCCTGCTCGCATTTCATCAATGCGTAAGGAATGGTTGAATCCTGCACCGTTTTAATAATGGGTAACCAAAAACGGTCGTGAATCTCAACATCTTTCACATCGACAGATGAAATCGGATAATCGGGCGACTGTGTCACCTGACGTTCGCACCCCATCCACACAAGCGCCAAAAAAGGGAAAATAAGACTTTTCATAATCGGATCTATTCATGATTAATATTATTGCATCCGCCGCAGCCTGTCGGTCAACCTCAGGGGCGCAGCGCGACCAAAACCGACTACAATATTAGTCATCACACCGTTGCGCCTTTTGACAAAAAACGCAAATCATTTGACAGAACCGCCCGTGAGGCTTCTGATTTCGCTACAAAAAGGGCGTCATTTGTCTTTGGGGGGGAAAGCAAAGGAACAAAGTCGCAAAGCAGAAAAGTGGAAAAGTGGAAAAGGAACAAAGTCGCTTTGCATAGCAAAGAAAGCAGGAGAGTGTAAAAGAGTGCAAAAGTGCAAGATGCAAAAGTGCAAGAGTGCAAAAGTGCGAGAGTACAAAAGTGTGACTGAAAAAGTAATTAAAGACGAAACGATCCAAAGTCCCCCTTGGGGGATTTAGGGGGCCATAGGGGGCTATAGGGAGCCCTACCCCCGCAGCTGCTCCCTGAATTCGGTGGGGCTCACCCCGCATTCGCTCTTGAACACGCGGTTAAAATGGGTTTGGTTGTTAAATCCCACCCGAAAGGCGATTTCGCCCATGTTGAGGTCGGCCTGGGCAAGAAGGCGTTTGGCCTCGGTGATGCGGATGCGGTTCAGATAGCTTTTGAAGTGACAGCCGTAACGGTCGTGAATGAGCTGTGTGATGCGCCGGGGC
This sequence comes from Breznakibacter xylanolyticus, assembly GCF_003254275.1. Taxonomy (GTDB): domain Bacteria; phylum Bacteroidota; class Bacteroidia; order Bacteroidales; family Marinilabiliaceae; genus Breznakibacter; species Breznakibacter xylanolyticus. The sequence goes on along the minus strand of NZ_QKZK01000037.1, from coordinate 13,985 downwards.
GAGGTGCCCGTTTGGGCAGCGACCTTTTCGAGGGTGAGGTCGCTGAAGTGGTAATGGGTGTTGAGGTAGTCGAGGCAGGCCTCACCGCTACCGGCGGGCTCATCGAGGGGCACAGGCCGGTACGACACCGTGACACCAGGTGAAGCAACAACGGCTTTGACACGCCAAAAACGCCACACGCACAGCAGTGCTGACATCAACACATAAATGCCCGCCAACCACAGGTACAACTCCCGGTTGTTGCGCGTCAAGGTCACGGCATAAATGCACAATTGCTTGTCGCCATCGAGTTGAGGTGTAAAAGCCGTGCCAATGTTAACGTGCAACAAACGGCTCAGGTCGGGACGACGACGCATTTCGGGCGAGATGCCATGCAAGTCTTCCCACCATTCGGGGTGCTGAAATTGTGTCAGAGGCAGATGATAAACCGTCCGCTGATCAGTAATGTTGAGATACGAATGATTGAGCGTCTCGTTCACCCGGGTGTAGCCACTCGAACTCACCGGCTGGGTGTAAAGAGCGATGCCCACGCGTGAAAGTCCACCCCCACGCATCTCTACCTTCAGGCAATTGTACCATGACACGTCCACGCCCGATGATGCCACAGGGGTGAGGCTGACGCCCACGTAAGGACTGTGAAAGGCTTCGCCAAAGCGAAAATCCATGAGCGCCAATGAGTCGGAGACATCAAACCGCACCACCTGTGAATTGCCACCATTGGGGGCATCGGAATAAGCATCGACCCGAAACCGGGCTTGCGAGGGAAATATCACGCAAGCGGGTATCAGAGACACTGCTACCGCGATGACAAGCACCCCTGCAGTGAGTACCAACAGAAGCCAAACAAACAGTCTCAAGCCAAGGGGTTTAATCATAGATGCCGTTCACAAATTGGGGTTTCGACCCCGATAGATGGATTTTAGACGATAAATATAAGGAACGCACCACACACGGCAAAACCTTTTAAAATTATCCCCTTTATCCATGACTTCTCCATCACATCCTGATTCCCGATGGCACAAAACCTATCCAGACAGGGAAAAACACACAATTTTCATGTCCTGCCTTTTTCATTCTATCGCAAGCAATAAAGACCTTTGAACCACGAAACCATAAAAACGATCCTCCAATCATTCCCCAATCCTCCCCTTTGGGATGACAGGAGACTCTTAAACCAACATCCATGAAAACCATTTATTCATTCACATTTTTAATGACCATCGTGACCTGTTGCATCCCCACACAGGCCGGCAACAAAGTAAAACATCAAACCATAAAGGTGTCGGCGCCCTTCGAGATGCCTGACATCACCACACCCGACTTTAGCCGCTGCCGGCGGTTCGACATTACCAGTTTTGGTGCCGTTAAAGGCGACAAAGAGAAAACATCGGCGGCCATTGCAGCGGCCATCGACAAAGCCAATAAAAAGGGTGGCGTGGTGGTGGTGCCACAAGGAGAATGGCTTACAAAAAAGATACATCTCAAAAGCAACGTCAACCTACACCTCGACAAAGACGCCGTGCTCCTTTTTTTCCGAAGATCCCAAGGATTATCTGCCCGCCGTACACACCACATGGGAAGGTTACGAGTGCTATAACTACTCGCCGTTGGTGTATGCCTACGGGTGTAAAAACGTGGCCATCACCGGACAGGGCGAACTAAAGGCAAAACTCGATATTTGGAAAATCTGGTACAAGCGACCATCGGGACACATGAACAGCCTCAAACGGCTCTACTACATGGCCGCCGAAGATGTGCCCGTGGAGCAGCGCAACATGGTGAACGACTCGGCCAACTTTCGTCCGCATTTTATCCAATTGAATAGGTGCGAAAATATTTTGCTAGACGGCATTACCATCACCCATAGCCCGTTTTGGGTTATCCATCCCTATCTGTCGAAAAACGTGGTCATCCGCAACGTCAACGTGTTTGCCCACGGCCACAACAACGATGGCGTAGACCCCGAGATGAGCCAAAACGTGTTGATTGAAAACTGCACTTTCGACCAAGGCGACGATGCCATTGCCGTGAAGTCGGGCAGCAACTGGGATGCATGGAAGCTCAATACGCCATCGAAGAACATTGTGATGCGCAACTGCACCATTAAAAACGGGCACCAACTGTTGGCCGTGGGCAGCGAGTTGTCGGGTGGCATTGAAAACGTGTGGCTCAACAATTGCACCGTAGCCCCCGGCGCCAAAATGTTCCACCTGGTGTTCATCAAAACCAACGAACGGCGGGGCGGTTACGTCAAAAATATCATTGTCGAAAATATTGTAGCCGACAAGATGGACGAAGGCGTACTGGGCATTGAAACCGATGTGCTGTACCAATGGCGCGACTTGGTGCCCACGCTTGTCAAGAAGACGACACCCATTTCCGACATCACCCTCAAAAATATTGAAGCCGGCAGCGTGAAGTTTGTATCGCACATCCAAGGCCAAGCCAATCAGCCGGTGCAAAACGTGGTGCTCAAAAACGTGTCGGTGACCCAACAACGCGAGGCGCAGAAACATGGGCACGAGAATGTGGTGGGATTCAGGGAAGAGTAATCACCCCTCACCCCATTGCCGGCAATTGAACGTTAAACCCTGTCAAACGATCGCAAGCCAAAATCAAAACCAGAGGTCATTCTACCAAAAAACTGACAGCATCTCAACGATTGTTGAGGATGACGTCAGTTTTCAGTAGAAGATTACCTCAAAAACAATCGCCCCAAACCAAACATCCACGCCTGCTATCAGGGCTTATGTACCGGGAAATAAATGGAATAGCGTTCATCGGCAACCTCGTACAGCGGTACAAAACGAAAGTTTGTTGGTTGATTCACGGTGCGGTAATGGCTTTGTTTCCATGGAAATACTTTATATTCATGCTCATATTCACGTTCCACAAACGACTCGGGCTGTTGTACATTTCCGCGCAAAGACACCTCGCGATCAATTAATCCGGCCAACACAATTGGCCCTTCCATCAAGGCATATAGATTTTTAGCATCGGGCATGGGCACAGCCGTCACCCGAGTGGGAAACTCCACCAGAATCTCGTCGTGATGCCATTGCCGGGTAATGGTTACATAGCCATGGAGAGCGCTCACGGGGTGAGACACACCATTGACGGTCACCTTAGCTTTTTCGGTCAGCCACCACGGCAAACGCAGGCGTAAATCTAAGTTCGTCGGCTCATCGGCAGCAATGGTGATTTTCATGCGCCATCGGTTGGCCGTCGCGGCTTTGTCGTAGACATTTGCCAGGCACTCCTGTCTCACTTCCACGTTTGCCTTTCCATTTTGCCATTTGAGCCGGGAGGGGATGTATTGCGCCAACGTGAGACCACGATTGCTTTGATAGTAAATATTTTCAAGATAGCGCACTTGGGCTTGCACCAACGAACCGTGACAACACCAAAAATCCATCGTGGGAGTACCCCAACCTTTCTCGCCCCCCTTGGTGAACCCGGCCGCCATGGGCAGAAAATAAGCCACCATGCCGGTGTGAGGGTGCTGCTGGGCTAATATGCCATTGTAAATGTTGCGCTCTATGTAGTCGGCATAAGCCGGATCACCGGTCCATCGGTACAAATAATCGGCTGTACGTATCATATTGTACACGGTGCAATGCTCTTGATTGTTTTGGCACCTAAAATCGGCCAGTTTATGGGGCGGAATCCAATATTCGCCGGCGTTTTGCCCCCGGTACAATAGTGCCCGCGATCAGTCACGGCACTTTTCCAAAAGGCATGAACGATGTCACGCCAATATTGATTACCTGTCACCTCATACACTCTGGCAGCACCATGCGACCAGGGAATCCCTGCATTCGCATGATCGTTCGACAAAACATCCTGCCCACTGAGCAAGGCTTGAAACATCCCCGGATGACCATATCGTTGCATTAAATCGAGATACTTGGGGTGCTGCGCCACATTGTAAAGATTAGCCCAAATCTCAAGCATCCCACTGGTTTCACCCCCATAAATGGCTGCGGCGTTATTAGCCGCGATTTGCTTACCCGTCCAGGCATGAAACCAATCGGCAAACCGATCCAGCACCTCCAGAGCCTGGATTGATCCGGTAACCAGATACATGTCCCACAACCCCATCAATGTTTTATGAATGGTGTATTGTGGCGACCAAATTTGCTGCCCTTGCGCCATTAAGTCGAAATATTTTTCAGGGATTGAACCGGCCCACTGACCCCCATTGATGCGCTGACATTCGGCCAGCTCAGTCACAATCTTATCCGCTTTGCCCTTCACTTCCATGTCACCCGTTTGGGCAATCAAATAGGCGGCTGCCGACAGCCAGTGCCCTAAAAAATGTCCTCTCAGTTGATTATTGGGCGATTCCCATCCCCAATAAAAATCCTGATGATTCATATCCTTATTGAGCATGATGTATCCGGTTTTGGATATACCGGCTTCGTAATAAAAATTTTGCAACATCTTATCGTTATCCAAGCTCATCATGTATTTTTTATTGAGTTGGTAACGTTGCTGAAAAAGACCTGGTAACAACTGAACACGGTCAATAGGAATACGCTGGAGCTGAAGGTCGGGATTCTGTAACGAATGAAAAATTGAACTATCGCTGGAGCGTTGTCCTCCGGCATTGTTCACATAAATCACTTGCGCGGTAACATTGAGCTGTAATGCAGCCCAACAAAGAATTGACATGTAAATGAGTTTTGCCATAGTGGTGAGTGATAATGATTAACGATGACAACATTATCACAATCGCCCCAAAACCTTTTTGCAAAACCCGAAAATCTTTTTGCAAAACATGCAATCACATGCTATCCAACACCTTTAAATTCACTTGGACTCACACCAGTGAATTGCCTGAACACCCTATTGAAATGACTTTGGGTATTAAATCCCACCAGTGTGGCAATCTCCCCCATACTCAAACGGGTTTCCAGGAGCAAACGCTTCGACTCATGAATACGCAAACGATTAAGATAAGTCTTAAAATTACAGCCATATTGCTGCTGAATTGTCGTTGACATCAAACGCTGGTTAACGGTGAGCTTTTTCGACATTCCCTCTAACGTCAATTCCGGATCGTTAAAATGGTGATGAATGTAATTCATAAAATCAGGACTCCCAGGCTCTGAATCGTCGCCGCTCACCGCCACAGGCCTATAAGACACGGACAAGGGTAGTCGTCTTTTTCCCCAAACATATGCAATCAGGTTTGCCATCAATAACAATCCCAACACCAGCATCTCCACCAGAAACAATACCAACCAGGTTTGGCTATTGTCCCGAAAAAATCGAATCCCGTAAATGCGCAATTTCTGAGGTTCATCCCACCGGGTGGCATAGGCCGTGCCCACATTAAAACTCAACACCTTGGAAAGATTTAATGGAATACGGTTTGCAGCATTCACATTATGATCAACATACCAATAGTCCGGCACCTTGAAATGCTGCAGGTCAATAACATAACACCTCCGATGCGGCACCACGTCAATGATGTTATAATAATGATTCACCACCCACCCAGAATCATTGGTCATTACATCCCGAAAACGGGTGATCAGATCAATGCCAACATTGCTACTTTGATGACCTTCCATATCAATCGACATGCGATTATGACCACGCAAATTTATAAATTCAGCATCCGTGGGCGATACCGAAATGGACACATAGGGATCTACAAAACCTTTTTTCAATTCAAACAACATCTCGATGGCACTGTCCGATACCGCACCGTGCAATATGCGCGACTGGCCACCGTTGGCCGTATCGGTGAAAAAGAAATACGAAAAACGTTGTTCAGAAGGAAAGACGTGCAAGGAACTAACTGACGCAAAAAATAACCCAAAGGCAGCCCCCCCCACCAAGGCCACTGTCAGCAACCAACGATTGACCCGGCTGTGCCAAAAAAAATGCAAAAAAAAAGATAAAGGACTATGAAACATCATCAGCAAATTTCGGGCTCCTAATTTAATCATTTAAACAGTAATTAACCCCAATTTCACCAGCTTCACCCCTCACAGGACAACATCCCCTGCTCACCCGAACAATTTTCATGGGTGTTACATTTTTACCCCCAGGGGCGATTGATGATATTTGTATGAAACAAAAACCATCTCAAATAACATCATGATCAAGCTGCTCACCCTGTCGCTGGCCCTTATGGCTTCCCTCAGTTTATCCGCCAAGGACTATGTCATCACCCGCCACGGGGTGAAAGCCGACAGCACCCTGCTCAACACCTGTGCCATCCAAAAGGTCATCGACAAGGCACACGCCAAAGGCGGCGGCACCATTGTGGTGCCCAAAGGGGTGTTTCTCACCGGGGCGCTCTTTTTCAAGCCGGGCACTCGTCTCAAACTCTTGGAAGGCGCTGTCATCAAAGGCTCCGACACCATTGCCGACTACCCCCTGATGGCCTCGCGCATGGAGGGCAAGAACCTCGATTACTTTGCCGCGCTCATCAACGCCACCCACGTCAACGGCTTTTCTATCACCGGCCCGGGCACCATCGATGGGAACGGATATAAGTTCTGGGATCAGTTTTGGGCACGACGCGAAGAGGGACGCCGCCAGGGACGCACCGTCACCAACCTGGAGGTGTACCGCCCCCGTCTCATCTTTATTTGGGGCTGCGACAGCGTCACCCTTCGGGATGTGAAGCTGCGCAACGCCGGCTTCTGGACCACCCACCTCTACCAGTGCAACGATGTGCTCATTGAAGGGTGCGACATCCGCTCGCCCTTTAAACCCGTGAAGGCGCCCAGCACCGACGGCATCGATCTGGACGTGTGCAAGCGCGTGACCATTCGCAACTGTTACATCTCGGTCAACGACGACGGGGTGTGCATCAAAGGCGGCAAAGGCCCCCTGGCGCACACCCTGCCCGAAAACGGCATTGTAGAAGATGTGCTCATCGAGAACTGCACCTTTGGCCAGTCGCACGGCACCCTCACCCTGGGCAGCGAGTGCATTCACGCCCGCAACATCACCCTGCGCAACTGCGTGATGCAAAACACCTGCCCCGTGCTGCGCCTAAAGATGCGCCCCGACACCCACCAAACCTTCGAAAACATCACCATCGAAAACATCACCGGCAACAGCGGCCCCCTCATTGAGATGCGCCCATGGAAACAGTTCTTCGACCTGGAAGGCACCACCGATCAGCCCAAAGCCACCGTGCGCAACATTGTGATGAGCAACATTCACGTCACGGCCACTTATTTTGGCGAGATGGCCGGCAACGCCCACGACACGGTGTCGGACATCGTGTTTCGAAACATCACCGTGCATTCGCCCGGCCAGGGCATGAAATGCCTCTACCCCGATGCCGTGACGCTCGAGAATGTGACCGAAAATGGGGAGGCGCTGAAGTTGGTTCCCTAAAATGAAGATCGCCCCCGCAAACACACTACAAAGGCCTGACTCAATAGAATTCAGGCCTTTGTGGCATTCCCCTACAATCGTACAGACGCGCAAATAGCGCATCTCTCCCGTGAACGCATTTCAAAATTCCCTATCTTCACCATTAAAAATGCCATGACCGCCATTCACGACCTCATTGCCCGCCAACGCGACTATTTCAACAGCAACGCCACCAAGGACATTCGCCTTCGCATTGCCCACCTCAGGCAGCTGCGCGACCTCATCGCCCGGCACGAACCGGAGCTCAACCGCGCCATCCGCGAGGACTTTGGCAAGTCAGAATTCGAGACTTTCACCACCGAACTATCGCTCATCTATCACGAAATAGACCTGCTCATCACCCGACTGCCGCGCTGGAGCAAGGCCAAACGCGTGGGCGCTGGGCTCCTCAACTTCCCCGCCAAAAGCTACATCATGCCCGAGCCACTGGGCGTCACCCTGGTGATTGGCGCCTGGAACTACCCCATTCAACTGTCGCTGCTGCCGGCCCTCACGGCTTTGGCTGCCGGCAACACCGTGATGCTCAAACCCAGCGAGCTGCCCGCCCACACGGCCAACGTGCTCGCCCGACTGGTGAACGACCATTTTGCCCCCGAATATTTCCATGTGGTGCAGGGCGATGCCCAAACCACGCAGGAACTTCTGGAGCATCACTTCGACAAAATTTTCTTCACCGGCAGCATCCCCGTGGGTCGCATGGTGTACCAGGCCGCAGCGCGTCACCTCACCCCCGTCACCCTCGAGCTGGGCGGCAAAAGCCCCGTGTTTGTGATGGCCGACTGCAACATTGCCGTGACTGCGCGACGCATCGTGTGGGCCAAGTTCCTCAATGCGGGTCAGACCTGTGTAGCGCCCGATTACCTGTTGGTGGAGAAAAGCATCGAGGAACGCTTCATCGAGGCTCTCAAGGCCGAAGCGGCTCGCTACCCCCAGCACCCCGACACCCCTGCCGACCACTACCTGCAAATCATCAACCACCGCAACTTCGATCGGCTGGTGGCGCTCATCGACCCGACCAAGGTATGCTTTGGCGGTGTGCACGACCGTCAGGCGCGGTTCATCAGCCCCACCCTGCTGCGTGATGTCACCTTCGACGATGCGGTGATGCACGACGAAATCTTCGGCCCCATCCTGCCCGTGCTCACCTTCACCAGCCTCGACGATGCCATTGCCCGTGTGAAGGCGCAGCCCAAACCCCTGTCGTGCTACATCTACTCCGAAAACAAAACCACCATCCGCAAAATCCTCCACGAGGTTTCCTTTGGCGGAGGTGCCGTCAACGAAAGCCTTATGCACCTGGCCAGCAGCAATCTTCCCTTTGGCGGCGTGGGCGCCAGCGGCATGGGGAGCTACCACGGCAAGGCCGGCTTCGACACCTTTACACACTACAAGAGCATTCTGCAAAAACCCACCTTCTGGGAGCCCAACCTCAAATATGCCCCCTACTCGCTTCAGAAACTCCGACTCATACGAATGCTGCTGAGGTAAGGGAGGAGTGGAAGAGTGGAGGAGTTTAAGAGTAGAGGGGTGGAGGAGTTTAAGAGTTTAAGAGTTTAAGAGGATACATGTTACTCGTGGAGGATAAGGAGCGTGGATTTCGGTGAGACTCACTATGATTTCTTTTTATACACGCGCAATCCGTTTAGAGGCCCCATCGGGGCCAAATATCGGTAGCATTTGGGGGAATCGTGGACCGCTCGCCCCAATTGGGGCGAAAGATGGATTGGCTTACCTTCTTCTACCTAGCTATGGTGCCCAAAGGCATCATCATAAAAAGAAGGCCGGGGAAACCACGATGATGATGTCTCGTTGTTTCCCCGGCCTTGTCGTTGTTCGTAAATCGTAACGTTACCGCAGGTTCCGATTAGAAGTTTTCGAACTCCACGCTGTCTAATTCTGCCTCCCCGGGAGTGAATTTTTTGGGTTGCGCGGCCGGCTTGGCACTTCGGATGGAGTGACGCTGATCGCGATGGGGAGCACGCACCACCTTTTCCTGCTCCAATTCAAAGTAACTCACCACCTCGTTGAGTTGTTCGGCCTGGCTGGCCAGTTCTTCCGAGCTGCTGGCCATCTCCTCGGCACTGGCCGTGTTCGACTGGGTGACGTTGGAGAACTGTTGCACAGCCAGACTGATTTGGTCGGCGCCCAGTTTTTGCTCACGGGAGGCAGCAGCAATCTCCATCACCAGTTCTGCAGTCTTCTGCACATCGGGAACGATGCACGAAAGCAACTTGCTGGCATTTTCGGCCACCTGCAAACTCGATGAAGAGAGGTGGTTGATCTCTTTGGCAGCCTGTTGACTCACTTCGGCCAGCTTGCGCACCTCCGAAGCCACCACGGCAAAGCCTTTTCCATGCTCTCCGGCACGCGCAGCCTCAATGGCGGCATTGATGGCCAGCAGGTCGGTTTTTTCGGCAATGTCGCCAATGATGGTAATTTTTTCGGCAATGTCCTTCATGGCTTTCAGGGTCGTCTCAAACGATTTTCGACCTTCGTCGATGTCCTTGGAAGCCTTCACAGCAATGAGTTCGGTGTCCTTGGCGTTTTCAGTATTTTGCGTGATGGTGGCGGCCATCTCTTCAACCGACGAGGAGACCTCTTCGGCTGTGGCGGCCTGCTCGTTGGCTCCGGTAGAGATGTCGGTGGCCGACTGACTGATTTGAACACTGCCGCTGGCCACGTTTTGCGCCACCATACGGATATTCTTCACCACGTCGCGCAGTTGTTCGCGCATGTTGATCAGCGCCTCATCCAAAGAACCCTCGATGACCCGATGGACGTTTTTAGCCTCCATGCGCAAGTCGCCCGAGGCAATTTTACGAGCCATTTCCACCCCCGACCGGAACGAACCAACCATGGTACGCAGGGCATCGGCCAGCACGCCCACCTCATCTTTTTGGTCAATGTCCAGATGAGCCGACAACTCCCCATTGGTGATTTTTTGGGCAAAATCGACCCCTTTGCGCAGAGATGACGAAATGGCGTTGGCCATCACCACGATGACCACCACCATGATGGCAATGCTCAAGAGAATGGCAAAGAGCAGGATGTTACGCAGGTGTGCCAGGATGACGGTCAGCTCGTCCTCAAAGATGGAAGCCACAATGTATGAATCAATGGCCTCGACATAAGAAGCGTAAAGAATTTTGTGGCGTTCGTTCCAGATGTAACTGATTCTGATGTCGGCGCTTTGGGTCGCCGTCAGTTGTTTAAAGAATGGTTCGCCCTTAAGGTTATTCCCCTCGTTTTGAGGATGTACAATCAGCAGCCCCTCTTTGTCGATGATGAAAGGATAACCGGATGTGAGATACTGCTTGCGATTAAAAATCTCTTTGATGTTGCCCAAATCCTTCTCGGGCATTCCCACGAAAAGCATGCCCACAATTTGATGATTGACCTTAAGAGGTTTGTAAGTGGTCAGATACCAGTCGTCCACCACAATGGCCCGACCATGATAAGCCTTCCCGCTTTCGATGGCCTGCACCACGGGAGAGTGGTCGGGAATGAAGGTATTGGTGGCTCGTTTACCATCACGGTGCACCACCGAGGTGGAAATGCGCAGATACCCACCCTCGATTTTTTGAAAGATGGTGGCACGGGCACGCGTCAACTCGGTGATTTTGTCCACCAGCAAAGTGCTGTTGTATAGGGTCTGATTGTTGAGCTTAAGAGTGGGAAGCTTCACGACTTTTTGTTCACGGGTCTCCTGATCGACGGCCTCAATAACAGTGGTTTCGTAAGACGAGAGGGAAAGAGACCCGGCTTGATTCATCACTTCCTGAGCCATCAGAATGGCCGATCCCACCTGTTCCTGACGTTCTTTGATCTGCATTTGCACAATGCGGGTGAGGTCTTTCACCTGCTCAGTCATGTATTTGTCGTTATCCGTGACGATTTTTTCTTCCTGAATGTTATAGATATACAAGCCCAACACCGAGAGGATGAGGACTGTGGTGGTGCTGATGACCAACATCAGGCGGAAACCGATTTTGAGGTCGTTAAATTTTTTCATCTGTTTATAATTAAGCCCCCTGTATCCCCCAGCGTAAGAATAAACGCTGAGGCGCAAAGACGCTGAGTTAATTTGTAATACGATGTGTGTTTATATAAAAAATCAGATAACAAAAAAGAAATATTTAGCAGGGATTGCGGATATTTCATCTTTAATCACTTCACTATCCGCACTTTTAGCACTCTCGCACTCTTGCACGTCATCAACAACGATGCCCCCTCGTGTCGAAGCATTCAACCTGGCACGTTTTATCTGCTCAAATGTAAGGCGCTGCCAACGGGTTTGGGGAGAGAAGAAAGTGGGGTTTCGGCCGTCGAAGGGGGTGTTTTGATGCCCCGAAAAAGGGTGGACAGTTGGATGATGCGAGATGCAAGATACAAGACGCAAGACGCAAGATGCAAGACACAAGTATCAAGACGCAAGATAAGAGACACAAGACAAAAAGACAGATGATGAGATGAGGAAAGATATTTGTCTTTTTTCGGAGCAGCACGCACGAAACGACCTGGCATCTGAATTCAACAAAACAGAGCAGAACACATCGGAATATCCTTATCTTTACAGTTACCCAAAGCAAACCAAGCGAAATATTTTACATCTTAACACACTCACAAATAGATGAAAATCAACATTCAACCACTCAAACGAACACTGCTGGCATTGCTGGCAGCCACCATGACAGCCTGTGCACCGCTGACGACACAGGAATTGTGCATCACCGCCGAAACGGATCAAATTGCGGGCACCCGGGATGGATTCCGCTACGAATTGTGGAACCAAAACTCACAGGGGACGGCCTGCATGACCCTGGGCGAGGGCGCCCTCTTCAGCGGCCACTGGAACGGCATTCTCAACTACCTGGCCCGGCGCGGTTTGGATTACAACCAAACCCTGGAACATCAGCAAATTGGCACTTTTTATGCCGACTATGACTGTACTTACAGCCCGTCAACGGCTTCGGGCAACTCCTATCTGTCGGTGTATGGTTGGACCATTGAACCGCTCATTGAGTACTACATCATTGAAGACTGGCGCAACTGGATTCCGTCGATGGATGCCAACGCCATCAAAAAAGGGTCGTTTACCGTCAATGGCAGCGAGTATGATATTTATGAAAACACCCGCATCGAGCAGCCCTCGATCGTGGGCAACACCACCTTTAAGCAATATTTCAGCATCCGCACCAACAAGCGAAACAGCGGCACCATCCACATCAGCGACCACTTTAAACAATGGGAATCAATGGGCATGAACCTGGGCAAGCTGCACGAGGTATCGATGGTGGTGGAAGGCTACATGAGCAGTGGCAATTTTGCATTTAAGGCGCTTAACATTTACGCCGACACGGAAGCCGGAGTCACAAATTAACAAGACCCCATACTGTAGCACACAGGTGACCTTTCCCCTTTACAGCACTTCACGAGAGCTGATTCTCTCCGTCCATCGCACCCCCTCATTGATCGTCATCGCACCAACACTCGAAACGCTTCCGCCGATCGGGTGGTGGTAGGGATGAGACGTTGATCAATTAAAGGGCGAGCACAAAGAGCTTCATTACCAGCCTACTCATATGAATGAGTTGGAAGAGATGAATCCACTCGCTATACCAGCGCCAAGATCTCGTGTTTGGGGTGGTTGTTGGTAGCCATTCAAAACCACCAACCTTTCATTGGCATTCATCATCTTGCTATTCCCATGTGCGGTGATGAGCTAAAAGGGTTTTTCCACGAATTCTTTGCTTCGCAAAGAATTCGTGGATTCATTGTCAGGGATTTCATTTCATGTGTTTCACCACAACACTGTGAACGCCAAACGAAAGGCTTCACCATTTCCCTTTGCCCCATTCTGAAAAACAACAACCCACAACGATCGGATGACGCCCCTGCGTTTAGCGCTATGTGAAAATCTAAACCGGTGGCGATGATTGGCCCAACGATGGCTCGATTCATTCATTGCCTGACATTCACCCCCAAAAAAATGGGCTATTGCCCCCGGTTACACTCCAAGCGAACACCCCTTGATGCTCGATTAGCAAGCGCTCTGTCCGGATAGATGATCAACCCATCATAAGCGCATTTATAACACAAATATCACATTTATGTTATAAATACACAGCATACCGAAAAGCCATTATTGGGTGTCATTTTAGACAAACCCAACAACCCCCTTCTTCTCTGAGAGCCACAACATCCTTAACATATATAACACACCACCAGAACGCTCTACAATGCGCAACCTAACCCATTTTGCAGCTATCCTAAAGCCAGCGCCTGTATTTCAATGAATTGTTCATTTTCGAGTTCGGATTTGTGTACTACAGATTTTCGCTTTGTAAAGGTAGCGTAATGACGCTAGCTCTCCACTAAACACGGTAATAACCGCTATAGATTCCCGTTTCGGGGTTGGTGCGCATGGATACTTTGAAATACATGCCCCAAAGTAAACATGTAAACCGCTGATATACAATACCCCCTTGTGTACTACAAATGATTTTTCGAAAATTCAGACACTGATTATCAATGTATTACAAAAGCAAATAGAGCAAAAGAGACTATTTTGAGGTGAA
>NZ_QKZK01000036.1 GCF_003254275.1 Breznakibacter xylanolyticus | reverse complement strand
CTATTTTGAGGTGAAAAAAGGTGTTTTTTTAATGAATTTTGGATGGAAAGCTGCAAGATGGGTTAAATCATCAGCAAGGCTGCTTCATTGAGGCGGCCTTGTTGCTTTTTACTGTCTGGCGTTGGCTGTGGGTGTTGGAATTCTGAAGCGGTGAAGCGTTTGTACAATTTCCTGTTTGTGGTACCAGTCGTTGTACAACAGGGAGATGTCGCGGGTGTGCAGACATCCGAAATCATGTTCCCGGTATTGCTCAAGGTATGCCAATATTTTGCTTTGATTGGCCAGCGGTTGCCTGAAACGCACGATGGTGGAGTGAGCCGTTTGAATGGTGTATCGTTGATCGATGGTTTGTTGCAGCGACGATCTTTTGAATCGAGTACGCAGTCGTTGCCGGATGTCGGTGAGAGTGTCGTTTTCCATAAATCCCTGAACCAGGATGCAGGAGGGCGACAGCGTGATGCCCTTGAAGCGGATGCAGATGTCGGGGGAGGGGAGAAGACACGATTCGATCATCGACACATAGTCGGGCAAATGGATCATTGATAGGTCGAAGCCACTGTAACAGGTGATGATGGACATGACGGTGACGTGCAAGTCGTCCGCAGGATGGTAATATTGATGGGGATCGAGGGCTTTGAGGCCATCTGTCATGTGTTGGATGTTTTGCAGGATGGCCGCATCGGGTCGCACCACGAGGGTGATGCCCCGCCGCAGGTCGTCAGGGGCATTCATGAGGGTGTCGATGTCGTTGCCATTGTTGTTGATGTGTTGCAACGAGTTTTGATAGAGCTGTTGGTAGTGTTGGTGCAAATCCATTTGTTCGGAATTGATGAGGACGGGTTTCTGAGGTGGTGGTATGGTGAGCCAGGTTACAGTGATGGAGGGCATTCCCTTATTAAAATCTCGATTTCAATTTTTGGCATTTTTACATCTGTCTCTCACATTGCCCCATGTCTCCCTCAAAAATAGTAGTTTTGTATGTTGCGAACCCCATTGTTTATGCAATCGATGCGTTAAAAATTGTGTGAATGATGTGCCATAAAAACTAAAGTATGAAAATGTTCTGTGCCTTTGTGACTGAGTGTTTAAATTGTTATCTGAGTTAATTGTCTTTATCATTGTTCAAAATGATCACTTTATAACAACCAGCTTTTTACTTTTAATTCATTAAACCCATGAAACGTCAACCCATGTTCCGGAAAACGATGGCAGCCTTGTCCGCTGCAGTCATCCTCTCTATCATGTCGGTGAGTGCTCAGCAGTCTTCGGACGCGATGGGTTCCGTCCCTGCGCAACTGGCCGAAACTGTGAACGGACTTACCTGGACCGGGCAATCGTCGGTGAGGTGGATGGCCGGCAGTCAAGCCATTCACATCGACCCTTTCAACATTACCATTGATCTGCCGGCGCATTTGGTGTTCATCACCCACACCCATGGCGATCATCTTTCGGTGGCTGATCTCAAACGCGTGGTGGGCTCACATACCCGCATTATCGCCACACCCGACTGTGAGGCTTCGTTGCGTGACAATGGGTTCACACTTTATCGAGCCGTGGTGCCCGGCGATACTTTTACCATCGATGGTATTGCCGTGACGGTGGTACCTGCCTACACCATCACCAAATCTACCCATCCCAAGGAGAACAACTGGGTGGGCTATGTGATTACTGCGGGCAACGTCACTATTTATCACCCCGGCGACACCCAGCGTTTGCCCGATATGAAAAACATTCGCTGCGACATTGCCTTCATGCCCCTGGGGCAGAAGTATACCATGGATAAGGTTGAAGATGCCGTGGATGCCATTCTCGACATTCGTCCCTCGGTGGCTATTCCATTTCACTTTGGCATGTATGAAGGCACGGCCGATGATGCCCTCACCTTTCAGCGCCTGCTTTCGGAAAATGAGCAGGCTGTGGTTATCCTCCCCAAAAAATAAGTCTGTCGTTGTTTTATCCCTTACAGGTCAAATCATCCCGCGTATGTCTGCCCTCTTTGTCGATATCATTTTACCCGTTCCCATTCCGCAACACTTCACCTATGCCTTGCCTGATGACATGCAGAGCCGGTGCGAGATAGGCATGCGCGTGGTGGTTCCTTTTGGACGTAAAAAGTTCTACTCGGGCATTGTGGCTGCCATTCACGACCGCCTGCCCGACTACGACACCAAGGAGGTGCAAGTCATCCTCGACGATCGTCCCGTGGTGCAGCCCTTACAGCTCGACTTTTGGGCATGGATGGCCGAGTATTACCAATGTTCGCCCGGCGAGGTGTACAAGGCGGCTCTGCCCTCAGGTCTGAAGCTCGAGAGCGAAACCGTGGTGGTTTACAACGCCGACTATCACGAGCAGCAACCCCTTTCCGACAAAGAACAACAGGTGGCTGATTTTCTGGCACAGGAAAAACAGTGCACCGTCAGCGACCTCAGTCAGGCTACCGGCATTCCCAATGTGGTGCCCGTGCTACATTATCTCATGAGCCTGGGAATGATATTCGTGAGCGAACAGCTACGCGAGAGCTACAAGCCCAAAATCGTGCAGATGGTGGCGCTGTCGCCCGCAGTGCGCAACGACGATGCCCTGCGCAAAGCATTCGCCACCCTCGAGCGTGCCCCAAAGCAACTCGAAATGGTAATGCAGCTTATGCAGTTGGCCGGATACAAAGCGGCTCTTGAGGGTGCCGCCATTGCTCGAGCCGACCTGTTGGCCAAAGGTGGCAGTGCCGCCCAGTTGGCCGAACTGATGAAAAAAGGCATTGTGATGCAAATCGAAAAGGTGGTGGGGCGCATTGATACCCAGCTCCTCGATACCCTTGAGCCGCACCCGCTCACCCCTGTGCAGCAAACGGCCATCGAACAGTTACGCAACCTCTTTCAAACCCAACACACGGTGCTGTTGCATGGCGTCACCTCCAGCGGGAAAACAGAACTTTACATCCATCTCATTCACGAGCAAATCGCGCAGGGCAAACAGGTGCTGTATTTGCTCCCCGAAATCGCCCTCACCACCCAAATTACCACCCGCCTTCGCCGACACTTTGGCAACCGTCTGGCCATTTACCATTCCAAATACAGCGATGCAGAGCGCGTGGAGATATGGAACGACCTCCTCGCCCAGGGCAACTTCAACGTGGTACTGGGCGCTCGTTCGGCCATCTTTTTGCCGTTTACCAATCTGGGGCTCATCATTGTTGACGAAGAGCATGAGCCCTCCTACAAGCAATACGATCCCGCTCCCCGCTACCATGCCCGCGATGCCGCAATGGTGCTCGCCCGTCTGCATGGTGCCCGTGTGTTGCTGGGCACTGCCACCCCAGCCATCGATACCTACCACAACGTGCAAACCGGTAAGTTCGGGCTCGTGCAGCTTTTCGACCGTTACCAGGGCATCCTCATGCCCCAAATTCTGGTGGCCGACGTGCGCGACGCCCGTCGCAAAAAGCAAATGCGCTCACATTTCACCCCCCTGCTCATTGAGCACATCACACGAGCCCTCGCGGACGGGGAGCAGGTCATCCTGTTTCAAAACCGACGTGGCTTTGCCCCATACCTGGAGTGCGGACAGTGCGCCAACATTCCCAAGTGCGACCACTGCGACGTCAGCCTCACCTATCACAAGCATCATCACATCCTCACTTGTCACTACTGCGGCGCCACACGTCCTGTGCCAGTGACCTGCCCTGCCTGTGGCGCTCCATCCATCGAAACGCGCGGATTCGGCACCGAAAAGATCGAGGAAGAAATCAAGCTCATCTTTCCCGATGCCCGCGTGGCGCGTATGGATCTCGACACCGCCCGCACCCGTAAAGCCCACGAGCAACTCATTCACGACTTTGAGCAGCACGCCATCGACATTCTCATTGGCACCCAAATGATCTCCAAGGGGCTCGACTTCGATGCCGTCTCCCTCGTGGGCATCCTTGATGCCGATGCCATGCTCAACTACCCTGATTTCCGAGCCTTTGAGCGCGCCTTTCAACTCATGGCGCAGGTGAGCGGACGTGCCGGGCGTAAGAATCGCCAGGGAACCGTTATCCTGCAAACCACCAACCCCGACCACCCCGTCATTCAACAGGTCATCACCAATAACTTCGCGCACCATTATGCCATCCAAATTGCCGAGCGTGAAACCTTTAAGTACCCGCCCTTCTATCGACTCATCAACATTACCCTTAAGCACAAGGATCAAAACAAAACCCACCGTGCGGCCGACAATCTCGCCCTCGCGTTGCGGCACCTTTTTGGCGACCGCGTTCTTGGTCCGCAGGATCCCGTCATCGCACGCATCCAAAATCTTTACATCCGGCAAATCGTCCTCAAGATTGAAAAAAAAGCCTCACCCGCGCGTGCCAAACAACTCATTCAGCAAGCCATTCACGCCCTCGTGGCGCAGCCCGAGTATCGTTCCCTCATCGTCCAAATTGATGTGGATCCCATGTGACCATAACATTAGGGACAGAGCATGCCCTGTTTCTATGGTCAAAAAAAAGAGGATCCACGTAATGTCGTGAATCCTCTTTTGAAATTTGTAGTAGTCCCTGATGATGTTTATTCCAGCCACCCCAATATGGTTTGACGGCCGTTTACTTTTTGATCCAGCTTTACGTCGATGCGGCTTCCCAGGGGGAAGTAGATGTCGAGCCGCGAACCAAATTTGATGAATCCCATTTGTTCGCTTTGTTTGGCCATGTCGCCCTCGTTGGCGTAACACACAATGCGGCGAGCCAATGCACCTGCCACCTGGCGAACCAGAATCTGCTTGCCATTTTTGTGTTCGAGCACCACGGTAGTGCGCTCGTTTTCGGTCGATGATTTGGGCAGATAAGCCGCCTGGAACCGTCCGTTGTGGTGATGGAAGTATTTCACAATTCCGTTGATGGGGAACCAGTTGATGTGCACGTTGAGTGGTGACATAAATACCGACACCTGAATGCAGCGCGTTTTAAGGTACTCTGTTTCTTCCACTTCTTCTATCACCACCACTTTGCCATCGGCTGGTGAAATCACAGCCCTGTCGTTGTGCATGGGTTCGATTTTCGGGAACCGGAAAAAGTTCAATACAATCAGCAATAACGGCAACGATGCCACCAATGATACGGTGAGCGCCGTTGTGGAGCCCGAGAAATAATAAACTGCCGAATTAACGATGAGTAGAAACAGAACAACAACGGTAATGGTGCCGTTTCCTTCTTTGTGTAACTTCATGTGTTAAAATATTAAAGTCAGATAATCGTGCATAATAAAGTAAAAATAAACCATCGGAGCCGTGAGCACAAAGGCATCAAAGCGGTCGAGGATGCCGCCGTGACCCGGTAACAATGTCCCCGAATCCTTAGCCCCCACGCTGCGTTTGAGCATCGACTCCACCAGGTCGCTCATCGCACCCAGTACCGATATGATGAGCGCCATGCCCAGCATCAGCGACAATGGTTGATTGAGTAAGTAGGAGAGTGCCACGCCCAGTCCAAGCGTCAACAGCACCCCGCCGATAAATCCTTCCCAGCTCTTCTTGGGTGAGATGCGGGGAAAAAACTTGTGGCGTCCCAGAGTAACTCCGGCCAGGTATGCGCCCGTGTCGCTCGTCCAAATCATTCCAATAAACGACAGGATGATGGCGGGCTGGTAATCACCGCTATGAAACCCGATGAAGATCAGGAATACAAATGGCACAGCTGTGTAAAGGGGCACCAACAACGTGCTGGCGATGTTCCAAAATGGACGCTCGCTGCTGCGGTACAGTTCACCGATAAACACCGTCACCGCCAAGGGGATCAATACCAGCATCATGAACGAGAGATGGAGGTAAGCCGATGCAAATGCAGTCGCGATGGCTGTTATTCCTAATAGATAAGCGAGTGATGTTTGGCTTTTCACGGGTGACTGATCCATCATCCGGAGCAGTTCAAAAGTGCCAACTCCCACAATGCCCAGCAGCAAGATTAAAAAGGTGAAAGCGTGCAACCAAATCATGCCGGTCATTACCACCACAAAGATGGCGCCGGTGAGCGTGCGTTGCCAAAAGTTATTCATCGAGGTTGTTGTAGTTTGGAGTTTGCCGAAGGATTCGCCTTGTTAAAAAATCCTAATCGAGCCGTGCAAAAATATAACAATACGATGAATAAAAAAACTCTCACAACTGATTCGTTTCATTCTGTATAATGATGTTTGCTTGGTGAAGTTGCATTAAAATGAAAAGGCTTTGTTCGAACAGCTTCCGGCATTGCGGAGCTGGTCAATACAAAGCCTTTGTATCTAGATCGAAAACGTTATGCCTGCAAATTCAGCAGCACCAGAAGTTCTTTGGGGCCATGGGCGCCCATCACCAGGGTTTTTTCAATGTCGGCCGTACGGCTGGGGCCTGTGATGAATGACACCTGCGAGGGGATCGTGTGTCCGTAGCGTTGCAGCATCACCTCGATGGCATCGTCGGGAAAAGGCACCAGTTGGGAGGCATTGGCCCACACAATGTGGATGGGCGGAAACACGTTGAGCCCCCGCCCCGACTCGTGTGCCGAACTCACCACCACGCCGCCGGTACGAGCCACCAGGGCTTCGCAGCGAGTAATGGCCGCTTTCATGTCGAGCCACGCTTCCGGAGCATCGGTATGGACAATGGAGCCATTGAGGGTAGCTTTAAGCTGGCTGTCCTTGCAAAACAGGATGTCAATTTGGCGCTCCTTCATAAAGGCTGCCAGCTTTTCAAGCAGTTCGTCCGGGCTGTTTCCGGTGAGAACTTGCCCTTGTATGGTGGTGAGCTCTGTTACAAAGGTTTCCACCAGGTTGTCTGGCTTTGGGAAGACATCGGTATCCCATTCAGGTTCGGGAAAAGCAACAGGGCCGCGCGCATCGCGGGCAGCCCTGAGTTTATTGAGGATGATTTCTCTTGCGTTCACAGTGTTTGATTATTCGGACACGGGAGTCACGGAGTCGTCGGTGATTACGTGGCCGGTTTTGAGGCGTTGACCAAAGATTCGCTCCAGATCTTCGCTGAATATCACTTCTTTCTCGAGCAGGAGTTCGGCCAGTTCGGCGTGTTTGATGGCGTTCTCGGTCAAAATTTGTTTGGCGCGCACGTACTGTCCTTCCACAATGGTTGACACCTCACTGTCGATGGTTTCGGCTGTTTTTTCGCTGTAAGGTTTGTTAAACGCATACTCGTTTTGTCCTGTTGAGTCGTAGAAGCTGATGTTGCCAATTTTGTCACTCATGCCAAAGTACGACACCATGGCGTAAGCCTGGCGGGTCACCTTTTCGAGGTCGCTGAGGGCACCGGTGCTCACTTTGTTGAACAACAGTTCTTCGGCCGCTCGTCCGCCCAGAGCCGAGCACATCTCATCGAGAATTTGCTCCTTGGTGGTGAGCTGGCGTTCTTCGGGCAGGTACCAGGCAGCGCCCAGCGCTTTTCCGCGCGGCACAATGGTCACTTTCACCAGCGGGTGAGCATGTTCCAGCAGCCAGCTGATGGCTGCGTGTCCGGCCTCGTGGTAGGCGATGGCACGTTTCTCGTCTCGTGATATGATTTTGTTCTTCTTTTCCAAGCCGCCCACAATGCGATCCACGGCACTGAGGAAATCGTCCTTCTCAACAATTTTTTTGTTGCCGCGGGCAGCAATCAAAGCCGCCTCGTTGCACACGTTGGCGATGTCGGCACCCGAGAAGCCCGGTGTTTGACGTGCCAAAAAGTCCGATTTCACATCTTCACCCAGTTTGAGGGGGCGCAGGTGCACCTCAAAAATCTCCTGACGCTCATTCAGGTCGGGCAGTTCCACCTGTATCTGACGGTCAAAACGGCCGGCGCGCATCAGGGCGCGATCCAGAATGTCGGCACGGTTGGTGGCAGCCAAAATGATGACACCGCTATTGGTGGCGAAACCGTCCATCTCGGTCAAAAGCTGGTTGAGGGTGTTTTCACGCTCGTCGTTGGCACCGTAGTTGGGGTTTTTGCCACGGGCGCGGCCAATGGCATCAATCTCGTCAATAAAAATGATGCAAGGAGCCTTCGACTTGGCCTGCTTAAAGAGGTCACGCACGCGAGATGCGCCTACCCCCACAAACATCTCCACAAAGTCGGAGCCCGACATGCTAAAGAAGGGCACGTTGGCTTCGCCGGCCACGGCTTTGGCCAGGAGGGTTTTGCCGGTTCCCGGAGGGCCTACCAACAGGGCACCTTTGGGGATTTTACCGCCCAGCTCGGTGTATTTTTCGGGTCGTTTGAGGAATTCTACTATTTCTTCGAGCTCCTGTTTGGCTTCGGCCAGGCCGGCCACGTCTTTAAAATTGACGTTGATGCCCGATTCTTTTTCGAACACCTTGGCGCGCGACTTGCCCACGTTAAAAATGTTACCACCTCCCCCTGGGCCTCCTTGTGAACTCATGCGGCGGAAGATGAAGAGCCAGATGGCGATGATGAGCAGAATGGGCCAAATCATGCCAAAGAAATCGCCCAGAAAGTTATTTTGTTCATCGTAGCTCACCGGGATGTCGCGCCCTTTTTGGATGGCCTGGTTGCGGGCATCTATAAATTCGTCGAGCGAAGGGAGGGTGACGGTGAAATGAGGGCCTGTTTTGGAAGGGGTGGTGCCCACAGCAAACAAGTCTTTGTATTTGTCAATGGCCTCTTCTTTGATGGTGATTTCAGCCTTTCCGGTGTTGCGGAAGACCACGATTTGAGCCACATCGCCGCCCTGCATGATGCGGTTTTCGAAGTCGCTGTAGGTGATGTCCACGGCGTTTTGACCGGTTTTAAACACCCCTACCATCAGCAGAGCAAACAGGATGATGCCGTATATCCAGTAAAGGTTAAAGCGCGGGAGTTTGGGCTTGTTGTCCGCTCCCTGCGGGTTTGACGATTCGTTGTTCATTATTTAGTTCGCGTTTAATTTCAAAATAGGTTGGCGATATCGGTTCTGCGGGCATCGGCCCAAAGTTCTTCAAGGTTGTAGTAGGCGCGCACGGGGCGTTGAAACACGTGCACCACCACATCGCCGTAATCAATCAGCACCCATTGGGCGGTGTCATGTCCTTCGGTGTGCAGGGGTTTGTCGTTGATCTGTTCCCATACGTAATCTTCGCAGGCATCGGCAATGGCCGACACGTGGGTGTTGCTGTCGCCGTCGCAAATCACAAAATACTGACACACGGAATTTTCCAATTCGTGCAGGTCGAGCATGACAATATTTGTGCCTTTCTTCTCCTGTAATCCCAAAACAACGGCATTTGCCAATTGTTCAGCGCCGGTGTGCGCTTGTTCTTCAGTCATTCAAAATCCTCCGTTTGCTTGATGTGCCGGGTGTTGACGCTTTTTAGTCCCGAGTGTGGCAAATATACTATTTTTACCCCGAAAAGTGAATGATTCTCCATTGTTGTTAAATTGTCTAATCCTGCCAATATGTCCGAATCTGCCGAAGCTACCGTTTATGAGTACAAAGAGCTGTCATCCACCAACAGCCAGATGCGTCACCTGATGAAATCAGAGCCCATGGAGGAGCTGAGTGTGGTGATGACCCACTACCAAACTGCCGGGCGCGGGCAAGCCGGCAATGGCTGGGAGAGTGAGCGGGGCATGAACCTGCTCATGAGTGTGCTGTTGCATCCCTGCACCATCGAGGTGCACAAGCAATTTGGGGTGTCACAGGCCGTGTCGCTGGCTGTGGCTGAAGCAGTGCGCAGCTTTGGCATCAACGGGGTGTGCGTGAAGTGGCCCAACGACATCTATATAGATGACAAAAAAGTGGCGGGCATCCTCATCGAGCACAGCATCATGGGTGCCACGCTGGCCGACTCTGTTGTGGGCATCGGGCTCAATGTAAATCAGCTCCGTTTTGTGAGCAATGCCCCCAATCCTGTGTCGATGGCACAGCAGCTGGGACATCCCATTGACCTTTTCGAGGTGTTTGAGCGCGTGATGACGCATTTGACCCAACAATACGAACGCCTGCTCAATGGCGATGAACACGGGTTGACGGCCGACTACCACCAACTAATGTGGCGTGCCGACAGTCAGTTGCACCGTTTTAAGGACGATGCCGGCGAGTTTGACGCGTCCATCGCAGGGGTGGATGATATCGGTCGTCTGGTGTTGATGTTACCGGGGGGCGACCATCGGGCATATGGATTTAAAGAAGTGGCTTACATGGGGTAAATGGGGATTGTCGGCATGATAATCCGAAACGGGGCGTGAGTGAACATGTGGTGAAATGGCTTGCTACTTGACCATGTGTGTGGTAGTCGTACGTCTACGCATGTGGTAGTCGTGCGTCTACCACATGCGTAGACGAGCGACGACGATGGTGGTCAACGGCCGACTCTCCTTGCATGCATCTGTCGTAGCCAGGTGGGTCATTGGCAGTAATCATCTATCGTTGCGAAATCACGAACCCTGCCTGTTTCACTGCATCGATGATGTCGTTGGCGGTGAGCGATTCGGTGTTAACTGTCAAGATTTTGTCGGGATGGGCGGTGTTGACGTTCCACGATTCGATGCCCTGCAGGCGGTTGAGATGGGGCATGACGGCCGCCACGCAGCCGCCGCAGTTGATGTTGGTTTTGAATGTGAGTGTTTTCATGATATTGATGTTTGTGGTAATGGGTGAACGGAATGAAAGACGTTTGGATTTGAGTCGTAAACTGTTGCTCACCACCGACACCGAGCTCAGTGCCATGGCCGCCCCGGCAATCATGGGGCTGAGCATCCAGCCCGTGAAGGGATAGAGCGCTCCGGCTGCCAGGGGAATGGTGACCACGTTGTAGATAAAGGCCCAAAACAGATTTTGGCGTATGGTGCGCACCGTGAGTGTCGACAGGTGCATGGCCACAGGTATCTGTCGAAGGTCGGATGCGATGATGGTCATTTTGGCCACATCCATGGCAATGTCCGAACCTTTGCCCATGGCAATGCTCACGTCAGCCAGTGCCAGCGCCTGCGAGTCATTAATGCCATCGCCGGCCATGGCCACCACCCTGCCTTGTTGTTGCAGCATTTGAACAAATGCTGCTTTATCGGCCGGCAACATCTCGCTGCGATAATGGGTGATGCCCACCTGACGGGCCACGGCTGCGGCAGTTTGGGCGTTATCGCCGGTGAGCAGGTACACATCCAGCCCCATTTGGCGCATCTGTTCGATCGCGCCCGCCGAGGTCTCCTTCACCTTGTCGGCAATGGCCATCACGGCCAGCAGTCGTTGGTTGCAGGCGAATGCCACCACTGTTTTGGCCTCGTGGCGCCATTGGGCGATGTGGTCATCGACCTGAGGGGGGAATGTTACCCCGTGGTCGGCCATCAGACGGGTGTTGCCCACCAGGTATTGTTGTTGGTCAATGTGCACCAGTACACCTTTGCCGGGAAGGCTTTCAAAGTGGTCGAAGTCATGGTGCCGGGTTGCCGGTGTGGGCAATGCGTCCTTGACCGCCGCGGCCAGCGGATGCTCCGAACGCACCTCAATGGCGTACAGCAGGTCGGTGAACTGAGTTGTTTCGTGATCGCGGGTGAGCCACATCAGGTTGGTGAGTTCAGGCTTCCCAAGGGTGATGGTGCCGGTTTTGTCGAGTACCACAGTGTCCACCTGATGGGCGAGTTCCAGACTCTCGGCGTCTTTCATGAGGATGCCGGCATCGGCACCCTTGCCAATGCCCACCATGATGGCCGTGGGCGTGGCCAGTCCCAGCGCGCAGGGGCAGGCAATCACCAGCACCGACACCATGGCCAGCAGGGCTTGAGCAAGGGCATCATGACCCCCGACCCACATCCAAACCCCGAACGTGAGCAGAGCAATGCCCATGACCACCGGCACAAAGACGGCCGCAATTTTATCGACCAACCGCTGCACGGGCGGTTTGCTTCCCTGAGCTTCCTGCACCATTTGAATGATGTGTGCCAGCACCGTGTCAGCTCCCACCTTTTGTGCGGTCATGATGAAGCTGCCATTTTGGTTAATGGTGCCTGCATACACCTTACTGCCATTGGTTTTTTCGGCGGGCATCGACTCACCGGTGATGGTACTTTCGTTGATAAACGAGGTACCGCTGTGAATTTCGCCATCCACGGGGATGCGCTCGCCGGGCTTCACCAGCAGCCGGTTGCCGGGCATTACCCGGGCGGTGTCGATGGTGCGTTCACTGCCATTGTCATCCACCAGCGTGACGGTGGTCGGTTGCAGTCCCATCAGTTTCTTGATGGCCGACGAGGTGCTCGATTTGGCTTTTTCTTCGAGCAGTTTGCCAGCCAATATAAAGGCAATCACCACTGCCGATGCTTCATAGTAAACGTGCGGATGCTGCCCCAAGGGTGTGAGCCAGTGGGGAAACAGCGTGTTGACGAGGCTAAAGAGGTAGGCAATGCCGGTGCTCATGGCCACCAGCGTGTCCATATTGGCCTTGCCGTGTCGTGCCTGTCGTGCGGCATTGACAAAGAAATGTCGTCCTAACCAAAACACCACGGGCGTGGCCAGCAGCATCATCAGCCAGTTGGCAAAGGGCATTTCCATCCAAAACATGCCAATGATCATCACCGGCAATGCCAATACCGATGCCCAAAGGGTGTTGCGTTGGAGTTGTCGGAATTGTTCCTGTTGAATGGTCTGGCGATGACTGTGATCGGCATCCGTCAGCAGGTCGTAACCAATGGCCTGAATGGCTTTTTTGAGGTCGGCGGGTTGCGTCAGATCGGTATCGTATTCGATCGTCACGGTGGCGTTGGCATAATTCACCACCGCCCCCAGCACGCCCGGTTGATGGTTGAGCATGCTTTCGACGCTGATGGCGCACGCGGCGCAGCTGAGGCCGGTCAAGGGGTAGCTCTTTTTTACCTTTGTAGACATCGTGTGTTTTTTATTACAAAGGTATCGGGCACGGCAGGAGATGGTGTTACGAAATTGTGGGCAAATGTTACAACATTTTCAGGATCCCACGCGATCCAGGGGGGTGCGGGGTGGCCGTTGCTGTTTGAATTGAGTAGGGGTAAGTCCGGTGATTTTTTTGAACTGGCCCGACAGGTAGGCCACGCTGGCATAACCCAGTTGATCGGCAATTTGGCTCAGGGAGAGCTCGTGGTAGGTGAGCAGTTCTTTTACCCTCTCAATTTTTTGGTGGATGATGTACTTTTCGATGGTGATGCCTTCGGTTTCGGAAAAGAGGGAGCTCAGGTAGGCGTAATCCTTGTGCAGGTGCGATTCGATGTAAGTCGAATGGTTCACTTTAACCGGGGTGTCGTGATGGTGAATGAACCCGATGATGACGTTTTTAATCTTCTCCACCAGGCGGGTTTTGGTGTCGTCAATCAACTCAAAGCCCAGACCGGTGAGACGGTTCTCCAGTTCGGCAAGGCGTTGGGGTGACAGGGGGAACGCCGTTTCGACTTCGCCCAGGGAGATGCCAAGGGGGGGATGACCCAGTTGTTCAAAGCACTGCCCAACGATGAGGATGCATCGGTCGCAGACCATGTTCTTGATGTAATAGTGCATGTGAGATGGTTTCAAATGTGGGTGGTTTGCAAATTAACCTTTTTTGCGTTGAGGTGGTTCATGCTCAGGTGAGATTTCAACAGTAACAGGTTGACAGCTCGCGAAGACGATGTGAGTGTGAGCTCCGGCGCTGTATGTCATGTGTGTGTCGAGCGGTGGGGCAATTCTCTTCTAATGCCAATGGGATAAAGTTTATTCTTTCATCGTCACGCAAAAAATGACCGAGGCGCAACAAATTAAATTGTTGCGCCTCGGTCATTTTTTAGTGGATGCGGTTTATTCAAACACCACCACGGCCTTTTGCTCCCGTCCGTTCATCAATATGCGGAGTGGTTTTTCAAATTCCACGTGCTTGAAATAGTGGGTTTCGGTCACCACTTTTTGTTGTGCCAGAATGTCGAGGTTCACCCATTCCTTGTTCGACGAGCTGTGTTGAATGGAGAAATAGCCCACATTCATGGAGGTGACGTTGTGAAAGAAGTGCGACCCCAGTGACGCGTCGAGGGGAAAGTTGGGCAGTCCCATTTCGACAATCACACGAGCCTTGGCAATTTGCGACCACAGCACGGGAATACCGGTGAACTTATCGCGGGTGCCCCATCGGCCGGGACCAATGAGGATGTACTCTTTATTCTCTCGCACCATCATTTTGTTGAGTTCTTCCATTTCGCGAGCCATAAGGTCGGTTTTGGTGCGATCAAACTTGGTGATGTCCATGTAGATGACGTCTTTCACGTAGTCGATGCAGCCATTGCCCATGCCTTTGTTCGATTGGAGCACGATTTTTTGCGGGTCAATCTCTTCTAAGTTGATGTCGGCATGGTTTTCGACCCTGATGAGTGGCTTGATTTGCAGCAGGTAGAGGGTCGGAAGGCCGCGGCGTCCTTTGTCCATGTCCACGGCAAACTCAATTTCAACGGGCGAACCCAAAGCGTCGCGAAAAAAGCGCAGCAGCATGTCGAGTGTGCCCGACAGGGGCAGGTAATCGTATTGAATGATGTTGGCAAAGTTGACTACCCGTGGCCCTTTGTGGCTGAAGTCGTTCATGATGCGGTCGTACTGATAGTCGTACACCGATGCGCAATGGCGAAGGGTGCCATCCTCCTCGGCCTCCTTGATGGGTAGGCGGTTAAGGGTGGCCTCTTCGCCAGCCGCCAGATCAAAGTCGTTGTTGTCGAGCGCCAATGAATAGAAGTGGGTTTGCGAGTCCTTTATTTGGTCGCTGATGGTGTTCATTTCCAGACGTGGATGTCGCGGGCAAAACCGGAAGGCTTTTTCGCCTCCCACCACGTATATGCCCAGCCCCACGGCCAACACCGCGAATCCGTCCTCTGGCTTCATGTGCGAGTAGGGATAGTAGTTGTACGACTGCGCCACGCCACTGATGTGAGGATAATATCGGTCGCCCGAACGCTGTCCCACCAGTTCCTGAATGATGACGGCCATCTTTTCTTCTTCCACCTTGTAGTTGACGGCCTTGAAATAAGCCCGTGCCGACGGGCTGAATACCGAGGCGTACACCAGCTTGATGGCGGTGCACAGTTGGTTGAAGCGCACTTCGGCATCGGGATGGTTGTTGGGGATGACATAAGTGCTGTAAACCCCCGCAAAGGGCTGCACCATGGAGTCTTCAAAAAGGCCCGACGAGCGAACCGCCAGTGGCTTGTGCATGTGAGCCACAAATTCTCGCAGTTTGCCTTGCAATTCTTCACTGAGCGAGGCATTCAAAAAGGCTTTCTGAATATCCTCTTCGTTGTCAACTTCATCGAGGACGAGCGAAAAGAGGTCGTTGGCTTCAATAAAGTTGGTGTATTCGGCCGTGCCGATGATGGTGGTGGCAGGGATGCTGATGTTCAGGTCTGGGATGATGCTCTCGAAGTCGATGTTTTCGATGAAGTTGCTCAAAAAAGCCACCCCACGTCCCTTGCCGCCAAAGGAACCCTCGCCAATGCGCATCACAAAGCGGTTGTTGTTCACCAATGACGGGTCGAACATCACCACGCGCCCACGCAGGCGCTCAATGCGCACCTGTTCAAAGGTGTTGAGGATGGTTTGGCGCAGTTTGTTGGAGCTATCAAAGTCTTCAATCTGGTATGGCCGCAGGCGTTTGGCCAGGTTAATTTCGCCCCGTGCCATGAGCCATGCCGAGATGCCGTTTCGTTTGGAATGGAACAGGAGCGACTCGGCAGGTATCTCTTCGAGGCATTTGACGAATTCACGCAGGTTAGTGGCCGTGGCAATTTTCACACCCCGCGAGTTGAGGAAGTCAAAGCTTCCAAAGCCCAACTTTTCGTGGATGAAGTCTGAGATTTCCTGCGAAAGGTTGTCGGAATTTTTGTCGACAAAGGTGGCGTTGACCAGAGTGGCTTTTTCGGCGTTCGACGGGTCGGACGATTGCAGCAGGCAGGGGATGGAGACTTTCGATTTGACGTATTTGATGAGTTCCACGCCTGCGTATTCATCGTGGATGTTGTCCTTCATGTATTTCACGTCGGAGATGACGCACAGCAGGTTGTCGAGGTACTTGTCAACAATGGCCACGGCTTCTTCGTAACTGCTCACCAATAGTATTTTGGGCCTGACGCGCATCTTCATCATGCGTTGAATTTGGTCGTTGCTGTCCTCCTCCATCAGGTTTTGCGTTTGGGTCATCACAATGGAATAGAGCAAAGGGAGATATCGGGAGTAGTACCGTTCCGAGTCCTCCACCAGCAGGATGACGCGCACATCGCCCACTTCGGTGTCGCGGGCGAGGTTTTTAAGATCCTCTACGTACTTAATCATGGCCAGGAACACGCGAGTGTCGCCATTCCACACAAACACGCGCTCGATGCTGGGGCATTTCACACCTTCGTTGAATCGTTTCAGGTCGCTGTTGTTGTTCACCAGTAACAGGATGGGCAGGTCGGGCTTCTCCTTTTTCATGGCAGCAGCCATCTCCACGGGCGCCACCATGTCGATGCCGGCCATGACAATGACCATATCGAATTCCGTTTGTTTGAGAGCTTCCAAAGCTTCCTCGCGGGTGGCCACACTGGTGATACGGGGAGCCGACAGGATGTTGAGCTGGAGATACTCGCCAAAAATTTTGTCAAAAAAGCGCCCCTCACGCACCATGGCGTACGAGTCGTAATAGGTGGCCACCAGCAACAGTTGCCCCACTTTAAAGGGCATCAGCTCCTGAAAGATGTCATAGTCGGTATGTCGGCGTTTGTATACTTTTGAGAGTTCAATGTGTTGCGTGTTCATAAGCATTATGAAATGGTGTGACAAAGAAAAACCGGAAACGAAACGTCCGGTTTTTGTATATGGGCTATGAAAATAGTGTTTTTAGACCAGTAAATGGTGATTTAAAAGACGAAAGTCAATTCAGATGGATGATTTTTGAGTTATTCCATCTCGTTGAGGTGGTTTTCGGCCGCAGAGCCGTATTTTTGATAAAGCTCCAGCAATTGATGTACTGCCTGTTCGGGGAGCGATAGTATTTGTGCGACTTGCTCAACCGCTATTTTGTTGTTCAGCATCAACAGCGCTGAGAGGTACAGGCCTTTTTGAATGCCTTGTTTTTCACCTTTAGCCAAGCCGATTTCTAAACCTTCGACTCTTCCTTTTTCTATACCTTCGATTCTCCCTTTTTCTATACCTTCGATTCTCCCTTTTTCCAAACCTTCAACTCTTCCTTTTTCCAAACCTTCAACCCTCCCTTGTTCCAGTCCTTCAACCCTCCCGCGTTCTTCTGCATCGAGGAAGGCCGAACGTTCGGCGCGAATGGAGTCCCAGTATTGGTCGTAGTGCTCGAGTTGCTCTTTGGAGTAGGAGCCGGATTCGAGGATGTGGACGGCTTCACTGATGAGGGCTTCGTGGAGCAGTTCGTCGGGTATTTGGCTGGTGCCGTCCTCTATTTCGGTGAGGAACTTGAGCCAAAGAACCTGCATGCGTTTGTCGCGTAGGTTGGCGGCCTTGAATTTTGGCAGTTCAACGAAGACAAATTCGAGGCCTTCGATTTGTTTTTCAGGATGGGCGTGGTTGACAATTTTAAAGTGGTGATAGTAGTCGGCCAGTTGGGGTTCAAACGTTTCGTTGACCAGGCTAAGGGCATAGACGGGCTGTAGGAGTTTGTATTCCTTGGCGTTGTCGAGTTGTTTGACGTATGCCTTTGAGGCGTTGAACACCACTCGGTTTTTGAAACTCTCGGTCCAGTACATCTGCATTTCGACGATGAATTGGCGTCCTTTTTGGTCACGGCAACGCACGTCGACGATGGTGCGCTTGAGGACGGTGATTTCGGGCACCAGTTCGGGCGAGAGGTATTCGAGTTCTTCGATGAGGGCATCAGGCTCGAGGGGGAGCATGCTGTTGAGGAAACTTTTGCACAGGTGCGGGTGTTCGCCAAAGATGCGCTTAAAGGTGAGGTCGTTTTTGGGATCGAGGTAACGCATAACGTGCTGTTTGGTGCAAAGATAGTAAAAATGGATGGCATGTGGTAGAGGCACGGCATGCCGTGCCTCTACCATTTGGTGTTTCAAAAAAGGTGTTTCGTCTATTTAAAATGCAAGTTGGTCAGTATTCGGGGGAAGAGGGGATAATCGATGTTTTTTATGATTAAATTTAAAAATCGTTAAAAAGCGAGAATAACCCCCCAATTTGTCGATATGTTAGCGATTCATACCACCACGGGTTCGACTTACTGGACATTTATGTCGGAGGATCAGTTGTTTGTGATTAGTCACAATGGTCAACTGAGTTATGAGCATATGCGTGAAAATTATTTGAAGATAGCTGCCGATCGGTCGCTGCCCCGGACGTTGAATGTGTTGCACGATTGTCGGAATGGGCATTTTACTTATGATATCGGTCAGGTGCAGGAGTTGGTGAGTATTTTTGAGGAGATGAGTTTGTGTTTTGATCAGGTGGTGTGGGCCGACTTGCACAACCAGCCCAAGATGACGGCTTACGGGTTTATGTTTGCCAACTTGATTGATAATCCGCGCATTCAGTATCGGTTATTTTCATCAGAAGAAGAAGCGATGGGTTGGTTGACGAACAAACGAGTGTTGGCCATCAAGCAGTTGAAGGTGAGGTGAAGCCTCAGGGGAGTTTTTGGATGGCGTTGACAAGGTCGTTACAGATGGCCAGTTTGCCGTTGATGAGGCTGGTGGTGGTGACGATGCCTTTGAGGCATATTTTTTGGTCGGGCAGGCGGTAGATGTCTTGGTAAAAGATGTATTTGAGACCTTCGTGGACCAGTCGGAGACGCACCACGAAGTGGTCGCCGCTTTTGAGCGGAGTTTTGTAGGCCAGATCGATGCGAGCCACTACGGCCACGATTCCCTGATGAAATAATTCCTGAAAGTTAAGTCCCAGCGTGAGCAGAAACTCATGGCGTGCGTGTTCGAGGTAGTTTTGATAGACGCTGTTGTTGACGATTCCTTGGAGGTCGCATTCGTAGTCGCGCACCTTAAATTCCAGTTCGTAATGATAGTTTTGAGACATGAGAGATGATTAATTGTTGAATGGTTTTATGGCACGCTGGTAGATGCCGTGCATCCAGGCGATGGCCATGCCGTAGTTGGTGACGGGAATGCCGGCGTCGATGGCAGGTTTGAGGCGGTTGAGGATTTGTTTTCGGGTAATCATACATCCGCCGCATTGTATCAACAAGGCATATTGGTTGATGGGGCGGGGGATGGCATCGAGACCGGCCACCACATCGAAGTCGAGTTCCTTGCCGGTGAACTGGCGCATCCAGCGGGGTATTTTCACGCGACCGATGTCATCGCAGGTGGTGTGGTGGGTGCAGGATTCGAGAATGAGGACGCGGTCGCCGTTGTTGAGCATTGAGATGTGCGGGGTTCCCTTTTTGTAGTTTTCAAAGTCGCCTTTGAAGCGGGCCAGCATGATGCTGAAGCTGGTGAGGGGGATGTGGGGGGGGATCATTTGGTTGGCCTTGTCGAACACCTGGCTGTCGGTGATGGCGATGGCGGGTTGGATGGCGGTGTTTTTGAGGAAGGCATCGACCTGGGTTTCTTTGAGGACGATGCAAACGGCATCGTTGTCGAGTGTGTCGCGGATGGCCTGCACCTGCGGGAGAATCATGCGACCTTCGGGGGCTGCGATGTCGATGGGGGTGATGAGCAACACGATGTCGTTAGGGTGGATGAGGTCGCCCAGCAGGGGCGGGTTTTTGAATGATGCTTCGGGAATGGCTTTTTGGATGGCCGACACCACGGGGTCGATGGAGGCGTGCTGGTTGAACTCGACCACGGCCAGGGCGCCGGCGCTGACGCACAGCGAGGCGATGTGGTTGGAGAGGGGTTGCTGGTCGGATTTGTTGGCCACCACGATGAAAGGGATGTCGTAGTGTTTAATTTTTTGGATGAGCTGGGCTTCGAGGTCGTCAAAGCAGTTGTTGGCGATGACCACCACGGCCAGGTCGATGAGGCTGAGGGAGTGGTGGGTTTTGTTGACGCGTTTGAGTCCCAGTTCGCCATGGTCGTCGATGCCGGCGGTGTCGACGAGCACCACGGGGCCGAAGCCGGTGATTTCGAGGGATTTTTTCACGGGATCGGTGGTGGTTCCGGGCACGTTGCTGACGATGGCTACGTCCTGGCCGGCCAGTCGGTTGATGAGGGTGCTTTTACCGTTGTTGCGGCGTCCGTAGATGCCGATGTGGGGGTGGCGGTCTTTAGGCATGGCGGGAGTGGATTTAGTGATGAGGGGGTAAAGTTAGAAAGTTTTTTGGGGAGTTTGATGCCCTTTGAGTGCGTGAGGGAGGGCTGGCCTTGACAGGATTGAAATCCAGCCTTACAGGATGGGGAGAGTCGCCGCCTCTGTGTGGGAGGGGGCGTGCCAATTCCCGGGGGATTGGGTGTTTATACTTTTTGGGAATTTTGGAGGGGAGTGAAAAAGGGCTATTGAACTAAATTGTTCATGCACTCTTCATACACTATCTATGCTTTATCTATGCTTCATCTATACACCATCTATGCTTGAGGGTGGGGTAAACTTTCTGAATCCCTTGCGTGGTAAGGCTTTCAGAAAGTGGGGATTGAGGGGTTTTCGGTGATTGGGGGAGATTGGGGGTGGAGGTGTTTGTATAAAATGATACAGATTTTCGGGCTGTGGAGGTTTTTTGTTGGGGTGGGAGGACTTGACTGGATTAAAATCCAGTGTTACAAGATTGGGCGAGCGGATGGCTCTGGGATGGATGTGAGGGGCTTTGATGCGGTGGTGTGGACTGGATTGAAATCCAGCCTTACAAGATGGGGCGAGCCGATGGCTCTGAGTGTGGTGACGTTGGGTGATTGGGTTATGAGCACGTTGTATTAGCCAAGGAGCAGATCCATTTCCTGAGCGAGGATGGAGGATTGGGGTGTGGTAATTTCCCAGACGCCTTTGTCGATGAGTTGTTTTTTGAGGAATAGGAAGGTGGTGACGGGGAACTCGTCTTTTTGCCATTTTTGGGAGTAGTTGAGGAGTCCCATTTGTTTGATCATGTCGTCGAGTTCTTTGAGTATGGCGTAGAAAAAGAGGTTCATCTTGCAGGAGGCATCGATGGCCAGGTCGGTGCCGGAGTCGTCAAAGATGTCGGTGATTTTAAAGATTTTTACTTGAAGGGTGTCTCCGTCGGGGGTGGTGAGCACCCATCGGAGAGCCCCGTTTTGGCCATACCACTCAATCCAGGCCTGGTTTTCTTCGCCCCACATGTGAGCCGGGTTGAGAATCATTCCGGCCATGCCGTTGAGCAGGTCGTAGAGGGGGTTGGCGTGGTTGGTGGCATCAAAGTCGACCTGGTTGCCATTGACGGCAAAGGTCATTTTGGCCATCCCGTTTTGGGTGATGCGGTATGAGAATTGAACGGGATTCTTCATTTGGTGTAAAAAGTATCAAGATTTCGTTTCAAGGCTTTGGGAAAATCAAGGTCTTGCAACGTTTCATTCATCTTATGAGAAAAATAGTTCATCAAAAAAGAGCACCCGGTTCAAGCAAAAGTGAAACAGGGATTAACGGCTAATAAAAATAAAAATAAGAATTAAAAGTAGAGGCCATTTGTGAAAAAAAATGTGGGGGGAAGCGAAATATTAAATATTTGGCCGGGCATAGGTTTTTACATCCTCGGCGGTGATGGTGTCGGTGCAGAGGATGATGAGACGTTCCATCACGTTGCGGAATTCGCGGATATTGCCGGTCCAGTTGATGGATTGGAGCTCGATGATGGCCTGTTGGTCGAGTTGTTTGGGGGGACATTTCAGTTCGTCACAAATCTTCTTCAAAAAGTATTCGGCCAGCAGGGGGATGTCGTCGAGGCGATCGTTGAGCGCCGGGGCGTGTATGAGGATGACGCTGAGGCGGTGGTAGAGATCCTCGCGGAAGGTTCCTTTTTTAATTTCGTCCTGTAGGTTTTTGTTGGTGGCGGCCAGCACGCGCACGTCCACGCGGATGTCCTTGTCGCTGCCCACGCGTGAGATGATATTTTCTTGCAGGGCGCGCAGCACCTTGGCTTGGGCTGAGAGGCTCATATCGCCAATTTCGTCGAGGAAGATGGTGCCGCCGTCGGCTTGTTCGAACTTGCCTTTGCGTTGTTTGATGGCCGAGGTGAATGCGCCTTTTTCGTGGCCAAAGAGTTCGCTTTCGATAAGTTCGGAGGGGATGGCGGCGCAGTTGACTTCGATGAAAGGCATGGCGGCGCGGGGGCTTTTTTCGTGCAGGGCACGGGCAATGAGCTCCTTGCCGGTACCGTTGCTGCCGGTGATGAGCACGCGGGCATCGGTGGGTGCCACTTTATCAATCATGGCTTTCACCTTGTTGATGGCGTCGGACTGTCCCACCATTTCGTAGGTCTTGCTCACCTGTTTTTTGAGCACGCGGGTTTCGGTGACGAGTTCTTTTTTCTCGACGGCGTTGCGGATGCACACCAGCAGGCGATTGAGGTCGAGGGGTTTCTCGATGAAGTCGTAGGCGCCTTTTTTGATGGCTTCCACGGCGGTGTCGATGTTGCCGTGACCCGAGATCATGATCACGGGCACGTCGGGGTTGATGGCCAGGATGCGGCCAAGCACCTCCATGCCATCCATGTCGGGCATTTTGATGTCGCAAAGCACCACTTCGTGTTTTTCGGCTTCAAACAGTTGCAGACCTTGCGGGCCGTTTTCGGCCAGCGAAACTTCGTGGCTCTCGTATTCGAGCACATCCTTGAGGGTGTTGCGGATGCCTTTTTGGTCGTCGATGACTAGGATTTTGGACATGGCTTTTTTTTATTATCAGGCATTAAGTATCAATTTCGTTTCGTTAAGAGAAGAAGACATCAGACGCTGAGACAGATGATGAGATTAGGAAAGATATTTAGATCAGTCTTCTTCGTCTTCGCAGTCTAATCAGTCTGTCTATGGTTCAATATCGTTAAGTTATGCCCTGAAAGGGCGATAAGCAGTAGCGTAGGGCATCGCCCTACGATGAATGCAAACTCATTCTTAGAGCCCTGAAAGGGCGAAAGCTTAACCCCTTTCATGGCTTGAGCGCGATTTCTACATTTAACAGGGCTTAGCCCTGCTCTAATGCTGTCGCCCCCTTGGGGCTTAACTAAACGTTATTGGTCTATGGTCAATAATTCTTCTTGTCTATTATTCGATTGTACTAATTAAACGAAATTTTATCAGGTATCAAGTATCAAGAGTTGAGACGATGTTTGATTGTCTTGATACTTGCTATTTGTGTCTTGCTACTATTTATTAAAAACAGAACTTTTATGGATGATGTTGAGCAGTGCGCCTTCTTTGAGGGCGTAGGCGCACTGCCACATTTGGGTGATGTCGCATCGTTTGACGATGAAGTGGATGAACATGGATGCCAGCACGATGAGTTCGACGCGATGTGGATCCATGCGTTTCATGGCGGCGCGCTCCTCGATGGTTGAAGCCAGGAAGCGGCGGTGTATCTCGTGAAAATGCGTCATGCTGATGTGATAGGTGAGCAGCTTGCTGACGTCGAGCAGGGGGTGGTATTTGGCCGAAATCATGGCGGCCAGGGTGTCGAAGCTGCCCGATGAGCCAATGAGGGTGTGCACGGGATGTTGCTGCAGGGCGTCAAAGAGTAGTTGCAGCTCCTGTTCGAAATAGGCTTCGATGGTGTCGATTTCCGGTTGGGTGATGGGGCTGTTGGGCGAGAACTTGTCGAAGAGCTTTGAGACGCCCAGGTTGAAGCTGTGTTTCCAGATGACGCCATCGCGATTGGCAATGATGAATTCGTTGCTGCCGCCCCCAATGTCGAGCACCATCACTTTTTCGTCGGCAATGGGCACCACTTGTTTGATGCCGTCGAAGATGAGCTGCGCCTCGGTTTGTCCGTCGATGACGCGGATGGTGAGCCCCAGCTCCTGTTTGACGAGGTTGACGAAGTCGTTGCCGTTATCGGCGCTGCGGATGGCAGCGGTGGCAAAGCAATGAATGTTGGCGTGGTTCACCTCAAAGCGGGCAATGGTGGCCAGGTGGGTGCGCAGGGCATCTAAACCGCGCTGCACGGCCTCGGGGGTGATGGTGCGGTGGTTGATGCCGCCCTTGCCCAGCTTGGCGTGGCACTTGCTTTCGTGGCGGATGACGTAGGAACCCTCGGGGGTGGTTTCGGCTACCAGCAGGTTGAAGGTGTTGGTGCCCAGGTCGATGATGGCGATGTTCATCAGGGTATGAGTATCAAGATGTGAGTAGTAAGATGTTAAGTATAAAGATGCAAGTATCAAGACACAAGGAGCAAGATGCAAGATATAGGGTGTTGATGTGCAAAAATAGTGAAAGTTTTGGATGGAGGTGATGGGGGGTGTAACTGGGGTATTGGTTGCGGTTTTGGATGATGTTGGTAGATGAAATGGATAATTTTGTCATCTGGTTGTGTTTTTTGTTTAAAAGTTGTGCGGTTTTGCCATATTTAATAGCTGTTATAAGAGATGTGTCGATTGAATGTTTTACCATCCATATGAAATAAGATGCAGCCATTTGAGAGTTTAAATGCCGGGGGGGAGTATCACGTCTACAGCCATGGGGTAGGAGGGTGCGATTTGTTTGTGGAGCCGGAGGACTATGATTATTTCTTGAAGCTATACGGAAAATATGTTTCGCCGGTGGCTGATACTCATGCGTGGGTGTGGCTGAAAAATCACTTT
This sequence comes from Breznakibacter xylanolyticus, assembly GCF_003254275.1. Lineage (GTDB taxonomy): Bacteria > Bacteroidota > Bacteroidia > Bacteroidales > Marinilabiliaceae > Breznakibacter > Breznakibacter xylanolyticus. The sequence goes on along the minus strand of NZ_QKZK01000036.1, from coordinate 8,237 downwards.
CATGTGTTGGTGAGGGTGGATGAAAATGGTCAATCTGATGGTTTTTTAGACCTGTCAGGTCTAAAAAACAAACCACCGCACCAGCACTTTTCAAATTTGTTTAACGCCTATTCAAAGGCTATTAATAAACTTTACAACACCCATGGTGCCCTGTTTGAGCGCCCCTTTCAACGTAAGCGCATTGATAACCCGGATTATCTATGTAATGTGGTGGCAAAAATTCACCACAATCCTGTGCATTATGGTTTTTGCAAACATCCGTTGGAGTATCCATGGAGCAGCTATTTGACATGTCTGTCGGATAAACCAACCCAATTGCGCCGCGATGAGGTGATGAGCTGGTTTGGGAATAAGGCGGCATTTGAAGCGGGGCATGAGAGCCATGATTTGAAACAGAATTGGCATCTGTTTGAGTTTGAGGAATGACGTTTCGTTTGATGGGTTCAAGAGAACGGAAGTGAAGGTTGAAAAATAAAATAACAAAATATGAGTGATCAGCAAAAGTTGCGTAAGATGCTTGAGATGTTGCTTCTGCTTTCGGGCAACATCCGATATACCAAGGCTCAATTGGCCGATAAATACGACATTTCGGAGCGGACGGTGTATCGTTATTTAGAGACGTTTCAGGAGGCAGGTTTGGTAATTCGACAGGAAGCGGGACGGGTGAGCATTGATCGTTGTCAGTCGGAGTTTAAGGAAATTAGTGAGTTGTTGCATTTCTCCGAAGAGGAGGCTTACATTCTTGGGAAGGCGATTCATGCGATTGATGACACGACAGTGATTAAGAGTAACCTGGTGAAGAAGCTTTATTCGTTGTACGACTTTAAGCGGGTTGCGCACACGGTTGTGAAACGGTCGCATGCCGAGAATGTGCATCAGGTGCTCGAAGCCATTGAGCGGCGTCGACAGGTACGTTTGCTCGGGTATCGGTCGGCGAGTAGCAATGGCATCACTGATCGTTTGGTAGAGCCGTTTGATTTCACCACTAATTATATCTCGGTGTGGTGTTACGAGCCGGTGACCGGTCAAAACAAGCTCTTCAAGACGTCGCGCATTGGGCGGGTGGAGGTGACTGATGAACCGTGGCATCACCAAGCGTTTCATGATGCAGGGTTTATGGATGTGTTTCGCATCAGTAGCGGTGAGCAGATACCGGTGCGGCTCGAGCTGTCGTTGCGAGCCAAGAGCTTGTTGGAGGAGGAGTATCCACTGGCAGAGCAGTTTATTCAACCTGTTGGTAACGGTCGCTACCTTTTTGAGGCATCGGTGTGTTCGTTCGATGGGGTGGGGCGTTTTGTCTTAGGGCTATGCACAGAGGTGCGGGTGCTGGAGCCGACGGCTCTTTCGTTATATCTGGCTGAAAAAATTAGACAAAGTTTTTTTGGTGTTGACACTCGTTGACAAAATGCGATGGTAATTTTCGGTTCATAAATTATCCACAGATGAAACGAGCCATGAGCAAGCTAACTCACACATGAGGATGATTGTTGGCGAGTTCCATGTGGCCATTGAAAAACAAATTATTGACACATGAAAAGACGACACTTTACCCACTTTAACATTTCGGGTTTCTCGTATTACGAAGGTCCCATTGTGTTTAACGATTTAAAAATTGGTACCGAACTGCGACTGGTGTATGAGCCCGACAATAAGTACGATCCCAAGGCAGTGGCCATCTATTTTGGTGATGAGAAACTGGGCTTTGTACCCCGTAGCGACAACAACGAAATCAGTAAGTTACTCGAGATGGGGCATGACGTATTTGAAACCCGTGTTCAGCGAATTGATGCCACACAACATCCCGAGAATCAGGTGGGGGTGATTGTGTATGTGAAAAAAAATGACATTCAAAGCGAAGTGTGAAGAATGGTATGTTAAAGATATCCCCGATAGGGTTTTTACCTTGTCGGGGATAATTATTTTGAGATTGTATGTTTTAAAACATCTGTTATATGGTCATTAGATCGGGAATTATTACCAGAATTAATATTGAACAATAAAGTATTTGACTATTTTTAAACCCCTGTGGACGCAATGAATTTGGGCAATAAAAAAAGGCGAGTTGCCCCGCCTTAAATGTTTTCACAACGGAATAATCCTTATTGTGAGTTGCTTCAAATTGTATGATTCAAACATATAAATATTAACCGAGAAAATCAAATTTGCAATGAAGAAAATTTTGGGTCTTGATTTAGGAACGAATTCAATAGGTTGGGCATTGGTTGACCATGAGGAAACAAAAATTGATGGAATAGGAAGCCGCATCATACCAATGGATGAAGCGACGATTGGCGATTTTAACAGTGGGAATGCCAAGTCACAAACATCGGAGCGCACCCGCTTAAGAAGTATGCGGCGCTTGAATGAGCGTTTTGTATTACGGCGCGAAAGGTTATTGAGAGTGCTTAAATTGCTTAATTTTCTGCCAACGCATTATGCCGAGGCCATTGATTTCTCAATACGGAAAGGCAAGTTTAAAGAAAATCAGGAGCCCAAAATCCAATACAAACGAACGGAAAATGGAGAGCATGAGTTTTTGTTTATGAACTCGTTTAATGAAATGTTGAAGGAGTTCCAGCTGTATCAACCCCAGCTGTTGAATGATGGAAACAAAATACCTTATGATTGGACAATTTATTACCTGCGAAAAAAGGCTTTGCGCGAAAAGATAAAAAAGGAAGAACTGGCATGGTTGTTATTGCAGTTCAATCAAAAGAGGGGCTATTATCAGGCACGAGGTGAAGAGGAAGAAGAAAAAGAAGGAAAACTTGTTGAATATCATGCTTTAAAAGTAGTTGATGTGGTTGCCGATGAGCAACGTAAAGGGAAGGATGAAGTGTGGTATTCGGTAAAACTCGAAAATGGCTGGATTTATCGTCGTTCTAGTAAAGTGCCTCTTTTTGAATGGACTGGAAAAGTCAAGGAGTTTATTGTTACAACAGAAGTGAACGAAGATGGTTCGGTAAAAAAGGACAAAGAAGGTAATGAGCGTCGGTCATTCCGTGCCCCTAAAGAAGATGATTGGGGATTGATGAAGAAAAAAACCGAAGCAGACATTGAGCGGGTAGGAAAGACTGTTGGCGAATATATTTATGAAACATTGTTACTCAGCCCAGACCAAAAAATCAAAGGTAAACTGGTACGTACCATCGAGCGCAAGTTTTATAAAGAGGAACTTAGCCAAATTCTCAAAACGCAAATTCAGTTGCACGATGAATTACAGGATAGAGAGTTGTACGTCCAATGCTTGAATGAGCTTTACCAGTTTAATGAGGCTCACAAAAACAGTATTGCCGACAAGGATTTCCTTCATTTGTTGGTGAACGATGTGCTCTTTTACCAGCGGCCGTTGAAAAGTAAAAAGTCGCTCATTGCCAATTGCCCTTATGAAGTTCGAACCTATAAGAAAGAAGGACAGAAGCTCACTTCGCCAATTAAGTGCATTGCCAAATCCAATCCATTGTTTCAGGAATTCCGTTTGTGGCAGTTTATGCAAAATCTCAGGATTTATTCGCGCGATGAGGTGGTAAACGGCAAACAGGAGACCGATGTTGATGTGACTGAACGTTTTTTTCCCGATGAGGCGGCATGGGTAGAACTGTTTGATTGGTTAAGTGAGCGCAAGGAGGTTGACCAAAAAGCATTTTTGAAGTATCCCAAATTTGGCTTGAAAAAAGATGTGTCCAAGTATCGGTGGAATTATGTCGAAGACAAACTTTATCCGTGTAACGAGACACGCGGAGCCATCCTGTCCAAACTAAAATCATGCAGTTCCGTTCCTAATGGTTTTTTGACACCTGACGTGGAGATGGAACTGTGGCACTTGCTCTATTCGGTTGACGATAAGCAGGAATTGGTCAAGGCTTTGACATCATTTGCTATCAGATACCAGTTGGGCGATGATTTTGTGGAACAGTTCAAAAAGTTCCCTCCATTCAAAAAAGATTATGGCGCCTACTCCGAAAAAGCCATTAAAAAACTGTTGCCGCTTATGCGCATGGGCAAATATTGGTGTGAAGATGCCGTTGATGCCAATGCTAAATATCGACTTCATGCCGTAAACGAGCGATTGTCCACGTTAACAACAAACACTACAATTGAAGACATTGCCGATGACGATATCCCCAAACAGGTCATCAAAAGTTTTCAAAAATGTAAATATCCATTACGGGGCTTCAACACCTATCAGGCATGTTACGCGGTGTACGGACGGCATTCCGAATCGGTGGATGCCCAAAAGTGGCAAACCCCTGCCGATATCGATAAGTTTTTGGCCAACTTTAAACAGCATTCCTTGCGAAACCCAATTGTAGAACAGGTAGTGGGAGAAACGCTCCGGGTGGTTCGCGACATTTGGCAATGCTATGGTGATGGTAAACCAAATTTCTTTGATGAAATACACATTGAGCTGGGAAGGGAGATGAAAAATCCTGCTGACAAGCGGAAACGCATGACTTCCCAAATTACAGAAAACGAAAACACCAACCTGCGCATCAAAGCCTTATTGGCAGAATTGTTGAACGATAAAGCAATAGAGGAGGTAAGACCCTATTCACCCAGTCAACAGGAGATACTAAAGATTTACGAAGAGGGGGCGCTGATGTCTGTATCTGAGATTCCTGATGATATTTTGAAAATCTCCAAGTTAAACCAGCCTACCAAGAGTGAGTTGGTACGCTATAAATTGTGGCTCGACCAAAAATACCGTTCACCATACACTGGAGAGGTCATTCCATTGTCTAAACTTTTTACGTCCGATTATCAAATCGAGCACGTCATTCCACAGTCGCGCTACTTCGATGATTCGTTGAGCAACAAAGTCATTTGCGAGGCCGAGGTGAATGCCGACAAGGACAACAATACAGCTTTTGAGTACATCAAGAACAACCAGGGTAAAATCATCGAATTGAATTATGGCAAAAAAGTCACCATTATGTCGATGGAGGGATATGGCCAGTTTGTGAAGCAATATTTTGGCCAAAACCCGGCAAAAATGAAAAAGTTGCTCATGGAGGATATCCCAGAGGATTTCATTAACCGACAGTTGAACGACAGCCGTTACATCAGCAAATACATCAAAGGACTTTTATCAAACATTGTGCGTGAGGAGGGCGAGATGGAAGCAACCACCAAGCGCGTGGTGTCGAGCAATGGGAGCATCACCACTGTTTTAAAACAGGATTGGGGGCTTAACGATGTGTGGAACGACATAGTGGCGCCTCGTTTTATCCGATTGAACGAACTGACCAACTCAACCAACTTTGGCCAATGGGTTAACAAGGGAGGGAAACAGGTTTTTCAAACCCAAATGCCTCTTGAACTTCAAAAAGGTTTCAACAAGAAGCGCATTGACCATCGGCATCATGCCATGGATGCCTTGGTGATTGCCTGTGCCACCCGCGACCATGTGAATTATCTTAATAACGAATATGCCAAGGCATCGGCCAAAGAAACCCGTTTTGATTTGCGCCGCAAACTTCGCAGGATTGAACCCAAAGAGATCGTGAAAAAGATAAACGGAGAGACCGTTCGCAAGAAGATTGACGTGGCCAAGGAGTTTTACAAGCCATGGCCCACCTTTACCCAAGATGCCCGTGAAGCACTGGAAACAACTATTGTGAGCTTTAAGCAAAACCTGAGGGTGATCAACCGAGCCGTAAACAAATACCAGCGTTGGCAACCCGATGGTGAAGGGAAAATGAAAAAGGTAACAGTTTCACAAACAGGTACCAATTGGGCCATTCGGAAGGCGATGCACAAAGATACTGTTTCTGGAGTTGTTACTTTGAAAAAGAAAAAGGCGGTGTCGTTATCGGTTGCCATTGACATGGCCTTGATTGATGTGAATGTCATTGTGGATAAAACGTTGAAGCAAGTTTTAAGAGGGCTGATTGCCAAGCACCCTGATAAAAAGGCCATTGCCAAGTATTTCAAGGACAACGATTCGCAGGTTGGTGGTGTGGATGTGTCGAAAGTTGAGGTCTATTATGCAGATGGTTCGTTGGCTGCATCACGAGTGGCGGTTGATGATAGCTTTGATTCAAGAACCATTCTTGACTGCATTACAGATACCGCCATTCAAAAAATCATGTTGAAGCATCTGGATCGGTACAATACTGTTGAAAACGGGAAAACAAAAGAACATCCCGAATTGGCTTTTTCACCCGAAGGAATAGATCAAATGAATAAGGACATTGTAAAATTGAATGGTGGGCGTTTCCATAAACCTATTTATAAAGTAAGGAAATACGAACCTGTAGGCAACAAATTCGTGGTTGGCCATAAAGGGAACAAATCGGCCAAATTTGTTGAAGCCGCCAAAGGTACCAATCTCTTTTTTGCTATTTACAAAAACGAAGAAACGGGTAAGCGCAGTTACGAAACCATACCGTTTTACAAAGTGGTAGAAATTGAAAAACAAAATGCTAAGCTTATTAAGAGTGGCACTGCCAAACGTGCCGAATTGGCGCCAGTACCATTGGTCAACGAGGCAGGCGATAGGCTGTTGTTTTATTTGTCACCCAATGATTTGGTGTATATCCCAGAGGATGAAGAGTGTGATTCTTCTGTCGTGATAGGAAATGAAGGATTGACAAAAGAACAATGTCTGCGTGTTTATAAATTTGTAAGTTGTACTGGGAATGAAGGACATTTTGTTCCGAATTTTTATTCTTCTCCTGTTCTGAAGAATGAGGTTGGTGCAAATAATAAAAGTCAAAACACTATTGATGGAAGATATCAGATTAAATCTAATTGTCTTAAGTTAAGAGTAAGTCGTTTGGGGCAAGTAATTATTGATTGATGTTTTTTGGCATACTATTTGGCATTGTCAATGTAGTTATACATAGAGTGGTAAGGACGAGAGGTTCTACCACTCTTTAATCTACTTTTTAATCCTGAATCTTATGATCAAACGAACGCTTTACTTCGGCAATCCTGCGTATTTGAAAAAACGCGACAATCAATTGGTTGTGGAATTACCCAATGACACCACTAAGCAATCGGCATCGGTACCCATCGAGGACATTGGCATGGTGGTGCTCGACCATCCTCAGATTACGATTACGCATGCCTTATTGATGGCATTGAACGAGAACAATGTGGCCACATTGAGTTGTAACAATAGCCACACGCCCGAGGCTTTGATGCTGCCTTTGGCTTCGCATCACGCATACACTGAAAAACTATACAATCAATTGGAGTCGTCTTTGCCTTTAAAGAAAAACCTTTGGCAGCAAACCGTGGTGTCCAAAATCCAAAACCAAGCGGCGTTGTTGGCTCAAAATGGGGTGACGACCGACAAGATGGATTTTTTTGTGCGACAGGTGAAAAGTGGTGACCCCGACAATGTGGAAGGTCGTGCTGCTGCTTATTATTGGAGTAACCTACTTGACCCACCCGGCTTTAAGCGTCACCGTTTTGGAGACCAACCCAATGCCATGTTCAATTATGGTTATGCAATTTTGCGAGGTGTTGTGGCGCGTTCGTTGGTAGGCAGTGGGTTGTTGCCAGCTTTGGGGATTCACCATCGCAATAAATACAATCCGTATTGTTTGGCCGACGATATCATGGAGCCTTATCGTCCCTATGTTGATCAGTTGGTGTTGGCTTATGTAGATGCGAATGAAACAGGTGAGGAATTGACGCTTGAAATGAAACGGCACTTGTTGCAAGTTCCTGTTATTGATATTGTGATAGAAGGAAAAAGCAGCCCTTTGATGGTGGGAGTGCAACGGACCACTGCCTCAGTGGCCGATTGCTTTGCAGGGATTACACGAAAAATCCTTTATCCCGAAATGCAATAGTATCATGGGACTCAATCAATACCGTATTATGTGGGTGTTTGTGTTTTTCGATTTGCCAACAGAAACCAAAAAGGATAAAAAAGAATATACTCGCTTTCGCAAATTGTTGCAAAAAGATGGGTTTGCCATGTTGCAATACTCCATTTACATCCGGCACTGCAACAGTCGCGAAAATGCAGATGTGCACATCAAGCGTGTAAAATCGTTTTTGGCGCCCAAGGGCGAAGTGATTGTGTTAACACTGACCGATAAGCAATTTGGGATGATGGAGTTTTTTCGAAGTCACCAAACGGTCAATCGACCAGGTGTACCCCAGCAGTTGGAACTGTTCTAACAGAATGAAAAAAGCCCTGTTGGTTTTGTCCATCAGGGCTTTTTTGAGCACAGTTTTTTAAATTCTAAATATTGAGCCATTTGTTTGTTGTTTAGTGT